>JAPUEK010000021.1 GCA_027492585.1 Paracoccaceae bacterium | reverse complement strand
CGCCGTTCCCGGCCGGCTCGGGCCTTTACGGCTGCCCGACCACGGTGAACAACGTGGAATCCATCGCTGTCGTCCCGACGATCCTGCGGCGCGGGGCGGAATGGTTCGCGGGCTTCGGCCGGCCGAACAATGCCGGGACCAAGCTTTTCGGCATCTCCGGCCATGTGAACAATCCCTGCGTGGTCGAAGAGGCCATGTCGATCCCGCTGAAGCAGTTGCTGGAAGAGCATTGCGGCGGCGTGCGCGGCGGCTGGAAGAACCTCAAGGCGGTGATCCCCGGCGGCTCCTCCGTGCCGCTGCTGACCCAATCGCAATGCGATGATGCGATCATGGATTTCGACTGGCTGCGCGAGCAGCGCTCCGGCCTCGGCACGGCGGCGGTGATCGTGATGGACCAGTCCACCGATGTCATCAAGGCGATCTGGCGGCTGTCGAAGTTCTACAAGCACGAAAGCTGCGGCCAATGCACGCCCTGCCGCGAAGGCACCGGCTGGATGATGCGGGTCATGGACCGTCTGGTGCGCGGCGAGGCCGAGGTGGAGGAGATCGACATGCTGATCTCTGTCACCAAACAGGTCGAGGGCCATACGATCTGCGCGCTCGGCGATGCGGCGGCCTGGCCGATCCAGGGTCTCGTGCGGGCCTTCCGCGAAGAGATCGAGGACCGGATCAAGGCGAAGAAAACCGGGCGCATGGGCGCGATGGCGGCGGAATAAGTGCGCGCAGCGGCGATCATAGGGCTGGCTTTGCTGGCGGGTTGCGGGGCTGATCCCGCGCCGATGCCGCTTGCGGCCTCCGGCCCGGTGGAGCTGCGGCTCTCCGGTGTTGGCTATCTCGCCGATCTGCAACCGACCCTGACCGGGGCGGAGCTGCGGATTTCGCGGCAGGAGCCGGCCTTTGGTTACGACGAGGGCGCGCTTGCCAAACAGGTGGCGGTGCAATTCTGCTCCGGCCGCGGCCAGCGGCTCGACCCGCGCGCCATGGGCCAGTTCCTTGGCGGAAGCTGGCGCTTTGACGGGGGATGCGTATGACATATCATGTCATCCCCGGCCGGAAAGCGCCCAAAGCCGCAGCTTGTCATGGCATATCAAGGCGTTCGGCCCCAGATACGGGGGCAGTCAACGCCATGGAGGCCCCTGTGAAAGCCAAACGCCTGAAAGTCAAACTTCTTCCGCTCGCCCTCACCACCCTGATGCTGGCCGGCCCCGCGCTCGCGCTGGAGCCGCTCAATCAGGAAAAGCACATCAACGACAGCCTCGTGGCCGGTCGCGTGGGCGATGTGATCCGCACCCAATGCCCGTCGATCTCGGCGAGGATGTTCGTGGTGCTGCAAAAGCTGAACGAGCTTGAGGATTACGCCCGCGGCAAGGGGTATTCCGAAGCCGAGGTGAAGGCCTTCCTCAAGGACAAGACCGAGAAGGCCCGCATCAAGGGACTGGCCGACGCCTATCTCAAGGCTGCGGGCGCGGTCCCCGGTGATGTGGAAAGCTATTGCAAGGTCGGCCGGGACGAGATCGCCAAAGGCACGCTCGCCGGATCGCTGCTGAGGTCGTGGAAATGACGGCACGGCCCGGATATCAGCTCGCCGAACTGAACGTGGGGCGCCTGCTGGCCCCCACGGACGATCCGCGCGTGGCGGAGTTCATGGGCGCGCTTGACCGGGTGAACGGACTGGGCAAACGGATGCCGGGCTTCGTGTGGATGATGGAAGGGTCCGGCCGGCCCGGAACCGGCAATACCGAAGCCAAGATCGGGGGGGACGCGCAGTTCGTCTCCAACCTCACGGTCTGGGAAAGCGTGGAAACGCTGGAGCATTTCGTCTGGAACACCGTCCACCGCGCCTTCTACGAGCGGCGGGCGGAGTGGTTTCAGGTGCTGGGCCGGATGCATTTCGTGATGTGGTGGGTGCCGCAGGGCCATCGGCCCACGCTGGAGGAAGCCCTTGAGCGGCTTGCCTTTCTTCAGGCGAACGGCGATACGGACCGGGCTTTCGGCTGGTCCTGGCTGAAAGAGGCGCAGGCATGGAAGACCCATGGCTGCGCGCAGGTGGCGGCAGAATAGATGCATCTGGCAGAGTTCAACTTCGGCGTTCTGAAACACGACTGGGAAGATCCCCGGATCGCGGATTTCGTGACTGCGCTCGACCGGGTGAACGCCCTGGCCGAGGGGATGCCGGGTTTCGTCTGGCGCCTGTCGGATGAGGACATGGAAGAGGCGCAGCTCGCCCCTGAAGGCGCGCTTGGCGGCAATCCGCGTCTGGCTTCGACCCTTTCCGTCTGGGAAAGCGTCGGGGCGCTCGAACATTTCGTGTGGAATACGGTTCACCGTGCCTTCTACGCGCGCAAGGCCGAATGGTATGATGCCGTGGGCAATGGCAATCTGGTGCTCTGGTGGGTGCCGGAGGGGCATCGCCCGACGGCCGCCGAAGGCATGGCGCGGTGGCAGCACATGAGGGATCACGGCGATACGGATCATGCCTTCGGCTGGTCCCATCTGAAAGAAGCGCAGCTTTGGAAATCCAGGGGCTGCAACGCGATGGCAGCGGAGTAGGCTGATGACGAACCTGAAAAAGATCAGCATCGACGGGATCGAGGTCGAGGTGGATGGCGCGATGACCATCATCCAGGCGGCCGAGGTTGCCGGGGTGGAGATCCCGCGCTTCTGTTACCATGAGCGTCTGACCATCGCCGGCAACTGCCGGATGTGTCTGGTCGAGGTCGTCGGCGGCCCGCCGAAGCCCGCCGCCTCCTGCGCCATGCAGGTCCGCGACCTGCGGCCCGGCCCGAATGGCGAGGCGCCGGTGGTCAAGACCAAATCGCCGATGGTCAAGAAGGCCCGCGAAGGGGTGATGGAATTCCTGCTGATCAACCACCCGCTCGATTGCCCGATCTGCGATCAGGGCGGCGAGTGCGATCTTCAGGATCAGGCCATGGCGTATGGCGTCGATTTCTCCCGCTACCGGGAGCCGAAGCGGGCGTCGGAGGACCTGAACCTCGGGCCTTTGGTGGAAACCAAGATGACCCGCTGCATCTCCTGCACCCGCTGCGTGCGCTTCACCACCGAGGTCGCGGGCATCACCCAGATGGGCCAGACCGGGCGCGGCGAGGATGCGGAGATCACCTCCTATCTGAACATGACGCTCGACAGCAATCTTCAGGGCAACATCATCGACCTCTGCCCGGTCGGCGCGCTGACCTCCAAGCCCTATGCCTTCACCGCCCGCCCGTGGGAGCTGACCAAGACCGAGAGCATCGACGTGATGGATGCCCTGGGGTCCAACATCCGCATCGACACCAAGGGCCGCGAAGTGATGCGGATCCTGCCGCGCAACCATGACGGCGTGAACGAGGAATGGATCTCCGACAAGACCCGCTTCATCTGGGACGGGTTGCGGCGCCAGCGGCTCGACACGCCCTATATCCGTGAAAACGGCAAGCTGCGGAAAGCCGGCTGGGGCGAGGCGCTTGCGGCGGCAGCGGCGGCGATGAAGGGCAGGAAGGTGGCGGCGCTCGTCGGCGATCTGGCTCCGGTCGAGGCGGTCTATTCGCTGAAGACCCTGATTGAAGGGCTCGGCGGTGCGGTGGAATGTCGGACCGACGGGGCGAAGCTGCCGGCCGGCAACCGCTCCGGCTATGTGGGGACGGCCGCGATCGAGGATATCGACGGCGCCCGCATGATCCAGCTTATCGGCACCAACCCGCGCGTCGAGGCGCCGGTGCTGAACGCCCGCATCCGCAAGGCCTGGACCAATGGCGCGACCATCGGTCTGGTCGGCGAGGCGGCGGATCTGACCTATGAGTATGTCCATGTCGGCACCGACCGCGCCGCGCTTGAGGGCCTCTCTTCCAAGGAGATCTCGGAGGAGACCAAGGCCAAGCCCTCGCTCGTCATCGTCGGGCAGGGTGCCATCAACGAGGCCGATGGCGAGGCGGTTCTGGCCCATGCGATGAAGCTGGCCGAGAACAGCAACTCCAAACTGCTGATCCTGCACACCGCCGCCGCGCGCGTCGGCGCCATGGATGTGGGGGCCGTGACCGAAGGCGGGCTGAAAGCCGCGACCGAAGGGGCGGAGGTGATCTTCAACCTCGGCGCCGACGAGGTGGAGATCGCGCCGAAATCCGAAGGCGGCCCCTTCGTGATCTATCAGGGCAGCCATGGCGACCGGGGCGCGATGCGCGCCGACATCATCCTGCCGGGCGCTGCCTATACCGAGGAAAACGGGCTGTTCGTCAACACCGAGGGCCGCCCCCAGCTTGCCCTGCGCGCCGGTTTCGCGCCGGGTGAGGCGAAGGAAAACTGGGCGATCCTGCGGGCGCTTTCGGCGGAGCTCGGGGCGAAGCTGCCGTGGGACAGCCTCGCGCAACTGCGCGCGGCGCTCGTTGCGGCGCATCCGCATCTTGGCCGCATCGACGAGGTGGCCGCGAACGACTGGCAGCCGCTGGAACTGCGCGCCCTTGGCCGTGCCACCTTCCGCCCGGCGATCCGCGAATTCTACCTGACCAACCCGATCGCCCGCGCCTCTGCGGTGATGGGCGAGCTGGCGGCGCTCGCGGCCGAGCGGGCCAAGACGCCCCTGGCGGCGGAGTAAGCGATGACCCTGACCACCGGCCAGCTCCTCGCCAGCCTCGGGACCGCTTCGGCGCTCCTGTTCGGCTGCGCGGAGGGGGCGGGGCAGGCGGCTCAGGGGCCGTTCTCTCCGAAGTACCTCGGCATCGAGACGCTTCTGCTCGATGGCGATCTGGTGAATTTCCGGGTGGCGATGACGGGTGCGCGCGACAAGGAAGATGTCGTGTCCTATGCCCGCTGTGCGGCGGCGCAATATGCGCTGATCCGGGGCTTCGGTTTCGCGCGTCATGTGCGGACCAATGTGGACAAAGCGGGTGGTACTTGGCGCGGGGATGCGGTTTACACCATCTCGGCGGCGCTGCCCGAGGGATTCAAGACGATAGACGCCGAAGTAACCGTGCGCGACTGCGGCGCGCAGGGCATACCGACGGTTTGAGGCCAAAGGCGAAGGACGTGAGGGACCATGGCTGAATTCTTGCAAACGGGGCTTGGCACGGCGATCCTGCTGATCGCCCAAAGCCTGCTGATCGTCGCTTTCGTGATGATCAGCCTGTTGTTCCTCGTCTATGGCGACCGCAAGATCTGGGCGGCGGTGCAGATGCGGCGCGGCCCGAACGTGGTCGGTCCCTGGGGGCTGCTGCAATCGGTGGCCGATGCGCTGAAATTCGTGGTGAAGGAGATCGTGGTGCCGGCCGGGGCCGACCGCCCGGTGTTCTTCCTCGCCCCGATGCTGAGCTTCGTGCTGGCGATCCTGGCTTGGGCGGTGGTGCCGTTCGATCAGGGCTGGGTGCTGGCCGACATCAACGTGGCGATCCTCTTCGTCTTCGCCGCCTCCTCGCTGGAGGTGTATGGCGTGATCATGGGCGGCTGGGCCTCGAACTCCAAATATCCGTTCCTCGGCTCGCTGCGGTCCGCGGCGCAGATGATCTCCTATGAGGTCTCGCTCGGCCTCATCATCATCGGGATCATCCTGTCCACCGGCTCGATGAGCTTCTCGGCCATCGTCCACGCGCAATCGGGCAGCTATGGCCTCCTGAACTGGTATTGGCTGCCGCATTTCCCGATGGTCTTCCTGTTCTTCATCTCGGCGCTTGCCGAGACGAACCGCCCGCCCTTCGACCTGCCGGAGGCGGAATCGGAGCTGGTCGCGGGCTTCATGGTGGAATATTCCTCGACGCCCTACCTTCTGTTCATGGCGGGCGAGTATATCGCCATCTTCCTGATGTGCGCGCTGATCTCGCTCCTGTTCTTCGGCGGCTGGCTCTCGCCCATTCCGGGGCTGGCCGATGGCTGGTGGTGGATGGTCGCCAAGATGTGGGTGTTCTTCTTCATGTTCGCCATGGTGAAGGCCATCGTGCCGCGCTACCGCTATGACCAGCTCATGCGGATCGGCTGGAAGGTGTTCCTGCCGTTGTCGCTCGGCTGGGTGGTTCTGGTGGCGTTCCTTGCAAAATTCGAAGTGTTCGGCGGCTTCTGGGCGCGCTGGACGATGGGGGGCTGATATGGCGCCGAATGTGGAAAATCTGGTGCTGGAACAGTTGAAGCTGATCCGTGAGGATCTGGGGGTGCTGAAATCCGATCTGGCAGAGGTCAAATCGGATATCGGCGATGTGCGCTCCGACCTTCTGGGGCAGCAGACCATGCTGTTCGGACTGGCCACAGTAATTGGTCAGATCGACCGTCGTGTCGAACATCTTGAAACGAAGCTGGGGGCGTGATCATGGCCAATATCGACTGGACCCGTGCCACCAAATACTTCCTTCTGGTGGATTTCCTGAAAGGCTTCGGCCTTGGTTTCAAATACTTCTTCGCGCCGAAGGCGACGCTGAACTACCCGCATGAAAAGGGGCCGCTGTCGCCCCGCTTCCGCGGCGAACATGCGCTGCGCCGCTATCCGAACGGCGAGGAACGCTGCATCGCCTGCAAGCTTTGCGAAGCGGTCTGCCCGGCGCAGGCGATCACCATCGACGCCGAGCCGCGCGAGGATGGCAGCCGCCGCACCACGCGCTACGACATCGACATGACGAAATGCATCTACTGCGGCTTCTGTCAGGAAGCCTGCCCGGTCGATGCCATCGTCGAAGGTCCGAACTTCGAGTTCGCCACCGAAACCCGCGAGGAGCTCTTCTACGACAAGGCGAAGCTTCTGGACAACGGCGCGCGGTGGGAAGCGGAGATCGCCCGCAACCTCGAACTCGACGCGCCCTACAGGTGAACCCGATGACCGAAGCCTTCAACCAGCTTTTCAAGCAGATGATGGAGCAGGGCCAGCAGATGGCCAAGGCTTTCGCGCCTGCGCTTGAAGGCGTGGATGTGAAGGCCTTCGAGAAACTTTTCCCGGCGATGCCGAAGGAAATGCTGGAGGCGTTCTTCGGCAAGACCTTCAACCCCGAGGGCCTCGATGCCCGCACCCGGTTTCTGGTGACGGTGGCGGCGCTGACCGTCCTCGGCCCGGTGGGGGAGCCGCAGATGCGGCTGACGGTGCAGAACGCCCTTGCCGCCGGGGCCACGCAACGCGAGATCGCCGAGGTGATCTGGCAAATGAGCATGTTCGGTGGCCTGCCCGCCATGCAGAAGGCTCTGGAAATCGCCCAGGCCGTCTTCGCCGAGGCCGCCGAGAAATCTGGGGAGAAAGACGCATGACCGTCGCTGATTATGCCTTCTATGCCTTTGCCGTGGTGACGGTGGCGGCGGGTCTGCTGGTTACGATCAGCCGCAACCCGGTCCATTCGGTGCTCTGGCTGATCCTGGCCTTCCTGTCCTCGGCGGGGCTCTTCGTGCTCCTCGGGGCGGAATTCGTGGCGATGCTGCTGATCATCGTCTATGTGGGGGCGGTCGCGGTGCTGTTCCTTTTCGTCGTGATGATGCTCGACATCGACTTTGCCGAGCTGAAGGGCGAGATGGCGCGCTACATGCCGCTGGGCCTGCTGGTGGGCGTGATCATCGTGATGCAACTGGTGCTGGGGGTCGGCGCCTGGCAGGAAGCGGCGGCCAAGGCCGACCTTCTGCGCGCCGCCACGCCGGATGCCGCTCAGGTGGAAAACACCCGCGCGCTCGGCCTGCTGATCTATGACAAATACATCCTGCTCTTCCAGCTTGCGGGGCTCGTGCTGCTCGTCGCCATGATCGGCGCCATCGTGCTGACGCTGCGCCACCGCAAGGATGTGAAGCGCCAGAACGTGCTGCACCAGATGTGGCGCGACCCGGCGAAGGCGATGGAGCTGATGGACCCGAAACCGGGGCAGGGGTTGTAAGGATCGGGATGGGCAGACTGCCCATCCTGCGAAGGCCGCAGGCGGGTTGGGCCGCCAACCGTAGGATGGGCAATCTGCCCATCCCGCGCAGAACGAACGAAACGGGCAAACGACCCGGAGGGACGAAGATGGTTGGACTGGAACATTACCTCGTGGTGGCGGCGGCTCTGTTCGTCATCGGGATCTTTGGCATCTTCCTCAACCGGAAGAACATCATCGTCATCCTGATGTCGATCGAACTGATGCTTCTTGCCGTGAACATCAACTTCGTCGCCTTCTCGTCCTTCGCGCAGGATCTGGTCGGGCAGGTGTTCACCATGTTCGTCCTGACCGTGGCCGCGGCGGAGGCGGCGATCGGGCTTGCCATCCTGGTGGTGTTCTTCCGCACCCGCGGCACCATCGACGTCGAAGACGCCAATGTGATGAAGGGCTGAGCCATGGCTGCGGTCGGCGAGACGAACCTTTTCGGGATGCAGATCCGCGCCATCGACGGACGGATGCTGGAGCTGCGCTGCCCGGTGTGCCATGAGACGGGCTTCGTGCCGGTCGCGGAATTCAATTCGACGCGCTGCGGCTCTGCCGGTTGTGCGTCCATGCAGGGCAGGAACGAGTAATGCCGACGATCATCCTCTTTGCCCCGCTGATCGGGGCCATCCTCTGCGGTTTCGGCTGGCGGCTGATCGGTGAGAAAGCCGGGCAGATCATTGCGACGGGCCTCCTGTTCCTGGCCGCCGCGCTGAGCTGGTATGTCTTCCTGACCTTCGACGGCGTGACCCAGCACATCCCGCTGATGCGGTGGATCGAGAGCGGCTCTCTGGCGACCGAATGGTCGATCCGGCTCGACCGGATGACGGCGATCATGCTGGTCGTGGTGAACTCGGTCTCGGCCCTCGTCCACCTCTATTCCTTCGGCTACATGGCACATGACGACAACTGGCAGCATGGCGAGGCCTACAAGGCGCGCTTCTTTGCGTATCTGTCGTTCTTCACCTTTGCGATGCTGTCGCTGATCACCTCCGACAACCTCGTGCAGATGTTCTTCGGCTGGGAAGGGGTGGGGGTCGCCTCCTATCTGCTGATCGGTTTCTACTACAAGAAGCCCTCGGCCAATGCGGCGGCGATCAAGGCCTTCGTGGTCAACCGGGTGGGGGATTTCGGCTTTGCGCTCGGGATCTTCGGGCTGTTCTACCTGACGGATTCCGTGCGCTTCGATGATGTCTTCGCGGCGGCGCCGAAGCTTGCCGAGACCAGCCTGCATTTCCTCTGGGCCGACTGGAATGCGGCGAACCTGATCGGGGTGCTCCTCTTCATCGGGGCCATGGGCAAATCGGCGCAGCTCATCCTGCACACCTGGCTGCCCGATGCGATGGAGGGGCCGACGCCGGTTTCCGCGCTCATCCATGCCGCGACCATGGTGACGGCGGGGGTCTTCCTCGTCTGCCGCATGTCGCCTCTGTATGAATATGCCCCGCAGGCGACCGCCTTCATCACCGTGCTCGGCGCCACCACCGCCTTCTTCGCGGCGACGGTGGGTCTGGTGCAGAACGACATCAAGCGCGTGATCGCCTATTCGACCTGCTCGCAGCTCGGCTACATGTTCGTGGCGGCGGGGGTCGGCGTCTATCCGGTGGCGATGTTCCACCTCTTCACCCATGCCTTCTTCAAGGCGATGCTTTTCCTTGGCGCCGGTTCGGTGATCCATGCCATGCATCATGAGCAGGACATGCGGAACTACGGCGGCTTGCGGAAGAAGATCCCGCTGACCTTCTGGGCGATGCTGATCGGCACGCTGGCCATCACCGGCGTCGGCATCCCGCTGACCCATTTCGGCTTCGCGGGCTTCCTGTCGAAGGATGCGGTGATCGAAAGCGCCTGGGGCGGCAACCATTACGCCTTCTGGATGCTGGTGATCGCGGCCTTCATGACCTCCTTCTACAGCTGGCGGCTGATGTTCCTCACCTTCTGGGGAACACCGCGCGGCGACCATCACGCCCATGAGCACGCCCATGAAAGCCCGACCGTCATGCTGATCCCGCTCGGGGTGCTGGCGACGGGGGCGGTGTTTGCCGGGATGCTCTGGTATGGCGTGTTCTTCGGCGATGAGACGAAGATGCGGTCCTGGTTCGGGATGGAGGCGGCGAGCGCCCATCACGAGGCGGGGGCCGAGGAAGGCCATGCAACGGCGGAGGGCGCGACCGAGGGTCATGCCACCACCGGAGCCGCTCCGGCCGAAGGTACGGAACATGCCGCGACCGAGCCGGCCGCGACGACCGAAGCCGCTCCGGCGGAAAGCACCGATCACGCCGCCACCGAACCGGCCGCGACCACCGAGGCGGCTCCGGCAACCGAGGCCGCGACGACCGAGGCGCAGGCGGCGGAGCCTGCCGCTGCCGAAGCCGTGGCGATGGAGCATCCGGCGGTGGCCCCGAAAGGCGCGCTGCTGATGCTCGAAGACCGGGCCGCGCTGCACAAGGCGCATGAGGCGCCGACCTGGGTGAAGGTTTCGCCCTTCGTCGCCATGGTGCTGGGCTTCCTGCTGGCCTGGAAGTTCTACATCCGCAGCCCCGAGCTGCCCGGCAAGCTTGCGGCGCAGCAGCGTCCGCTCTACCTCTTCCTGCTCAACAAGTGGTATTTCGACGAGCTTTACGATGCGATCTTCGTGCGGCCCGCGAAATGGCTCGGCAGTTTCCTGTGGCGGCGCGGCGATGGCACGGTCATCGACGGGGCGCTCAACGGGCTCGCCCTGGGGATCATCCCCTTCTTCACCCGGCTGGCTGGCCGCGCGCAGTCCGGCTACGTCTTTACCTACGCCTTTGCCATGGTTCTGGGGATTGCGGTCCTCCTCACCTGGATGACGCTCTCGGGAGGGCACTGAGACTATGGATAACCTCCTCTCGATCATCACCTTCATTCCCGCGGTGGCGGCGCTGATCATGGCGCTGTTCCTGCGCGGCAATGACGCGGCCGCGCAAAGCAATGCGAAATGGCTGGCCCTGATCGCCACCTCGGCGACCTTCCTGATCTCGCTCCTGCTGCTCGTCGAATTCGACCCGAAGAACACCGGGATGCAGTTCGTCGAGGAATATGCCTGGATCGCCGGGCTGAAATACAAGATGGGCGTCGATGGCATCTCGATCCTGTTCGTGATGCTGACGACCTTCCTCATGCCGATCACCATCCTGTCCACCTGGGGCGTCGAGACCCGCGTGAAGGATTACATGATCGCCTTCCTGATGCTGGAAACGCTGATGCTCGGCGTCTTCTGCGCGCTTGACCTCGTGCTCTTCTACGTCTTCTTCGAGGCCGGGCTGATCCCGATGTTCCTGATCATCGGGATCTGGGGCGGGGTGAACCGCATCTATGCGGCCTTCAAGTTCTTCCTCTACACCTTCATCGGCTCGGTTCTGATGCTGGTCGCCATGATCGCCATGTATATGGCGGCGGGGACGACCGACATTCCGACGCTGATGACCTTCGACTTCTCCTCGGAGCCGCTGGCGCTGATGGGCATGACCATCACCGGCGGGATGCAGACGCTCCTGTTCCTCGCCTTCTTCGCCAGCTTCGCGGTGAAGATGCCGATGTGGCCGGTCCACACCTGGCTGCCCGACGCCCACGTTCAGGCGCCGACCGCGGGGTCCGTGGTGCTGGCGGCGATCCTTCTGAAGATGGGGGGCTACGGTTTCCTGCGCTTCAGCCTGCCGATGTTCCCGGTGGGGGCGGATGTGATGGGGCCGCTGGTGCTGTGGATGTCGGCGATCGCCATCGTCTACACCTCGCTCGTCGCCCTCGCGCAGTCGGACATGAAGAAGCTGATCGCCTATTCCTCCGTCGCCCACATGGGCTATGTGACCATGGGGATCTTCTCGGTGAACCAGCAGGGCGTCGATGGCGCGATCTTCCAGATGCTGTCGCACGGCTTCATCTCCGGCGCGCTCTTCCTCTGCGTCGGCGTGATCTACGACCGGATGCACACCCGCGAGATCGAGGCCTACGGCGGTCTCGTGAACCGGATGCCGGCCTATGCGCTCGTCTTCATGTTCTTCACCATGGCGAACGTCGGTCTTCCCGGCACCTCGGGCTTCGTCGGCGAATTCCTGACGCTGGCCGGGATCTTCCAGGTCAATACCTGGGTGGCGGCGGTGGCGACCTCGGGCGTGATCCTGTCGGCGGCCTATGCGCTCTGGCTTTACCGCCGGGTGGTCTTCGGGGCGCTCGTCAAGGAATCGCTGGCGAGCATCAGGGACATGAGCCGGCTGGAGCGCGGGATCTTCGCGCCGCTGGTCGTCATGACGCTGCTGCTCGGCGTCTATCCGTCGGCGGTCACCACTCTCATCGGCCCCTCGGTTGAGGCGCTTGTTACCGACTACCATGCCTCGCTCCCCGCTCCGGCGGCGGCCCCGGCGACCGAGTAAAGGACGCATTCATATGCAACGTCTTGATTTCATCGTCTTCCTGCCGGAGATCGTGCTGGCGGTCTATGCCATGGTCGCCCTGCTGGTCGCGGTCTATGGCGGCAAGGACCGGCTGAGCGGGCTGCTGACCTGGGTGACGGCGGCGCTCTTCGTGGCTCTGGCGGTCTTCGTCGCCACCCGCAACGGGGCGGGGTCCATCGCCTATGACGGCATGTTCATCGACGATGCCTTCGCCCGCTTCGCCAAGGTGGTGGTGCTCTTGTCCTCGGCCGGGGTGCTGGTCATGGCGCAGGATTACATGGCGCGCCGGGATCTGGCCCGGTTCGAATATCCGATCCTGATCGCGCTTGCTGCCGTGGGGATGATGGTCATGGTCTCCTCCGGCGACCTGATGGTGCTTTACATGGGGCTGGAGCTGCAATCGCTGGCGCTTTACGTCGTGGCCTCGCTGCGGCGCGACAGTGCCAAATCGACGGAAGCCGGGCTGAAGTATTTCGTGCTGGGCTCGCTGTCCTCCGGTCTGCTGCTCTATGGTGCCTCGCTGACCTATGGCTATGCGGGGACGACGCTCTTCTCCGGCATCCTCTCCACCCTGGGCGAAGGCGTTCCGCTCGGCCTGCTGATCGGGCTTGTCTTCGTGCTGGCGGGGTTGGCCTTCAAGGTCTCCGCCGCGCCCTTCCACATGTGGACGCCCGACGTTTACGAAGGCGCGCCGACCCCGGTGACGGCCTTCTTCGCCACCGCACCCAAGGTCGCGGCCATGGCGCTGATCGCCCGCGTCGTGCATGACGCCTTCGGCGGCATCCCCGGCGACTGGGGCCAGGTGCTGGCGGCGCTCGCTGTCGTGTCGATGTTCCTCGGCGCGATTGCCGCCATCGGACAGCGCGACATCAAGCGGCTGATGGCCTATTCCTCGATCGCCCATATGGGCTATGCGCTTGTCGGCCTCGCCTCCGGCACGGCGGAGGGCGTGCAGGCCATGCTCATCTACATGGCGATCTATGTGACGATGAACCTCGGCACTTTCGCCTTCATCCTGTCGATGGAGAAGGACGGCCGCCCGATCACCGACATCAACAGCCTGAACCTTTTCGCCCGCAAGGAGCCGGCCAAGGGCCTTGCCCTCCTGGTGCTGATGTTCAGCCTTGCCGGGGTGCCGCCGATGCTCGGCTTCTTCGGGAAGTTCTATGTGCTGAAGGCGGCGGTCGATGCGGGCATGGTCTGGCTCGCGGTGGCGGGGGCGGTGGCCTCGGTCATCGGGGCGTTCTACTATCTGCGGATCGTCTATTTCATCTACTTCGGCAAAGAGGTGGAGGGGGCGGAAAGCCGCATGTCCTCCGTGCAATGGCTGATGATGGTCGGCGTGGCGGCGGTGATGCTGCTCGGCATCATCAACCTCTTCGGGATCGAAGGCGTTGCCGCGACGGCGGCCGGGGCGCTCGTTGGCTGAGCCCTGGCCGGAGGGCGTGGCCCGCCACGTCCTGCCGAGCACCGACAGCACCAATGCCCATGCGCTGCGACTGGCGCAGACCATGGCCCCGCAACCTGCGGGGCCAGCGTGGTTTCTGGGGCTGGAGCAGACGGCGGGGCGGGGGCGGCGGGCGCGGCCCTGGTCCAGCCCGCGCGGCAATTTCCACGGCACGCTGCTGCTGCATCCGAAGGAGCCGGCCGAGCAGGTGGCGCTCCGCAGCTTTGCCGCCGCCCTTGCCCTGCGCGAGGCCTTTGTCGCGCTGACCGGCCTGGCGGAGGCCTTCGCGCTCAAATGGCCGAATGATGTCCTGCTGAATGGCGGCAAGGTGGCGGGAATTCTGCTGGAAAGCAGCGGGGCCGGGGCGGGATCGGGGGCAGGGGTCGCCCATCTCGCCATCGGTTTCGGCATCAACCTGATCGCCCATCCCGCGCCCGAGCATCTGGAGCCGGGGACGCTGCCCGCCGTCTCGCTTCTGGCCGAAACCGGGCTGCGGGTCACGCCGGAGGCGTTTCTGGCCGCGCTCGCCCCCGCCTTTGCCCACTGGGAATCGGTCTTCACCACCGAAGGTTTCGCGCCCCTGCGCGCCGAATGGCTGGCCCATGCGGCAAAGATCGGCGAGCCGATCCGCGCCCGCACCGGCAAGGATACCCGCGAGGGCATCTTCGAGACCATCGACGCGCAGGGCAATCTGATCCTGAAAACCGCTGCCGGACGCGAGGCGATCCCGGCGGCGGATGTGTTCTTCTGAAGGGGCGCCCCATGCTTCTGGCCATCGACTGCGGCAATACCAACACCGTCTTCTCGATCTGGGACGGGACGCGCTTCCTGTCCACCTGGCGCATTGCCACCGATCACAAACGCACCGCGGATGAATATTTCGTCTGGCTGTCGAGCCTGATGATGCTGACGAAAACCGAGGCGAAGGTGACGGAGGCGATCATCTCCTCCACGGTGCCGCGGGTGGTCTTCAACCTGCGCGTCCTGTGCAACCGCTATTTCGATTGCCGCCCGCTGGTGGTGGGCAAGCCGGAATGTGCGCTGCCGGTGCCGCCGCGGGTCGATCAGGGAACGACCGTGGGGCCGGACCGGCTGGTGAACACGGTGGGCGGCTTCGACCGCCATGGCGGCGACCTGATCGTGGTGGATTTCGGCACCGCCACCACCTTCGATGTGGTCGATCTCGACGGCGCCTATGTCGGCGGGGTGATCGCGCCGGGGGTCAACCTTTCGCTGGAGGCGCTGCACATGGCCGCCGCAGCCCTGCCGCACATCGACGTGGCCCGTCCGGCCCGCGCCATCGGCACGAATACGGTTGCCTGTATGCAGTCCGGGGTCTACTGGGGATATGTCGGCCTGATCGAGGGCATCGTCCGCGAAGTTCGCCGCGAACGGGAGCGCCCGATGAAGGTCATCGCAACCGGGGGCCTCGCCTCCCTTTTCGCGCAAGGCACCGAGCTTTTTCACGCTATCGAGGATGATCTGACCATGCATGGCCTCGTCCTCATCAACGAACACAACAAGGACACGCAATGAGCGGTGAACGCCTGATCTACCTGCCACTCGGCGGGGCCGGTGAAATCGGCATGAATGCCTATGTCTACGGATATGGGCCGAAGGGGAAGGAAAGGCTGATCCTCGTCGATCTCGGCGTCGCCTTCCCGGATATGGATACCTCTCCCGGTGTCGATCTGATCCTGCCCGACATCGGCTGGCTGGCCGAGAACGTGGACCGGCTGGAGGCGATCTTCATCACCCATGCCCATGAGGACCATATCGGGGCGCTCGCCCATCTGTGGCCGCAGCTGAAAAAGCCGGTCTATGCCCGCCGCTTCACCGCCACCATCGGCCGGCTGAAGTTCGAGGAAGCCGGCCTGCCGAAGGATGCGCTGCATGTGGTGGAGCCGCGCCCGCAGGTGGTGGAGGCGGGACCCTTCAAGGTGCAGTTCGTTCCCGTCAGCCATTCGATCCCGGAAAGTGCCGCGCTCGTCATCGACACGCCGGCGGGGCGGATCGTCCATTCCGGCGATTTCAAGCGCGATGCCACCCCGGTCGTGGGCGAGGGCTGGGACGATGCGGTGATGGAGGGCATCGCCGCCGAACGCCCGGTGAAGGCGCTGATGTGCGACAGCACCAACGTCTTCTCGCTGCATGAGGGCCGGTCGGAGACCACCATTCAGGAGCCGATCCGCGACCTGATCCGCTCGGCCTCGGGCATGGTGGTGGCGACGACCTTCGCTTCCAACGTGGCGCGGCTGAAGACCTTGGCCGAGGCGGCACGGGCGGCGGATCGTTCCGTCTGCCTGCTTGGCCGCGCGATGAAGCGCATGGTCACGGCGGCGGAGGAGGCGGGGGTGTTGCAAGGCTTTCCGCGCACCATCACCCCGGAGGAAGCCGTGGAGGTGCCGCGCCGCAACCTGATGCTGATCGTGACCGGCTCTCAGGGGGAGCGGCGGGCGGCTTCCGCCCAGCTCAGCCGCGGCAAGTATCTGGGGCTGGAGATGAAGGAGGGCGACATGTTCCTCTTCTCCTCCAAGACCATCCCCGGCAACGAGCGCGACGTGCTGCGCGTGGTCAATGCCTTCTCCGAAATGGGCGTCGATATCGTCGATGATCAGGGCGGCAAGTATCACGTCTCCGGCCATGCCAACCGCCCGGATCTGGAACACGCGCACCGGCTGTTCCTGCCCGACATGCTGATCCCCATGCATGGCGAGCACCGCCATCTGCGCGAGCATGTCCGAATCGCCCATGAGGCCGGGATCGCCGGGGCCATCGTGACCAACGGCACGATGATCGACATTTCCGGCGATGCGCCGAAGGTGGTCGATCACATCGAGACCGGGCGCACCTATCTGGATGGCACGGCGCTTGTCGGCGCCATGGACGGGGTGATCCGCGACCGCATCCGCATGGCGCTGAACGGCCGGGCGATGGTGACGGTGATCCTCGACGAACAGGACGAACCTCTGGGCGAAGCCTGGGTGGAGCTGTCGGGTCTGGCGGCGACGGGTCTTGGCGGGCGACCGCTGGCCGAGACGATGGAGGCCGATCTGACCGAATTCCTCGACGGGGCGGGCAAGAAACTTCTGGCCGATGACGACAAGCTCGACGAGGCGCTGCGCCGAATCGTGCGTCAGGTCGCCATGGAGGAGATCGGCAAGAAACCCGAGGTGACGGTGGTGATCAGCCGCCTGTCGGCGGAGTGACCGGGGCAAAGTGAACGCCCGTTCGGAATGAAAAAAGGCCCCGCGATTGCGGGGCCTTTTGAGTCTGGCGGCTGCCCGAGGGGCGATCAGCCTTCGCCGTGAGCAGCTTCCGGAGCCTCAGTGACCACCTCGGCAGCGGCATCTTCGGCGATCTCTTCGACCGGGGCGGCAGCGATCTTGAAGCTGCGGAGGATGAAATCCGGCACATGGTCGCCCATGCCGACCACGCGGTCACCGCGATCATTGCGCTCGCCGCGATCATTCTCGCGCGGGGGGCGGCGGTCTTCGCGGCGCTCGTCCTTGCGATCTTCGCGGCGATCCTCACGGCGGTCGTCCCGCCGATCTTCCTTGCGGTCGTCCCGGCGCCCGTCGCGGCGCGCTGCGGGGCGCTCCTCGGCCACGGCGACGGCTTCTGCCGGCTCCACGACTTCGACGACCGGCGCTGCGGCGCGGTCTTCCTTCGGCCCGCGCTCCCGCCGGCCCCGGCCACTTTCGCGGCCCCCCCGGCCACCGCGTTCCTCACGCGGGCGCTCGGGGCGATCCGACAGGCCGTCGAGCGCGCCTTCCGGCACCTCGCCGCGCGGGATCGGCTGTTTCACCAGCGATTCGATGGCGCTCAGGTATTTGTCATCCGACGGCACGGCGATGGTATAGGCCTTGCCGAGACGCCCGGCGCGGCCGGTGCGGCCGATGCGGTGGACGTAATCCTCGGGGTGGGACGGCACGTCGAAGTTGAAGACATGGCTCACCGCCGGAATGTCGAGCCCGCGCGCGGCCACATCGGAGGCGATCAGAAGATGCACCGAGCCGTCGCGGAAACCATCAAGCGTCCGCGTCCGCACCGACTGATCCAGATCGCCATGGATCGGCGAAGCATTGAACCCGTGCTGTTTCAAGGACTTGGCCACCACATCCACATCCATCTTGCGGTTGCAGAAGATGATGGCATTGGTGCAGCTTTCGCCTTCCGCCCGGATCAGCGCCCGCAGGACGGCGCGCTTTTCGGCAAAGCTGCGATCCTTGCGCGACGGCTGGAAGGCGATCAGCTTCTGCTCGATCGTGGTCGAGGTGGTCGCCTGGCGGGCCACTTCGATCTTCTCGGGCGATTTGAGGAAGGTCTTGGTGATGCGCTCGATCTCCGGCGCCATGGTGGCGGAGAAGAACAGCGTCTGCCGCGTCGGCGGGGTCATCTGGAAGATGCGCTCGATATCGGGGATGAAGCCCATGTCGAGCATCCGGTCCGCCTCATCGACGACCATGATCTGCACGCCGGTCAGAAGAAGCTTGCCGCGCTCGAAATGGTCGAGCAGCCGGCCGGGGGTGGCGATCAGCACATCGACGCCGCGGTCGATGAGCTTGTCCTGCTCCCCGAAGGAGACGCCGCCGATCAGCAGCGCCTTGGTGAGCTTGGTGTTCTTGGCATAGGTGTCGAAGTTCTCGGCCACCTGTGCGGCAAGCTCGCGCGTCGGCGCCAGCACGAGGCTGCGGGGCATCCGCGCCCGCGCCCGGCCCTGGCCGAGAAGCGTGATCATCGGCAGCGTGAAGCTCGCCGTCTTGCCGGTGCCGGTCTGGGCGATGCCGAGCACGTCACGGCCCTGAAGGGCATGGGGAATCGCCTGGGCCTGGATCGGGGTGGGGGTTTCATATCCGGCTTCCGCCACGGCGGCGAGCACGCGCGGATCGAGCGCAAGGTCAGAGAATTTTGTCATCAGCGTCCTGAAGATGCGGGATCGGCCCGCTAAAGAAGGATGGGACGCTGCTTTGACCGGGCGCCCCGGCGTCCGGGGCCGATATGCCCCTGTCGCGCGGATAGCGGAATTTGGTGTCAGGGTCAAGCAAGGGGCGGAAATGGCTGCGCGAGGGGAACCGGCGGGGGGAGGGTCAGGGATTCCTCACCATGCGTTTCCGGAGCCGGGGTGCTATGTTCACTTCATAGAAGATGAGTTGCATCCGATTGGGATGATCTGTTAGCCGGTTTTTCCTCTGCCCGCCTTTTTGCAACGGCCCCAAGCTCTTGCGCCCGATCATTCTCCAAAAGAAAAGCCGCCGCAGTCCCCTGCGGCGGCTTTTGTCTTCGAATGCCTTCGCGCGGCCTTTCAGCCGATATCGAAGGTCACACCCTGCGCGAGCGGCAGGCTGCGGCCGTAATTGATGGTGTTGGTGGCGCGGCGCATATAGGCCTTCCAGGCATCCGAGCCGCTTTCGCGCCCCCCGCCGGTTTCCTTCTCGCCGCCGAACGCCCCGCCGATCTCGGCACCCGAGGGGCCGATGTTCACATTGGCAATCCCGCAATCGGAACCCGCGGCGGAGAGGAAGGCCTCCGTCTCGCGCAGATCATTGCTGAAGATCGAGGAGGAAAGCCCCTGCGGCACGCCGTTATGCGCCTCCAGCACGTCGGAGAAGTCGCTGTAGCGCATGACGTAAAGGATCGGCGCGAAGGTTTCGTGCAGGACCGGGCCGCATTGGGTGGGCATCTCGACCACGGCGGGGCGGGCATAAGCGCCGCCATTGCCTGTGACCACCTCCCCGCCATGCACGGTGCCGCCCGCCGCCCGGGCCTCGTCAAGCGCGCGCTGCATCCCGGCAAGCGCGGCCTCGTCGATCAGCGGGCCGACCAGCACACCGGCCTCCAGCGGATTGCCGACCTTGACGCTGGCATAGGCCGCCTTCAGCCGCGGCAGGAAGGCGTCATAGATGCTGTCATGCAGGAAGAGCCGGCGCAGGGTGGTGCAGCGCTGCCCCGCGGTTCCCATGGCGGCAAAGGCCACGCCGCGCAGGGTCAGGTCCAGATCCGCGGAGGGGGTGACGATGGCGGCATTGTTGCCGCCCAGTTCCAGCAGGCTGCGGCCGAAACGGGCGGCGACCTTCGGGCCGACCTCCCGCCCCATCCGGGTCGAGCCGGTGGCGGATACGAGCGGCACCAGCGGGCTGTCCACAAGCGCCTCGCCAAGTGCGCGGCCTCCGATGAGGAGGCCCGTCAGCCCCTCGGGCGCCTTGCCGCCCGCCGCATTGAAGCGGGCGATGGCGCGGTCCATCAGCGCCTGCGCGGCGAGGGCGGACAGGCTCGCCTTTTCCGACGGCTTCCAGACAACCGCATTGCCGCAGACGAGCGCCAGTGCCGTGTTCCACGACCAGACCGCCACCGGGAAGTTGAAGGCGGAGATCACCCCGATCACCCCGAGCGGGTGCCAGGTTTCCATCATCCGGTGGCTCGGGCGTTCGGAGGCGATGGTCAGCCCGTAAAGCTGGCGCGACAGACCCACGGCGAAATCGCAGATGTCGATCATCTCCTGCACTTCGCCCAGGCCCTCGGAGACCACCTTGCCGACCTCGATGGAGACGAGCCGCCCGAGATCTGCCTTGGCCGCGCGCAGCTCCTCCCCGAAGAGCCGGACAAGCTCGCCGCGTTGCGGGGCGGGGGTGGTGCGCCAGTCGCGGTAGGCGCGATGGGCGGCGGCGATGGCGGCTTCCGCCCCGGCCGGGCTGTGCTCTGCAAGGGAGGCGAGGGTCTCGCCGCTGATCGGGCTGCGGGCGGGCAGGGGGCCGGGCTTCGGAGTGACGCCAAGGCGGGCAAGAAGATCAAGCGTTTCGGTGGTCAGGGTCATGGCACATCCTCGGAGCGTTTTGCGGATTAGCGCCGGGGGGCGGGTCCTCCGCAAGGGTCGCGCGGGCGCGCGCGACGGGGCGTTCCGGGCGAAGTGGAGGGGAATTTCCATCACTCTGCCGTGTCTCGCGGGCAGAATGGAGCCTTCGATCCGGCAATTTCGCCAGATCGCCGGGGCGAAAGGCCAGCCTGCTCAGGTGAAAAATTTTCCCGTCAGGACAGGGAGGGATGCAGCTCCGGCCGCCAGCCCGCCGCAAAAAGCGTCACCATCGGCGCGGGCGTCAGCACCACCACCGGGCCGGAAGGCAGGGGGATCGCCGCGCCATAACCCTGGGGCCGGTAAGGGTGCAGCGCGCCGTGGTGGAGGAGATGCGGGCGGTCCTGCCAGAGCAGGAAACTCGCTTCGGGCAGGCTCCCGGCTTCGGCGACATGGCGGCGTTGACGGCGGTTTTCCAGCCGGGCGGCATGGAGAGCTGCGTCGATCCCGGCCGCGTCTGCCGGGCCGAAAGCCGCCTGCCAATGGGCCTTGAAGGCAAGATATTCCGCCCGCCGGCACTCCGCGCAGGGGCGATGGCCGGCGGCGCAGGCCACGGCCTCATCAAGGAAGAAAAGCTCCGTATAGGCGCCCGGCGCCATCAGCGCCCGCCTGCGGTCCTTGAAGGCCAGCCGGCAGGTGATCCAGTGCGGATGGGTCCAGCGGCGGGTGCCGAGCGTGCCGCCCTCATGCAGGATGCCGCGGTTGCCCATCAGCATCCCCCGCGCCGGATGGGCGAGGATCGTGCCATCGGGCTGGACGCGGTTCTGCCGGCTCATCTGAGGAAGATCAGCGCCAGCCCGGTGACGGCCAGAGCCGCGCCGCAAAAGCTCAGCCCGCTCGGCCGTTGCCCGGTGCGGAGCCACAGGAGCGGCAGGATGATCACCGGAGAGGTCGCCGACAGCGTGGCGATGATCCCGGTCTGCGATCCTTGCAGCGCGTAAAGGAACAGCGTCATGCCGATCAGCAGCCCGATGATCGCGGTTGCGGCGGTGAGGAGCAGCACCTTGCCGGTCAGCACTCCGGGACGGGCCGGGGCGAGCGGCGTGGCGGCGATCACCCCCATGGCAAGGCCGGAGGCGCCGACCCGGATCAGCGAGGCCATGTAGGGGTCGATGCCGGAAACCATCACCGGCCGCGCGATGAGCGATCCCGCCGCCTGACCGAAGGCGGCTCCAAGGCCGAAGAGCGCCCCGGTCAGGAGCGAGCCGCGCAAAGCCTCCAGCCGGTGGGCATCGGCGCGTGGCCGCCCGAGGATGGCAAGCGCCACCCCGCCCGCCGTCAGCCCGATCCCCGCCACCGCCTGCAAGGGCAGCGCCTCGTCCAGCAGCGCCCAGCCCATCAGTGCCGCCATCGGCGCGTTGAGCGCAAAGATCGCCCCCGCCCGTCTCGGCCCGATCCGGCCCACGGCGGCAAAGTTGAACGTATCGCCCAGAAGGATGCCGATGACACCCGAGGCCGCCAGTACCACCACGGCGGGCTGTCCGGGATAACCCGCCTTGCCGAGGATCACGACGATCCCGAAAAGCAGAAGCGTGACAAAGCCTTGCCGGATAAGGTTGAAGTGGAACGCCCCAAGCGCGCGCACCGCATCGGCCGAAATCATCCCCGTCATCGCCCAGCAGGTCGCCGTGCCGACGGCCGCAAGTTCATGGAGGGGGAAGGTCATGGCGGGAACGTTCGGGGCTGGTGCAACTGGGTGGTTTGCCGGAATGGACGGGCAGATTGCCCATCCTGCGGGCTGGTGTGTTTGTCGGTTTTGCGGGAATGGGCAGATTGCCCGTCCTGCTGTTGGTGCGTTCGGTCGGCTGCGTAGGATGGGCAATCTGCCCATCCCGTCTTCAGACCATCATCTCTTTCGTCGCCGTCAGCTTCAGCTTCGGATAGTCGCGCTCGATCCGGTCGATGTCCCATTTGAGCCGGGTCAGGAACACCACGTCGCCGTCATGGTCATGGGCGATATGGCCCTTGTTGACGTTGATGAACTTCTCCATCTCGTCCTTCGGACCCGAAACCCAGCGGGCGGAGGTGAACTGGCTGCCCTCGAAGCGCACCGGCAGGGAATATTCCTGCTCGATCCGGCTGGCCAGAACCTCGAACTGCAAGGCCCCCACGACACCGACGATGTATCCCGAACCGATCATCGGCTTGAAGACCTTGGCGGCCCCTTCCTCGGCGAACTGCATCAGCGCCTTTTCAAGGTGCTTGGCCTTCAGCGGGTCCATCGCCCGCACCCCCTGCAACAGCTCCGGCGCGAAGGAGGGGATGCCGGTGAAGCGCAGGCTCTCCCCCTCGGTCAGCGCATCGCCGATGCGGAGCTGGCCGTGGTTCGGGATGCCGATGATGTCGCCGGCCCAGGCCTCCTCCGCCAGTTCGCGGTCGGCGGCGAGGAACATCACCGGGTTGGCCACCGCCATCGGCTTTTTCGTCCGCACATGGGTCAGCTTCATGCCGCGCTCGAAATGGCCGGAGGCGAGGCGCACGAAGGCCACGCGGTCGCGGTGCTTGGGGTCCATATTGGCCTGCACCTTGAAGACGAAGCCGGCGACGGCAGGCTCCGCGGGGCCGATCACCCGCTCGGAGGCCTTCTGCGGCTGCGGCTCCGGCCCGTATTCGCCCATGCCGTCCATCAGCTCCTTCACCCCGAAGGAATTGATGGCCGAGCCGAACCAGATCGGCGTCATGGAACCGTTCAGCACCGAGGCGCGGTCGAAGGCGGGCAGGAGTTCGCGCGCCATCTCAATCTCTTCCCGGAACTTCTTCAGAAGATCGGCCGGAACGTGATCGGCAAGGCGCGGATCGTCCATTCCGTTGATCTGGATCGATTCCGCCACCTTGTTGCGGTCGGCGCGGTCCATGATCTCCAGCCGGTCATGCAGCAGGTCAT
>JAPUEK010000020.1 GCA_027492585.1 Paracoccaceae bacterium | reverse complement strand
CCGCGCCCCCCCCCCCGCCCGCCCCCCCCCCCCCCCCCCCCCCCCCCCCCCCCCCACCCCCCCCCCCCCCCGGCGCGCCGGCCCCCCCCCCCCTCGCCGGCTCCGGTTGGTGTCGGTCGGGTTTGGGCGCGCCCGGCGGGTGGGCCGGAATTTGATCAAATTCCGAACTCCCCCCTTGCCGACTGCGGCGCGGAATGGCACCCTCCCGCCATCCCCGCATCCTGACCGGAGCCCGCCATGATCCTCAAGCGCGATTTCTATATCAACGGCCGCTGGACCGCCCCCGCCACCCCGCGCGACTGCGAGGTGATCGACCCCTCGACCGAGGAGCCCTGCGCGATCATCTCGCTCGGGTCGCAGGCCGATACCAATGCCGCCGTGGCCGCCGCCAAGGCCGCCTTCCCGGCCTGGGCCGCCACGCCGCCGGCAGAGCGCCGCGCCATCGTCGCCCGCATCCTTGACCAGTACGAGGCGCGGCTGGAGGAACTGGCCACCGCCATCTCCACCGAAATGGGCGCGCCCATCGACATGGCCCGCGCCGATCAGGCCGCCTGCCTGCCCTGGCACCTGACCAACTTCCTCACCGCCTTCGACCAGATGGAATGGGTGCGCCCGCTCGGCCCCCATGCCCCCGGCGCCATGATCGCGCTTGAGCCGATCGGGGTCGTCGGCCTCATCACCCCGTGGAACTGGCCGATGAACCAGATCGCGCTGAAGGTGGTACCGGCCCTGCTCGCCGGCTGCACCTGCGTTCTGAAACCGTCGGAGGAAAGCCCGCTCGACGCGATGATCTTCGCGGAATTCTGCCATGACGCCGGGGTGCCGGCGGGGGTCTTCAACCTCGTGAACGGCGATGGGGCCGGGGTCGGCTCCAGCCTTTCGGCCCATCCGGATGTGGAGATGATCTCCTTCACCGGCTCCACCCGCGCCGGCCGGGCGATTTCCGCCGCTGCCGCCCAGACGCTGAAGCGGGTGACGCTGGAGCTTGGGGGCAAGGGCGCCAACCTGATCTTCGCCGATGCCGATGAGCGTGCCGTCGAGCGCGGCGTGCGGCATATGATGAACAACTCCGGCCAGTCCTGCAACGCGCCCTCGCGGATGCTGGTGGAGCGTCCCGCCTATGACCGCGCGGTCGAGATCGCCGCCGGGATCGCGGACAGCATCAAGGTCGCCTCCGCCCATGAGCCGGGCAAGCACATCGGCCCGGTGGTCAACAAGCGCCAGTGGGACCAGATCCAGGGCTATATCCAGAAGGGCATCGACGAGGGCGCCCGCCTCGTCGCCGGTGGCCCCGGCCTGCCCGAAGGTTTCAACCGCGGCTTCTACGTCAAGCCCACGGTCTTTGCCGATGTGAAACCCGGCATGACCATCGAGCGGGAAGAGATCTTCGGACCGGTCCTGTCGATCATCCCCTTCGACACCGAAGAGGAAGCGGTCCGCATCGCCAATGACACCGCCTACGGCCTGACCAACTACGTCCAGTCGCAGGACGGCGCGCGGCGCAATCGCCTCGCCCGCGCATTGCGTGCCGGCATGGTCGAGATGAACGGCAAGTCGCGCGGCGCAGGGGCGCCCTTCGGCGGGGTCAAGGCCTCCGGCCGCGCCCGCGAAGGCGGCCATTGGGGACTGGAGGAGTTCCTGGAGGTCAAGTCGATCTCCGGCTGGGACATCGCCGCCGAATAGGCCGCCTCGCCCTGCGTTTCAGGCGCCGCCCCGCAACGGGCGGCGCCTTGCTTTCGGGATGAAGAAAGCCTTTCGCCACCGCGCCTGCTGTAACTACAGATCGAATACAGGGTGAATACGCTCTGAATACGGGATGAAGACGGAAAGAATACGGGCCGGACGGCTCCTCCCAAGAAAACTTGACACAACTGTCGAGATTTGCTTCCCTCACGAAAACCAAGGGAGCAAGCCGATGAGCCAGCACAAACGTCTCCTCTCGCCGTTGCAACTGCGGGGCCAGACGCTCCGCAACCGTATCGTCTTCGGCGCCCATACCAACAATATGTCCGACATGGGCATCCCCGGCCCGCGGATGGAAAATTACTTTGTAGAACGGGCGCTTGGCGGGGCGGGGATGATCGTGACCGAACCCGTTCCGGTGCATCGCAGCGGGGTTCTGACGCGCGGCAACCTCCTCCATTCCTCCGACGACATCATCCCGCATTTCCGCCGGATCACCTCCCGCGTGAGGGAGGCGGGGGCGGTGATCCTCCAGCAGCTCTACCACGTCGGCGCCCATGGCGATTCCGACCTGAGCTTTGCGCCGCATTGGTCCCCTTCCGGCGGGCCAAGCTATCATGACAGCGACGGCTCGCACCGGATGACGGTCAATGAAATCAACGAATTGCTCGATGCCCATGCGGCGGCGGCGCGGCGCGCCAAGGCCAGCGGTTTTCAGGGGGTGGAAGTCTGGGCGGCCTATCACTCGCTCCTTGACCAGTTCTGGACGCCCTGGTCCAACACCCGCGACGACGACTGGGGCGGCAGCCTTGAAAACCGCACCCGCTTTTCCCGCACCCTGATCGAGCGTATCCGCCGTGACTGCGGCGAAGACTTCATCATCGGCCTCGCCATCAGCTATTCGCCGGGGTTCGAGGTCACGCTATCGGCGGAATCCTTATGCGAAATCATCGCCTTGCATGATGCGACCGGGCATCTCGACTATGTGACCTGCGGCTATGGCTCCTATCTGGAATTCGACGGGATCATCCCGCCCTTCACCCATGCGGAGAAGCTTTCCACGCCCCTGACCGCGCAATTGAAAGCAATTGTTAAACATGCCGCCATAACCTCCGAAGCCGGGGTGCGGACGCCGGAGAATGCCGAAACCATCCTCGCGGCGGGGGAAGCGGATCTGGTCTCCATCGTGCGCGGCCAGATCGCCGACCCGCATCTGGCCCGCAAGACCACCGAGGGGCGGGCGGAGGATATCCGCGGCTGCATCTCCTGCAACCAGATGTGCTGGGGGCGGCGCAGCCGGGACTACTGGATCTCCTGCCTGATCAACCCCTCGGCCGGGCGTGAATGGGAATGGGGCGGGGATCGCTTCACGCCGGCGGAAAAGGTTAAGAATGTGTTGATCGTCGGCGCCGGTCCCGCAGGGCTGGAAGCGGCGCGCGGCGCCGCAGAGCGCGGGCATCACGTTGAAATCGTTGAGGCTTTGCCGCAGATCGGCGGCCAGTTCCGCCTTGCCGGGATGCAGCCGCGCCGCGCCCAGATCCTCGATCTGATGAACTGGTATGAGCGCCAGTTCACCAAACTCGGCGTCACATTGCGGCTCAACACCTTTCTGGATGAGGCGGAGATCGCCGCCCATCCCGCCGATACCGTGGTGCTCGCCACCGGCTCCCTGCCCGATGAGACCGGCTTCCAACGCTGGCTCCCGCAGGAGCCGACCCTCCCCGGCATCGAGAAAGGCGGCGTCTGGTCGCCCGAGGCGGTGATGCGCCGCGAGGCGCGGCTCGGCGCCTCGGTGGTGCTTTACGACGAAGGTTCCAACTGGCGCGGCGTCGGCACCGCCTGGGCGCTTGCCGAACAGGGCAGGGAGGTGACGATCGTCACCCCCGAGCCTTTCGTCGGCAAGGAGATCGCCCGCACCGCCGCCGATGGTGCCGCCCGCCGCCGCCTCGCCCAACTCGGGGTGAAATTCCTGACCGAACATTGCCTCACCCGCTGGCACGGCAATGGCGTGACGGTCCGCAACATGCTGACGGGGCAGGAAGAAACCTTGCCGACGTCCGCCCTTGTCATGGCGACCACCAACCGCGCCTTCGACCCCTGGCCGGAGAGTTTTCCCGGCAAGGACACCCACCGGATCGGCGATTGCACCGCCCCGCGCCTTGCCGCCTATGCTTTCCATGAGGGGCGCAAACTGGCTCTGAGCCTTTAGGGGCGGCCGCTTCGGCAGGCGTCGCGCTCTGCTCGGGCGGCGGAGGGGTCACCCCTCCGGACCTGCCCACCGGATATTTTCCGACAGAAATGAAGGGCTGGGGGCTCCCCCCGGTCTGACCGTCTAGCGGATCGGCCCGCGATTGTGCGGCGTGTAGGGCTTGACCGAGCCGTTTTCGCGCGAGAACGGGAACTGCGGCGTGACCGTGGCGATCAGCCCGCCGACCGGCACCCCCATCCCGCGTTTGAACGTCCATTGCGGCACCATGGCGGAACCCGGCGGATAGGCCTGTACGGTCGGAACCTGCGAGCGATTGTAAAGGTTTACGCCATTCGCATAATCGGTGCGGGCCTGGAGGATCTGGTCCATCTGCGCCTGATCGAAGATCTTGCCATCGGGCTGGGCGGCGGACAGCCTGAAGTCGATCTCCGCTGCCGTGGGCAGGCGCGAAAAGGCATAGACCCGCGCCATCTGGCTCAGCTCATTCGGGCGCAGGCCGAGCGTCCGCTCGATCTGCGCGGGGCTCATGCCGTAGAGGTATTTCTCCTGCGTGAAATAGCCACCGATCTGCCCGGTGCGCTGCATGTACTCCTCTGCCGCCGGTCCCACGACCTTCACGAGCCGGAACGGCCCGCTGAGCGCCCATGTCCGCATGGAACTGGCCTGAATGGCCTCGCCGAAATTCTGCATGAAAAGCCTCCGTCAATATCCGTCTCGAATGGGGCAAGCCTAACAGCCTGCCGCGTTCAGACAAGTCTCAGAACGGACAGGGGGCGGCGAATTGCACGCGGATCCCGGTCGCGGGGTGGTGAAGCGACAGCGTTTCGGCATGGAGCATCAGCCGGGGAAATTCCCGTGCAGCCCCCGTGGCATAGATCGGATCGCCAAGGATCGGATGGCCAAGCGCCAGCATATGTACCCGCAACTGGTGACTTCGGCCCGTATGGGGGGAAAGTCGCACCCGCGTCTCGCCTTCCGCCCGCTGGGTCACATGCCAGTCGGTTTGGGCCGGGCGTCCCTCCGGCGTCACCATCTGGCGTGGACGGTTCGGCCAATCCGCACCGATGGGCAGATCGACATGGCCGCTTTCCCCTGCCATCTCCCCCCAGACCCGTGCGAGATAGGTCTTCTGCGCCCGGCGTTTCTCGAACTCCTGCCCGAGAAAGCCCTGCGCCTGCTTGGTGCGCGCGAAGATCATCACCCCGGAGGTGTCGCAATCCAGCCGATGCACCAGAAGCGCATCCCAGCGGATCTCCATCAGCCGGGAGAGTAGGCAATCCTGGCGCCCCTCCAGCTTGCCCGGCACCGACAGAAGCCCCGCCGGCTTGTTGACGACAAGGATCTGCTTGTCCTCGTGGAGGATCTCCACAGGTCCGTCGGGTGGCCGGTAGTCGAAGTCGGGGATCATGCGATGCTGTGGCCCGCCGCTTTGAGGCAGCCGGCGAGGTGTCGGATATGGGCCGGGCCGACCTCGCAGCAGCCGCCGACGATGGTGGCGCCCATCCCGACCCAAGCCATTGCGAAATCGGCGTATTTCTCCGGCGTGAGGTCGTGCCGGTGGGTCAGCTCCTTCACCGTCGGCGCGTCCTTGAGGAAGTTGCCGGAGATATGGGTGAAGCCGTTGGCATAGGCGCCGAAGGGCAGGCCCATGGGTTTCAGCACCGCAAGGGCGGCGGCCATCGCCTCCGGCACCGAGCAATTGGCCAGAAGGGCGGTGATCGGATAGCTGTCCACGAGGCGCTTCAGATCGGTCAAGGGCTCGCCGGAGCGCAGGCGGCTACCGTCGTGATCATCGACCGACACCGAAAGCCAGACCGGCCGGCCGGAGGCAAGGGCGCCCTGCACCGCCCCTTCGGCCAGAGCCACGGAGGACATGGTTTCCAGCAGGATCACATCGACATGGGGCGCCAGAATCCGCGCGATCTCGGCATATTTCGGCGCGGAAACCGCCAGTTCCGGGGTCAGGTCGGGCCGGTAGCTCGCCTCCAGCGGCCCCATGGAGCCCGCGATCCGCCCGCGCCCTGCCGCCGCCCGCGCCTCGTGCGCCTCGGCCAAGGCGCGCAGGTGCAGCGCATGGAACATCGGATCGAGGCCGAAACGCTCCAGCCGGTCGTGATGGATGGCATAGGTGTTGGTCGTCGCAACCGAGGCTCCGGCGGCGAAGTAGTCGGCGTGGATGTCGCGCACCATGCCGGGGTGGTCGATCATCACCCGCGTCGCCCAGAGCGGCGTCGGATCATCCCCTGAGCGCGCCACCAGTTCCTGCCCCATCCCCCCGTCGAGAAGCGTGATTTCCGCCATGTCTTCCTCCGCCATCCTATTCGGTCAGGGCCAGCCGTGCCGCCAGTCCCGCAAACATCACTGCGGCGATCTTGTTGACCACCGCCATCCTGTCGCCAAGCACACGCCCCGCATGGCCCGCCGCGATCCCGTAGGCCATTGTCACCAGCGTCCCCGTCAGCCCGAAGGTCAGGCCGAGCACGAGGATCTGCTGCCAGACCGGCCCCCGCTCGGGATGCACGAATTGCGGCAGGAAGGCGAGGAAGAACAGGATCGGTTTGGGGTTGAGCACATTTGTCAACGCGCCGCGCAGAAAGGCCTTGCGCGCCGACGGCACGCCCTGACCGGGGGCAAGCGCCCCGGCCCGCCAGCTTTTCCACGCGATGTAAAGAAGGTAGCCTGCACCGGCATAGCGGATCACCTCCAGAGCCGCCGGCAGGGAGGCGACAAGCGCCGACAGGCCGAGCGCCGCAAGCGCCACATGCCAGATCGCCCCGGCGCCGACCCCGAGCCCGGCCATGGCCCCCACCTTCGGCCCGCCCTGAATCCCGCAGGCGGAGGCGAAGACCACATCCTGCCCCGGTGCGATGTTGACGATCAGCCCGCCCACCAGAAAGGTCAGGAACTCCTGCGTCGGAAGGAAGGCGATCTGGTCCCACATGGGGGCATCCTCGGGGGCTGGGGGCGGAAGATCAAGGGAGCGTGGCGCCGGAGGCTTGCGGCAGGCCGTCGTCCAACCCGTAATAATCCCCCTTGTCGGCCACGAAAATATGGGAGGCGAGCCGCCCGCCGGTCGGATTGTCCACTACCCCTGCTTCGACCGAAAAGGCCCCGTCCGCCGCCCGGAAATAGAGGCTCGACCCGCAGGTGCTGCAAAAACCCCGCTGACTGCCGCCCGGCGCGCGATGTTCTGTCACCTCCTGCGCCTGCCAGTCGAGCGCGCTTTCTTCGGCGTCGAAAGAGGCGGCGAAATGGCCGGAACTGGTGCGGCATTGATGGCAATGGCAGGCCGTCACTTCGCCCATCGGGCCGGGCAGAGTGAAGCGGTTCGCCCCGCAAAGGCAGGAGCCCTGCAGGTTCCCGGTCAAGGAAGGCTCCGGGGGCGGACCTTCCGCCGCGTAATAATCCCCGGCATCCTCCGGGTAGATATGGGTGGCGATCGCAAGGCCTGTCGGCCCCTCCAGGACGCCGGGGGAAAGGGAGATCCGCTCCTCCCCCTCCGGCTGCCAGAAGAGCTTGGACCCGCAGGTTCCGCAAAAGCCCCGCTTCGCGGTAGGGGAGGAGCGGAACCACCGCAGGCCCTTTGCCGCGACCAGCCGGAAACGGTCATGCGGCACCGAGGTTGCCGCCCAGTAATGGCCCGACCATTTCCGGCACTGGCTGCAATGGCAGGCGATGACATCGCGCAGAGGGGGCGTGATCTCGAACACCACCCCGCCGCAGGAACAGGCGCCGCGCATCACTCCGCCTCCCGGAAGACGGCGGCGAGAAGCGGCACCAGCCAGTCCTCATCCGCCTTGGTGAAGGCCGCCGGTGTGTCGCTGTCGATGTCGAGCACGCCCAGAAGCCGCCCCGCGCCGTTGCGGACCGGCAGCACCAGCTCCGACCGGGTGGAGGAAGCACAGGCGATATGGCCGGGAAAGGCGTCCACATCCGGCACGTTCTGCACCTCTCCCGTTCGCGCGCAGGCGCCGCAAACCCCGCGCGAGAAGGGGATGACGAGGCAACCGTGACCGCCCTGATAGGGGCCGATCTTCAGAAGCTCCGGCGCGACGACACGGTAAAAGCCGGTCCAGTCGGCGAGCGGATGGGCCGCGTGGATCTCGCAGGCGACGGTGGCCATCAGGGCGACGGCATCCGTCTCGCCGTGGGTCAGAGCCAGAATGGCATCGGTAATCTCTTGATACTTCATCTCAATACCCCAAAGCACAGCCGTCTTTGCGTGGGTCGGAGCCGGCGATCAGCAGGTCGTCTCCCTCCATCAGGATGGCCTGCGCGCCGCCGATCGGTTCGTCCGGCACCGACACCGCATGGCCCATTGCCGCCAGCTGCGTCCGCACCGCATCGGTGTAGCCGCGCTCCACCATCATCCCCGCCGCGCCGGAGAAGCACCGCGGCGCGTCGATGGCGTCTTGCAGGTCCATCCCGTAATCGGCGAGGTTGGTGACAAGCCGCGCATGGCCGCAGGGCTGATAGGCCCCGCCCATCACGCCGAAGGGCAGGATGACCCGGCCGTCACGCTTCAGCATCCCCGGAATGATCGTATGCATGGGCCGCTTGCCCGGCCCGGCTTCGTTCGGATGGCCCTCTTCCAGCGTGAAACCGGCGCCGCGGTTCTGGAAGATGACCCCGAATTTCGTCGAGGCGAGGCCGGAGCCGAAGCCCCAGAAGATCGAGTAGATCAGCGAGATTGCCATCCGGTTGCGGTCAACGACGGTGATGTAGGCCGTGTCCTTGTGGACCGCCTCGCTGAGGGCGGCGGCGGCGGGCATGGCCTTTTCCGGGTCGATCAGCGCCGCAAGCTTCGCAGCCGTCTCCGGTGCGAGCATATGAGCGATCCGCGGCGATTTTTCCGCGATGAAACGGTTGCGGGCGTCATAGGCGAGCTTGGTCGCCTCCGCCTCCAGATGGGCGCGGGCAGCGCCGAAGGGGGGCAGGGCCGCAAGGTCGAAGTGCTTGAGGATATTGAGCATCAGGATCGCCGTGGCCCCCTGGCCATTCGGCGGATGCTCCACCAGTTCCAGATCACGGTAAGGGCCGCTGACGGGATCGGTGTAATCGCAGGCGGTGGCCGCGAGATCCTCAAGGCTATGGCTGCCGCCGAGCGTGCGGAGCGAGGCGATCATGTCCTCCGCCACCTCCCCGGCATAGAAGCCCTCCCGGCCCTCACGCGCGATGCGACGCAGGACCTCCGCCTGACCGGGCGCGCGGAAGCGGTCCCCCAGCCGGTAGGGCACGCCGTTTTTCAGGTAGAAGCGGCGGGCGTCGCCGGTCAGCTCGGGCGCCTCCGACGCCCAGTCGAAGGCGACGCGGGGGGCGACGGGAACGCCTTGCTCGGCATAATGGATCGCGGGGGCGAGAACGGCATCCAGCCCCATGCACCCCCAGTCGGCGCTGAGCCGGCAGAAGGCATCGACCGCCCCCGGCAGGGTCACAGATTCGATCCCGCGGATCGGCACGGTTTTCAGCCCACGGTCGCGCAGGCCCGCCGCCGAAAGGCCTCGCGGCGCCCGGCCCGAGCCGTTCAGCGCCAGAATCCTCTCCTCGCCCGCCGGTTTCAGGAGTACGAAGCAATCGCCCCCGATCCCGGTCATCTGCGGTTCGCAGATCCCCAGAAGCACCGCCCCGGCAATCGCGGCATCCACCGCATTGCCGCCTGCCTGAAGGATGTCGAGTGCCACTTTGGCGGCCAGCGGATGGGAGGTCGCGCAGGCACCGTTCGCCGCATAGACCGCCGAACGGCCCGGCATATGGAAATCGCGCATCTTCGCCTCCCCCTTTGGCGGGAGCCTAGGGGCAGGGGGGCGGATTTCCAAGTGGGGGAGAACCTCGGCGCCACGAACTGGGTGGGGGCTTTAATCCGCAGCGCCGAGGGAAGCCTTATGCAGCTACAGGATCAATATCGGGGAGCTTGGTGACGGATTCAGGGGGGAAATCGGGCTATTCCACGTCAGTTTTTTCCATCTGGAAGCAATTCCCTATCGCGGGTCGGATTGTTTCGTATCCAGCCGGAAACTGAGCAGGTTCCGCATCCCCTCCCGGCGGTAATCGAGGTCCTGCGACAGGCTGCGAATCAGGAACCAGCCGAATCCCCCCTCCGGCAGGTCCCCGGTCGGGTCGATTGGCGCCAACTCGCCCCCTGGCAATTTGCCCTCCGGCATCGGCAGCCCGGTATCGGCGATCCGGCAGACGAGACCCTGCGGGTCGAGCGCGAGTGTCACCTCGATCTCACCGGAATGGCGGGCATAGGCATGTTCGACGATGTTGTTCAGCGCCTCTGCCAGAACCAGCTCCGCCGTGCCGCGCCCTTCCTCCGGCAGGCTGCGGAGAAGGAGCGTGCCGAAAAGCGCCTGCAACCCCTCACGCACGGCCACCGGATCGCCGGGAATGGTCAGGCGCAGCGTCCCCTCCGCCGGGGAGAGGTCAACCGGCATCGCGCAACCCATCCGGCGCCTCCGCATGGATGAGGAAAACGCTGTCCATCCGGGTCAGGCGGAAGACCTTCTGCACGGTCGGCGTCAGGCCCGAAAGCTCCAGCCGCCGCTCCGGGCCGAGCGCCTTCATCACCGCGACCACCGCGCCAAGCCCCGAACTGTCGAGAAACTGCACCTGCGAGAGGTCGAGCACGACACGGCCCGTGCTGTCGCGGGTGATCTCCCGCATCCGGTCCTTGAACTGGATCGCGCCTGCCGCGTCGATCCGGTCCTGTGCCGCGCGCACCACCAGCATGTCGCCCTGCCGTTCCGCCAATAGCTCCATCCGCCTCATCCTTCGCATCCCTTTGCCTGCAAAATAGGCCCAAGAGATTAGCAAGTGGTAAGCGGCAGCCTGGTGAGAGGATCAGTTCAACTGGAATTGCAGCGGGTAGCGCCCATCCTCGAAGTCGCCGAAGAGATCGGGCAGATCGGGATGGCTCACCGGCTCGCCCGTTTCATCCGGGACGAGGTTCTGCTCCGAGACATAGGCCACATAATAGCTTTGGTCATTCTCGGCGAGCAGGTGATAGAAGGGTTGGTCCTTGGAGGGGCGGCTGTCCTCGGGGATGGCGTCATACCATTCCTGGGTATTGGAAAACATCGCATCGACATCGAAAACCACACCGCGAAACGGATGTTTCCGGTGCCGCAGGATCTGACCGATGTGATATTTTGCGTCTGTCTGTCGCATGGTCATACCTTCCCCATTGGCGGTTACTAATCCCGTTCGGGGGGGCTTGTCCATCTTGCAGGCGGGACGGGAGGGAAACAATCTGTGGCCCTGAGCGCCCCAGTTCCGGCGGTTTCAGGCCGAAGGCGGGGCGGGAAACGGAGGGTAACCTCGCGGATTTCTGATCGGAACCGGGGTTTGAGGCATTTCCTCCCTGCCGGTTTTCGCCTATCCTGCCGCAAAATAAAGCGCGAGGGGCAGATGAGCAGAACTCTCCGTGCGTCGATCCTGTTGCTGGCCCTCGCATCCTGCGGGGGAGGGAATTTTTCGGCGCCCCGTGATCTTGAAGACGCTTGCGCGATCCTGCGTCAGCGGCCGACCTACTGGAAGGCGATGAAGGCCACCGAACGGAAATGGGGTATCCCCGTTCACGTCCAGATGGCGACCATCCATCAGGAATCGAAATTCATCGGCAATGCCCGTACCCCGCATAATTATGCGCTCGGCATCATTCCGATGGGGCGGCAGTCCTCGGCCTATGGCTATAGCCAGGCGCTCGACGGCACCTGGGAGGAATACCAGAAGGAAGAGAACCGGCGTGGCGCAAAGCGTGACCGGATCACCGATGCGACCGATTTCATGGGCTGGTACATGAGCGCGAGCTCTGAACGTCTCGGGATCAGCCGCGGCGATGCTCAGGCGCAGTATCTGGCCTATCACGAGGGCCGCACCGGCTATGCGAACCAGAGTTATCTCGGCAAGCCCTGGCTGGTGGAGGTCGCGGCCAATGTCGGCGCGCGGTCGCAGCGCTATGCCGAACAGCTCCAGTATTGCCGCTGAGGCCGGGGGCCGGAGGGGATCGACATTCGGCAGGTGGTGCGTGCCATTGAGACCCCGGAGGGGCTTTGCACCCCTCCGGACCTCCCCGCAGGATATTTGAGGCAAGATGAAAGGCGGGAGGGGGAGCTGCGCCGGCTCCGGTCCGGAGATCGGCAGGTCCTAGCGCTTGCGGCGGTCGACCTCGTTGGTGATGGAGAACATCGAGGGCGGAAAGTCCTGCCCCGTCGCCAATTGCCCAAGGATGACCGTGGTTTGCTGGCCGAGATCATCGGTGATGATCCATTGCCGCAGCGCCAGAGGATTGGCGGTGAAGACCAGCTCGATCGTGCCGTATTCCGGCGTGTCGGGGTCTTGCGCGATGACGCGGGTGGTCTTGTCCACCTCCTTGTGGCCCACCACCATCCGCGCCTTGCCGAGGTTGATGTTGTCGCCGAGGATCAGGTTGAGCGGGGTGCGCTTCAGCGGATATTGTTCCGGCGGCTGGTTCGACTTGGCGTCAAAGATCGCCACCTGCCCGCCCGAGGCCAGCACCAGCGACTTGTCCGGCGGGGCATATTCGAACCGCACCCGGCCGGGACGCTTGATCATCAGCTTGCCGACCGAAACCGAGCCGTCGGCGTTCACCTGGGTGAAATCCGTCTCGGCGGTGGTCAGCTTGTTGAGATAGGCCGACAGATCCTTGAGCGGGATCGGCTCCGCCAGAGCGGCAAGACTGGAGCCGAGCGTGGCAAGACCGATGGCTGCGGCGGCGAGAAAGGGGCGAAAGCGTTTCATGCCCGCAATATAGTCCAGTGCAAGAGGCTGTGGCACCCCCGGTCCGGTCAAATGGCGGGGAGTTGCCGATCCCGTGCGCTGACCCTTCCGTGAGGGGTGCCGGCGCCCCGTTCCGCTTGGCGCGGAGGGGCGGCTGGGCTAGGATAGACCCGGAAAACAAAAGGATGGGCAGGATGCGGGCAGCACGGCGCGGGGTGGTTCTGGGGCTTCTGGCAATGGGTCTTTCGGCCTGCGTGGGGGGATCGCGCGGGGCGGTCCGCGTCCCTGAAACCGTGATGCGCCCGGTGCCGAATGCCGGTTATGACACCTGGGTGGCGGGGTTCCGGGGCAGGGCGCTCGGCAAGGGGATCTCTGCCGGCACATTCGATGCCGCTTTCCGCTCCGCGGGTTTCCTGCCCGATGTCATCGAGAAGGACCGCAACCAGACCGAATTCACCCGCAGCATCGAGGATTACCTCGCCATCGCCGCTTCGGAAGAGCGGGTTTCCAAGGGGCGCGCCGCCATGGCGCGGGAGGCCAACTCCTTGGCGCAGATCGAAAAACGCTACGGAGTGGAGGGCAATGTCGTCGCGGCGGTCTGGGGGCTGGAAAGCTTCTACGGGGAGCGGCGGGGCAATGTTCCGGTGATCTCGGCGCTCTCCACCCTCGCCTATGAGGGACGGCGCGGGGCCTTCTTCGAGCAGCAGTTGGTGGCGGCGCTGAAGATCCTCCAGAACGGGGATACGACGCCACAGAACATGACCGGAAGCTGGGCGGGGGCGATGGGGCATACTCAGTTCATCCCGACCTCATACCTCGCCTATGCCGTTGATTTCACAGGAGATGGCCGCCGCGACATCTGGTCGGACGACCCGACGGACGCGCTGGCTTCGACCGCCGCCTATCTGGCGAAATCGGGCTGGACCAAGGGTCAGCCCTGGGGGGTGGAGGTGCGGCTGCCGGCAGGCTTCGACACGTCGCTTGCCGGGCGCGGCAAGGGGCGGAGCCCGGCGGACTGGGCGGCGCTGGGGGTGACGGATATGGACGGGCGGGCGGTGCCGAACCATGGCGGCGCCTCGATCCTTCTGCCCGCAGGCGCGCGCGGCCCGGCCTTCATGATCTTCAACAATTTCAACGTGATCGCCCGCTACAACAATGCAGAAAGCTATGTGATCGGCGTGGGCCATCTGTCCGACCGGCTGCGTGGCGGCCCGGCGGTGCGCGGCGCCTTCCCGCCGGATGCGACGGGCATGACCATCGCCGACCGGCAGGAGTTGCAGCGGCGGCTGACGGCTGCGGGCTTTGACACCGGCGGCTCGGACGGGGTGATCGGCGCGAAAAGCCGGGCGGCGATTTCGGCCTTTCAGGCACGCCGGGGCCTGACGGTGACGGGCGAACCCTCGCTGGAACTGCTGGCGCTTCTGCGCTGAAATCCCCGTTTTTACCGCGTCTGCACCGCGTCTTCCTTCGGTCTTCGGCCCGTATTCACCCCGTATGCTCTGCGTCCCTACATCCGGCGCGCAGGGTTAAGGCTTTGTTGACGCCGGGGCGGCAGGCTTTTCTCACGCATCGAGGAACCGCCATGCCCGCCAGCACCGCCCAGACCCGCAGCCAGTATCACCACCTCGCCAGCACCCTGCGCGGGCTGGAGGAGGATCTGCGCTGGGGTCTCGACGGCTCGCCGCGCATCCCCGCCGCCTGGCAGGAGATCGCGCTGGCGGAAGCGGTGCCGCGCAAGATCGCGGTGACGATGCGGATCGACGAGGATGTGACGCGCTTTTTCCGCGCGATGGGGCGCCGGCATCTGAGCCGGATGAACGCGGTGCTGCGCGCCTTCATGCAGGCGCGGCTCGCCGGGGTGGTGACCGGGCCGGAGGCGACGGACTACCGCCCCCTGCCGATGGAGCGTTACATGCAGGAGGGGCGGGAGGTGATCGCGCTGATCTCGGCCCGCAATGCGCGGGCGCGGGCGGGGTTCGGCACCGAGGCGGAGGATCAGGAGGTGGACCGCCGCCTTGCCCGGCTGTCGCGCATGGCCGACGAGATGGGGCTTGGCACGGCGGAGCGGCTTTTCTGATCCGGAGCGCCTAGGACAGGCGAAGGACGCTCCGCGGGGGATATTTAGGCACAGGGGATGGGGCAGGGCGGTGACCGACGAAAACGCCGCGCCTTTTCGGGGGCGCGGCGCTTTCCTCATCCACTGTGTTCAAATATCCCCCGCGGAGCGATCGCGGTTTCCCCCCCGCGCGCCGGGCGGCAGGGGAGGGGGCTCAATGCTCCGGCAGCAGGATCTCGCGCTTGCCGACATGGTTCGCGGGGGTGACGACGCCCTCTTCCTCCATCTGCTCCACCAGCCTTGCGGCCTTGTTGTAGCCGATGCCGAGCTTGCGCTGGATGTAGGAGGTCGAGCATTTGCGGTCCTTGGCGACTACGGCGACGGCCTGATCGTAGAGCGCGTCGTCCGAAGCCTCGCCATTGCCGAGGCCGAGCACCATGTCGATGTCGGAGGCGGCGTCCTCCTCCGGGCCTTCGACCACGCCGGACATATAGGAGGGCGGGCCGAAGCTCTTGAGGTGGTTGACGATTTCCTCGACTTCCTCATCCGAAACGAACGGCCCGTGGATCCGGCTCACCCGGCCGCCGCCGGCCATGTAGAGCATGTCGCCCATGCCCAGAAGCTGTTCGGCGCCCTGTTCGCCGAGGATGGTGCGGCTGTCGATCTTCGAGGTGACCTGGAAGGAGATCCGGGTCGGGAAGTTGGCCTTGATCGTGCCGGTGATCACGTCCACCGAGGGGCGCTGCGTCGCCATGATCAGGTGGATGCCGGAGGCGCGGGCCATCTGGGCGAGGCGCTGGATGCAGGCCTCGATCTCCTTGCCGGCGACCATCATCAGGTCGGCCATCTCGTCCACGATCACCACGATATAGGGCAGCGCGACGGGCTGGAATTCATCGGTCTCGAACACAGGCTCGCCGGTATCCTCGTCGAAGCCGGTCTGGATGGTGCGCTTGAACATCTCGCCCTTGGCGAGGGCCTCGCGGACGCGGCCGTTGTAGCCTTCGATGTTGCGGACGCCCATCTTGGACATCTTGCGATAGCGTTCCTCCATCTCGCCCACGGTCCATTTCAGGGCCACCACGGCCTTCTTCGGATCGGTGACGACGGGGGAGAGAAGGTGCGGGATGCCGTCATAGACGGAAAGTTCAAGCATCTTCGGGTCGATCATGATCAGGCGGCATTCTTCCGGCGTCAGCTTGTAGAGAAGCGACAGGATCATGGTGTTGATGGCCACCGATTTGCCGGAGCCGGTGGTGCCGGCGATCAGCAGGTGGGGCATCTTGGCGAGGTTCGCCACGATCGGGTCGCCGCCGATGTCCTTGCCGAGGGCGAGGGGCAGGCGGAGCTGGCTGTCGCCGAAGTCGCGGGCGGAGAGGATCTCGCGCAGCACCACCTTCTCGCGGTGGGCGTTGGGGAGTTCGATGCCGATCACGGTGCGGCCCGGCACGGTGGAGACGCGGGCGGAGAGCGCCGACATGGAGCGGGCGATGTCATCGGCAAGGCCGATCACGCGGGAGGCTTTCAGTCCGGGCGCCGGTTCCAGCTCATACATGGTCACGACCGGGCCGGGGCGGACCGAGGTGATCTCGCCCTTCACGCCGTAGTCGTCGAGCACGGATTCCAGCATCCGGGCGTTTTCCTCCAGCGAATCGTCGGAGAGCTGGTGACGCTGGATGGTCTGCGGATTGGCCAGAAGCGAGAGCGGCGGCAGTTCATAGGCCGGGGCGGGATCGTCGAAGCGCAGGCGGGGCTGGGCTTCGTCCTGCGCGCGGCGGGAGGGGGCGGCGGGTTTCTTCGCGCTGTGCTGCACGACCGTGCGGCGCGGCGGTTCTGCCGCGAAGGGTTCGGGATAGGTCTCGGGCAGTTCCGGCTCCGGCGACCAGTTTTCGGTGAGGCCCCAGTCCTCCTCCTCCGTCTCGGGGTAATCCGGGGCGGCGGGCGGCAGGTCGGCGGGAAGTTCCATGCGGGGCATGAGCTTCGGCATCGGCGGCAGGCCGGGTGCGGCCATCACCGGCGGCTCGGCGCGCAGGCCGGGCGGGGCGAGGGGGGCTGCAACCGGGACGGCGGCGCGGGCCACCGGGCGGGTGTCGGCGATCAGCGGTTGCGGCCCGCGCGGGCGGGCCATCGGCGGCTCGCGGCGCTGGATGGCGGCGGTGATCGGATTCGTCGGCACCTGCGGATCGCGGGTGCGGGCGCGGATCACATCGGAGATGCGGGCCTTGATGCGGTCATCGGTCGGCAGTTCCGCCTCTTCGGCGTGGTGGGACAGGATCGGCTCCACCAGTTCCGGCTCCGGCTCCACGGCGCGGCGCATCAGGGCGGGCATCCGGGCGAGCAGGCTGAGTTTCTCGCGCGGCTGGGCGTATTGCGGGGCCTCGGCCAGGGGTTCGGCATAGCGCGGGTCGGCGCGCAGCGAGGAGGGGCGGCCGAAATGGGCGACTTCCGGCTCGGCACTGACGGCGGGCTCGGCGCGGCGGATGACACTGGCGCCGCGGGCGGTCTCGGCCATCGGTGCGCTGAAACGGGTATCGGCCGGCGCGGCGGCGGCTGCGGCGCGGCGGCGGTCCTGGAGGGCGGCGGCGGCGCGGGCGGTGCCTTGCGCGCCCTTGCCGGCGGCGCCGAGCAGGGTGGAATAGGTGTGGATCAGGCTCGTCACCAGAAAGCGCCCGGTGGCGCGCACCTCGGCCAGGTTGAAGCCGGTGACGAAGAGCATCAGGCCGATGAGGGCAAGGCCGCTCAGCACCGACAGGATCTTCAGCCCCACCCCGGCCCCCGCCGGGATCATGCCCAGAAGCGCGCCCGAGACGGTATCGCCGAAGAGCCCGCCCATGCCGAAGGTGTGGATCCAGTCGCCGTCGGGCAGCAGCGTCGCGGCATAGACCGAGCCCATGGCAATGGCGATCACGGCGAAGACCATCCGGCCAAGGGCGCGGTCCGCCCCGCGATGCAGCACGAAGCGCATCCCCCAGGCGGTCAGCACCACCGGGATGCCCCAGGCCCCCTTGCCGCCGATGATGATCAGCGTCGAGGCGAGCGCCGCCCCGAACCGGCCGAGCCAGTTCTGCGCCGGTTCCTCCGTTGCCACCATCCAGCCCGGATCATTGGGCGAATAGCTCCACAGCATGAGGGTGAAGAGCAGCCCCGCCCCGATCAGCGCCAGACCGAGAAGCTCGCGCCCGCGCTTTTCCAGCATTGCCTGGGTGGACTGATCCAGAAGCGGATCGCGTTGCCTGACCTGATAGGATGCCATCTTCCCTTACCCTCGACCGTAGAGGCAGTCGCGGAGCCGGATCAGCCCGCGCTGCATTTCTTCCTTTGGGGCCACGAGAGCGACCCGGATATAGCCTTTGCCGGGATTGTCCCCGGCCACGTCCCGCGACAGATAGGCGCCGGGCAGAACCCGCACCCCGGTCTCCTGCCAGGCCTTCAGGGCCGCCGCCTCGCCATCCTCGACCGGAAGCCAGAGGAAGAAGCCGCCCTCGGGGCAGGAAAAACCCTGAAGCCCCGAAAAGATCGCATCGGCTTCGCGGAACTTGTCCTGATAAAGCGCGCGGTTTGCCGTCACATGGGCCTCGTCGGCCCAGGCGATCTCGGAAACCCGCTGGATCGGCAGGGGCAGGGGCGCCCCGGCAAAGGCGCGAAGCTGGCGGATGCGGACCATGCCGCCCGCGCCGCCCGCCACGAAGCCCGAGCGCATCCCCGGCAGGTTCGACCGCTTCGACAGCGAATGGAAGGTGAAGACCCGCTCGGGGTCGGAACCCGTGGCCTTGGCGACCTCGAGCGCACCGGGGGGCGGAGCGGTCCGCCAGATCTCGGAATAACATTCATCGGCCAGCACGGTGAAATCGTGTTTCTCGGCAAGGGCCAGAAGGGTCGCCCAATACTCCGCACTCGCCACGGCGCCCTGCGGGTTCGCGGGCGAGCAGAGATAGGCGAGCGTCACGCGATCTAGGATTTCGGCGGGCAGGCCGGCATAATCCGGCAGGAAGCCGGTGGCGGCCGTGGCCGGGACATAGACCGGCTCCGCCCCCACGGCGAGGGCTGCGACCGCATAGACCTGATAGAAGGGGTTCGGCATCAGCACGACCGGAGGCTTGCCGCGTTTCGTCTCGGGACACAGTGCGATGCAGGCGTTGAAAAGCCCTTCGCGCGTGCCGTTCAGCGCCATGATCCTGTCAGGGGAAAGCTCGGCGCCATAGCGGCGGGAAATCCAGCCGGCGATGGCGGAAAGAAGCTCCGGCGTGCCGTCGTTCGGCGGATAGACGGAGAAGCCGTCGAGGTGGGCGGCAAGGGTCGGGCCGACGAAATCCGGCATCGGATGGCGCGGCTCGCCGATGGTCATGGCAATGGGTTCGCCGCCGGGGGCGTGCGTGTCGAGAAGCTTCCGCAGACGCGGAAACGCATAATCCGGCAGGTTGGAAAACCGCTCAGGAAACGCCATTCGTGCCTCATGTCCGGGATCGTTGCGCCCCGTTTTGAGGCACGATAGCCAGAACCGCAGGGCGGGTCCAGAAAAACCCATGCGGGACTTGGGCTTGGGCGCGGAGGTTGTGGCTTTTTCGCCCGATCCGGCGACGGCCGATCGCCATCTGGCCGAAGGAGGCGCCCCCTTCCCCCTTTCATCTTGCCTCAAATATCCTGGGGGAGGTCCGGAGGGGTGCAAAACCCCTCCGGGGCCTGCAACCGGGCGCCGCCCCTGCCGAATGGCAATCTCTCGGGCGGTCTCAGCGCAGCGCGTGTTCGGCGGCAAGGCCGAGCCGCAGAAGCCGCTCCTCCTGCCCCGGAGCCGCCATCAGCGAGATCCCGCAGGAGGGCTGGCTGGTCGGCAGGGTGAGGGCGCAGAGGCCCATCATGTTGCCGATCCGGGTGTTCCGCAGCGCCAGCAGGTTCTCGGTGACGTAATAGTCGTTGTCGGTCATCAGCCGCTCCGCCTGCGGCGGCAGGATGGGCGAGGTCGGCAGCAGCACGGCGTCATAGCCCGCCGTCACCGCCGCCCATTCGGCGCGCAGGACCTCCAGCCGCCGCCATCCGGCGATATAGTCCATGGCGCGGACCCCGGCCCCGGCGCGGAAGCGTTCGAGGATGCGCGGGAACATCTTCTCCGGCGCGGCCTCGATGGTGGAGGACCAGATCGCATAGGCCTCGGCGGTGAAAAGGACGCCGGCAAGGGCCATGGCCTCGGTGACGCCCGGATGGCGGAAGCGGGTGAGCGTGGCCCCGGCGCGGGAAAGACGCGACAGCGCATCCTCGAAACCCTGCGCCGGGCGGTTCCGCAGATCGTCGAGCGCCACGGTTTCGAGAACGAGAAGCCGGGCGGAGGAAAGGCTCGCGCCGTCGAGATCAGCGGGGCGGCGGCCCTCCAATACGGCAAGAAGATGGGCGCAATCCTCGACCGAATGGGCGAGCGGGCCGATGGTGTCGAAGCGCTCGCACAGGGGAACGGTGCCGGTCAGGGGCAGGCGCCCGGCGCTGGTCTTCAGCCCGACGAGATCGTTCCAGGCGGCGGGAATCCGCACCGAACCGCCGGTATCCGAGCCGATGGCCGCCGGGGCGAGCCCATAGGCCACCGAAGCCGCCGCTCCGGAGGAAGACCCGCCAGAAACGGCGGTCTCGTCATTGATGCAGGGCGGGGTCGCCGTCACCGGATTGAGGCCGAGGCCGGAAAAGGCCAGCTCCGACATATGGGTCTTGCCGAGGCAGACCGTGCCTTCGCGCGTGGCCTGCGCCAGAACCGCGGCGTCCTGCGCCGGAACCCGGCCTTTCAGCAGGGCGGAGCCCGCCTCCGTCTCCAGCCCCGCCGTGTCGAAGAGATCCTTCCAGCTCAGCGGCACCCCGTCGAGGAGTCCGCGCCGCAGCCCAGCCTTGGCACGCGCCGCAGCGCCCATCGCCTCCCCCCGTGCCCGCGTCGCGCTCATCCGGGCGAAGATGCGGGGGGCGAGCGGATGGGTGGCCGCCTTGTCGAGGAAGAACTCCGCCAGTTCCACCGGATTGATGCTGCCCTTGCCGATGGCGCGGCCCAGATCGGCGGCGGTGAGGTTGGACCAGGTTTTGCTCATGGGGGTGTCTCGCGGGGGGTGTCTCGGCGGGAGGGAGGGGGGAGGGAGGGGAGCGGGAGGGATTTGCCGCAGGCTAGCGGCAAGGCGGCGCATGGACAATCCCGGCGCGCGGCGCATTATGGGGGAATGGAACGCGATGCCGATATTCTGGTGGTGGGCGGCGGGCTGAACGGCCCGGCCCTCGCTTTGGCTCTGGCGCAGGCCGGACTGCGGGTGACGGTGATCGACGCCCGCCCCGCCCCCGCCCGTGCCGAAGCGGGCTTCGACGGGCGGGCCTATGCGCTCGCCCTCGCCTCCAAGCGGCTCCTGACGGTGATCGGCGTCTGGGGGCGTCTGGCTGGCAAGGTCCAGCCGATCCTGAAGATCAAGGCCAGCGACGGGCGCGCGGGGCAGGGGCCGGCGCCCTTCTTCCTGACCTTCGACCATGCCGAGATCGAGGAAGGCCCGATGGGCTTCATGGCCGAGGACCGCTTCCTTTACGCGGCCTTCCTCGCCGCCATGGCGGAGACGCCGGGCCTGCGGCTCCTCTCGGGTGAAACCGTGACGGCGCAAGAAGTTACGGCGGAAGGCGTGACGGTGACGCTGGCCTCCGGCGCGACCCTGCGGGCGCGGCTTCTGGTCGGCTGCGACGGGCGCGGCTCCGGCGTCGCGGCGCGGGCGGGGATCCGGCGCCACGGCTGGGGCTATGGCCAGACCGCGCTCGTCACCGCCATCCGCCACGCCCGCGACCATGAGGGCGTGGCGCAGCAGTTCTTCATGCCCTCCGGCCCCCTGGCGATCCTGCCGCTGCCGGGCGGGCATCACTCCTCCATCGTCTGGAGCGAGGCGGAGGCCAGGGCCGCCGCCATCCAGGCCCTGCCGGATGCCGGGTATCTGGAGGCCCTGCGCCCCCGTTTCGGCGATTTTCTGGGCGAGATCGCGCTGGCCGGTGCGCGCTTCACCTATCCGCTGACGCTGAGCCTTGCCGAGCGTTTCACCGCCCCGCGGCTGGCGCTTGTCGGCGATGCCGCCCATGGGGTGCATCCGATCGCGGGGCAGGGGCTGAACCTCGGGCTGCGCGACGTGGCGGCCCTGGCGCAGGTGCTGGTCGAGGCGCAGCGGCGCGGCGAAGACATCGGGGCGGCGGATGTGCTGGAACGCTATCAACGCTGGCGGCGGTTCGACAGTACCGCGCTGGCGCTCGGGATGGATGGGGTCAACCGGCTCTTTTCAAACGACAATCCGATCCTGAGGGCGGGGCGTGATCTGGGGCTTGGACTGGTCAACGCCTTGCCCGGCCTGCGGCGCGGTTTCATGCGGCAGGCGGCGGGGCTGAGCGCGGGGGCCACGGGAGAACTGCCGCGCCTTTTGACCGGGCAGGCGATCTGACCCTTTCGGAAAGGGACGAGGATGAGCAGCAAAGACACCGGACCGCGCGCGCCCTCCTCGCCGGTCTGCTACCTTGGCGAGGACCCCGAACAGGCCCGCGACGTGGCCCGCTGGCGCAAGGCGGAGCGGGAACGGCTGCGGGCGGAGCGCATGGCGATGTCCGTGACCGCGCGGGCGGATTGGGCGCAGGCGCTGATCCGCCATCTCGACCGTCTGGTCGGCGATCCGGCGGGCAAGGTGATTTCCGGCTATTGGCCGATCAAGGGCGAGGCCGATCTGCGCCCCTGGCTCACCTCGCTCCACGGACGGGGGGCGGAGGTGGCGTTGCCGGTGGTGGTCGAACGCGCCGCCCCCCTGCATTTCCGCCGCTGGCGCCCCGGCATGGCGATGGAGCGCGGCAACTGGAACATCCCGGTGCCGCCGGAAAGTGCGGGGGAACTGCGCCCCGAGATCGCCCTCGCCCCGCTGGTCGGCTGGGACCGGGCGGGCTACCGGCTCGGCTATGGCGGCGGCTATTTCGACCGCACCCTTGCGGCGCTGCATCCGCGCCCCTTCGTCATCGCCGTGGGCCTGCAAGCCGCCGAAGTCCCGACAATCTTCCCGCAATCCCACGACATTCCCATGTCGGTGATCGTGACGGAAGACGGCCCCCAGACGCCCTGATCGCCCCGCTCTGCCCTCATCCGCTGTGCATGAGATTTTGCGGGGTAGGGCATGGGGTTCGCCATGGGTTCGAGAAACCCATGTCACGGGGGGAAGCCCCCGGCGCGTCCCGCGGCGCCTATCCGATCTGCCGCGCCTCCGAGAACAGCATGATCGGAATCCCGTCCCGGATCGGAAAAGCCAGCTTCGCCGCTTTCGACACCAGCTCCCCCCGCTCCGCGTCATAGGTGAGCGGCCCTTGGCTGACCGGGCAGATCAGCGCCTCCAGCATCCGGCGGTCAAAGGGGGTGTCGGTCATTGCAGCACCTCATCCGGCGCCCCGCCACCACGCAGGGCGAATTCGATCAGCGTCACCAGCGTCTCGCGGCGGGTGACAAGGGAAGGGGCTTCCAGAAGCGCCTGCTTGTCCTCGGGCGGCAGCGGCAGCAGCATGGAGAGCGCATTGATCAGCATTTCCGGCGCCGCATCCTTCAGCGCCATCCAGTCGGTGCCGAGATGGCGGGACTGGAAGAAGCGGCCGAGCAGGGCGAGGAAGGCCTCGCGGTCGAAGCCGGGATCCTGTTCCTCCGGGCCGAGATCGCGGGCGAAGGGCTGCCAGTCGGCGGTGAAGCGCAGATAGGGGGTGAAACCCTCCACCTCCTCGCGCAGCCGGAAGCGCGAAATGCCGGTGAGGGTGATCATGTAGCGCCGGTCCTCGGTTTCCGAAAAGCCGGTGACCCGGCCCGCGCAGCCGATGGCGGAAAGCCGGCTCTCCCCCGAGGGCTGGACCATGCCGATGAGCCGCCCCGGCGTCTTCAGGCAATCGTCGAGCATGGCAAGGTAGCGCGGCTCGAAGATATGCAGCGGCAGGCGCGCGCGCGGCAGGAGAAGCGCCCCCGAAAGCGGGAAGACGGGAAGCGTTTCGGGCAGGTCGGTCAGGATCGTCATGGGACAGATCTAGCGCGGCGCGGCGATCAGGCAAAGATCATCGACGAGAGGCGCCGCCGCCCGGCCAGCACGATCGGGTCCTGCGGTTTCAGCGCGCCGAAGATCGTGAAGAGCTGGGTCTTGGCCGCGCCCTCGTTCCATTCGCGGTCGAGCCGGAACAGATCGAGCAGCGTGTTCACCGCTTCTTCGGTCTTGCCTGCGGCATGGAGCGCGGTCGCAAGGTCGAACATCGCCTGCCGGTCGGCAGGGTCGCGGGCCAGACGGGCGCGCAAATCGGCCTCCGGCCCGGCGGATTGCGCCTGACGGGCGAGATCCAGCTGGGCGCGGGCGGTCTCCAGCTCCTTTGCCTTGGCCATGGCGGGCGGAGCGGCATCGAGAAGCGCCTGCGCCACGTCGAGATCGCCCTGCGCCAGCCGGGCGCGGATCAGCCCGCCGTAGGCGCCCGCGTTCTCCGGCTCCTCCTCAAGGATGGCGGCGAAGGTTTCGGCGGCATCCTCGGCCGCGCCTTCGGCCAGCATCTGCTCGGCCGCTTCAAGCGCCTCGGCAAGGCCCCCGTCGGCAGGGCCGGTCAGATCGGCCATCTTAGTCACGAATTTCTGCACTTCGGAGCCGGGCAGCGCGCCCTGGAAGCCGTCGACCGGCTGGCCCTGGAAGAAGGCGTAGACGGTGGGGATCGACTGGATGCGGAGCTGGGCGGCGATGCCCTGGTTCTGGTCCACGTCGATCTTGACCATCTTCACCCGGCCCTTGGCGGCCGTCACCGCGGCTTCGAGCGCCGGGCCGAGGGTCTTGCACGGCCCGCACCACGGCGCCCAGAAATCGACGATCACCGGCACCTCGCGCGAGGCTTCGATGACATCCTGCATGAAGCTGGCTTCCGAGCCATCCTTGATCAGCGCGCCGGAGGCGGCGGGGGTGGGGGCGGGTTTCAGATCGGTTCCGAACATGGGTCTGCTCCGAAAGAAGGGCGGGTTGCGCCTTATATGCGCCTGCCGGGGCCAAAGGCCAAGAGGCAGGTGGCCCGATCCGGCAGGCAAGGCGCGGCTTTACTCTGCGCCGGGCTTTCGGCACTTTGCGCCAAAGGCCCAGGGAGAAGGAAGATCCGCAATGCCCGTGCTTCTGACATTCGGCGACAGCAACACCCATGGCACCCCGCCGATCGTGGCCGAGGGCGCGCCCTACCGCCGCTTCGACGGAGAGACCCGCTGGCCGCGCCGGGCGCTTGCCGCTTTGGGGGCGGGCTGGGAGTTGGCGGAGGAGGGCCTGCCCGGTCGCACCGCGCAATTCGGCGACCCGGTGATGGGCAGCCACATGAACGGGCAGGACGGGTTGAAGACCGCGCTCGAAAGCCACGGGCCGATCGACGTGCTGACGATCATGCTCGGCACCAATGACGTGAAGGCACGGTTCGGCGCCAGCCCGGAGGGTGTGACGGGGGGCATCGCCGCCCTGCTCGACATCGCCCAGCATCGGGAAAAGCAGGAGCGTCATGGCGGCTTCCGCATCCTGCTGATCTGCCCGCCGCCGGTGCTGGAACAGGGGCCGATTGCCGACCAGTTCTACGGCGCGCGCGCCCGCAGCCTTGCGCTGCCGCCGCTGTACGAAAGCCTTGCCAGGGCGCGGCGGGTGGGCTTCCTCGATGCGGGCAAGCATATTGCGGTGTCGCCCATCGACGGGGTGCATTTCGACGAGGCCGCCCATGCGACGCTTGGGGCGGCGGTGGCGGCGGCGGTCTCAGCCCTCGGCTGAGGGGCCGAGATCCGCCCAGCCGCAGAGCGCCGCCAGATGCGCCGGGTCGTGGTGGATGCCGACGGCCATCGCCTCCAGCACCGGGGCGGCGCGGCGGCGGTGCCAGCGGTCGCGCAAGAGATGCAGGCCGGAGCGGCTGATCTTGGTGATCGGCGTGCGGATCGGCAGGCAGCTCGCCCATTTCGCCCGGATGAAGCGGTAGGCGGCATCGAAATCGGCGCCGAGCGCGGTATGGCTCTGGTCGTTGTGGATGCAGGGCAGCGCGCCGGCATAGGCGCCGCGCCCGGCGGCAAGGGCGGTCTGGACGATATCGGTGCCATACATGTGCCAGCCCGGCAGCGCCGCGTCGAAGCGCAGACCGGCGCGGGTGTCGAGCACGATGAGAAGCTCATCGAGGCTTTGCACCGGGGCTGGTGCAAGCGGCACCCGCCCGACGATCTGGCCGAGGGACGAAGACCAGACCGGCCCGAGATGCGCCCCGTCGCGCCCGATGCCGAAAGCCCCCATGACCGCCCAATCGGGCGGCAAAGCGGCCAGCCGGGCCTCCAGAAGCGCCAGCCAGCCCTTCGGCAGGAAAACATCGTGATGGGCGAAGATCACGATCTCTGCCCCGGTCTGCGCCAGCCCCCGGTTGTAGGCAATGGCGGCGGAGGGCGCATCGCGGATCACCTGCAGGGGCAGCGCCCCCGAGGTGACATCGGGGGAGCGGGCGAGATTGTCGGCCAGAATGGCCGGCTGGTGACTGGCGGCGATCAGGGCAAAGCGGGTCATGCGGGCGCCTTCTCCGCTCCGGTGGCGAGAAAGAGGGCGGAGAGTTTTGCCGCCGCCCTGTCGATGTCATGGCGGGCCAGGACGCGGGCGCGGGCGGCGGCGCCCTTGGTGGCCAGCTCCTCCGCCGGGGTGGCGGCCAGGGTGCGGATCGCTTCGGCAAGCGCCTCCGCATCGCCCGCCGGGACGAGCCAGCCGGTCTCCGCCGTCACCAGCTCCGGCACCCCGGCGATGGCGGTGGCGATGACCGGGCGTCCAGCCGCCATGGCCTCCATCAGCACGACCGGCAGGCCTTCGGCGAAGGAGGGCAGGATCAGTGCCTGCGCGGCGGCAAGGGCGGCGCGCACCCCCGCCTCATCCTGCCAGCCGGCGAAACGGACCTGCGGAGGGGCTGCGGCCTCCAGCTCTCCGCGCAACTCGCCATCGCCGACGAGGGTGAGGCGGAGGCCCGGCAAAGCGGCAAGGCGCACCGCCTCCATCAGCAGCGCGAAGCCCTTCTGCGGGGCGAGCCGCCCGATGGCCACCAGATGCGGCCCGGCTTCCGGCAGCGGCAGCGGGGCGAAATGCTGCGGCTCGATCCCGCAGGGGACGACCTCGATCCGGGGCCAGAGCGCGGGGGGAACCCAGCGGCAAAGCTGGCTGCGCCCGAAGGAGGAGATCGCCACGGCAAAGCGCGCCGCTGCGATCTTGTCGCCGAGCGAGAGCGCGAGGGGGGCGTCGAATTCCTCCGGCCCGTGGGTGGTGAAGGAATAGCCGGGACCGCCGAGCGTGGCACAGAGCATCGCCACCGTCGCGGAATTGGTGCCGAAATGGGCGTGCAGATGGCGGATGCCCTCGGCCCGGCAGCGCCGGGCGAGATGGGCGGCCTCCATGAGGTAGATGAGATGGCGGAGCCGTCCGCCGGTCCCCGGCCCGCCTCCCGCCCCGCGCGCGCCTGCGCGCAAGGCGAGCCGCAGCGCCCGCACCGCCGCCGCCGGCCGCGCCGCCATCCAGCCCAGGGCCGAAAGGCCGATCCTGAGCCCCCCCGCCTCCAGCAGATGCTCGGTCCTGCGGTCCTCCTCCAGATCGGCCGGCTCCACCAGAGCCGCCCGGTCCGAGCGCATGGCAAAGCGCCGGACCTGCCAGCCCAGACGCTCAAGCGCCTGGATCTCGCGCCGGATGAAGGTGTGCGAGGCACGCGGATAGGTATTCACGAGATAGGCAAGCGTCACGAAAAACCACCAGTCAGGATCGCCCCCTCCTAACAGAGCATGATGGCAAGACGAAGGCCTTCCCCTTTCATACTGGCCCAAATATCCCCGCGCGGAGCGCAGGTGCGGCGAGGGGGGCGGGATTTGACGGCTGGTGCGCCCTGTTGCGGGCGCCGGAGGGGGTTTGCACCCCTCCGTCCTGCCCCCGGCCCCTTGAGCCGGTGGCAAATCCGGCAGGATATCTATGCACAGTGGATGGAGGGGAGGAGGCGGCTGGGCGGGCTTGTTCCGGTCGCGCTGGAGGCAGGTGCGCGGGCGATCTTGGGGGCTGCGGAGGGCTGGTCTTCTGTTTCCCCTGTGCCGCCATCGAAACGCCCGAATTCCGCGGGATGCCCCTTCGCAGCGGAAAGCGGCTGCGTTAGGGTTGGGCATGGGGTTTGTGCAAAGACTGTCGGGGGAGGGGCTCTTCGCCCGTGCCTTCCGGGGCTCGCTGATGACGGCGGGGTCCTATGCCATCACCCAGGCGCTGCGGCTGGTCTCCAACCTGATACTGACCCGGCTGCTCTATCCGGAGGCGTTCGGAGTGATGGCGCTGGTCTCGGTGGTGCTCGTGGGGTTGGCGATGTTCTCCGACGTGGGGATCGGGCCGGCGATCAGCCAGCATCCGAAGGGCGATGATCCGGTTTTCCTCGACACCGCCTTCACGCTCAACGTGGCGCGGGGCGGGATGCTCTGGCTTCTCACCTGTGCGCTGGCCCTGCCGGTGGCGCGGTTCTACGAGGCGCCGGAGCTGGCGCAGCTTTTGCCGGCGGCGGGGCTGACGCTGCTCATCTCCGGCTTCAATCCGACGCGGATCGACACCGCCAACCGGCATCTCCTTCTCGGGCGGGTGACGGCGCTGGACCTTGTGGCGCAGATCAGCGGCATCCTTGCGATGATCGCCCTGGCCTTCGTGCTGAAATCGGTCTGGGCGCTGGTGCTGGGGGCGATCTTCGGCTCGGCGGCGAAGCTGGTTCTCATGAGCCTGTTCCTGCCCGGCCCCCGCAACCGCTTCCGCTGGGAGCGGGAGGCGGGTCGCGCGCTCATCCATTTCGGCAAGTGGATCTTCCTCTCCACCGCCTGCGGCTTCCTGCTGTCGCAGGGCGACAAGGCGATCTTCGGCGCCTATCTGAGCCTTGAGGATCTGGGGATCTACAACATCGGCTGGTTCCTCGCCTCCTTCCCGGTGCTGCTGGCGGGTGCGGTGACGAGCCGCATCCTGATCCCGCTTTACCGCGACCATCCGCCGGCCGCTTCCGCCGCCAATGCCGCGAAGATGCGGCGGTTGCGGTTCCTTTTGTCGGGCGGAACGCTCGGGCTGCTGGCGGTGCTGGGGCTGGCCGGCGTGGCGCTGGTGGGCGTGATGTATGACGCGCGCTATGCCGGGGCGGGGGCGGTCGTGGTGGCCATGGCCTGCGTGCAGATGCCGGGAGTGGTGGGGATGACCTATGACCAGTCCGCGCTCGCCGCCGGGGATTCGCGCAGCTACTTCCTGCTGATCGCCGCCAAGGCCGGGATGCAGACGCTCGCCTTCCTGATCGGGATGGAGGCGGGCGGCCTTTTCGGCGCCCTTGCCGCGCAGGCGGCGGCGCTGGTGCTGATGCATCCGCTGATCGTGGCTCTGGCGCGCAAGCATCAGGCCTGGGACCCGCTGCATGATCTGGTCTTCTTCGCTTTTGCGGCGGGGCTTGCGGGACTTGTCCTTTCCTCCCATGCCGGGGTTCTTGGACTTTGAACGCTTATCTGCAAAGAAGGGCCGCAGGGCCGGAAGGGACGTGCCATGCAGATTGAGACCACCGCTCTGGACGGGGTGCTGATCCTCACGCCGCGCAGGTTCGGCGATGACCGCGGCTGGTTCACGGAGACCTGGAATGCGGCGCGGATGGCGGAGGCGGGGCTCGACCTGCCTTTCGTGCAGGACAACCATTCGATGTCGGCGGAGCCTGGCACGCTCCGCGGCCTGCATTACCAGTCGCCGCCGCGCGCGCAGGACAAGCTGGTGCGCTGCACCGCCGGGGCGATTCTCGACGTGGCAGTGGATTTCCGCGCCGGCTCCGCGAGCTTCGGCAGATGGGTCGGCGTGGAGCTGACCCCGGAAAACGGGCGCCAGCTTTTCGTACCGAAGGGTTTTCTGCACGGCTTCGTCACACGGGCGCCGCGGACGGAGGTGCAATACAAATGCACCGACCTTTACGCGCCTGAGTGCGATGGCGCTGTGCGCTGGGATGATCCGGAGATCGGTATCGACTGGGGCTTGGGTGCAGCCCCCATCCTGTCGGCCAAGGATGCGGCGGCACCGCTGCTGCGCGAGGTGGTTTCGCCGTTTGTGGGGATGGCATGAAGATTCTTGTAACGGGTGGGGCGGGGTTCATCGGCTCTGCGGTGGTGCGGCAGGCGGTGCGCGACGGGCATCAGGTGGTCAATCTCGACGCGCTGACCTATGCGGCCTGTCTGGAGAATGTCGCCCCGGTCTCGAACGCGCCGGGCTATGTCTTCGAACAGGCCGATATCCGCGACCGTGCCGCGCTCGACCGGATCTTTGCCGCGCACCGGCCCGATGCGGTGATGCATCTGGCGGCGGAAAGCCATGTGGACCGCTCCATCGACGGGCCGTCGGATTTCATCGAGACGAATATCACCGGCACCTTCAACATGCTGGAGGCGGCGCGCAGCTATTGGCAGGCGCAGGGCCGGCCGGCGGGGTTCCGGTTCCACCACATCTCCACCGATGAGGTTTTCGGCTCGCTCGGGGCGGAGGGGCAGTTCACCGAAACCACGCCCTACGATCCGCGCAGCCCCTATTCGGCGTCGAAGGCCGCCTCCGACCATCTGGTGCGCGCCTGGGCGGAGACCTATGGCCTGCCGGTGGTACTGACCAATTGTTCCAACAATTACGGCCCTTTCCACTTTCCGGAAAAGCTGATCCCGGTGGTGATCCTGAACGCGCTGGCCGGCAAGCCGATCCCGGTGTACGGGCAGGGGGAGAATGTCCGCGACTGGCTTTACGTCGAGGATCATGCCGATGCGCTTCTCCTCGTGGTGCAGAAGGGCGTGGTCGGGCGCAGCTACAACATCGGCGGCGAGAACGAGCGGCGCAACATCGACCTCGTGCGGACCATCTGCGCGATCCTTGACCGCAAACGCCCGAAGGCCGCGCCCTATGCCGACCAGATCACCTTCGTCACCGACCGTCCCGGCCATGATGCCCGCTATGCCATCGACCCGAGCCGCATCCGCGAGGAGCTGGGCTGGCGGCCCTCGGTCACGGTGGAGGAGGGGCTGGAGCGTACCGTGCAATGGTATCTCGACAACGAGGACTGGTGGCGGCCCTTGCAGGCGCGCGCCGGGGTCGGGCAAAGGTTGGGGGTGAAGGCGTGAAGGCGCTGGTCTTCGGCCAGTCCGGGCAGGTGGCGCGCGAGCTGGCGCGGCGGATGCCGGAGGGTGTCTCGGCGGAGTTTCTGGGCCGCGCGCAGGCTGATCTTTCCGATCCCGAAGCCTGTGCGGCGGCGATCCGGGCCAGCGGGGCGGAGGTGGTGATCAATGCTGCCGCCTGGACGGCAGTGGACCGCGCCGAGACGGAGGAAGCGGCGGCCCTGACCGTCAACGGAACAGCTCCCGGTGCCATGGCGCTGGCCTGCGCGGAGCGGGGTCTGCCCTTTCTCCACATCTCCACCGATTACGTCTTCGACGGCGCGGGGGAGCGGCCTTTCCGCCCCTCGGACCCGGTGGCGCCGCTTGGCGCCTACGGGCGCACGAAGCTGGCGGGGGAAGCGGCGGTGCAGGCGGCGGGCGGGGCGCATCTGATCCTGCGGACCTCCTGGGTGGTTTCCGCCCATGGTGCGAATTTCGTGAAGACCATGCTGCGCCTCGGGCGCGAGCGGGAGAGCCTGAATGTCGTCGCCGACCAGATCGGCGGGCCGACCCCGGCGGCGGCGATCGCCGATGCGCTTTACCGCTTTGCGGCGGTGCTGCGGGACGGGGAGCAGCCCGGCATCCAGCATTTCAGCGGTGCGCCGGATACCTCCTGGGCGGAGTTCGCGCGGGAGATCATGGCGCGGGCGGGGCTGGCCTGCCGGGTGAACGACATCCCGAGCTCGGCCTATCCCACCCCGGCAAGGCGGCCGCTCAATTCGCGGCTCGACTGTGCGGGGCTGGCGGATTTCGGGCTGGCGCGGCCGGACTGGCGCGCGGGCCTTCAGGACATCTTGCAGGAGTTGGCGGCATGACACGCAAGGGCATCATTCTGGCGGGCGGCTCGGGGACGCGGCTCTGGCCGATCACCATGGGCGTCTCCAAGCAGCTTCTGCCGATCTACGACAAGCCGATGATCTATTATCCGCTGTCGGTGCTGATGCTCGGCGGCATCCGCGAGGTGGCGGTGATCACCACGCCGGAGGATCAGGTGCAGTTCCGGCGGCTGCTGGGCGATGGCAGCCAATGGGGGCTGAGCCTGACCTATCTGGTGCAGCCCTCGCCCGACGGGCTGGCGCAGGCCTATCTTCTGGCGGAGGAGTTCCTTGCCGGTGCGCCTTCGGTTCTTGTGCTGGGCGACAATATCTTCTTCGGCCATGGCCTGCCGGACATCCTCGCCACGGCCGGGGCGAAGGCCCAGGGCGGCACGGTCTTCGGCTACCGGGTCTCGGACCCGGAGCGCTATGGGGTGGTGGATTTCGACGCCGAGGGCCGGGTGCGGGCGATCATCGAGAAGCCCGAGGTGCCGCCGTCGAATTTCGCGGTGACGGGGCTTTACTATCTCGACGGGCGGGCGCCGGAGTTCGCGGCGCGGGTGAGGCCTTCGGCGCGGGGGGAGCTGGAGATCGCCGATCTGCTGGAGATCTACCGCGCGGAAGGCAGCCTCCGCGTCGAGAAGATGGGGCGGGGATTTGCCTGGCTCGACACCGGGACCCATGGCAGCCTGCTCGATGCGGGCAATTTCGTGCGGACCCTGACCGAGCGGCAGGGCCAGCAGGTCGGTTCCCCGGATGAGATCGCGTTTCGGCTGGGCTGGATCAGCCGGGAGGATCTTTCGGCCCGCGCCGCGATTTTCCGCAAGAATGAATATGGAAAGTATTTGAATGGTATTGTTTCCGAATAGGCGACAATTAATCAATTGTTAACCCAACTGTTTCCAATCGGACAAATTTTCCAGAGTTTTATGCTGCAATTGTCCCCATTCCATGCCAGAATTCCGGTTAATGACAGGGATTGTCCGGCCTGGGGCCGGTTATGCCGGTCATGATGGTTGTCAGGCGGGGTGACAGGTGATGCTCGCGGGGGTGGTTGTCAGCAGTATTCTGGGCGGGATGCTCAGCCTGGGCCTGATGCTTGTCGCGGAGCAAAGCCTCGTCCTGCTGGCCCTTTCCTATTCCGCGGGCGGGACCACGGCGGCGCTCGGATTCATCCTGCGTGCGGTGCAGCCGGTCCGGGTCTGAGGCCGGCGCGACAGCGGTTTCGGCCTTTCTCCATTGAATCCGCTTGAGAAACAATGAGTCAGCGGGGAGCTTCCCGCCTCTGGCCCGCAAATGCCGTGATGCGGCAAGGCCGATGCCGCAGAGCGGCGCGAATCACGCAGCGGGCATTGCGGGAGCAATTTCGGAAAACACAACCTTGCGTTGCGCTCTCGTCAAGTTTGGCAAGAATACGGCGAACCGGGGGCAAAATTTCACGGTTAATTGGGCGTAAACCGGGCCGCGACCCAACGGAAGTTGTCGCCAACTCTCCGCAAAGTCGGATAAAATATGAATTGGGGGCCTACTGCCAGAGTGCCAAAAAATGAACTGCCAACATGCCATCGCGCACCCGGTTTCCGGGGCGGTCGAACGGGCTTTTCGCCGGTTTCCGCTGCCTGTCGCGTACAGCCCTTCTGCCATTGTCATTGGGTGACCGACAATGACAATGACCTTTCCCGAGTTCGATCTCAAGCGTTCGCCGCAGGCCGGCCCGGTTCAGTCCGGTCCGATGCAGGCGGGCGAAGAGGCCCGGCTGCTGGCGCTTCTGCCGAAGCGCCGGGGGCTTTACCGGCATGTCTTCAAGCGGGTGCTGGACGTGACGGCCATCGTCCTGGCCGCTCCGGTCGTGGTGCCGATCGTCGCGGCACTGGCGGTCGCGGTGGCGCGCGACGGGGGCAGCCCCTTCTATTCGCAGATGCGGATCGGCAAGGGCGGCAGGATCTTCCGCATGTGGAAGCTGCGGAGCATGGTGCGCGATGCCGATGCCCGGATGGAAGAATATCTGGCCAGCCATCCCGAGGCGCGGCTGGAATGGGACCGCACGCAGAAGCTGCGCGAAGACCCGCGGGTGACGGCCATGGGCCAAATCCTGCGCCGGTCGTCGCTGGATGAGCTGCCGCAGCTCTGGAACGTGCTGAAGGGCGATATGAGCCTTGTCGGACCGCGCCCGATGATGGTGGCCCAGCGGACGATCTATCCGGGTCTGGCCTATTACGCGCTGCGACCGGGCTGCACCGGCTACTGGCAGACGGCCGGACGCAACCGCACCAGCTTCGAGGCGCGGGCCGAATATGACACGGCCTATGAGGCGGAACTGTCGCTGGGCGCCGATCTGCTGACGCTCCTGCGGACCGTGGGCGTGATGACCAAGGGGACGGGCGTCTGAACAGGGCGCCCGCCCGCTTTCCTCTCTGGCTGAACGAGAAAACCCGCCCCCGTCGCAGAGGGCGGGTTTTACATGTCAGGGTCTTCGGCTCCGTCAGGCGATGGCGGCCGCGGCCGCCACAAGCACCAGTGTTGCCGCCGTAGCGACCACCGCATAGCGCGGCAGGCCGAGCAGCGGTTTTGTCGGGTCGTCGAGCAGTTTCACGATGCCGCGGCCGAGCCGCCGATGGGCCTCCGTCCGGGTGGCGGGGCGCACCTCCGGGATGGAGACGACGGGCCGCAGGTCCAGTTGGCGTTCCATCTGTGCCGCGGTGCGGACCACCGGGCGCAGGAGGTCGAGGAGGAAGGCGAGCGCCAGACCGGCCATGAGGCTGCCGACTGCCCCGGCGAGGGCGATCTTCTTGCCGCCGCCACCCATCGCATATTCCGGCGTCACCGCCCGTTCGAGCAGGGTGAACCGTTCCGCCTGACGGCGTTCGGCCAGAAGCTGTTCGGTCTGCGCCTCGGCCATGCGGCGGGTGATCACCTGATACTGGTCCTGCAACTGGGTGAGCTGGCGTTCATAGCCGCTCAGCACCCGCTCCACTTCCGGGGTGGCGGCGATGGCGGTCTGGACCTCGGCGCGGCGGGCCTCGGTCGTGGCAAGCTGCGCGTCCAGAACGGTGAGCCTTGCGGTGATGTCGTCCAGCTCGCGCCGGTCGGTTTCGCGCAGGGTGCCTTTGGCGCGGATCGTCTCCGCCTGACCCTGAAGCGCCACGCGATCCTGACCGGAGCGGCGCAGGTCGGCGTCGAGGTTCACCAGTTCGTCGCGCAGCGCATCATGCAGGGTCGGCAGCGTATCGGCATGGGCGTTCTTGTAGGCGGCGATCTCCGCCTCAAGCTGCGAAAGCTGCGCCCAGACGCGGGCCTCCTCTTCCTTGAAGAAATCCACATTCTCGTCGGCGCGGCTCTTCTGGTCGCTGGAGGACTGGTCGAGGATGCCTTGCGCGAAATCATTGGCGACGCGCGCGGCCAGTTCAGGGTTGCCGAGCCGGGCATAGACGAGGATCGCGGACAGGCTGCGCGGCTGGCCATAGGCCTGACCCGCGGCGCTGTCGATGCCCTGAAAGCTGACGGAAGCGCGCAGCAGGTCGATCTTCTTGTCGTCCGAGAGGCCGGGGAGGTCCTTGTAAAGCCCGTGGCGGGCGATGACGGCGGCGAGATTTTCGCGCGTGGTCAGGCGCTGCTCGATGCTTTGCAGCATCTGCGCCGCGCCCGAGGCCGGGGCAGGGGTGCCGTCACCGGATTGCACGACGGTCGGCACCTCCACCTGGATGACGGCGGCGGTCTCATAGGTGTCGGGGCGCGATTTGGCATAGGCGACGGCGACGAGCGTGCCGATCAGCGTGATGGCGATGATCAGCGAGCGGCGGCGGATCAGCAGGCTCAGGAGTTCGGCGAACGACTGGATCTGTCCCATGGCTCAGCCCCTGCCATAGCCGTGGCGGCGCGCCCCGGCATCCTGCGCGCGGTTCAGAACGACGCCGAGGATCGGCAGCCGCCCGGCAAAGAGCCGCTCGCATGCGCGGATGTCTTCGGGCGTGCTCTGCGTACCGTCGGTGACGAGCAGCACCGCATCGAGCGCCGGCGCGAGGGCCAGCACATCGTCGCTGGCAAGTGCCGGCGGAAGATCGTGCAGGACGATTTCGGGGTCGAGTTGTTCCAGCATCGCCTCCAGCGAAGCGGCGGTTTCGGGGTTGTGCAGGGCTTCGGCGGCGCCGGCGACCGGCGTGCCGTTAAGCCCGAGGGCGAGGGTGCGGCCGAAGCGGCGGAAGATGCTTTCGAGCGGCTGTTCGCCGTTCAGGAAATCCTCAAGCGCCGGGACCTCGCGCAGGCCGAGCAATTCGGCAAGTTGCGGGCGGCGCAGGTCGAGGTCCAGAAGCACGGTGCGGCTCGACGGACGGCGGGCCAGCGACAGGGCGAGATTGGTGGCAACGAAGGACTTGCCGCAACCATGGGTGGGAGAGGTGACGCCGATCCGCTTCCAGCGTTTCTCCGCCAGACCTTGCAGCACACGGGTCCGCAGCATGTCGAAAGCGGCGGCGGCAGGCTCCTCGCTCGACTGCGGAAACAGACCGTTTCCGATGAGATGATCGGCGGCGAGGGTCACGGGGGTCAGCGATTCCCAGACCTTGGCCGGGTTGATCAGCACCGGCGGCAGGGGGGCGGAAAAAATCTCCCGCCCGGTGGCGAGGTCATAGGTGATCGGGGCCTGCGGCAGGGTCTGGCCGGGCCGGAACAGCGAGATCGCCGCCCCGCGCGGGGGCCGGTTGCGGTCGGAGGTGTCGGAAGACATCGACGAAAGCTCCATATCTTCCCGCCAAACGGGGTTAGACATCAATATTCTGTGCGTGGACATCCGAAAGCCGGGCTCCTACCGCAGCCCACCCTTGCGGGGGTGGTGCCACTTCTTCTCGGGCCTGCATTGCGGCAGGCGGACCTCTCAGACCATGGGCCGGAACGGTGGACCCATGGGTCTTGCCGCAAACCGGAATCGCCTGAGCCCCCGCCCAGCAGGACCCAGATAGCAGGTTCTGCGAAAATTGCAAAGCGGGGCGAGATGTTGCGCGCCAAAGCCTGCCATGGTTTTGCCGGGCTTTGCGGCTTAGTCTGCCGGGCGCCGAAGGGGCGATTCCGGATGGGGTGAGGATGGGCGACGGGCAGGTCAGGGTCGATGCGGTGGTGATCGGCCGCAACGAGGGGGCGCGGCTTCTCGCCTGCCTCGACAGCCTTTCCGGCCAGGTGCGGCGCATCGTCTATGTGGACAGCGGCTCTTCCGACGGTTCGGCGACGGCGGCGCGGGCGCGCGGGGCGGAGGTGGTGGCGCTCGACCTCGCGGTGCCGTTCACGGCGGCGCGGGCGCGCAATGCGGGGCTTGCGGCGCTGGCGGATGATCCGCCGGAGTTCGTGCAGATGGTCGATGGCGATTGCGCGGTGCAGCCGGGCTGGACGCTGGCGGCGCTGGCGGGGTTTGCAGAGCATCCGCGGGCGGTCGTGGTCTGCGGGCGGCGGCGGGAGCGATTCCCGGAGGCTTCGGTCTACAACCGCCTGGCGGATCGGGAATGGGATACGCCGGTGGGTCTTGCGGCGGCCTGCGGCGGCGATGCGCTGATGCGGTTCGCGGCGGTACAGGCGGCGGGTGGCTACCGGGAGGATCTGATCGCGGGAGAGGAGCCGGAGCTGTGCCTGCGTCTGCGCCGGGCGGGGGGCGAGGTCTGGCGGATCGGCGCGGAGATGACGCTGCATGATGCGGCGATGAGGCGCTTCGGCCAGTGGTGGCGGCGGACGGTGCGGGCGGGCCATGCCTTTGCCGAGGGCGCGGCGCTTCATGGGGCGGGGCCGGAGCGGCATTGGGTGGCGGAGCTGCGGCGGGCGCTCCTCTGGGGGGCGGTGGGGCCGGTGGCGGTGATCGCGGCGGGGCTGATCCATCCGGCGGGCTGGCTTCTGCTGCTGGTCTATCCCGCGCAGATGCTGCGGCTTGCGCCCCGGGGAGGGGCGGAATGGGCGTTTTTCACCGTGATCGGCAAGTTCGCCGAGGCGCAGGGTGCGATCGGCTACTGGCTCGGCCGGTGGCGGGGGCGGCGGCGCGGGCTGATCGAATACAAGTGACCGGGCGGGGTGGGGGGATCAGGGCGCGCGGCGCAGGCGCAGGGCTTGCGTGATCTGTCCCGGCAGGATGGCGGCGCAGGCGGCATAGCGCGGCACCAGCCGGCGCGGCGAGGACAAGGCCCGCCACAGCCATTCGAGCGCCAGCTTCCGCACCCAGTCCGGGGCGCGCACCTGACTTCCGGCCAGAAAATCCAGCCCCGCGCCGATGGAGGCGAAGCCCACCTCCGGCGCCAGGCTGCGGCCCCGCGCGGCGAAGGCTTCCTGCTTCGGGGCGCCGAGGGCGATGAGGGTGAGGCCGACCCTGCGCGCCGCAAGCTCGCGCAGCACGCTCTCCGCCTCCGCCCCCTCCGGGTCGAAGCCCATGGCCGGGGCATGGCGCATCACCACCACGAGACCGGGGATCTCGGTCATCAGCCGGGTCGCGGCCGCTTCCAGAACCGGCTCCGTCGCGCCGACGAGCGCCAGCCCGCGCCCGGTTTCCGCGCAAAGCCGGGCAAGCGGGATCACCATGTCGGAGCCCGGCACCAGATCCACCGGGCGGCGGGCGAGGCGGGACAGCCAGACGATGGGATTGCCGTCGGCCACAACCAGATCCTGCGCGGCATAGGCGCGGCGGAACGGCTCGGAGGCGGCGAGTTTCACCAGATGATCGAGGTTGATCGTGGCAAGCGCAAAGCCCTGTCCGGCAACGAGCCGCGCCCGCACGGCGGCCAGAAGGGCCGCGGCATTGGCGATGTTCACGCGGATCACGGTCGGGCCGAACTGGAACTGCACGGGCTTACTCCTTTGCGCCCCGATAGCACGGGATGCCGGGCAAGGGGAGGTCGTGGCTTTGCTGCACGGGCAACAATCCGTTTCTGCGCGGGTGCGGTGCGGGCATTGCCAGAGCCCCGGACCTTGGCTTAGCCAAAGCCCATGAGCAAAGCCGTCGTCCATCGCCAGTCCATCGACCTCGTGCGCTTCGTTGCGGCCTTCGGCGTGGTGGTGGCCCATGCCTTCGCCTCGCCGCGCGATTGGGTGGGGCATCTGTCGCTGGCGGTCTTTCTGATCCTGACCGCCTTTCTGGCGGTGCAGTCGGCGCAGAGGAACGGCGGACGCTATCCCTTCCTCGCGCGGGCGCGCAAGCTGGTGCTGCCCTGGCTGGTCTGGTCGGCGTTCTTCCGGCTGCTGGATCTCGTGATTTCCGACAGTCCGGAGAAGTTCCGTCTGCTGAGCGAGCCGTGGAGCCTGCTTTACGGCTCCGCCATCCATCTGTGGTTCCTGCCCTTCGTCATGGTGGCGATGGTGATGGTCGAGCCGGCGGTGCGGTGGATCACGACGCCGAAGCGGGTGTCGCTGGCCGCCATGGGGCTGATCCTGATCGCGGTGCCGCTATACTATGCCCATGGCCGGATGGACCCGCCGCAGCCGGTGGCGCAATGGCTGGTTGCGGTGCCGTCCTATTGCCTCGGCCTGCTTCTGGCGATTGCGGAACCGATGGGCGCGCGCGCGGCACGGCAGGTGAAGCTGGCGGGTGGGGCCTTGTCGGGCGTGGCGCTGCTGACCTCCGGCCTGCAACCCTGGGTCGGGACGCCGCTTCTGTCGCTGGCGATCTTCCTCGTCCTTTGGGATCTGCCGCTGAAGGGCAGGTGGCTGCCGATGATCGGGCAGGCGGCCTTCGGCATCTACCTGATCCATCCGTTCTTCATGCTGGTCTGCTACAAGCTTTTCGGGCCGCAGGTGAACCTGTTCTTCGCGGCCTGCCTGACGTTCCTCATGTCCTGGGCGGCGGTCGTGGTGTTGCGGATGATCCCCGTCCTGCGCCGGATTACCTGAGCGGCGGCGTCCGCCGGTGGCCGCAGCGCCTGCGGCGTGCTACATCTGAGCCGCCAGACTTCCCCGAAGCAACAAGGGTTTGCCCGAGCCGTGCCGAATGCCTTCGCCTTCCTGATGCTTGCGATCTGGCCGCTGGTCACGATCTGGCTGTGGCGGCGGCTCGATCCGGGGCGGGCGCTGATCTGGACGGTGCTGGGGGGATATCTGATCCTGCCGCCCCTGACGGCGATCAACCTGCCGGTGGTGCCGGATCTGGACAAGGCCTCGATCCCCAACCTGATGTCGCTGGGCTGCGCGCTGTTCCTCCTGAAGGACAAGGTGCCGGTCCTGCCCGAGGGGATCGCCGGCAAGATCCTGATCGGGGTCTTCATCCTGTCGCCCTTTGCGACGGTGCTGACCAATGGCGATCCTCTGGTTTTCCAGTTGAACGCGATCCAGGGGATGCGGATCTACGATTCCGTTGCCGCCGTCGCCAATCAGGCGATCGCGCTGCTGCCCTTCTTCCTCGCCCGGCGCTACCTTGCCGGACCGGAGGCCATGCGCGCCCTGCTTTTGGCGCTGATCGCGGCGGGTTTCGCCTATTCGGTGCCGATGCTGATCGAGAGCCGGTTTTCGCCGCAGATGAACGTCTGGGTCTACGGTTTCTTCCAGCATGATTTCTTCCAGACCATCCGGGCCGGCGGCTATCGTCCGGTGGTCTTCCTGCCGCATGGGCTCTGGGTCGCCTTCTTCACGCTGATGTGCGTGATGGCGTCGCTCGTGCTCTTGCGCGCGGCCCCGGCGGAGGCGCGGCCGAAGGCGCTGGCGGTGCTGCTCTACATGCTCTTCCTCCTCTATATCTGCAAAAGTGCGGGGGTGATGGTCTATGCCGTGGCGCTCGGGCCGCTGGTGCTGGTGCTGCCGGCGCGCTGGCAGGTGGCGGTGGCCGGGCTGATCGCGGTCGTGGTCCTGGCCTATCCCGCGCTGCGGGGGCTGCATCTCGTGCCGCTGAACCGGATTCTGGAGATCGCCGAGGGGTTCAGCTCCGACCGCGCCTATTCGCTGCGCTTCCGGATCGAGAACGAGGAGCTGCTGCTCCTGCGCTCCGAAGAGCGGCCCTGGTTCGGCTGGGGCGGTTACGGGCGCAATTTCCTGCATGATCCGGTCACGGGGGAATCGACCAATATCGCCGACGGCGCCTGGATCATCATTCTCGGGATCTACGGCTGGCTCGGCTATGCGGCGGAGTTCGGGCTGACCGCGCTGCCTCTGCTGCTGCTCGGTTGGGAGGGGTTGAAGGATCACGCGCGAGCCGTTTCGCCCTATGTTGCGGGGGTGGCGCTGATCCTTGCGGCGAACCTGCTCGACATGCTGCCCAATGCCACCCACATCCCCTTCACCTGGCTGATGGCCGGGGCGCTTCTGGGCGAGGCGGAGCGGCTGGCGCGGCTGCGCGCCGGGCGGCGGGCGGAGGATTGGCGGGCCGGGCTGCATGGCGGCCGCCCGTCGCGGACGGTGATCTGAGTGAAACCTGTCGTCGATATCGGTGTCTTTGCCCATAACGAAGCGGCGGGGATTGCGGCCATGGCGGCGCGGCTTCTGGCGCAGGATCTTTCAGGGATCGAGGCGCGCCTTCTCCTGCTGGCCAATGGGTGTACCGACGGGACGGTGGCGATTGCGCGGGCGGCGGGGCTGGAGGTGGCGGATCTGCCCGAGGGCGGCAAGTCGCGCACCTGGAACCGTTTCGTCCATGACCTCGCCCGGCGCGAGGCGGAAGTTCTGGTCTTCTGCGATGCCGATATCGAGTTTGGCGCGCCGGATACTCTCGCGCGGCTGGTGAAAGGGCTGGTGGCGCGTCCCTCCCTTTGGGTGCTGAACAGCCAGCCAGTGAAGGATATCGTGGCCCGCCCCGAGGGTCTGAGCCGGCTCGACCGGCTGATTGCGGCGGCGGGGGGCGGGCTCGACGACTGGAAAACCGCGATCTGCGGCCAGCTTTACGCCATGCCCGCCATCCGGGCGCGCCGCTTCCATCTGCCCATCGGCCTGCCGGTGGAGGACGGGTTCCTGCGTGCCATGGTCCTGACCGACGGGCTGGAGGGGCCGGAGGATTTCCGCCGTATCGACGGGGCGGCGGGGGTGGCGCATCTTTACGCCTCCGAACGCAGCATCCCGGCGCTGATCCGCCATCAGGAGAGGATCGTCATCGGCTCGGCGATCAATGCCGCCCTTTTCGCGCATCTGCGCCAGATCCCGATCCCGGCGCGACGGGCGGAGATGATCCGCGCCGCGGGGCTGGAAGGCTGGCTGGGCGAGGTCCTGCGGCTGCGCCTGCCTTCCGCCCCCCATGGCTGGGTGCCGTTCCATTTCCTCTGGAAGCGCCTCTCCCGGCTTGTCGCCGCCCCCCGCAACCTCCTGCGGCCGAAGCGGGTTCTGGTGGCGCTGATGGGCTTCGGCTTCGATGCGATTGTTTTCATCCGGGCGCAGATCCGGATGGCGCGCGGCACCGGCGCGGGCTTCTGGTAGCGGTTTCGCCTTTTTCCCCGCGGAAAGGCGGCGGGAATGTGGCAATAGCATGGCATTGTCAGTGAGCCGTCACCTATCGCCCCTGCGGGCTGCACGGGGTAGGAGCCAGGGACCATTTGCGTTAAATTGAACGGACTTGCCTCTGGCCCTTCGGCCTTGGGGCAGGAAGGATGTTGGAACGATGCCAGACGGAAACCAGACCCAGGGGATCAGCGACACGGATATCGCCGTGGTCGGCATGGCCGCGCATCTGCCGGGTGCGGCGGATATTGCCGCCTATTGGGAGAACCTGAAAGCCGGGGTGGAATCGATCCGCAGCCTCACGGAGGCGGAGCTTCTTGCCGCAGGCGAAAGCCCGGCGCGGATGAGGAAGGCCAATTACGTTCCGGCTGCGGCGGTCTTGGACGGCTTCGAGCAGTTCGACGCCGATTTCTTCGGCTTTTCCCCGAAGGAAGCGGCGATCCTCGATCCGCAGCACCGTCAGTTCCTTGAAGTCGCCTGGGAGGCGCTTGAGAACGCGGGCCATACGCCCGAGGGGTTCAAGGGCGCCATCGGCGTCTATGCGGGCTGCGGCATGGGCAGCTATTTCTATTTCAACCTCTGCTCCAACCGCGATCTGGTGGATCAGACCGGCATGTTCCTGTTGCGCCATACCGGCAATGACAAGGATTTCCTCGCCACCCGCGTCAGCCATATCTTCGACCTCAAGGGGCCGTCGATCAACGTGCAGACCGCCTGCTCCACCAGCCTCGTGGCGCTGCATTACGCGGCGCAGAGCCTGCTGAACGGCGAGTGCGACATGGCGCTTGCGGGCGGCGTGACCATCGAGCTGCCCCATGCGCGCGGCTATCTTTATACCGAGGGGGAGATCCTGTCCCCCGACGGCCATTGCCATGCCTTCGATCACCGCGCGCAAGGGACGGTCTTCGGTTCCGGCGCGGGCTGCGTGGTGCTGCGCCGCGCCAAGGATGCGATCCGCGACGGCGATCATATCTGGGCGGTGCTGAAAGGATCTGCCGTCAACAACGACGGGGCGGCGAAGGCGGGCTATCTCGCGCCGTCGGTGGACGGACAGGCGCGCTGCATCGCCGAGGCGCAGGCGGTGGCGGGGGTCGCACCCGAAAGCGTGTCCTATGTGGAATGTCACGGGACCGGCACCTATCTGGGCGATCCGATCGAGGTCGCGGCGCTGACGCAGGCTTTCCGCGAGGGGACGGCGGCGACAGGCTCCTGCCGCATCGGTTCGGTCAAGACCAACATCGGCCATCTCGACACGGCGGCAGGGGTGGCGAGCCTGATCAAGGTGGCGCTCTCGCTTCATCACCGGCAATTGCCGCCGAGCCTTGGATATGAGGCGCCGAACCCCTCGATTGATTTCGAAAGCTCGCCCTTCCGGGTGAACGACCGGCTGACGGACTGGACCGCGCCGCTGCTCCGGGCCGGGGTGAACAGCCTTGGCGTCGGCGGCACCAATGCCCATGCGGTGCTGGAGGAAGCCCCCGCGCGGGCGGGAGAGGAGAGCCTGTGGCCCTTCCAGCCGCTGGTGATCTCTGCCCGCTCGAAGGCCGCGCTCGACGCGCAGGCGGCGCGGCTGGCCGCGCATCTGCGGGCCAATCCGGGGCAAAGCCTTGCCGATGTGGCCTTCACCCTGAAGGAGGGCCGCCGGGCCTTCGAGAAACGCCGGGTGATCGTGGCGGGCAGCCATGAGGAGGCTGCGGCGCTTCTGGAGGGCGGCGATCCGCGCCGGGTCTTTACCCATGATCACCTTGGCGAGGCGCCGGAGGTGGTCTTCATGTTCCCCGGCGGCGGCGCGCAATATGCCGGCATGGCGCGTGATCTTTATGAGACGGAGCCGGTCTTTGCCGACTGGATGGACAAGGGCCTGTCGGTCCTGCAACCGCAGCTCGACTATGACATCCGCGCGCTCTGGCTGCCGGAGGCTGGGGAGGAGGCCGCGGCGAACGAGCGGCTGAAGCGCCCCTCGGTGCAATTGCCGCTGATCCTGATCACCGAATATGCGCTGGCGAAGCTTTACGAAAGCTGGGGGGTGATGCCCTCCGCTCTCATCGGTCACTCGATGGGGGAGAATACGGCGGCGGCCCTTGCCGGGGTGATGAGCTTCGAGGATTGCATCGGCCTTGTGCTGTTGCGCGGGCGGCTCTTCGACACGATCGCCCCCGGCGGGATGCTGTCGGTGCCGCTGGCGGAGGCGGAGCTGCGGACGCGGCTGGCGGGCGATCTCGGGCGCGATCTCGACATGGCCTCGGTCAATGCGCCGGGGCTCTGCGTGGTCTCCGGCCCTGATGCCGCGCTGAAGGTCTTGGCGGAGGCGCTGGCCTCCGAAGGGGTGGAGACGCAGCGCATCGCCATCGACATCGCCGCCCACAGCCGGATGCTGGAGCCGATCCTCGGTCGGTTCGGTGATTATCTGCGTGGTATCCGCCTGTCGCCGCCGCGCCTGCCGATCCTGTCGAACCGGACGGGGCAGGTCTTGACCGATGCCGAGGCGGTGGACCCCGACTATTGGGTGCGCCACCTGCGGAACACGGTGAATTTCGAGGCCGGGATCGCCACGCTGAAGGCGGAACCGGGCCGGGTCTATATGGAGATGGGGCCGGGACGGGCGCTGTCCTCGCTCGCGCAGGCCAATGGCGTGGCGGCGGGGCAGGTGATCCCGGCGCTGCGGCACCCCGAGCAGAAGATGGCGGATGACGCCTGGCATATCGGCACCATCGCGCGGCTCTGGGCCTGCGGAGTGGCGGTCGATTGGGAGCCGGTCTGGGGCGGGGCGAAGCGGCTGCGCGTGCCGCTGCCGGGCTATGCCTTTCAGCGGAAACCCTATTTCATCGCCCCCGGTCAGGCCGCCGTCACCGAGGCGGAAGCCCTTCCCGCCCGTGCGGAGGACATCGGCCATTGGGGCTGGAAGCCGCATTGGACACCCGCCGCCGCGGGCTTCGACATCGACGATCTGGGTGAGGCGGCGAAGCAGAACTGGCTGATCTTCCTTGATGACACCGGCCTTGGCGCCGCCGCCGCACGCGATCTGCGGGCGGCGGGCCATGAGGTCCGCACCGTGCGCCCCGCCGATGCCTTTGCCCGCGATGGCGAGGGCGGCTATCTGCTGGCGCCCGAACGCGGGCGCGAGGGCTATGATGCGCTGATCCGCGATCTTGTCGCCCATGGCCATGCCCCGAACCGCATCGCGCATTTCTGGGGCGTGACGCGGGGCGAAAGCTTCCGGGCGGGGTCGAGTTTCCTGCACCGCAATCTGGAGCAGGGCTTCTACAGCCTGATGTTCCTCGCACAGGCGATTGCCGGGGAAAACCTGCCGCGCCCGATCCATCTGACGGTGATCACCAGCGGGGCCGCTCAGGTGAAGGGCGAGGGGCTGCCCCATCCCGAGAAGGCCACCGTGCTTGGTCCGGCGCGGGTGATCCCGCGCGAACTGCCGGGGATGAGCGTTTCCACACTGGATCTGGTGCTGCCGAAGCAGCCTGCCGATCTGGCGGCGCAGGTGCTGGAGGAACTGCTTTCCGATCCCGCCGAGCGCATCGCCGCCCTGCGTGGCGCGCGGCGCTATGAGCTGGGGCTGCGCCCGCAGGCGCTGCCGGAAGCGGGGTTCGATCTGCCGCAGGGCGCGCATGTGCTGATCACCGGCGGCTTCGGCGGCATCGGGCTGACCATTGCCGAGGAACTGATCCGCCGCCATGGCATCAAGGTCACGCTGATCGCCCGCCGCGCGCTGCCGGAACGGGCGACCTGGCCGCGCTATCTGGCGGCACATGATCCCGCCGATCCGATCAGCCGCCGCATCCTCGCCCTGCAACGGCTGGAGGCTTTGGGCGGCGAGGTGCTGGTCGTCCCCGCCGATGTCTGCAACGTCGAGGATATGCGGGTGGCCGTCTCCAACGGCGTGGCGCGCTTCGGCAAGGTCCATACGGTGATCCATGCCGCGGGCGTGGTCAGCGACGGGCCGCTGATGGTCAAGACGCCGGCGCAGGTCGAAGAGGTCTTCGCGCCGAAGCTGCACGGGACCCTCGTGCTCGACCGGCTGTTCCCGGATGGGGCGGTGGCGCTGATTGTGCTGTTCTCTTCGACCTCCACGGTCACGGGGCCGGCGGGGCAGATCGACTATGTGGCGGCCAACGAATATCTGAACGCTTTCGCCAGGGCGCGGGCGGGTGGCAAGACGCGGGTGGTGGCACTGAACTGGGGGATCTGGTCCGGTGTCGGCATGGCGGCGGAGGCTTTGGCCGACCGCACGGGCGAACGGCCCCTGCCGCCAAAGGTTCCGGTCGCGGGGCCGGTCCTGCGCGAGGCGGGCTTCGATGCCGCCGGGAACCGGGTGTTCACGGCCATGATCGGCACCGGCGACTGGCTGCTCGATGGCCACCGCACCCGTGCGGGTCAGGCGCTTGTGCCAGGAACGGGCTATATCGAACTGCTGGCCGAAGCCTGGCGCGCGCAGGGTGAGGCGGAGGGGTTCCGGATCAGCGACCTTTACTTCTTCCGCGCGCTCGACGTGGCGGAGGGGGAGGCGCGGGAGATCCGCCTGACGCTGACCCGCAACGACGAAGGCTATGCGGCGGAGCTGCGGTCCGCCGTGAGCCTTCAGGGGCGGCAGGGCTGGCAATTGCACGCGCAGGCGCAGATCGGGCCGTTCGATGCCCCGGCGCGGCGGCTGGATGTGGCGGCGATTGCCGCCCGCCTGCCGGAGCCGGAGCGTGGCGAGGGGCTGCAAAGCCCGCAGGAGGCGCATCTCGCCTTCGGCCCGCGCTGGCGGGTGCTGACCTCGCGCAGCCTTGGCACGGGTGAGGGCTTGGCGCGGCTGGCGCTGCCCGCGCCCTTCCGGGCCGAGGCGGGGGTCTGGCCGATGCACCCCGCCCTCCTTGATCTGGCGACGGGCTGGGCCATGGGGCTGATCGCGGGCTACCAGCCCGACCACCTCTGGGTGCCGGTCTCCTATGGGGCGATCCGGGTCTATCGCCCGTTGCCCGCCGAGATCGTGAGCCATATGCGGAGCGCCGGCGACAACCGGGCGGAGGGGGCCACGGCGCGCTTCGACATCACGCTGGCGACGCCGGAAGGCGAGGTCGTGGCGGAGGTGGAAGGCTTCACCATCCGGCGGCTGGAGGGGGCCTTGTCCTTCCCTGCCCCGGCGGCGCGCGATCTCGCGTTCGAGGCGGGTCCGGCGAACGCCCGCCCGCTGTCGCCCGCAGAGGAACGACTGATGCACGCTTTCGCGGGCGGCATCCGCCCCGAGGAAGGCCCGCAGGCCTTTGCCCGCGCCCTTGCGGCGGGGCAGAGCCAGATCCTCGTCTCCTCTCTCGACCTCCCGGCGCTGATCCGGCAGACGGCTGCGGCGGAGGCGGCGAAGGGGGAGGGGCAAAGCTTCGAGCGCCCCGATCTCGACACCGCCTATGTCGAACCGCGCAATGATATCGAGCGCACGCTGGTCGGCTTCTGGCAGGAGCTTCTGGGTGTGGCGCAGGTCGGGGTGGAGGACAGCTTCTTCGATCTCGGCGGCCATTCCCTGATCGCGGTGCGGCTTTTCGCCATGGTGAAGAAGGCCTATCGGGTGGAATTCCCGATCTCCATCCTTTTCGAGGCGCCGACGATTGCCGCCTGCGCGGCGCTGATCGCCGGGCAGGTCGGGGGCGCGGAAGACAGCGCCGCGGCCCCGGTGGCGCCGAAGCGGCGCTTCACCCATCTCGTGCCGATGCATGAAGGCGAGGGTGGGCCGCGCCGGCCGTTCTTCCTTGTGGCCGGCATGTTCGGCAATGTGCTGAACCTGCGGCATCTGGCGCAGCTTCTGGGCGGCGACCGGCCCTTCTACGGATTGCAGGCGCGCGGGCTTTACGGTGATGCCGAGCCGCACCGCAGCCTTGCGGCGGCGGCGGCGGATTACATCGCCGAGCTGCGGCAGGTGCAGCCGGAGGGACCGTATCTGCTCGGCGGCTTCTCGGGCGGCGGGCTGACGGCCTGGGAGATGGCCCGGCAGCTTGAGGCGGCGGGGCAGGAGGTGGCGCAGCTCGTGCTGCTCGACACGCCGCTGCCGGAGCGGCCGGCGCTCAGCCGGGCGGACAAGGCGCTGATCAAGCTGGCGGAGCTGAGGGCCAAGGGGCCGGGCTATCTGGCCGACTGGGCGCGCGCGCGCTGGGACTGGGAGCGGCGCAAGCGCCACCCCGAGGCCGCTGCCGAAGGCACCGCGCAATTCCACAATGCCGGGATCGAGGCCGCCTTCCGCGAAGCGATTGCCGGCTACACCCTGCCCGAGCGGCGGGGGGCGACGGCGCTGTTCCGCCCGCCGCTGGACCGGCATTGGCAGGTGACGGGGGGCAACTGGGTCAGCCATGCCAAGGAATATGTCTTCGAGGACAATGACCTGACCCGCTTTGCCCCCGCACTTGAGGTGATCGAGGTGCCGGGCGACCATGACAGCATGGTGCTGGAGCCGAATGTGCGGGTGCTGGCGGCGCGGCTGCGGGCGGTGATCGCCTTTGCCGAGGGCGCGGCCCCGGCCTCCCCCCGTCCGGCCTTTGCAGCGGCGGCGGAATAGATGGCGCGGCTGCTGACGGTCATCCTCAACTGGCGCACGGCGGAGATGACGCTCCGCTCCGTGGAGGCGGCTCTGGCGGCGCTCGACGGGGTGGAGGGCGCGCTTGTCGTGGTGGACAATGCCTCCGGCGACGGCTCCTTCGAGAGGATGTCGGCAGAGGTCGCGGCGCGCGGCTGGGACCGGGGGCCGCAGGCGGTGCGGGTCCTGCAATCGGGGCGCAACGGCGGCTTCGGTGCGGGCAACAACTTTGGCATCCGCGCCGGGATGCCGGATGGCTCAAGGCCCGACTACGTCTATATCCTGAACTCCGACGCCTTCCCCGACCGGGGCGCGATCCGGGCGCTGATGGATCATCTGGACCGCCACCCGGAAACGGGCTTTGCCGGCAGCTACATTTACGGCGAGGACGGCGCGCCGCACCGGACCGCCTTCCGCTTCCCCTCCGCCGCCGGGGAATTCGAGGCGCAGGTGCGGTTCGGTCCGGTCTCCCGGCTGCTGAAACGGTGGATCGTCGCGCAGCCGATCCCGGAGGCGACCTGCCGGGTGGACTGGCTGGCGGGCGCAAGCCTGATGATGCGGCAGGCGGTGTTGGACCGCATCGGGCTTTTCGACGAAACCTTCTTTCTCTACTTCGAGGAAACCGATCTCTGCCGCCGCGCGGCCCTTGCCGGCTGGCCCACGGATTATGTGCTGGAAAGCCGGGTGCAGCATATCGGCTCCGTTTCCACCGGCATGAAGGAATGGCGGCGGGTGCCGCAATTCTGGCTCGACAGCCGGATGCACTACTTCGTCAAGAACCACGGGCGGTTTTATGCGGGGCTGGCGACGCTTGCGCTGCTGGCGGGCGGAGGGCTTTGGCGGCTGCGGCTTCTGATCCAGAACAAGGACAGGGGCGATCCGCCGCATTATCTGCGTGATTTGACCATACATGCGCTGCGAGCCTGTGCAAGGTCGGTCACGGGCGGCCCTGCCGCTGCAACCAGTTCGCGCCCTGCCGAATAGGGCCGCCGCCCCGTCGGGGCGGGAAGGAGAGTGAGATGTCCGTATTTTCCGCCCTGTTGATCGGCAACGAGACGCTGACCCGCGCCTGTGGCGAGCGCCTGCTGGAGCGGGGCCACCGGATCGCGGCACTTGTCACGCACAATGCCGATCTGCGGCTCTGGGCCGAGGGGAGGGGCATCCGCGTCGAGGGGCTGGAGCCGGGCTGGGCCGGGCGGATCGGGGGCATCCGGGTCGATTGGCTCCTGTCGGTGGCGAACCTTACCGTGATCCCGCCCCAGGTGCTGGCCCTTGCCGCCAAGGGCGCGGTGAACTTTCACGACGGGCCGCTGCCCGGCTATGCCGGGCTCAATGCGCCGGTCTGGGCGATCCTGAACGGGGCGGCGCGGCACGGGATTTCCTGGCATCTGATCGAAGGCGGGGTTGATGAGGGCGACGTGCTGGAGGCGCGGACCTTCGACATCGCCGCGAACGAGACGGCGCTGACGCTGAACACCCGCTGCCTTGAGGCGGGGATGGAGAGCTTTCCGGCGGTGCTGGATCAGTTGGAAACCGGCTTGCGGCGGCAGCCGCAAGATCTGTCGCAGCGACATCTCTACCGGCGCGACGACCGGCCTGCGGCGATGGGGCGGCTCGACTTCAGCCGGCCCGCGCCGGAGGTGGTGCGGCTGGTGCGCGGGCTGGACCATGGCCGCTACTGGAACCCGCTGACGACGGCGAAGATCGACACCGGCACGCGGGTGCTGAACGTGGGGGGGGCGGAACTGGCCGAGGGCGCTGGGGCGCCGGGGCAGGTGCTTTCCGCTGGGGTGGAGGGGCTGGTGGTGGCCTGCGGCACCGGAGCGGTGCGGCTGATGCGGCTCACCTGTCAGACCCGCGGCGGGGCGGTGGACCCGGCGAGCGTCATCGAGACCGCGCTGCCCGCGCTGGACAGGGCGGAGGCGCTGACTGCCGCCCTTGCCGCCGTGGTGCCGGGGGAGCCCGCCTTGCGCCGAGCGCTGACGCGCCTGCATCCGGCCGAAGTGCCGGGGGCGGGGCCTGCGGGCGCGCCCCGCTGGCAAACCCTGCCGCTGGAGGGCGATCTGGCCGATCTGGCGCTTGCCATGCTGCGGGTGCTGGGGCAGCCGCTCGTTGATTTCGCCTATGGCGGCGGGGCGGGCCTGCCCGGCTATCTGAGCGACTGGGTGCCGGTGACGGTGCTGGCCGAAGGCTCGGTCGCCGAGGCGCGGGCGGCGGTGGCGGCGGCGCTGGCCAAGGTGCGGGCCACCCCGGCCTTCGCACTCGACCTGATGACGCGGGACCCTGCGCTTGAAGGGCTGACCCCGCCGCAGGTCGGGCTTGGCGCCGCCCCGGTGCCGGGGACGGTGCTGACGCTGAGCCCCGGTACGCTCCACTATGACGCGGCGCGGCTTGGGGCCGATCAGGCGGCGCTGCTGCAAAACCGGCTCCGCCATGTTCGGGGCGCGCTTGCCGCGGCCCCGGAGGCGGCCCTCGCCGAGGTTTCCGCCCTGTCGCCCGAGGAACGCGCGCAGGTGCTGCACGGCTGGAACCAGACCGCGACCCCGCTGGACCGGAGCCTCTGCACACATCAGGCGGTGGAGCGGCAGGCGGCGGCCACGCCCGAAGCCGTGGCGCTCGTCTGCGAGGGCGAAAGCCTGACCTATGGCGCGCTCAACGCCCGCGCCAACCGGGTGGCGCATGTGCTGATCGGCATGGGGGTGCGGCCCGGCACGCTGGTCGGGCTTTGCACGAAGCGCAGCCTCGATCTGGTGGTCGGCGCACTGGCCATCCAGAAGGCGGGCGGCGCCTATGTGCCGATGGACCCGGCCTATCCCGCCGACCGCATCGCGCTTTACATTGAGGACTCGGCCTGCCCGGTGATCGTCACCCAGTCGGGCATCCCTTTGCCGGCCCATGCGGCGCAGGTGCTGGAGATCGACCTTGACGGCCGCATCGCCGCCGCCCCGGCGAGCAATCCGGACAGCGGCGTCCAGCCCTCCGACCTTGCCTATATGATCTACACCTCAGGCTCCACCGGGCGGCCGAAGGGCGTCATGGTCGAGCATCGCAATGTGGTAAACTTTTTCACCGGCATGGATCAGCGGATCGGGGTGGAGCCGGGGGTCTGGCTCGCCGTCACCTCGCTTTCTTTCGACATCTCGGTGCTGGAACTGTTCTGGACACTGGCGCGCGGCTTCAAGGTGGTGATCTCCTCCGATGAGAACCGTGCGCTCGTCTCCGGCGGGCGCATCGCCTCGGCGCAGAAGATGGACTTCTCGCTCTATTACTGGGGCAATGACGACGGGGCGGGGCCGAAGAAATACGAGCTGCTGCTGGAGGGTGCGAAATTCGCCGACAGCCATGGCTTCGTTGCGGTCTGGACGCCGGAGCGGCATTTCCACGCTTTTGGCGGCCCCTATCCGAACCCGTCGGTGACGGGGGCTGCGGTGGCGGCGGTGACGAAGAATATCGGTGTCCGGGCCGGGTCCTGCGTGATGCCGCTGCATCATCCGGCGCGGATCGCCGAAGAATGGGCGGTGATCGACAACCTGACCAACGGGCGGGCGGGGCTGGCCGTGGCCTCCGGCTGGCACCCGGATGATTTCGTGCTGCGCCCCGAAAATACCCCGCCGAACAACAAGGCGGCAATGTTCGCCGCCGCCGATCAGGTCCGCCGCCTGTGGCGCGGTGAAAAGGTCGCCTTCCCGACCGCGAGCGGCGGCAGCTTCGAACTCCTGAGCCAGCCGCGTCCGGTGTCGAGGGAACTGCCGCTGTGGGTCACCACCGCCGGCAACCCGGAGACCTGGCGCGAGGCGGGCGCGATCGGCGCGAATGTGCTGACCCACCTTCTTGGCCAGAGCATCGAGGAAGTGGCGGGCAAGATCCGCCTTTACCATCAGGCCCTGCGCGAGGCGGGCCATGATCCGGCGCGGTTCACCGTCACGCTGATGCTGCACAGCTACATCGCCCGTGACCGTGACCATGCCCGCGAGGTGGCGCGCGGCCCGATGAAGGATTACCTGCGTTCCGCCGCGGCCCTCATCAAGCAATATGCCTGGGCCTTCCCGGCCTTCAAGAAACCGCAGGGCGTGTCGAATCCGATGGAGATCGACCTGCAAAGCCTGTCTTCGGAGGAAACGGAAGCGATCCTCGATTTCGCCTTCCAGCGGTATTTCGAGGACTCGGGTCTCTTCGGCACGGTCGAGGATGCACTCGCGCGGGTGGAACAGTTGAAGCGCATCGGCGTCGGCGAGATCGCCTGTCTGATCGACTACGGCATCGCGCCGGAGCAGGTGATGGAGGGGCTCTATCCGCTGGCCGAAGTGCTGCGCCGCGCCAATGCCGGCGGCGGGGTGGAGGCGGGGGACTATTCCATCGCCGCGCAGATCCTGCGCCATGGAGTGACGCATCTGCAATGCACGCCCTCCATGGCGCGGATGATCGCCATGAACGACGACAGCCGGCTGGCGCTTGCCGGGGTGAAGACGCTGATGCTCGGGGGGGAGGCGCTTCCCGGTGCGCTTGTCGGCGATCTGCGGCGGGCCTCGCAGGCGCGCATCCTCAACATGTATGGCCCGACGGAGACGACGATCTGGTCGACGGTGGAGGAAGTGGGTGCGGCGGAGCCGGTGCAGAATATCGGCAAGCCTTTGGCGAACCAGCAGGTTTATGTGCTGGATGAGGCAGGGCAGCCGGTGCCGGCGGGCGTGGCGGGGGAGCTGTGGATCGGTGGCGACGGGGTGACGCGCGGCTACTGGCAGCGGCCGGACCTGACGGCGGAGCGCTTCGTGGCGGACCCGTTCGTGACGCCGGATCGCGCCTGTGGCTGGGGCGCGCGGATGTACCGGACCGGCGATCTTGTCCGCTGGCGCGCCGATGGGCGGCTCGACTTCCTCGGCCGCGCCGACCATCAGGTGAAGCTGCGCGGCTACCGGATCGAGCTTGGCGAGATCGAGGCGGCGCTTGAGGCGCAACCGGGGGTGACGCAGGCCGTGGTCATGGCGCGTGAGGACAGCCCCGGCGATCTGCGGCTCGTCGCCTATTTCACCGGCCCGGCGGAGGAGGCGGCGCTGCGCGCAGCTCTGGCCACGCATCTGCCCGACCATATGGTGCCGCGCCAGTTCCTGCGGCTGGCAAGCTTCCCGCTGACGCCGAACCGCAAGGTGGATCGCAAGGCGCTGCCGCAGCCCTCGGCGGCGGTTCCCGTGGCCACGGCCTTCATCGCACCTGAAAGCGATGTGGAAGCACAGATTGCCGCGATCTGGAGCCGGGTTCTGGGGGTTGCGAAAGTCGGGGCGAAGGACAATTTCTTCGCGCTCGGCGGTCATTCGCTGCTGGCCGTGCAGGTCCACCGGGAGATCAGGGCGGCGCTTGGGGCGGCGAAGCTGTCGATCACCGACATCTTCCGCTTCCCGACGCTTGCGGCTCTGGCGAAGCATCTGGACGACCGGCCTGCGGCTCCGGTCGCGGCTGAGCCGGTGAACGACCGCGCCGATGCCCGCAGCGATGCCATGGCGCGGCGGATGGCGATGCGGGCGCGGCGCGAAGGGTAGGGGCGCGCCTGTTGCGGGCGCCGGAAGGGTTTTGCACCCCTCCGGACCACCCGGCAGGATATTTTTCGACAGGAATGTGAAAAGAGGCTGTGCGGATGGTCCGCCTGCGACCGTGAAGGCCGGTTGGCTCGGGCCTTTGTGAACAGCCGTTCAGGCGGCGGTGGGGCGCTTGATCTGGCCGGCGGCTTCCAGCACCAGAGGGCGCAGGCCCTGTCCGCCCTGATCAAGCACCTCGAAGAGGTGGCGGCGCATCCGCGGCTCCCAGAAGTCGTTGATATGGGAAGCCAATCCGGCAATCCCTTCGGCGGTTGGCTTCGATTCCATGAACTTGGAAATCTGGTTGGCCATGTAGATCAGCTTGGCATGGGGCGTGTCATGCGACATCGGCTCTCTCCTGTGGCACGATACGGTTGGGATGGGTGAAGACTTCGAAACGGTCCGGACGAGCAAGGGCAACCAGCGTAAGGCCCGCCGTTTCGGCCATGGCGACCGCCGCCGCTGTCGGGGCGGAGACGGCGATCAGGATCGGCGCGCCAAGGGCGCAGGCCTTCTGCACCATGTCGATGGAAACGCGGGAGGTGAGGACAAGCGCCCCCTCCGGGCGGCTCTGACGGATCAGGGCGCCGATCAGCTTGTCGAGCGCATTGTGCCGCCCGACATCTTCACGCGCGGCGAAAATCCCGGTCTCGGGCGCCCAGAAGGCGGCGGCATGGGCGGCCCGCGTCCGGTCATGCAAAGGTTGATGCGCGGTCAGATCTGCGACGGCGGCCATGATCTGCTCCGGCGTCATCCGCAGGGGCGATGCCGGAACCTGTCGCGCCTGCCGAAGAGCCTCTTCAAGGCTGTCGATCCCGCAGAGCCCGCAACCCACCGGCCCGGCCATGCTGCGCCGCCGCTTCGCCTGCCGCGCCTCCGCCTCCGGCTGGAGCCAGAGTTGCAGGTCGATGCCGAGCGGGGTCTCGATCACCTCCACCGAAGCGATTTCCTCAGGCTTTGCAATGGCTTCGGTCAGCGAGAAGCCATAGGCGAAATCCTCCAGATCGGCGGGGGTCGCCATCATCACGGCCTGGGTGGAGCCGTTATAGGTGATCGCCACCGCCACCTCCTCGGGCAGCACGCGGCTGCCGGAGGTCGCACCGCCCGGCCCGAAGGCAAGACGGGACTGGGGGCGGGCGGTCTCCATCACTCTGCCGCGGCGATGCGGCGGGAGCGGCTTGCCTGCGCCGCGTAATCCTCCTGCCAGTCGGAGGGGCCGTTGGAAGGCGAAACCTGAACGGCCGTTACCTTGTATTCGGGGCAGTTGGTGGCCCAATCCGAATAATCGGTCGTAATCACGTTCGCCTGCGTGTCGGGGTGGTGGAAGGTCGTGTAGACCACGCCCGGATTGACCCGATCCGAGATCTTCGCCCGCAGGGTCGTATCGCCCGACCGGCTGGCAAGACGCACGAAATCGCCCTCTTTCACGCCCCGCACTTCAGCGTCATGCGGATGGATCTCCAGCACATCCTGATCATGCCAGACCACATTGGCTGTGCGCCGCGTCTGCGCGCCCACATTATATTGCGACAGGATGCGCCCGGTGGTCAGCAGCAGCGGGAAGCGCGGGCCGGTCTTTTCATCGGTCGCCACATATTCGGTGTTGATGAACTTGCCCTTGCCGCGAACGAAGCCATCGACGTGCATGAGCGGCGTGCCATCCGGCACCTTCTCGTTGCAGGGCCACTGGACGGAGCCTTTTTCCTCCAGCAGGGCGTAGTTGACCCCGGCGAAGGAAGGCGTGGTCAGCGCGATTTCTTCCATGATCTGTCCCGGATGGGTATAGGTCCAGCCCGCCCCCATGGCATTTGCGAACATCTGGGTGATTTCCCAATCCGCATAGCCGTTGCGCGGCGCCATCACCTTGCGGACACGGTTGATCCGCCGCTCTGCATTGGTGAAGGTCCCGTCCTTTTCAAGGAAGGTCGAGCCGGGCAGGAAGACATGAGCGTAGTTGGCGGTCTCGTTCAGGAAAAGATCATGAACGATCACACAGTCCATCGCGGCCAGACCGGCGGCGACATGCTTGGTGTCCGGATCGGATTGGAGAATATCCTCCCCTTGGCAATAAAGGCCCTTGAAGGTCCCCTCGACCGCCGCATCGAGCATGTTTGGAATCCGCAGGCCCGGCTCGTTGTCGATCTTCACGCCCCAGACGGACTCGAACACCTCGCGGACAGACTCGTTTTTCACATGGCGGTAGCCGGGCAACTCATGCGGGAAGGAGCCCATGTCGCAGGAGCCCTGAACGTTGTTCTGGCCCCGCAGAGGGTTCACGCCGACGCCGGGGCGACCGATGTTGCCGGTCAGCATGGCGAGGTTGGCAATGCCGATCACCGTGGTCGAGCCCTGCGAATGTTCGGTCACGCCCAGCCCGTAATAGATCGCGCCATTGCCGCCGAGCGCATAGAGCCGGGCAGCGGCACGCACTTCCTCCGCCTTGACGCCGGTGAGCATCGTCACCGCTTCCGGGGAGTTCTGCGGTTGGCTCACGAATTCCGCATAGTCGCGGAATTCGTCCCAGTCGCAACGTTCCCGAATGAACGTTTCATTATAAAGCCCCTCGGTCACGATCACATGGGCGATGGCCGTGACCATGGCGACGTTGGTGCCGGGGGTCAGCGCCAGATGGTGCTGCGCCTTGATATGCGGGCTTTCGACCATATCCGTCCGGCGCGGATCGACGACGATCAGCTTCGCGCCCTTCCGCAGCCGCTTCTTCAGGCGGCTGGCAAAGACCGGGTGGCCATCGGTCGGATTGGCGCCGATGATCATGACGACATCGGTTTCCTCAACGGAATCAAAATCCTGCGTTCCGGCGGAAGTGCCGAAGGTCTGCCCCAGCCCATAGCCCGTGGGCGAGTGGCAGACGCGGGCGCAGGTATCCGTATTGTTGTTCATGAAGACCGCGCGGGTCAGTTTCTGCACCAGATAGGCTTCCTCATTGGTGCAGCGGGAAGAGGTGATCACGCCGACCGACTGGCGCCCGTGCTTGGCAATGATGCCCTTCATGCGGGTGGCGGTGAAGTCCAGTGCCTCCTGCCAGCTCACCTCCTGCCAGGGATCGTTGATGCTGTCGCGGATCATCGGGTTCAGGATGCGGTCCTTGTGGCTCGCATAGCCATAGGCGAAGCGGCCTTTGACGCAGCTATGGCCGCGGTTGGCCTTGCCGTGCTTGTAGGGGACCATCCGCACCAGTTCGTCGCCGCGCATCTCGGCCTTGAAGGAGCAGCCGACCCCGCAATAGGCGCAGGTGGTGATCACGGAGCGCGAGGGGGTTCCGAGCTCGATGATGGATTTTTCCTGAAGCGTCGCGGTCGGGCAGGCCTGAACGCAGGCGCCGCAGGACACGCAGTCGGAGGACAGGAAATCATCCCCTGCCATCCCCGCCGATACCCGGCTGTCGAAGCCGCGCCCGGAGATGGTCAGCGCGAAGGTGCCTTGCACCTCCTCACACGCGCGCACGCAGCGCGAGCAGACGATGCATTTTTGCGGGTCATAGGTGAAGTACGGGTTGGATACGTCCTTCGGGATATAGTTCGGATTGGCTATTCCCGAATGATCCTTCACCTTGAAATGCGTCTCGACCGCCTCGTAGCGGACATCGCGCAGACCAACCGCGCCGGCCATGTCCTGCAACTCGCAATCGCCATTGGCCGAGCAGGTCAGGCAGTCGAGCGGGTGGTCGGAGATGTAAAGCTCCATCACCCCGCGGCGGAGCTGCTTCAGCTTGGCGTTCTGGGTGTGGACCTTCAGCCCCGGTGCGACGGGCGTGGTGCAGGAGGCGGGGGTGCCGTTGCGCCCCTCGATCTCCACCAGACACAGCCGGCAGGAGCCGAAGGCGTCGATGCTGTCGGTCGCGCAAAGCTTCGGCACCTGGATGCCAAGTTCCGCTGCGGCCCGCATGATCGACGTGCCTTCCGGCACCGTCACGTCGAAGCCGTCGATGGTCAATGTGACCAGTTGTTTGGATTTCGCAGCCGGGGTGCCGAAATCACGGTCGGGAATGATGAAGTCCTTCATTCGGCGGCCTCCTTCTGGGCGTGGAAATCGTCGGGGAAATGGGTCAGCGCGGAGAGAACCGGATAGGGCGTGAAGCCGCCAAGCGCGCAGAGCGAGCCGGCTTTCATCGTCGCGCAGAGATCGGTCAGCAGCGGGATCGCCGCCGCATCGCCGCGCGCGATCCGGTCGACCGTTTCCACCCCGCGCACCGCACCGATCCGGCAGGGCGTGCATTTCCCGCAGCTTTCGATGGCGCAGAACTCCATGGCGAAGCGGGCCATCTTCAGCATGTCGGCGCCGTCGTCGAACACGGTGAGCCCGGCATGGCCGATCAGCCCGTCCTTGCCGGCGAATTCCTCATAGCCGAAGGGTGTGTCGAAGAGCGCACGGGGGAAATAGGCGCCGAGGGGGCCGCCGACCTGCACCGCCTTCACCGGGCGGCCGGAAGCGGTGCCGCCGGCGATTTTCTCGACGATTTCACCGAGGGTGAGGCCGAAGGCGATCTCGTAAAGCCCGCCGTGCTTCACGTTTCCGGCGATTTGCAGCGGGATCGTCCCGCGGGAGCGGCCAAGGCCGAAGCCCTTGTAGAACTCTGCCCCCTTTTCAAAGATCACCGGGATCGAGGCGAGGGAAATGACGTTGTTCACCACCGTCGGCTTGCCGAGGAAGCCTTCGAGCGCGGGCAGCGGCGGCTTGGCGCGCACCGTGCCGCGCTTGCCTTCGAGCGAGTTGAGAAGGCTCGTCTCCTCGCCGCAGACATAGGCGCCGGCGCCCGTCCGGATCTCCATGTCAAAGGCCTTGCCGGAGCCCATGACCGAGGCGCCAAGCAGCCCCTCGGCCCGCGCAAGCGCCACGGCTTTGGTCATGATGTCGATGGCGATCGGGTATTCCGAACGGATGTACACAAATCCCTTCGTCGCGCCGCAGGCGAGACCGGCGATGGTCATGCCTTCGATCAGGGTGAAGGGGTCGCCCTCCATCAGCATCCGGTCGGCGAAGGTGGCGCTGTCGCCCTCATCGGCGTTGCAGACGATGTACTTGCGGTCGGCCTTCGCTTCGGAGACGGTCTTCCATTTGATCCCGGTCGGGAAGCCCGCCCCGCCGCGACCGCGCAGGCCGGAGGCGGTGACTTCGGCGACCATGGCGGGAGCATCCATCGTCAGTGTGCGCGTCAGGCCCGCATAGCCGCCATGGGCGCGGTAATCGGCCAGAGAGAGGGGGTCGATCAGGCCGACGCGGGCGAAGGTCAGCCGGGTCTGGGCGACCATCCACGGCAGCGCGGCGGTCAGTCCATGGGCCTTCGGGTGGGCCGCGAGATCGCCGAAGAGACCGGGAACGTCGGCGAGGTTCATCGGGCCGAAGGCGAGCCGGCCCTCGGGCGTGTCCACCTCGGCCATCGGCTCCAGCCAGACCATCCCGCGCGAGCCGTTGCGGATCAGTTCCACGGTCACGCCGCGGGCGGCGGCCTCGGCGCGGATGGCCTCGGCGATCTCATCGGCGCCAAGGGCCACGGCGGCGCTGTCGAGCGGCAGGTAGATCTTCATTTCGCGCCTCCGAGATCGAGGTCGCGCAGGATCGCATCGACCTTCGCCTCATCGAGGCGGCCATGCAGCTTGCCATCGACGATGGCGGCCGGTCCGCAGGCACAGAGGCCGAGGCAGAAGACCGGCTCCAGCGTCACGCGGCCATCGGCGCTGGTCTCATGCCAGTCAAGACCGAGCGCCTGACGCGCGTGGCCGGCCACCCGGTCCGCCCCCATGGATTGACAGGATTCCGCGCGGCAGAGCTTGACCACATGCCGCCCCGCAGGAGCTGCCCGGAAATCGTGGTAAAAGCTCATCACCCCATGCACTTCGGCGCGCGACAGGTTCAGTGCCTTGGCGATGATCGGCAGGCTTTCCTGCGGAACATGGCCGAATTCCGCCTGTACGGCATGGAGGATCGGCAGGAGCGCCCCTTCCATACCTTTGTGATCGTTGAGGATTTCCTCAACTCTCTGGGCGGTGTTGGCGGAATCTAGCATGGGTTGGCCTCCGGCTGGATAGATCGCTCATACGCCGATTGATAGGGATTTCAATGCTGAATTCTCGTTGTTTGATAGAGGAAATCTATCGAGACAGCCGGGAACCCAGCCGCACCGCCTCCTCGATCAGCGCTGAAAGCACAGGTGTCTGCGGGTCCCGGCGCGGGGCGATCAGGCCGACGAGGTGCTCCGCCTCCGGCTCCACGATCGGCACGGCGGCGAGGCCGTGGCCGATGAACATTTCCGCCAACTTCATCGGTACGACCGAGGCGAAGCGCCCGGTGCGGACATGGGCGACGAGGGCGATGGTGGAATTCGATTCCACCGTGGCGCTGACCCGCGCGCCCGCTTCGGCGAGATGCTGGTTGACGATGCGGCGGTTCTGCATGTCGGAGGTCAGCAGGCACAGGGGCTCCGTCGCCACTTCGGACCAGGTCACGGAGGGCCGCCCGGCGAAGGCCGAGGAGGGCGCGCAGAGCAGGCGGTAGAACTCCGTGTAAAGCGGCACGCGCGCGACCCGGCCGAGCGGTTCGTTGTCGAGATAGGTGACACCGGCATCCAGTTCGAGGCTTTCGATCCCGGCGAGGATTTCGGCGGACGTGCGCGACAGGATGGTCACGCGGACATTGGGATGGCGGGAGGTGAAGGGGCCGGTCAGATCGGCGATCATCGGCAGGGCGGTCGGGATCACACCGATGCGGAGATTGCCGGAAAGCCCGGCATGGACCGTCCGCATCTCGTCCTTCAAGGCCCGCATGTCGCCGACGATCCGACGCGCCCAGTCGAGCACGCGCTGTCCCTCCGGCGTCAGCCCCTGAAAGCGGGAGCCGCGAAAGACCAGCTGCACGCCGAGCTGATCCTCAAGCTGGCGGATGGCGGAGGAAAGCGTCGGCTGTGTGACCCGGCACGTCTCTGCCGCGCGGCCGAAATGGCGCTCGTTGGCGAGGGCGATGAACATTTCCAGCTTGTCGATCATCCCCGCAGGGTGGCGGGGATTGCCGGGGCTGGCAAGGGGGCGGCGGAAATCGCCGTCGCGCCCTTCCTCATGCCCCGGAGGGGTTTTGCACCCCTCCGGACCTCCCCGCAGGATATTTATGCACAGGGGATGGGGAGAGGCTGCGGGGGATCGCAGGGCCGGGTCTGACGGTCGAGCTGTCTCGGGGCGGGGAAGGTGCGACGGGGGTAGCCCCTCAATGCCCGCCCATCAGGCGGCCGATCTCGGCGCGGCTGGTGGTTTCGACCGCCATGGCGGGGGTGAGGCGGCCTTCCGACATCACCGCGATCCGGTCGGCGAGTTCGAGGATCTCGTCCAGATCCTCGCTGATCAGCAGGACGGCGGCACCGCGGTTGCGCTGATCCATGATCTGCGCGCGGATCTCGGCAACCGAGGCGAAGTCGAGCCCGAAGCAGGGGTTCGCCACGATCAGCACATCGACATTGCCGGACAGCTCCCGCGCCAGAACGGCGCGCTGCACATTGCCGCCGGACAGCGTTTCGATCAGCGCATCGGGAGAGCTGGTCCTGACGTTGTAGCGGCGGATCAGATCGCGGCTTTGCGCGCGGATGCGGGCCGGGGACAGGATGCCGAACCGGCCGGCGAGGGGCCGTTTGTCGAAGCTGCGGAAGGCCATGTTCTCGGCCACGGTCATCCGGGGAACCGTCGCATTCCGCAGGGGTTCCTCCGGCAGGCCGAAGACCTTGTAGCGGTCCAGATCGGCGCGCCGGGGGGTGAAGGGGGCGCCATCCGCCAGAAGGCGCCCGCCGCTCATCGGGCGCTGCCCGGCTAGAACCTCGACCAGGGCCGCCTGCCCGTTGCCGGAGACCCCGGCGATGCCGAGGACCTCGCCCGCGCCGACGGTCAGGGACAGGTTCTCGATGACCTGCCGTCCGGTTTCATCCTCGGCGCAGACCTGCTCAAGCACCAGACGCGGCCTTGGCAGCCCGCGGCTTTCGCGCGCGGCGCGTTCACGGAGTTCGGTTTCGCCGATCATCATCCGGCTCATTTCCGTCACGCTGGCGGTTCGGGCATCGCCCCCGCCGGTCACCCGTCCGCGCCGCAGCACGGTGAAGCCATCGCAGAAGGCCTTCACCTCGCGGAACTTGTGGGAGATCATCAGCACGGTGATTTCCTGCCTCTCCGCCATGCCGCGCAGGAGTGTCAGCACCTCATCCGCCTCGGAAGGGGTCATCACCGAGGTCGGCTCATCAAGAATGAGGAACCTCTGGTCGAGGTAGAGCAGCTTCAGGATCTCCAGCTTCTGCTTTTCGCCTGCGGAAAGGTCCGCCACCTGCTTGTCGAGCCGCACCCGGAACGGCATCCGGTCCATGAATTCCTCAAGCCCGCGGGTCTCCTGCCGCCAGTTGATCACGGCGGGGGCAGCGGCGCGCGCCATCACGAGGTTTTCCGCCGCCGTCAGGCAGGGGACCAGCGTGAAATGCTGATAGACCATGCCGATGCCCTGCGCCTGTGCCTGCCTCGGGCTGTCGATCCGCACCGGGGCGCCGTCCAGCAGGACCTGCCCCTCATCGGCGCCGTAAAAGCCCATGATGCATTTGACCAGCGTGGATTTTCCCGCGCCGTTCTCTCCCAGAAGGGCGTGGAACGATCCGGCGGGAACCTCCACCGACACGTCGTCAAGCGCGCGCATCGGCCCGAAGATCTTGGTGATCCCCCGCGTTGCGAGGGCGAGGGCGCGGGGCGGAAGGGGGCTCTGGCTCATTTCGGTCCCGTCATTTCACGATCGACAATTCGCGCGGCGCTTCTTTCGCGGCGGATTTGGAGCGGGCGGAGGCGACCATGATCCCGAGCGTCAGGATATAGGGCGCGGCGTTGAAGAAATGGTAGCCGTAGCTGATCCCGATGGATTGCAGCGAGGGGCCGAGGGCGCCCGCCGCGCCGAAGAGAAGGGCCGCCAGCACGCAGCGCAGCGGGTTCCAGCGGGCAAAGATCACGAGGGCGACTGCCATGAGGCCCTGACCGGAGGAGAGGCCCTCGCTCCAGCTTCCGGGGTAGGAGAGGGAAAGGAACGCGCCGCCCACCCCCGCCAGAAAGCCGCCTGCCGCTGTTGCAAGCAGGCGCACCATATTGATGTTCACCCCCATCGCCCGCGCCGAGGCGGCGGAATCGCCGACCATCCGCACCGTCAGCCCGGCGCGGGTGTTCCGCAGCCCCCACCAGAGCGCGATTGCCAGAAGGATGCCGACGAAAAACAGGGGATTGACCGAGAGGGCCTGCTGTACCTGCGGATTCTGCGACCAGCCCCCCAGCGGCAGCGACTGGAGCCGCGGGGCCGAGGGCTGGATATAGGGTTTGCCGAAGAAGAAGGCCAAGCCGGTGCCAAGGCTCATGAATGCGAGCCCGACTGCGATGTCATTGACCTTCGGGAGCTTGCAGATCCAGCCATGGGCCGCGCCCATCACGATGCCGCCCCCGCCCGCCGCCAGCACCCCGAGCCAGGGCGAGCCGCTGTTGTAGGAGACCGCATAGCCGACCATCGCGCCGAGGATCAGCGTCCCCTCAAGCCCGAGGTTGATCCGCCCGGACTTCTCGGTCAGGCACTCGCCGAGCGCCACGAACAGGAAGGGGGTCGAGACGCGGATCGCCCCGCCGATCATGGCGTAAAGTACGATCATCAGGTCAGACTGGCTCATGTCCGGTCTCCGCTGCGGGTGTAGTTCAGGAAGGGCAGGCGACCGTAGCAGGTGTCGCTGACCAGAAGCACCAGGAAGATCACGCCCTGCAGGACCAGCATCGTGGCATCGGGCATCTCCATCCGGCGTTGCACCAGCCCGCCCGCCGCATCGAGTGCGCCGAAAAGCACCGCCACCGGCACCACCGCCAACGGGTTCTGCCGCGCCAGAAACGCCACGAGGATGCCGGTGAAGCCGTAGCCCGCCGCCAGTGAGGCATTGGCCTGCCCATGGATCGCCGCCACCTCGAAGAAACCGGCAAGGCCGGCGCACCCCCCCGCGATGGCGCAGCAGGTCAGCAGGAGCCGCCCGACCGCCAGTCCCTGACCCTGCGCGGCCCGCAGGTTGCCGCCGGTTATCCTTGCGGCAAAGCCGAAGGTGGTGCGCGCCATCAGGAACCACAGCACAAAAGCCAGCACCAGCCCGGCGGCGAGGCCCCAATGCACCGAGGAGCCGAACATCTCGCCGATCCGCAGATCGGGGCCGAGGGGCTGGGTCGAGGGCTTGTTGGCCGAAGCCGGATCGCGGAATGGTCCTTCGATCAGGAAGCTGGCGATGGCGATGGCGATATAAGTCAGCAGCAGGGACGAGATCGTCTCGTTCACCCCGCGCGCATGTTTCAGCCAGCCGGCCAGACCCATCCACAGCGCCCCGACAAGGATGGCCGCCGAGGCCATGACCGGCAGGATCACCAGGGCGGGCAGGCTCCAGTGCTGCAATGGCAGGGCGATGGTTGCCGCCGTAAGCCCGCCCAGCACAAGAGCGCCTTCCGCCCCGAGAAGGGTCAGGCCGATCCGCGCGGGAATGGCGAAGGCGAGGCCGGTCAGAATCAGCGGCGCCGCGCGTTGCAGCGCATTCTGGATCGAAAACCAGGAGGAGAAGCCCCCCATCCAGACCAGAGAAAAGAAGGTGGCGGGGGATTTGCCCAGCACCAGCAGAAAGAGCGAGAACACCGCCGCCGCAACGATGAGGGCGCCCAAGGCGATGATGGCGGGCTCGATCAGTACGGGATCGCGCAAAGCATGGCCGAGGCGGGAGAAGACTCCGGGCCTGGGCCGGGCGGGAAGGTCTTGCGGAGAGGAGACGCTGGGCATGACGGGCAGAACGATCCTTCAACCGGCCGCGCCGGCAAGAGCGGAAAGGGAAACCGGACCGGACCCGGCAGCACTTCCGGGTCCGGTATGGCAGATCGGGCTGGCGGGTCCCCTGGGGAAAGGCCCGCCGCCTTCCTGCAATCAGTTGGTGGTGCCGATCACCCCGTCCAGCAGATAATTCATGCTTTCCAGTTCGGGCGCATAATTGTCGAGCGTCGCGGCGATCACCTCGTTGCCCTTGTTGTCTTTCAGCGGACCGGCATAGATCGGCTTGCCGGCTTTCAGGTCTTCGATCGCGGCATTGGCCGCCGTCACCGCTTCAGGCGTGGCCCCGGCGCCGTAAGCGGTGTTTCGCAGCATGTCGTTGTGATAGCCGCCCGCGATCAGGTTCGGCGGCGCCTCGCCGGCGGCAAGGGAAGCGGCGTAGATCTTGTAGACCGTTTCCCATTTGCTTTCCGCCCCGGTGATGAAACCCTTGGGCGCCAGCGGCGAGCAGTCGGCGTTGTGGCCGCAGGTTTTCACGCCCCGGCCTTCGGCGGTCTCGATCACCACCTTGGGGCTGTCGACGTGGCAGCCGATCACATCGCATCCGGCGTCGATCAGCGCGTTGGTGGCTTCTGCCTCGCGCACCGGCATCGACCATTCGCCGGTGAAAATCACCTGCACCGTGGCATTGGGATTGACGGAGCGGGCGCCCAGAAGGAAGGAGTTGCAGTTCGACAGCACGGTCTGCACCGGCTTGGCCGCCACGAAGCCCAGCTTGCCGGTCGGGCTGGAAAGGCCCGCTGCCACGCCGTTCACATAATGCGCCTGATTGAGATAGCTGAAGTAGCTGCCCGCGTTCTTGGGATCGGTCTCGGGGTTCCAGAGCGGGGCGCAATGGCGGAACTGCACGGCGGGATATTTCTGCGCCGTTTCCACCACGAAGGGCGAGTAATAGCCGAAGGAAGTGGCAAGGATCAGGTTCGCGCCTTCCAGATTGATCATGGATTCCATCGTCTGGGTGACGGCATTGGTCTCCGGGACGTTCTCTTCTTCGACCACCGTCACGCCGGGGACGCCGCGCAGGATGTCCATTGCGGCGGCATGGGACTGGTTCCAGCCATAATCGTCGCGCGGGCCGACATAGATCGCGCCGATGGTGACCGGGGTTTGCGCCAGTACCGCCCGCGCGGGCAGGATCGAGGCAGCGAGGGCTGCCGCGCCGGTTTGCAGCAGGCTCCGGCGGGAAAGGGGAAATGCGGACATGAGTGCTCCATCTGTTGGGGATGCCGTCATTCGCTGACGGTTTGATTGGTCGGTGTTGCGGCGGCCCTCCATTCCGCCGGGCCGGGAACCCCGATCGCAACCGCGATCCCCGATGTCACTCTCCTCCCCCGGTCAACGCCGGGTCCTGCGCCGTCAGACCGGCTGACCGCTCTTTGCGGCAAGTATCCGCTGCTTGAGCCCTTTCAGGAACCAGATGTCCTCAAGCTGATCGGGCTGGACCAGATCCCAATGCACGCCGCCGGGCTGATGCCCGACGGGGCGGGTTTCGATCACTTCCTTCTCGGTGACGATCCAGTTCAGAAGCGAATCATGCGCCATGATCGGCAGGCGATCATTTTCGACCACCATGCTGGAATGGACCGTGGTCACGATCGGGGTGTCCGCGGTGATCTTGCCCAGATCCCGGAACAGACCCAGCTCCAGATCGGCAAAACCGCCGCCCTTGCCGGTGCGGCCCCCGGCGCGGGTCACGGCGATGCAGCCGCAGACCGCGATATCAAGCGGCAGCATATCTTCAAATCCCAGCTTCTGCCCGACATTGACCGCCCCCTGCGAGGTTGCGGCCAGCTCGAACTGCACGCCGTCCCGCGACAGTTTCTCGGGGTCGAGCAGCACCCAGGGCAGCTCGCCCGAGCCGAATTCAGGGACGGGCATGTAGAGCAGTTTGCCATCATAGAGCGCCCGCAGCCGCACCGCGATCTGCGGCGGGTCGGGGTTGCATTTCACCACGCGGGCGCGCTTCCAGATCTCCAGATCCGACAGCCGCTTGGCCGCCATTTCGGCGCCGACCCAGTTCGAGATCCGGCTCCAGACCGGGCCGATGTTCAGTCCGCTGGATTCCAGCCCCTGCCAGATTTCGGCGCGCAGCCGGTCCTTGTCAGAGTTGCGGCCAGCCCAGCGGCCAGCGCGTTCTTCCGCGGTGGATTCGAGGGTTGAGTTCAAGGTTGAATGGGACATGGTGTTCCGTGATGGCATTAGGTCCACCGCCTGGGATGAGGTCGGCGGAGGGCAGGTCAGGCCGCCCATGACCTGAACGCTAACACGGGCTGAAGGGCCGGAAAGACCATCGGGAATTAAGAACTATATATGAAAACTCTTATATGGCTTGACCGCGGTCCCGGCTCGCATCCAAAGTGCGCGCAACGGCAGAAATCTGGCTCCTGAGCCATATATTCCGTGCATCCGAATGGGCGCGCTCGTGCCAGAGCAGAAAGAACTTCAGCAGTCCGAACTCGGATGGCGCGGCCGCCCAATGAAGTGGCATAAGCGATCCGAAATAGCCTGCAAAACGAGCACTGGATGTAAAGATCAGGTCCGAGGCGAGCAGGATATGCGGGATGAGGTTGAACTCGGCCACCATCGTATGGATGTTCCGGCGCAGTCCGCGCTCGGCCAGTTGCAGGTCGATGGGGCCTGGGTCGGCGCGCGATCGTGCGACCGGCGCGATGTGGTCCGCGGCCAGATATTCCTCGATCGTCACCCGGCCGGACCCGGCAAGAGGGTGGTGCGCGCCCATGAGGCAGACGATGTTCTCGGTCATCAGATGCGCGGTCTTCAGATGGCCCGGTGCGCCCGGCCAGTTGCAGATGACCGCGTCGAGCTGGTCGCGCTCCAGCGCTTCGGCATAGTCGAAGCTGGCGTCGATGCCGCGCACGATCACCCGCGCGCCCGGCGCCTCCTCGCGCAGGCGCTGGATGAGCGGCGGCAGGAAGATCGCCTCCATGCAATCCGCCGAGGCAATGCGGAACGGCTCGGTGGAAACCCTGGGGTCGAAAACCGCAGGGACGCCGACGATCTTGTCGATCCCCTCCAGCACCAGACGCACATGCCCCAGAAGCGCCCGGCCGCGCTCGGTCGGGACCAGCTTGGAGCCGCTGCGGACGAGGATGGGGTCGCCGATGGTGTCCCGCAACTTGCGAAGCGTCAGGCTGACATTGGGCTGCGACTGGTCCAGCTTCCGCGCCGCCTGGGTGACGCTGCATTCCTCAAGAAGGACGCGCAGCACACGCAATTGCCGGGTATCCATTTCCTTCAGCACGATCCGCTCCCAAAGCCATCAGGTCTGCCGTTCAGCCGGTTCCATCGACCCGTCTGATCGCCAGATGGAGGATATCCTTCGGCATCGGGCGATTGGATGCACTATCACCTGCCCGAGCCGTCAAGGCTACCCGTGTCTGGTCTCGCCGCTGCCCGGAAGGCCCGCTTTCCGGCGTGCAGGTGCAGGCGGGCCGCCGATTTGCAGCCTACTGCCGTTTGCCCCATCCAGCGATTATGCACACCTGACCGCAACGGCCGGGCAGCCAGTGTTCATCCATCCGCGAGACAGAGCACCTGGCCGAGGTGGCATCGGACCTTTTGCAGGCCGCGTCGGCGACAGTCATGACACCGCGCGGACCGAGAGGATCAACCATTCCGAGGCCTGGGGCCACCGTCCCCTCCATATGGCCAAGACCGGGGCGATCCATCGCCGCGGCCCGTGGCGCAGCTTTGAGGCTGCGGAATACGCAGCCCTCGGATGGCGCTATTGGTTCAACCGCCGCCTCTTTGAGCCCATCGGGAAGATCCGCCCGCAGAAGCCGAAGCAAACGCCCATGCAGCTCTGGAAACTGACGGCATGGCCGCGGGATCATCCAGAACCAGCCGCCGGAAAACCGGGCGCGGCGGTAGAGATTGCCGGAGGCATCGTCTGTCCGGCGTCAGACAGGTCGTCCTTCATGGCCGGACAGATGCCGGCAATCGGCGGGGCCGAATCGTTTTGATCATGAGCGGCTTGCCGTTTTGGTGAGGGTTCCCCGCCGGCACGACCCCGGCGGGGATGTGGCTCAGAACAGCGCCGCGGTCTTGACCAGCGTGTACCAGGCGCCCCAGAGCGCCGGGATGCCCACTGCGGCCCAGGCCAGCAGCGTGGTCAGATCGAAGCGGCCGCGGTCAATGCCGAAGGACCCGTGTTCGATGATCGCGTCGGCCGAGGCGGTCTTCGCCTGCAAGGCGGCAACCTCTTCCGGCTTCATGAACCACTTGTCGTCCAGCGGCTTGACCAGAATATTGGCGATCAGCCCGATCACCAGCATTCCGCACAAGACATAGATCGTCGCGGCATAGGCATCCGCGCCGGTCAGCCCGCGGTCCACCTGATACTGGCGGATATAGTTGACGACGACCGGACCCAGGATGCCCGCGGTGGCCCAGGCGGTCAGCAGCCTGCCGTGGATCGCGCCGACGAACTGGGTGCCGAAGATGTCGGCCAGATAGGCCGGCACCGTGGCGAAGCCGCCGCCATACATCGACAGGATGATGCAGAAGGCCGCGACGAACATCAGCTGGTTGCCCATATGCGCGAAGGTCGGGGCCGAGGCGTAAAGCACAATGCCCAGCAGGAAGAACACATAGTAGGTGTTCTTGCGCCCCATCTTGTCCGACATCGAGGCCCAGAAGAACCGTCCCGCGATATTGAACAGCGACAGAAGCGAGGTGAAGCCCGCCGCGATGCCGGCGATCTGAAGCTTCTGATCGGTGCTGAGGTCGGCGAAGCTCAGCTCCGGCAGGCCGATCAGGCGACCGGCGAAGATTTCCTGCAGAAGCGGCGAGGCGGCGCCGAGGATGCCGATCCCGGCCGAGACGTTCATGCAAAGCACGATCCAGATCAGCCAGAACTGCCGGGTCTTGTGGGCGTCGCGCAAGTGGACGTGGTGTTCGGTGATCATCGCGCCGGCCTTCTTCGCCGGGGGCGTCCAGCCCTCGGGCCGCCAGCCGGCGGGCGGGATGCGATAGCCGAAGGCGCCCGACATCATGAAGACCAGATAGACCGCCGCCATGACCAGGAAGGTCTCCCATACGCCGGGGGTGGTGTCGGTCTTGAAGGCCTCCATCAACTTTTGCGCCAAGGGCGAGCCAACCATCGCGCCGCCGCCGAACCCCATGATCGCCATGCCGGTCGCCATGCCGCGCCGGTCGGGGAACCATTTGATCAGGGTCGAGACGGGGGAGATGTAGCCGAGACCCAGGCCGATGCCGCCGATGAAGCCCGCGCCCAGCCACATGAGCCAGAGCTGGTGGGTGATGACGCCAAGGGCGGCGATGGCGATGCCGCCGCACCAGCACAGCGCCGAGACGACACCGGCCTTGCGCGGGCCGACATGCTCCAGCCAGCCGCCCCAGATCGCGGCGGAAGAGCCCAGGAGCAGGAAGAACAGCGTGAACATCCAGCCGAGGTCGGCCATGCGCCAGTTGCACTGGGTGGTGAAGAGCGCGGTCATCAGGCCCATGTCGGCGCAGGCCGCGGGGGTCTCGCCCGGAATGGCGGTGGTCAGCGGCAGCCAGAAGACCGAGAAGCCATAGGCCATGCCGATGCAAAGGTGGATCGCCAGCGCGGCGGGCGGCACCAGCCATCGGTTGAAGCCCGGCTTCGCGATGATCCTTGCCTTGTCCAGGATGCCGGACCGGCCGCCGGAATATCCTTCGGTGATTGCTGTCATTCCTTCCCTCCCTTTCCCTCGACGGGGCGATTGCGAAGGGCGTTTCCGGTGGCTCCATGGGCCGCGCCTGCGGCCTTCTCCTTCCGCCGGAGATGCTCCCTCAAGGGATATACATGCACAATTCGTGCCAGCCTGCCGCACCGTGGATTTTCAAAGGGTTGGCGGAATTCACCGCGTCGCGGATGGACAGACTGTCGCAGGGCGGCGGACAGACTGTCCGTCAGTCCGCCGCGGGCAGCCAGAGCGTGAAGGTGGTGCCTTTGCCCTTCGTGCTGGCGGCGGCGATGCTGCCGCCCTGCCGGTCCACCAGCGTCCGGCAGATCGACAGGCCGAGGCCGGTGCCGCCGCCATCCGCGCGGGTGGTGAAGAACGGCTCGAAGATGCGCGACAGGGTATTCGCATCCATCCCCTTGCCGCTGTCCGCCACCGCGATCTCCACCCCCGGCACGCCGTTCCTGTCAGCGTCGCGCAGCATCACCACGATCTCACCGCCGCCGGGCATGGCATGGACGGCGTTGACGATCAGGTTGACCATGACCTGCTGCAACTCGGTGCGGTTCATCAGCACCTGCCGGTTGGACAGCCCGTCCTGCCGCAGGGTCACGTCGCTGCGCGTCAGCAGGTGGCGTACCAGCGGCAGGCAGTCGGCCACCGCGTCGCGCGGGTCGGTGCGGGTGGCCCATCCGGCATATTCCTCAGGTCGGGCGAATTGCAGCAGGCGGTTCACGATCTGGCTGATCCGCTGGATCTGTTCGTCCATCAGCCGGAACTCGGTCGCGGCCCCGGCAGCGCCGTCGCCCATGATCTCGCGCAAGAGGTCCAGATTGCCCTGGATCACCGCCACCGGATTGTTGATCTCATGCGCCGCTGCTGCCGTGATCTCGCCGATGGTGGCGAGCTTTTCCGAGACGATCAGCTTGCGCGTGGTCTCCTCGACCCTTGCGTTCAGTTCCTCGTTCCAGTGGCGCAGCTCGGCGTCGCGGTCCTGGATCAGGTCCAGCAGGTGGTCCAGATGGTCCGCCACCCGCCCCACCTCATCGCCCCGGCTCTGCACGCCGCTGCGCGCGCCGAGGTCGCCCCCCTCGACGCGGGCGATGGTGGCGCTCATCTTTTCCAGCGGCTGGAAGACACCCCTTGCCCATCGCAGGAAGACCGGGATGGAGACCGCTGTGACCGCAAGGAAGCCCAGTCCCACCAGCCACAAGGTCGTGCGCTTGGCGGCGGCGAAGGGGGCCTCCAGAAAGCCGACGTAGAGCATCCCGACCCGCTGGCCTGCGGTGTCGACAATCGGCTCATAGGCCGAGATGTAGCGGTCGTTCACCACGAAGGCGCTGTCGAGCCAGGTCTCGCCCCGGCCCAGCACCTTCTCGCGCACCTCGGCAGAGACCCTTGTGCCGAGCGCCCGCTTGTTCTCGAACAGCCGCACATTGGTCGAGATGCGGACATCTTCGAGAAACAGCGTCGCAGTACCCTCGCTGCCCTCGGGCAGGCTGCCCGCGCGGTAGACGAGATCGTTGATCGTGTCGATGAAGACGAGGTTCTGGTTCAGCAGAAGCCCGCCCACAAGGATGCCGGGCCGCCCGTCGGCCAGCGTGACGGGGGCGGCGGAGAGGATGACCATGCCGCGGTCCTCTTCGGTCCTGCCGGTCGGAACGGCATTCGGTGTTGGCACCAGAGCCACCCGCGCCCGTGCCGCCAGATCGCCGGACAGCAGCGCAAGATCGGCATTGCCGAAGATCTCGATCCCCGTCCCGGCCTGCCCGCGCAGCACCGCCTCGATCAGCGGACCTTTCGGCGCGGGCCGCGCATCGGGCGGGCTGACCGCGACCGGCCGCCCGGCGGCATCGGCGACATAGAGAAAGTCGAGGCCCATCTCCGCCCGCTGGACCTCCAGGAGCGGCGCGGGGTCGGATGCAGCGGCGAAATCGACCGATCGGCCCAAAGCCTCCACCCGCTCGCCGGTGGCCTCCAGAATACGCGCCAGATACTGCCGCGCGACGGTCAGATCGCTGTTGACCTTGGTTGCCAGCAGGTCGTCGAACTTGTCCTGCCAGCGCAGCATCGTCCCGCCGAGCAGAAGCGGCAGGATCACCAGCGTCGGCAAGAGCGCGATGGCAAGAAGCCGATGGCGGACGGAGCGCGCACGGGGAAGGAGGGAACGTTCAGCCATTCCCGGCCTGAAGCCGCCGGTCGATGGTCTTGCGTGAGATGCCCAGCCGCGCGGCCGCTGCCTCGCGGTCGCCGCCGCAGGCGGCCAGTGCGCCGAGGATGGCGCGGCGTTCCATCTCCGCCAGCGTTTCGGGCTGGGTCGCGGAGGGCGCGGCCGGGGATTCAGCCGCAAATCCGCCGAGGATCAGCGCCCGTTCGATGGTGTTTCGCAACTCGCGCACATTGCCTGGCCAGCGATAGGCGGCAAAACCGGCGCGGATCGCCGGCGGGATCGGCAGCGCAGGCATCCCCAGTTGCCGCGACAGCTTTTCCATGAAGAGCGTTGCTAGATCCTGCACATCCTCGCCCCTTTCGCACAGGGGCGGCATGTGGATCGACATCACGTTGATACGGTAGAGCAGGTCGGCGCGGAACCTGCCCTCGGCCACCGCCCTCTCAAGGTCGCTGTTGGTGGCAAAGACCAGCCGCACGTCCACCGGCACCTCGCGCTCGGAGCCGAGCGGGCGGATGCGCCGGTCCTCCAGCACCCGCAGCAGCTTGGCCTGCGCGGGCAGCGGCAGATCTCCGATCTCGTCCAGAAACAGCGTGCCGCCGCGGGAGTGCAGGAACAGACCCTCGCGGCTCTGGTGCGCGCCGGTGAAGGCGCCCTTCATATGGCCGAAGAGCTCGGTCTCCACCATGTCGGGCGGAATTGCGGCGCAGTTCAAAGGCACGAAGGGCCGGGTTGCGCGGGGCGACAGCTCATGGATCATCCGTGCCGCCACTTCCTTGCCGGTCCCCGACTGCCCGGTCAGCAGCACCGAGGACAGGAGCGGCGCGACCCGCCCGATCATGTCACGAATCCCCCGGATCGCGGGCGATTCCCCGATCAGCTGGTTCCGCAGCAGAATATGGTCTGAATTGGCCCGCAACTCGTGCCGGAGAACATGGTTCTCACGCTCCAGCCGGGTGCGCTCCAGACAACGGGTGACGGCGTTCAGGATCTGGTTCGACCGGAAGGGTTTCAGCAGGAAGTCCGAGGCCCCGGCCTGCAAGGCCTGGATCGCTGTTTCCAGATCGGCATAGGCGGTGATCAGGATGGCAGGAGGAAAGTGGCCCGAGGCCCGCTGCGCCGCCAGCCATTCCACCCCGCGGCGCCCGTCCATCACATTGTCGAGGATCACCACGTCATGATGGCCTGCGGCCAGCATCTCGGCCGCCCGCGCCGTGTCCGGCGCGGTCTCGACCGAGCGGCAGCGACTGGCAAGGGTGCGTTGCAGGAAATGCCGCATCCCCGGCTCATCGTCCACGACCAGAATAGAAGCCTGGGCCAGCGCCTCGCCGAAATCGAGGGCCGGATCGCGCTCGACCGCCCTGGCTTGCGTTGTCATGACTTTCCCTCCGGTAGCCGAACTGGCCAGTCCCTCTCGGCAGGAGCCTTGCATCCCATGTGTCTCTGGGCAAGCATTAGAACATGCTGACCACCACACCCAGATCGGGGCCACGTCTGACGACCGGCCTGACGCAAGCGATCTCGCTTCTGTCGCTCACGGCGGGAGAATTGGCGACCCGGCTGGCGGTGGAGGCGGCCTCGAACCCGGCGCTGCGGCTGGTCCCGCCAGCCGAAGGCCCGATGCGGCCGCTGTTCGATCCTGAAGGGGTGGCCGCCCCGGCTGGCAGCCTGATCGCCCATGTGCTGACGCAGATCGCGGCGATGCGCCTTGCGCCGCGCCCGCGCGCCATTGCGCTGGCCCTTGCCGAGCGGTTGGAGCCGACAGGTTGGCTTGGCGCGTCGCCCGCGGCGGTGGCCAGGGCCTGCGGCGTGGCGGAGGCCGAGGTGCGGGCCGTGCTCTTGCGATTGCAGCGGATCGAGCCCGGCGGGCTGTTCGCCTGCACGCTGGCGGAATGTCTGCGCCTGCAGGTCGCGGCCGGAGGCGACTTGACCCCGGCGGTGGATGCGGTGCTGGATCACCTGACGTTGCTGGCCCACGGCGACCTGGCCGCCATCGCCCGGCAGACCGGACGGCGGGAGGACGAGATCGCACAGGCCGCCCGCCTGATCCGCGGGCTGAACCCCAAGCCCGGACTGGTTTTTGAAGGACCGATGCCGTTGCCGCTTCCGCCGGACTTGCTGGCGCAGCGGGTTTCCGGAGAGTGGGAAGCGGTGGCAAACCCGGTGATGTTCTCCGCCGAGGTGGTGCCTGGCCGGGGGGATACTGCGGCGGCGGCGGGGATCGAACGGGCGGTCGAGCAGCGCCTGCGGATCGCTGCCAGGGTCGGCACGCTTCTGCTGCGGCACCAGGCGGACTGGCTGGAAGGGGGCGACCCCGCACCGCTGGCAACTCAGGCACTGGCCCGCGCGGCGGACCTGCATATCGCCACCGTGAACCGTCTTTTGCGCGGGATCAGCATCCGCACCCCGCGCGGGACCCTGCCCCTGCGTGCGCTCGCGGCCCGGCCGGTCCGCCCGGACGGCCCTGCCGCAGAGACCGTGAAACAACGCTTGACCGAACTGCTGCGCGATGCCGGGGCAGTCCGGCCAAGCGATGCCCGGCTTTCGGCGCAGTTGCAGGCCGAAGGGCTGGCCGTGGCCCGGCGGACGGTGGCGAAGTACCGGGCCGCGCTCGATCAGCTGATCTAGGGTCGCCGCAACCCCTGTGATTCCGGCAGTATCAGCAGAATGGCGGCAGCCGACCCGCAGATCGGGGTCCGGCCTTTGTGATCCCTCAGGATCGCATCGCCGGGGTCGAGGCCGCCAACGGCGGGCTGGACCATGCGCGGGATGCCCGAACAGGCGCGAGCGAAGACATGATCTGTTCCGGCTATGCGTCAGAACGAGATGGCGCGAGGGCGCCGGCATCGCGCATCGCCCCTTGGCGCAGTCGTGGCGCCGGCCCCCGGTCGGCCGTGGACGATCCCCTCCGTTCACATCCTCAAGGAAAGCGGGCGTTAAGGCGGTTTGACGCTTTCCCGCAACCTGTCGGGCTGCGCCACGACATCCGGCAACATCAATCTGCGGCGCGCCATGGGAGGTTCGGGGCGCCGGTGCCGGGATCTTCCGGGTCAGGCCGTTCTGGCCGGACGATTGCCCCCGCAGGAGACCGCCTTGGCCGGCCGATCATTTCTCCGCCGGTCTTGGCGGCCTGCCTTCATCTGGGATCACCTCCGCATATGCGGGGATGAGCCGGTCCCCCGTGGTTTTGAACGACTAACCTGCCTTTCCCTGCAAAAGGGGGGCGAAATGCTTTTGCAGGTGCTGGAGGTCAACGGCCATCGCCTTCCCGTATTCTTGCGCCCGAGGGATCATCCCCGGATGGACCGGAGAGCCGGTCGCCTTCATGCCATGACCGGCTATACGCGGCCAAAGCCAGCTCGGGGCGTTCTGCCATCCGTCCAATTCTCTCATGCAGCCGGAACAGGTCGGGGGCCATGACAGGCAAATCCTCGCCCGTCGGCCGGTGGGAGAGTTGCAGAAGCTCCGGTTTGCCGAGCGTCTCGGCGACGATCCCGGCGAGGGCGCCGAGGCTGCGTGGCTGGCCGGAGCCGATGTCGAAAATCCCCGCCGCTCCGGTTTGGAGCAGGGCTGCAAGGCAAGCCGCGACATGGGGTGTCGAGGCGTAATCCCTGATCAGGCCGCTTGCACGGACTTCGGCCGGCTGGCCGGAGCGCAGGTTGCGGATCAGCATGGGAATGAGCCGGCGCGGATCTTCGCCCGGACCATAGAGATGGAACAGCCGCGCCCAGATCAGCCTCTCGCCGCACAGATCTTGCAGGTTTCGGCAAAGGGCCGCTTTGGCCTGCCCATAGGATGTGGTCGGGGCGATCGGGCGGGATTCGTTCCACGGACCGGGGCCGGTCGCGCCATATTCGGCGCAGGTGCCGATGCAGACCACCTGCCCGCCGCCCGCCGACCGGAAGCGCTGCACCAGATCCAGCGAGGCCGCCTGCCAGAGCGCATTGGCAGGCGAGGTCCAGAAGGCGCCATGCTCCACCTCCCAGGCGGCGTGGATCAGGCGGGGCGCAAGACGGGCGATGGCGCGACGCCCCTCGGCGGTCAGCAGATCGGCCTGATGCCAGACCACCCCCGGCTGCCCCGCTCCCGGTCTGCGGCTGATCGCATGGACGGGGATGCCGCGCGCGCTCAGCTCCGTCAGCAGGGCACGCCCGACGAAACCCGTCGCGCCGGTCAGCACCACCGGCTCAGACACGGGCGAAATCCGGCCAGTCGCGGTCGCGGTCGGAGATGACCGCCGGCAGGGCAGGCCAATGGATGCCGAAAGCAGGGTCGTTCCAGCGGGCGCCGCGCGCGGCGGCAGGGCTGTGGGGCGTGTCGATCAGATATTCCACCGCGGCATCGGGGGTGAGCGTCAGAAAGCCGTGTGCCACGCCGCGCGGCACGAACAGGGCGTTGTCGCGTTCTGGCGACAGCTCCCTGCCCAGCCAGCCAAGATAGCTGGGGCTGTCAGGGCGCAGATCGACGGCCACATCCCAGATCCGCCCCGCTACGCAGCGCACCAGCTTCTGCTCGGCCAGGGCGCCCGCCTGCCAATGCAGGCCGCGCAGGGTATGGAGCGCGGTATTGGTGGAAAGGCTCGACTGGCTCGGCGCAAAGTCGATCCGGGCCTTGGCGAAGGTTTCGGCGCACCAGAGACGCCGGAAGCTGCCGCGGATATCCTCGGCGGCATGGCTTTCCACCTCGAAAACCATCGGCAGGCGGGTCAGATGGAGCCGCATCACAGGCGTCGCATTTCCGGAAGCGCGGTCCAGAGACCACCGTTGAAGCCTGCCCCCCGCAACTGGGCTACGATCTCCGGCGCGATGTTCCAGGGCAGGATCAGGATCTCGTCGGGCTGAAGGGCCAGCAGATCCTGCGGAGCCACCACGGGGATGTGGCTGCCGGGCAGGCGTCGCCCCTGTTTGGCGGGCGACAGATCGGCGACAGCCATCAGGTCCCGCGCCCGCACCCGCGCGGCGTTGAGAAAGGTATTGCCCTTTGCCGCTGCGCCATAGGCGGCCAGCTTGCGCCCCATATCGGTCTTGGCGGCAAGCCAGGCGCGGAACCCCTGGATCACCTCGCCGACCCGCGCCTCGAAGCCTTTATAGAAGGCATCCTGATCGAGGCCCCTGTCCTGCTCCTTCGCCCGCAAGGCGATCAGGGCCGGAGTGGCGGGACGAGGGGCGGGGGCGGCCAGAACCCGCAGGGAGCCGCCATGTGTCGGCAAGGTCTCGACATCGAAGACCAGCAGCCCGTGACGGGCAAAGAGCCTCTCCATCGCCAGCAAGGACCAATAGGCATAGTGCTCATGGTAGATCGTGTCGAATTGCGTTCCGTCGACCATGGACAGCAGATGCGGCGCTTCCACCGACAGCACCCCTTGCGGTGCGAGCAGCATCGCCAGACCCGCGACAAAACCGTTGATGTCAGGCACATGGGCCAACACGTTGTTGGCAATGACAAGATCGGCCCGGCCATGTGTCGCCGCGATTCCGGCAGCGGTGGCGGGGTTCAGGAAGGCCACCGCGGTCGGTACGCCCGCGGCCTGCGCCGCCCGTGCGACATTCGCCGCAGGCTCGATGCCGAGGCAGGGAACGCCCGCCGCAACGAAGTTCTTCAGCAGATAGCCATCGTTCGAGGCGACCTCGATGACGAAGGATTGCGGGCCGAGGCCGAGCCGGGCGGTCATCTTCGCGCAGAACTCCCCGGCATGGGCCAGCCATGACGAAGAGGCGGAGGAGAAATAGGCGTAGTCGGTGAAGATGTCATGAGCATCGACCACATGGTCAAGCTGCACCATCCGGCACTGTGAGCAGACCACCGCGCGCAGCGGAAAGCGGGGCTCGGCGTCCGGATCGAAGTCGGGGGGAAGGTAGGAATTGGCGACGGCCATCGGTCCGAGGTCGCAGAAGACCGGCCCGAAGGGACCATTGCAGGCGCGGCAGCGGGTGAGGGTTCCGGTCATCTCAGCCTTCCAGAAATCTGCGGATCGTGGTGGAGGCGGCGGCGGCCATATCGGCTCCGGCGGCCCAGGCGGCATACCAGCCGGCGGTTTCCGCCACGGCCTGCGCGGCGTCGTGACGGGGGGACCATCCCAACCGCGTACGGGCGAGGTCGCTGTTGAGGGCGAGCCGGGATTTCTCCGGCAGGGGAGGGGCATCGGAGAGGCACCAGCCGACCTGCCTGCCGGTCGCCGCCTGCCATGCCACCAGCAGGTCCTGCACAGAAAGCTCCGCTTCCGCCGGGCCGAAGTTCACGGCCAGGGGCGCGTCGCCGGTCGCCAGAGCCTCGGCCAGCAGCAGATAGCCCGCCACCACATCCAGCACGTGCTGGAAAGGCCGGGTGGCTCCGGGGTTCCGCAGACGCAGGGGCTGGCCCGTCCTCTGCGCCCGCACCAGATCGGGGATCAGCCGGTCGCGCCCGAAATCCCCGCCGCCGATGACATTGCCCGCCCGCGCCGTTGCGAGGGGCGGCAGATCGGCAAAACTGGCGCGGTGGCTCGCGGTCAGGATCTCGCAGGCGGCTTTGGAGGCCGAATAGGGGTCGTCTCCGCCGAGCGCATCGGTCTCCACAAAGGCCCGCGTGCCGTCATTGCGGTATACCTTGTCGGAAGTCACGATCACGGCGGCCTGCACGTCACTTTTCCGCAGGGCGTCGAGCAGCGCCAGCGTGCCGCCGAGATTGGTGGCCCATGTTCCTGCCGGATCGCGGAACCCTTCCGAGACGATCGCCTGCGCTGCGAGGTGAAGGACCACCTCCGCGCCGGCAACGGCCCCTTCTAGCGCGGCCGGATCACGAAGATCGCCGCTCAGGTCGCGCGCCAGTCCCGCACCCGCCTGAAGGGCCGCAAAGGCCGATGGACCCGGCGCCGGATCAAGGGCAAAGCCGGTCACGCGGGCGCCGAGGGCCGCGAGCATCCGTGCCGCCCAGGCCCCCTTGAAGCCGGTATGCCCGGTCAGGAGCACCCGCCGCTCGGCCCAGAAGGACGGGGCAGGCCGCCTCACCACAGCTTCCATGGCGCGCGTCCTTGGTCCCACAGGGCGATCAACTGGTCGCGGTCGCGCAGCGTGTCCATCGGTTGCCAGAAGCCGTGATGGTCGAAGGCCATCAGTTCGCCATCCTGCGCCAGTCCCTTGAGCGGGGCCTGCTCCCAGACCGTCGCATCGCCGTCGATCCGCTCCAGAACGCTTGGCGACAGCACGAAGAAGCCGCCGTTGATCATGCCGCCGTCGCCTGCGGGCTTTTCGGTAAAGGCGGAAACGCCGTTGCCGGACCGTTCCAAGGCGCCGAACCGGCCCGGCGGCTGGACGGCGGTGACGGTCGCCGCCCGGCCATGGCGGCGGTGAAATGCGATCGCTGCCGAGATGTCGATATCGCCGACGCCATCGCCATAGGTCAGGCAGAAGGCGTCCTCCCCGCGCAGGAGATGCCCGACCCGCGCCAGCCGCCCGCCGGTCTGCGTCTCCTCTCCGGTGTCGATCAGCGTCACCCGCCAGGGTTCGGCCGCCGGGCGCAGCACCTCGGCGGCCCCGGTGGCAAGGTCCACGGTCAGGTCGGAGGAAAGCCGCCCGTAGTTCAGGAAGTAATCCTTGATCTGCCAGCCGCGGTAGCCGAGGCAGATGATGAACTCGCTGATCCCATGGGCCGCATAGATTTTCATGATGTGCCACAGGATCGGCTTGCCGCCGATTTCGACCATGGGCTTGGGGCGCAGCCCGGTTTCCTCGGAGAGCCGCGTGCCGCGCCCGCCGGCAAGGATGACGGCTTTCACTCCGACGCCACCTTTCTGGCCAGATCGTAGAAATGCCGGGTGAACCGCTCCGGCTGGCCAAGGGGATGGGCGGCGATCTGCGCGCGCAGTCCCTGGCGCAGCGCCCGTCTGCGGGCGGGGTCGGCGGCCAGCTCGACCGCCTTTGCGACGTAATCCGCGACCGAAAAGAGCGCCAGATCGCCAAGCCCCGCGTTGGAGAGGTTGGAATAGCTCAGCCGTTCGGGAAAGCCGGGGCCGACAAGGCTGACGGTCGGCACACCCATCCACAAGGCCTCGCAGGTGGTGGTGCCGCCGACATGGGGCAGGCTGTCGAGCGCGATGTCGATCTCGTTGTAGTGGCGCATGTGATCGCCCCGCACCCCGATGAAATCCAGCCGCGCGGGATCGACGTTGCGGCGCGCAAAGGCCGTGCGGGCGCCGGAGACGAAGCTTTCCACTGCCCCCTCGGGCCGCAGGAAGACGAACCGCGCGCCCGGAACCGCCCGCAGCACCGCCGCCCAGGCATCGAGACAGGCGGGCGTGTATTTGTAGGGATTGTTGGCGGTGCCGAAGCTCAGATGGCCTTTGCGGGTCTCCGGGGTCTCCGCCGCGATCTCATGCGGGGCGAACATCCGCGACAGGGCGACCCAGCTTTCCGGCATCTGGAAGGGATGCTCGATCAGCAGGCGCGGGTCGTCGGGAAGCAGATAGGGATCGGTCAGGATGAAGTCGATCTGCTCCAGACCCGCCGAATGGGGGTAGCCGAGCCAGCTTGCCCCAAGCCGGGCCGGGCGATAGGCCATCACCTCCAGCTTGTTCATCGCCGTCGAACCGCCGAGTTCGAAAAGCATGTCCAGCCGGTCGGCGGCAATGCCGTCGGCCACCTGCGCGTCCGATTGCTTGGGCCAGTGGCGGAACGCCGTCACCTGCGTCTGCACATGCTTCTGCACCCGGTCGGTGGGCTTGTCGCTGAAGGAATAGCAGAAGACCTCCACCTGATCGCGGTCATAGCCCTCCAGCAGTGGCAGGGCGAAATAGGTGATCGGATGATGCCGCAGATCGGAGGACATGAAGCCGAGCCGCAGCTTGCGCGCTCCTGTCAGGGCGGGCGAGGCCGGAGGAGGCAGAGGCGCGATCCGGGCTGCGGCCTTCCGCCCCCAGTGCCGGTGCCACTCCACCAGCCGCAGCCGGTCGTCCAGTGTCTGCGCCTGCCCCAGCTCATAATGCACGCTGGAATGGAGCCCCTCGGCCTGCCAGAGCGGCAGAAGCCCGGTCAGCCCCCCGGTCGCCGCCATCCGATCCTCGTCGAGCACCCGCATCAGAACGGTCCGCAAGGCCCGCGAGGCTTCCCCCACCTTGCCGGGGAACTGCGCCATGAACCGCTTCGACAGATCATAGGCGCGCTCGATATGCGCGGCCTCGCTGCCATGGCGGCTGCGGGACAGGCTGTCGATCAGCCGCTCAAGGGCGTGGGGATTGCCGGGATGCGCCGCGACCGCGCGGTCGAGCGCGGCGTTGACCACCGCACGGTCGCCGTCGCCGATCACATTGGCCAGTTGCAGGTTGGCGCCGAGATGGCCCGGCTCCTCTGCTAGGACCCCTTCCAGAATTGCAACGGCCTCGGCCGCATGGCCGGTGCGGAACGCCAGCCGCGCCGCGATCACCGCGATTTCCGTCTCTGCCGGTTGGGCGGCGCGCAACCGCTCCACCAAGGTCCGCGCCTCGCCGATCCGGCCCATCCGTTGCAGGCTCTGCACCAGAAGGGCGATCAGGACGAGATCCTTCGGGGCAAGCCGGAGCCCGTGCTGAAAGCTCCTGCTGGCCTCTTCGAGCTGGCCGAGCGCGGCCTGCTGCCGCCCGGCCAGACGCCACAACTCCGCCGATTTCGGGGCGATCTTCAGCGCGGTGCGATAGGATTGCAGAGCCTTTTCGCTCTGCCCCAGCAGTTCCTGCACATTGCCGAGGTTCTGCCAGACCGAGGCATCCTGCGGGCGCAGCCGGCGCGCCGTTTCCAGGGTCGCAAGCGCCTGCGGCAATTGCCCGGCGCGCTTGAAGAGCACACCCATCAGGTTCACCGTCGCCGCATCCTTGGGGTTCTTCTCGAACCAGGGCCGGAAGGCGATCACCGCCTCGTCATGGCGGCCAAGGTCCGACAGGGCGAGGGCATGGGGCCGCGAGGTCAGCTTCGGCGACGCGCCCGCCGCCCGCGCCCTGTCAAAGGCCTGAACGGCGACGCCCGGATCCTTCTTCTCCAGGGCCGTCCGGGCCTCGGCAAGCGCCAGTTCGGCCGGTGTCAGGTGAATGTCTCCCATCCGGACCGGCAGCCTTCAGTTGAACCTGTGGCGGAGCGTCTCTGCCCCCTGACGCAGCGCGCCGGGCGGGCCTTTCGCATCGACCAGCACATAGGCGGTGCGGTCGCGCTCAAAGAAGGCGAGCGCCCGGCCGTCGCGCGTGGTCGCATAGGCCGGCGCATCGGGACCGTCGACACTGCGTAGAACGCTGAAAAGAAGGATATCTCCAAGGTCGGGGGTGGAGATCATCAGGGCGACGCCGGGCCGCTCCGGTGTCGCCACCACCTGCGCCGCGCGGATCTTCCAGCCTGGCGGCAGGCTCGGCAGTTCGATCCCGAGCTTTTCGGAAATCTCCTGCGGATCGCGCAGCACCGGGCCGGATCTGGTTGACAGCGACAGCCGCAGCGCCACCGCATCCTGGGCATCAATGGCGGTTTCAAGAAGCTGCGATACCCCGCCGGCATGGGCATCGGCGGCAGGCTGGTTCAGCATCCCCTGCGCCGTCCAGCCGAAGGCGAACATCGCGGCGGCGGAGGCAAAGGGCAGCCAACGCATCAGCGTCCGCCGCTGCTGCAAGCCGCTGCCCAGACGTTCTGCGGCCTGCCGCAGCTGCGGGGAGGGCGGATCGTCCACCGCGCCCACAGCCAGCCGCAGCCCCTCGGTCAGGCGCAGGTCGGCCATGACCTCGGCAGCCCGCTCCGGCTGGGTGGACAGATACTCCGCCACCGCAAAGCGCCGTTCGGCGTCAAGCTGGCCGTTGACGAAAGCAAGGATGTCCTGCTCGATCTGGCTTTCACGCTCATCTGTCATCTCGACCTCGGACAAGTTTGAGGGAAGGGGAGCCGGTCCTGACCGCCGGGCCGTCCTCGAAACGGCGCAGGGCGGCGCGGGCGCGACCGACCCGTGACATCACGGTCCCCACGGGAATACCGAGCACCGTGGCGGCTTCGGCCACGCTGAGATCCTCGACCGCCATCAGATGCAGGGCTTCGCGCTGCTCGGCGGGCAGCGCCAGAAATGCGCCGCGCAGCTGTTCCAGCCGCACGACATGCTCCCCCTCGGCGGGGGCAAAGCCGGGGTTGCTTTCGGCCCAGGCCTGCTCGCGCGCCTGAGAGGCTTTGCGCGCCCGCATCTGGTCGATGAAATGGTTGTGCAGGATCGCCATCAGCCAGACCCGCAGGTCGGCACCTTCCCGAAAGCTGCCGCGCCGTTCATAGGCGCGCAGCAGGGCGCCCTGCACCAGATCGTCCGCCTCCGTTTCGGCGCGCGTCAGCACCCGCGCATAGCGGCGCATCGCCAGCAGATGAGGAGTGATGTCAAAGCTGTTCATATGCTGCTTACGGAGCCAGCGGTGATTTCATCCCGCGCGATAGCCGGAGCCTTGTTCCCCCACGAGGGCGGCATTGCTTTCGCGCAGTCTGGCCGCCTCGTCGTCATAGAGAAAGGGCAGAAACGCATAGCGCCGCCCACGGGTCACGCGACTGACCTTGTGCAGAAGCGAGCAGGAAAACACCACGGCCCCGCCCGGCGGCGCCTTGAAGCCGCGCGGCCCGTATTCGGGAAAGCTGACCTCCCCGCCGTCGAACCCGTCATTGAGATTGACCGAGACCGCAAAGCGCCGGTGGGCGGTGCCGAGCGTTGTATTGTCGCGGTGCGCGGCGAAATGCCCGCCATCCTCGGCCGCGTAGCAGGAGACGATATACCGCTCCATCCGCGTGACCTTGAACTGGTGGACCTTGGCGATCTCCGGCACGACGCGGCGCATGAACCGCGCCTGCAGGCCTGCAATCAGCTTCGTATCGGCGATGTTGAAATCCTTGCGTCGTTTGTGATTCGGGTCGCTGACGCCCATGGTGCGCCCGTCGATTTCGCGCATGAAGCCGCTCTCGGTGCCGCCATTGGCATCGTAAAGCCCGATCAGCTCGCGGCAAAGCTCCGGCTCGAAGACGCGGGGCAGGTAGAGGATGGGGGCCTGCAGGTCGATCCCGGCAAAGCGGGCGGCAGGCGGCAGGTTTTCGACCAGCGACAGGAATTCGGCGGTATCGCCGCCATCGTCGCGGAACGGAATGACGGCGATCACCCGCAGGGTGGGATCAAGCAGCACCCAGAAGCGCGACAGCGGCACGGTCGGGGGATGGGCGTTTTTCGGGGCCGCGCCATAAAGTCTGGCGATGGTCAGGTCGAAGTCCCAGAACACCCGGAACCCCGGAACCCGATTGGTCAGCCGGCCGGCAGTTTCGTCCGAGGGATCGTTGCTGACGGCGAAGAAGGCGGCGTGATGGTCGTCGAAAAGATCGGGCCGGGCCAGCACCGCCTTCAGCGCGGCTTGCGCCCGCGCATCCCCGGCCGAGCCGAAAAAGCACAGGGCGATATGGCGGCCTGCCGCCGTATCGAAGGTGTAGCGTGGATTGGCGGGGGTGCGTTGGTGGAACCAGGGCGCGGGGTCGCCGGGCTTGATACGCGCGGCAACGGCAGGCGGGGTATCGGACATGCTCATGCTTCATCAGTTGAACCTGCCGGGTATACGCAGCGGAGGGCATGGCTCATCCCGAAGAACCGGCGTTCGGCGTCGATCCTTTGACGGGCCGGGAGATGGCGCCGCGCGGCACCGTGCCACACCGGGCTGCCCTGCGTCAGCGCCCTGCCTTGAGAGGCTGGAAACTGAGCGTCATCCCTTCGCAATGCCAGGGCATCGCCACCAGCTGACCGCGCCCCGACAGGGTGATGAAGGCGGTGCGCCGGTCCTCGCCGCCGAAGCAGAGATTGGTCGGGAAGGGGTCGGGCATGGGGATCTGCCGCGAGATGCCGCCGTTGGCGGCGATCACGGTGATCTGCGGCTGCCCCCAGACCGTGCCGATGGCGATGCTGCCCTCGGCATCGACGGCCAGGCTGTCGAACCCCTGAAAGCCCGTGGCGGCCCCCAGCAGATGCCCGCCATTCCCGGATCGGGGGAAAGGCAGCTTCGCCAGTTGCCCCGGTCCGATGATGTCGAAGGCCCAGAGCCGTGCCGGCTCCATGTCGGCGACATAGAGCCGCCTGCCATCGGGCGAGAGGCCGCAGCCGTTCGGACTGAGGATCGGATAGATCACCGGCTCGATCCGGCTGCCGTCGATGGTGGCGTAATAGACGCCGCCGTGATCGCGGTCATGGGGCCGGATCTTGCCGATGTCGGTGAAATAGAAGCCGCCGTGGGCATCGAAGACCAGATCGTTCGGCCCGCTCAGGCGCCTGTCGCCGCAATGGGTGTAAAGCGTCGTGACCTTGCCGCTTTGCGGGTCCACCCGGTCGATGCTGCCGCCCTGGTAGCCGGGGGCCGTGCCGGAAGGGGTCAGCAGGCCGCCCTCCTCGATCCAGCCGAAGCCGCCGCAATTGCAGACGTAGAAAGCGCCGTCCGGGCCACGCGCCAGACCGTTCGGGCCGCCCGGAACCTCGGCCAGCACCTCGACCCGGCCATCGGGCCGGACAAGGCTGACCGTCTGGCGCTCGATTTCCACAAGCGCGATGGAGCCATCGTCCAGCCAGACCGGCCCTTCGGGAAAGCGCAGGCCTTCGGCGATCACGCGAAGGGAAGGGGTTTGCATGGCCGTGTCACTCCCTCAGGGCAATCTCTTGTGGAAATCGCTGTCGCGCTGGAAACCATGGGCGAGGCTCAGGATCGCCAGCTCCTGCCGGGCCGCGCCGATGAGTTGCGCGCCGATGGGCAAGCCGTCACGGTCAAAGCCGATGGGGAAGCTCAGCGCCGGCAGCGCGGTCAGGCTCGGCAGCGAAGTATAGCGCATGTTGCCGGTCAGCGTACTTTCCATCCGGTCGCCGATCCGCACGGAATCTTCGCCCATGCGCGGTGCGGTGAAGGGCAGGGTCGGGGTGAGGATCGCGTCCAGCCCCTCGAAGGCGGTATCGAACTGCCGGCGCAGATAGGTCCGGTAACGCTGGGCGTGCAGATATTCCGTCGCGGTGAAGGTGCGGCCCGCGATCAGCTGTTCCCGCACGTCGCGGCCATAATCGCCATCGCGGCTGTCGATCCAGCCGTCATGGACCGTGCTCGGCTCCGCCGCATCGACGATGACCTGAGCATCGACAGACACCTCCAGCCCGTGAATGTCGATCAGCACGATCTGCGCCCCGGCCCGCTCGAAAGCCGCGACGGTTTCACGGAAGGCGGCGGCGATATCGGGCTGCACATTCTCGTCGGTATACCCCCGGACAAGGCCGATCCGCCGCCCTCCAACCGGGCGGTCCAGCCGGGCGACGAGTTTTGTCTCCGGCAGGCGCTGATCCTCGCGGCACATGGCGTTGAACATCAGCGCGCAATCTTCGGCACCGCGGGCGAGGGGGCCGACCGTATCCATGCTGACGGCAAGCGGGAAGATCCCCTCGACGCTGAGCCGCCCGACGGTGGGGCGCAGGCCCGTCACCCCGTTCATCGAGGCGGGCAGGCGTACGGAGCCGCCGGTATCGGTGCCGAGCGTTGCCATGGCGCTGCCGATGGCAACCGCTGTTCCCGAGCCGCCGCTGGACCCCGCCGGGATGCGGCCCGCATCCCAGGCATTGCCGCAGATGCCGGTATGGGGGTTGGCCGTGGTGCCGCCCCAGGCGAATTCATGCATGTTCGTGAGCCCCAGAACCACCGCTCCGGCCTGTTTCAGGCGGCGGGTCATCACGGCATCCTCGCGGGCGATGTTGTCTTTCAGGATGCGGCTGCCCGCGGTCATCGGCTGGCCCGCCACGGCGATATTCGCCTTCAGACCCATCGGAATGCCATGCAGCGGTCCGAGGTCATGGCCGCAGTCGAGCAGGGTCTGCAAGGCGGCTGCGCTGCGGCGCGCCGTTCCGGCCATCAGATGCGAATAGGCGTTGAGGGGGCGGCTTGCCTCCTCACGGGCAAGACAGGCCTCGGTCAATTCCGGGCAGGTCAGGGAACCCTGGCGCAGCCTGCGCCCAAGCTCGGCAAGGGGAAGGGTGACAAGCTCCTCGGCGCGGCTCATTCTGCCCCCCGGTCACCGGCGGCGACGCCCTCGATGCTCGAAATCCAGGTGGTGATCGGCGGAAGATCGGGCGGCAGATTGCGGGTGACGAAATCGACGAGCGCGCGGCTGCGCGCCGTCCAGTCCACCACCAGCGGCGCAGCCGGGTCATCTGGCCCGGTCAGGCCGGAAATGGCAAGCCGCGCGGCGGCATCGTCTTTCGTCATCCTGGCACCTGTTCGCATTGGGGGCAGCCACGCGGTCTGCGCGGCTGCCCGAGGCTTTTACTTCTGGGCGTCGGCGATCTCCGCCGCTTTGGTCGCCAATTCCACGTTCACGTTGTTCTCGTAGGAGGTGGCGTCCGAAGGATAGGGTCCGATATTGCCGGCGAAGTTGGCAAGGTTCAGGTTGTTGTCCCAGGAGGTCTTGTCCACCAGAGCGTGCTCCGGATAGCCCTTGGCGTCGATGTTGCGCTGGATGGATGCGACAAGGATATCGCGCGGGACATCGGGGAAGTATTTCTGGGCGACATCCACCGAGCCTTCAAAGTCGGCATAGATGTAGCGGGAGGCGAGTTCGAAGGCCGTCACGACCCCCTGCGCGGCCTCGGGATTGGCCGAGAGATAGGCCGGGGTGGTGGTCAGGCTGGAGAAGGCCAGCGGATACCAGTCCTTGTTGGCCGAGAAGGAATAGACCACATGCAGGCCCTGTTCCTGAACCGCCTGCGATACCTGGGTTTCCACGGCGAGCGCATAATCGGCAGAGCCGGAAACGATGGCCGGGATCTCGTTGCCGATGGAGACGTTGACGATCTTGACATCATCCAGCCCGTTCTGGCGCGCGAGATAGGTCATGAAGGCCCAGGTCGTGTCGGGCTGCGGGCTGGTGATCACGCGCTTGCCGTTCAGATAGGCCAGATTGTCCTGCAGGGGCGTCGGGTCCTTGCCGAGGATGAAGACCGTGGGCGCATTGTGGATCGCGGCCACCACCACGCCTTCGCCGCCATTCTCGCGGGTTTTCGGCACGAACAGCGGGTCCTGGATCGAGAAATCGGCCGAGCCGGAGATCACCGCCGCCCAGGACTGGGAGCCGCCGCCGCCGGTGCTGATGGTGACATCCACACCCTGCTGCTCGAAGAAGCCCTTCTCCTTGGCGATGTAGATCGGCAGGTAGAGCACCGACTGGAAGGCCTGGTTGATACGAACCGGATGAAGCTCGGCCAGGGCGGCATTGGCAAGGGAGAACGTGGCTGCACAGGCGATGGAAGCTGCCGTTACGATACTCTTCAAGGAAGGCTTACGCATTTGGTTACTCCTTTTCCCACGAAAGAACCGCTCTTTCGATCAGTGAAACGATGAAGGTGAGGGTGAGCATGATCAGCATCACCAGAACCACGCCCGCGAGGACGATGTTCATTCCGAAGTTCGAACTGCCGAGCAGGATCATGTTGCCGACCCCGGCATCCGAAGAGATGTATTCGGCCACGATGGCGCCGATGAGCGCGAAGCCGACGTTGAGCTTCAGGCCGGAGAAGACCCAGGGCATCGAGGCCGGTATGACCAGCTTGAAGAAGATCTGCGTCCGCGTCGCATTGAAGGACCGCATCAGGTTGATGAGATCGGGGTCCGTGCGCTGCGCGCCGCGATAGGAGGTGGTCAGCGAGACGACGACGCAGGAAAAGGCCACGATCACGATCTTGGACAGCACCTCGGTGCCGAACCAGATGATGGTGATCGGCGCGATGGCCAGCACCGGGATCGAGCCGATGGCGGTGATGAAGGGGGCCGCCAGATGGAAGACGAAGCGCGAATACCACAGCGCCAGCCCCAGGATCGAACCGCCGATGGCCCCGACGATGAAGCCGATCGTCGTCTCCTTCACCGTCGTATAGACATCGTTGAACAACTGGCCGGATTCGAAGCGCCGGACCAGCACCTCCAGAATGGAGCTCGGGCTCGCAAAGAGGAACTTCGAGATATAGCCGGTGCGGGTGCCGATTTCCCAATAGGCGAAGAAGGCGACGACGATGGCGACCTGCAGGCCGACCATCACATAGCGGCTCGGCAGGGGCCTCTCGGCGGTCTTGCCTTTGCGTGACTTGGCGGGCGCCGGCGCAGCCGGACGCGAGATTTGGGGTGTGGATGTCATTAGATTTCAGCCCTGTTCAAACGGAGACTGACGGTAGGCCGATCTTCCGCCAGATGAGTTCGTAGTACTTGTTGTATTGCGGGGAGATGCGCCGCTCCGGGATCAGCGGGCTGTCCGTCTCCAGGTCGATGCGGATCTCGTCGACGATCTCGCCGGGGCGGGCCTTCATCACATAGACCCGATCGGAGAGCGTGACCGCCTCCTCGATGTCATGGGTGATGAAGATTGCCGTCTTCTTCTCGCGCTTGATCGTCTCCAGCAACTCACCTTCGAGGGCGATCTTCAGGGGATAGTCCAGTGCCTTGTAGGATTCATCCATCAGGATGATTTCAGGATCGGTGATCATCGTCCGCATCAGCGCGACCCGCTGGCGCATCCCGCCCGAAAGCTGGGAGGGCAGGACGTTCTCGTAGCCCTGCATCCGGTAGCGCACGAGAAGATCATGCGCCTTTTCCCGCGCCTCGCGCCGGTTGACCCCGCGCAGCTCCAGCCCGAGGATGACGTTCTCGATCACCGTCCGCCACGGAAAGAGCAGGTCCTTCTGCAGGACATAGCCGATCTTTTCCGAGGTGGTGCCGGTCGTCTCTTCGTCGCCGACGAGGATCTGACCGGAATCGGGCTGCAGAAGCCCGGTGATGATATTGAAAAGTGTCGATTTCCCGCAGCCGCTCGGCCCGACGAAGGAGACGATTTCATTGCTGGCGGCATGGAAATTCAGATTCCTCAGCACCTCGACCCTCGAGTCCGGCGCGCCATAGGATTTACTGATGCCGGTGGCTTTCAGCGCGTAGTCCATCACATTCCCTGTTCGTTGTTTCCCCGGATCTGCCGGACTCGTTCCGGTCTCCTTCCGCGATATTGGCTCTTTTATTGATTATGGTATATATCATATCCAATATCAACAAGTTGTTAAGCTTTGCCTTGGCCGGAATCTCCCTCCATCTGCCTAGTTTTTGCGCTCGATGACCTGCCGGAGGGCAGGGATTGCATGGGTGCGGTGGGTCTGCAGCAGCTCCAGAAGTCGCGGCAGGTCACGGGCCTTCAGCGCGTCGAAAATCTCCAGATGCTCGCTGTGCATCAGATGTTTCTTGTCGAAGTCATAGAAGTAGACGGCACGGTAGATGTCGGAAGCATTCCAGAGATGGTCAAGCATCCGCAGCAGGCGGGGCATCCCGCATCCTGCGAACATGGCGAAGTGGAAGCGCCGGTTGCCGGTGGTCATGGCCGCGTTGTCGCCTTCGTCGATGGCCTTGACCATCACATCCATGGCCTCCTGCATCCGGTCGACATCTTCCTGGGTCAGGTTCGGAAAGGCACGGGAGACAGCCTCGGGTTCCAGAAGATCCCGCAGGCGGTAGATTTCGATCAGCTCCTCCAGATTCAGCTCGACGACGAAATAGCCGCGATGCGGTTCGTAGGAGACTTGCCCCTCGCCTTCCAGCGTGCGGAGCGCCTCGCGCACAGGCACACGGCTGACGCCGAATTCCTCGGCCAGCATGTCCTGAAGGATCTGCGCCCCCGGTGCGAATTCACCTGCGACGATCCGGCGGCGCAGTTCCTGAAGAACTGCCTCCTGCGCCGTCTGGGGCTTTACGAAACGCTTGCTCACTCGCGTTCACCTTTCATCTGGAGTTTCCGAGGACCGGCTTCAGCCGCTCGCAGCCCTCAGGATTGCCCGCATTTCCGCTTTGGTTGCCTGGCGAGGGTTCACCTGACAGTTACCAGACGTCATGGCTTCGTCAATTACCTCGTCGAAGCGGTCTTCGGTCAGCCCGAAATCCGCAAGTGTCTGATGCAGGCCGATGTCTTGCTTGAGGGCGATGACGGCCTCCACCGAACTGCGGGCGGCATCGCGCAGGGACAGGCCCCCGGTCCGCTCGCCCAGAAGGGTGGCGATGCGGGCATAGGCGGGCAGGTTGCCCGGCAGGTTGAAGTCCATGACCGCAGGCAGGGTGATCGCATTGACCATCCCATGCGGGATCTTGAACTTCGAGCCGAGCGGCAGGGACAGCGCATGGACATAGCCGAGCCGGGTGTTGTTGAAGGCCGCGCCCGCAAGCGCGCTCGCCACCAGCATGTTGCTGCGTGCGGCAAGATTGCCCCCCTGCGCGACGGCGGTGCGGAGGTTCTCGCCGATCATGCGGATCGCCATTTCGGCATGGGCGGCGGAGAAAGGGTTGCTTGCCGTGCAGACCAGCGATTCAATCGCATGGGTCAGCGCATCCATGCCGGTCGTCGCGGTCAGTCCGGCTGGCAGGGAAAGCGTCAGCTCCGGGTCCAGAATGGCAAAGCGCGGGCAGAGCATCGGGCTGCCGATGCCGAACTTGTCGCCGGTGGCGCGGTCCGACAGAACCGACCAGATGGTCAGTTCGCTCCCGGTGCCGGCAGTGGTGGGGATGGCGATGATCGGCAGCGGTGGGGCTTTCAGCCGGTTGGTGCCTGCATAGTCGCGCGGTGTGCCGGGGTTGGTCATCATCATGGCGATGGCCTTGGCCGCATCCATCGCGCTGCCCCCGCCAAGGGCCACAACGCTGTCACACCCCGCTTCGGCTGCAATCCGCGTGCCTTCCCGGACGGAGGCGACATCCGGGTCGCTTTCCACCGCCGAGAACAGCACGGGGGCAAGCCCCGCTGCCCGCAGGACCCCCTCGACCCGGCCAAGAAGCCCGTTTGCCGCCATGCCGGGGTCCCCGACGAGCAGCGGTTTCGTCCCGCCGACCTCCCCGAGCCGCGCAGGCAGTTCGGAGACCGTGCCGCTTCCAAAGCGGATGTGGGTGGGCGAGATGAAGGAAAAGGCCTGAACGTCGGGGGTCATTGGTCTCTCGGATGGCTTTGGCGGTTGCTGTCTGGTCCCGGAGGGGTCTGGGCGGGTCCCCTCCGGGTCTGCCATGTCAGGATCAGTCGAAAAGATCGGGATCCGACCGGCAGATGGCGTCATAGATCGGCTGGAAGTGCAACCAGGCCATGAAGGGCGTGGCGAGGTGGTTGCGAGAGTGGATCGCCGCCTCGCGCGGGATGATCTTCAGCGGATGGCCGCTCGATTCCGCCTTGATCTGGATTTCGCAGGCGCGCTCGGCGGCGATGAACCACCAGACCGCCTCATCGACGCTTTCGCGCCCGACGCTGAACAGCCCGTGGTTCTGGTGGATGGCGATCTTGGCGTTGCCGAAGGCCGCAGCCACGCTCCCCCCCGCCTTGCGCTCCACCACCACCGCCCCGGCTTCGTCGGTGATCAGCGCCTGATCCTCGTAGAAACCGGCGGCGGTCTGCGTGATCGGGTCCAGTGTCCGGCCAAGGGTGGCCCAGGTCATCCCGTAGGTCGTATGGGCATGGCAGGAGGCGAGGACATGCGGGTTCGCCTCATGGATGGCGGCGTGAAGCACGAAGCCCGCCCGGTTCACGGCCCAGCTTCCCTCCAGCACCTTGCCGTCGTGGTCGACAAGCAGCAGGTCCGAAACCCGGACGCGGCCGAAATCCATGGCGAAAGGGTTGGTCCAGTAGAGCTCGGGATGTTCGGGGTCGCGGACGGTGATATGGCCGGCGAAACCGTATTCATAGCCATAACGCGCGAACACCCGGCACGCCGCCGCCAGCCGTTGCTTGCGGTGCAGACGCTCCTCCGCAGCAGTGGCGAAGACCGGCGGCTGCGGGAAGTAAAGACCTTCCTGCGTCGGCTGGTAGACGGATTTTCGTTCGGCTGGCGCGTTCATCGCTTCATCCTCTGCGTTATGAACTTATCATATATATCGTATCCAATTATAAATCACCAATTGGATCAAGCCCTTTTTCACATCGGATCGCAGATCGGTGGAAATGGGTGGTGCCATTCGGTAAGAGATTGATACCATAAAGAAATACCCATGATTCCAGCCTCATCGAAGGGGCGGCCGATGATTTGCAGCGAGCAGGGCAGACGGTTTTCGTCAAAGCCATCCGGCACCGCCGCTGCACAGAGCCCGAGAAAATTCACGGCGCGAGTCAGCAGGGCAGGGGTCGTATGCTCATCTGTTGCGGCAAGGGGCGGGGCGGTCATCGGCGTGGTCGGTGTCAGAAGCGCCGCCGCATCGCCGAGGCTTGCCAGAAACTCCGCCTGAAGCGCCGGAAGCTGCCAGAGCGCCCGCAGATACTCGGAGGCGGGGACATTGCCCTTCAGGATGCGGCGCCGGACATTGGGGTCGAGCGGCTGGCCGGGATCTTCTGCAAGCACGCCATGGGTTGCATAGGCTTCCGCTTCGATCACCACGGATTGCGCGATATAGTCCGCCAGCGGCCGCGGGAGGCTTACGGGGCGGATCGTGGCGCCTGCCTCGGCCATCCGGGCCAGGGCGGCTTCATAGGCGGCCCAGACCGAGGGTATCGGCCGGGCGGGGCCGGTTCCGCAATCCTCGGGGCTGAGGCGCGCCAGAACAGGTGGCGGCGTGACAGGATGCGGTATGGGCGCGGAGCCCGTCAGCGCGGGCAGGATCAGCGCCAGATCCGCAGCGGAGCGGGCAAGCGGGCCGATGGTGTCAAAACCGGGCGCCATGGCGATCACGCCGGAGGTGTCTATCAACCCTGCCGTGGTCTTGAGGCCGCAGACGCCACAGAAGGCCGCAGGCAGGCGCACCGAGCCGCCTGTATCCGTGCCGATGGCGAAGGGCGCCATCCCGGCGGCCACCGCCACGCCCGCCCCGCTCGACGAGCCGCCCGGCACCCGATGGTTCCGCCCGTCCCAGGGATTGCGCGGCGTGCCGAGGTGATGATTGCTCCCCCAGCCGCCAAAGGCGAATTCCACCGTATGCAACTTGCCGAGGAGAACGGCCCCGGCCTGCCGCAACCTTTCCGCCACGGGAGCGGTCCGGGCGGAGACCATGCCTTTCCGGCTCGCCGAGCCGGCGAGGGTCGGCAGCCCCTCCACCTCGATCAGATCCTTCAGCCCATAGGGAATACCGTGAAGCGGGCCGCGATCCTGTCGGCCGCGCAGCTCCTCCCCGGCCTGCCGGGCCTCTGTCATGGCCCGTTCCGGCGTCAGTGCCGCCCAGGCGTGCAGGTCCGGGTCCAGCCGTGCGATCCGGGTGAGATAGTGCTGCGTCACCTCCTCGGGCGTGAAACGGCCCTGCCTGTAGCCCGCGCCGATCGCCGCGATATCCAGCCGGTGAAAGTCCATTCCGTTCCCTCCGTCAGGGTCGAAGCCCGTTTGGCAAGCCATTTGCAGCGACCCGTGGCACCAGCCCACCCCAAAACCCGCGATGATCTGCCGGGAAACCGCAGGGAAGCCGCCCGCCCCGCATATCTCAGAAGGATCAAGCCCTTGATTGCCGGCCCGCTCCCTCCTGCGCGCCGCAAAGAACCACCTGCGGATACGCTTCTGTCCATCAAGGGTTGAAACGCTTCCCTTGCTCCTTTAGTGAATCTTATATTGGCTACAATACAAAGTATAGGATTCTGTCACCTCCCTTGGCAGGTGGGCAGCCGAACGCAAAAGACCGGGAGCATCCCTTGCAGAGCAGTGATCAAACGAAATCCGTGGGCTTCATCGGCCTTGGCAAGATGGGTCTGCCGATGGCCGAGAATCTGGCCCGCTCCCCGGACTGGACGGTTCTGGTCCACGACCAGAACCCGGCTGCGGTCGGGAAGCTGGCCGGAAACATGGGCTGGGGCGTGACGCTTTCCCCGGCGGGCAGCCTCGCCGGTTTCGCCGATTGCGCGGCGGTGATCACCATGCTGCCCGACAGCTCGATCACCAACGCGATCCTGCTTGGCGGCGAGGCGGGGCCGGGGCTGATCGACATTCTCCCCGCCGGGACGACGGTGCTCGACATGGGGTCCTCCGATCCGGCGGAAACGCGGCGGGTGGCGGGGCTGCTCGGCGCGCGCGGCATCACCCTGATCGACACGCCGGTGTCCGGCTCCGTCGTGAAGGCGTTGAGCGGCGAGCTGACGATCATGGTCGGCGCCGGGGGCGCCGCCTCGGCTTTCGTCGATGCGATCCTGCGGTGGATGGGCAAGATCATCATCGACACCGGCCCGGTCGGTTCCGCCCATGCGATGAAGACGCTGAACAACTACGTCTATTCTGCGGGACTTCTCGCTGTTAGCGAAGCCCTGCTCATCTGCCGCCAGATGGGGTTGGACGAGGCGGCCTTTGCCGAAGTGCTCGACGTTTCCAGCGGGCGCAATTTCACCACGGACACCAAGCTGCGCCAGTTCATCCTGCCGCGCAGCTACAATGGCGGCTTTGCCTTCCGTCTGATGCGGAAGGACCTTCAGACGGTCGAGCGGTTGCGGGCCGCCAATGCCGTGATAGCGCCGCAGATGTCGCTCTGTGCCGCACTTGCCGTCGAGGCCGAAAAGCACCTCTCCCCCGCCGCCGATGCCACCGAATTCTACCGCTTCCTGGAGGAAAACCAGGAACTCATCTCTGGAAAGACAAGCTGATGTCCCTGATCCAAATCCGCAAGAAATCCGTGACCGTCGAGACCATCTATCACGAAGGCGGGCCGGTGGCCGACGTGCCGCTGCGCCTCGCTTCGGCGGCGGCCGTGGTCCGCAATCCCTTTGCCGGGCGCTATGAGCCGGATCTGATGCCCTTCATGGCCGAGCTTCGCAGCCTCGGCAAGGAACTGGCCCAGAGCCTCGTCGATCTGCTCGGCAAGGAGAATGTGGAGGTCTATTCCAAGGCCGCCATCGTCGGCATCAACGGCGAGATGGAGCATGGCGCGGTCTGGCATGAGGCCGGCGGCTGGGCGATGCGCGAGGTTCTGGGCCAGCCCAAGGCCATGGTTCCGGCGGTGAAGGCGGTGGCGAGTGCGGGCTACCGTGTCATGGTGCCGGTGCATTACATCCACGCCTCCTATGTGCGGAGCCATTTCAACAGCATCGAGGTTGGCATCCAGGATGCGCCGCGCCCGGACGAGATCCTCTTTGCCCTCGTCATGGGAACCGGCGGGCGGGTCCATTCCCGTCTTGGCGGACTTCTGAAGGAAAATGTCGTCGGCGCAGATGGCCAGCGCTGACCGGCAGGGCGGAACAGGCCCCCGGTGGCGACACTCCGGGGGCCTCTTGCTTGTCGTCGGGCCGGAAGGGTCAGCCCCGGCGGCTGACGAACCGGGTTTCGAGATAGGCTTCGAGCGCCTCCGCCCCGCCTTCCGTGCCATGACCGGAATCCTTCATGCCGCCGAACGGCACCTCCGGCAGCCCGAGGCCCAGATGGTTGATCGTGGTCATGCCCGCCTCGATCTCGTTGCCGAGCCGCGTCGCCACGGCGCTGTCGCGGGTGAAAGCATAGGCCGAGAGCCCGAAGGGCAGGCGGTTGGCCTCGGCAATCGCTTCGTCCAGCGTGGAAAAGCGGTTGATGACGGCGACCGGCCCAAAGGGCTCTTCGTTCATGATGCGGCTGTCGAGCGGCGCATCGGCGAGGACTGTCGGCTCGAAGAAATAGCCTTCGTTGCCGATCCGGTTGCCGCCGGTGGTCAGGCGCGCGCCACGTTCCACCGCATCCTGGATCAGACCTTCGAGCGCCGGAATGCGCCGGGGATTGGCCAGTGGCCCCATCTGGGTCTCGGGATCGAGGCCATTGCCGACCTTCACCGCCTTCGCCATTTCGGTGAAGCGTTCGGTAAAGGTGGCATGGAGGCTCTCCTGCACGAGGAAGCGGGTGGGGGAGACGCAGACCTGCCCGGCGTTGCGGTATTTGTGCGGAACGATGGTGGTCAGCGCCAGGTCCAGATCAGCATCCCCCGCAACGATCACCGGGGCATGGCCGCCAAGCTCCATAGTCGCCCGCTTCATGTGCAGGCCGGCGAGGGCGGCAAGCTGTTTGCCGACCGGGGTGGAGCCGGTGAAGCTGATCTTGCGGATCACCGGATGCGGGATGAGATATTCGGAGATTTCCGCCGGGATGCCATAGACGAGGTTCACCACCCCCGCCGGAAGTCCGGCGTCGACGAAGCAGCGGATCAGTTCGGCCGGGCTGGCGGGGGTTTCCTCCGGCGCCTTGACGATGATCGAGCAGCCCGCGGCAAGGGCCGCGGAGAGTTTGCGGACGACCTGATTGATCGGGAAATTCCACGGCGTGAAGGCAGCCACCGGCCCGACCGGACCTTTGAGCGTCATCTGCACCACATCCGGGCTGCGCGCCGGGATCACCATGCCATAGGCGCGCGGGGCCTCTCCGGCGAACCAGTCGATGATATCGGCCCCGGCCAGCGTTTCCGCCCGCGCCTGTGCCAGCGGTTTGCCGTTCTCCTGGGTCATGACCGGGGCAATCGCCTCGGCCCGCTCGCGCAGCAGCGCCGCCGCCTTCCGCATCAGCGCGGCGCGGTCAAAAGCCGAGGTGCGTTTCCAGATCGCAAATCCGCGTTCGGCGGCGGCAAGCGCCTCATCGAGGTCGCTGCGCGAGGCATGGGCGACACGGCCGATTTCCTGCCCTGTCGCCGGGTTCACGACGGCGAGGGAGCGACCCTCCGCGGCGTCCCGCCAGCGGCCGTCGATGTGGAGCTTGGTATCGGGATAGGAGGTCATTGGCGGATCTTTCGGCTGAGGGGTCTGGGGCGAAGGGACATATATCTTTGGCCTGATCCCCTTGGCAGGTGCAATATCAGATATTGAATATTGGATTAGAAAAGAAGCCCCTCGCTGGCAGGAGGAACGCCAGATGTCCCCTGACAGAGGGCCGGAGACGCGCCCGCTCCCCGAAAGCCGGGGCGGGCAGGGGCAGGGGCTTGTCCTAGCCCGCTTTCGCCGCTGCGGATTTGAGCGGTGCCAGCGAGGCCAGATGGTCGTGCATGAGCTGCGAGGCTTCGGGATTGCGGCCCTCCAGCACCAGTTCCAGAAGGCGCGCATGTTCTTCGCAGCGGGTCCGGGCGATGGCGCGGTCCTGTGTCTGCCGGTATTCGATCAGCCGTCGCAGGCGATCAACCCGGCGCAGGGAGTCGATGAAGAAGCTGTTCTGCGAACATTCCATCAGGCTCTGGTGCATTCCGCTGTTCAAATCGAACATCTGCGCGTTTGAAACCGTCAGAAGCCCGCCGCCGATCAGCCAGCGTTGCTCCTCCAGCCGCCGTTCCAGCACTGGGCGATTCAAGCGAAAGCGCGGCTCCAGCAGGGCCGCAGGTTCGATCACCAGCCGGAACCGATAGCTGTCATGATAGGTTTCGAGCGAGGTCAGCATCGGCGGAAAGCTCCAGCCGTGACCGGGCAGGCGCTCGATCCAGCCCTCGGCGGCAATCCGGCGCAGAAGATGGGCGAGCCGTGCCTTGGTCAGCGGATAGCGGCGCAGGAATTCGTTTTCCGTCAGCCTGTCGGGCAACGCGCCCGACAGCCGGTCGCGCGCAATGGTCAGGTAGATTTCCTCCTCCGCATCGGTCCGCATTGCCGGGGCGGCGGGCGCCGGTTGCGGTGCGGCGATCCGGTAGCCGCTGCGATCCCCGACCGAGAGCACCCCGGCTTCGGTCAGACGCTGCAAGGCCGCCCGCACGGGGGAGCGGGAGACGCGGAACTCCTGCGCCAGTTGCCGTTCGCTCAGCCGGTCGCCGGGTTGCATGGCCTCGCGGCCGATCTTCTCGACCATCTGATCGACGAGATTTCTGACGAGGGCGGTCATGGGTGGGCGCTCATGGAATTCTGGTGGGCAGGGCTGCTTGGCCGAAGCTTCGGCGATCCGGAACAGGAATGACATGAAATCCGCCGCCTGTCTTGGCTTTTTGTCATTGCAAAAAACCATACATGCCGCTATCTGGCATTTAGATGTGCTAAAGAACCAAATTGGATCGGCTGCCCATGCGGATACTGGTTTTGCCCGGTGACGGGATCGGCCCGGAAATCACTGCCGCCACCCTGTCGGTCCTGGAGACGGCCGACCGGAAGTTTGGTCTCGGGTTGCGGATCGAAAGCGCCGATATCGGGCTGAAAGCATTGCAGGCGCAGGGGACGACCCTGCCCGAAGCCGTGATGGCGCGGGTGCCGGAGGTGGACGGGGTGATCCTCGGCCCGGTCTCCCATTATGACTACCCGTCGCGGGAAAAGGGCGGCATCAATCCTTCCGGCGAATTGCGGGTGAAGTTCAACCTCTACGCCAACATTCGCCCCTGTCTGTCGCGCCCGGAACTGTCGATCCTCCGCAAGCCGATGGATCTCGTCGTGGTGCGCGAGAACACCGAAGGCTTCTATTCCGACCGCAACATGTTCGCGGGCTCCGGGGAGTTCATGCCCGATCCCGATCTGGCGCTGTCGGTCCGCAAGATTTCCGCCGCCGCGTCGGAGCGGGTGGCGCGGGCGGCCTTCCGGCTGGCACGGGGGCGGCGGTGCCGGGTGACGGCGGTTCACAAGGCCAATGTGCTGAAGCTCTCGGACGGGCTCTTCCTGCGCGAGGTGCGGAAGGTGGCGGCCGAATTCCCGGATGTGACGCTGGATGAGGTGATCGTCGATGCCGCCGCCGCCCTGCTGATCCGCCAGCCGGAACGGTTCGACGTGATCGTCACCACGAACATGTTCGGCGACATCCTGTCGGACGAGGCGTCGGAGCTTTGTGGCAGCCTCGGCCTCGGCGGCTCGCTCAATCAGGGCGACACCATCTGCGTGGCGCAGGCCCAGCATGGTTCCGCCCCCGATATCGCCGGGCAGGATCGTGCCAATCCGACCTCGCTGATCCTTTCGGCGGCGATGCTGCTCGACTGGCTCGCGGGCCGTTCGGGGCAGGGCCGCTTTGCCGAGGCGTCGGCGGCAATCTCTGCCGCGGTCGGGACGATCTTGCGGAACCCCGCAACCCGCACGGCCGATCTGGGCGGGCAGCTCGGTACGCAGGCCTTTGCCGCAGCGCTCTGTGCGGTGATCGCGCGGCCGGAAACCATCGGAACAGGAGACAGGACATGACGCGGGTGCTGGTGCCGACAGGCGCGCTCGGGCTCGGCTATGACCGGGCGGCACTGGAGCGGGGAGTGGCCAACCGCCCCGACATCATCGCCGTCGACGGCGGATCGACCGATAGCGGCCCGTCCTATCTGGGGCGCGGCGTGTCGAAATATTCCCGCGCCTCGACGAAGGCGGAGTGGCGGGAACTGATGGCGGCGCGGGCCGCCGCCGGGGTGCCTCTGGTGATCGGCACGGCGGGAACCTGCGGGGCGGACAGCGCCGTGGACTGGCTTCTCGACATCACCCGCGAGATCGCGCAGGAGACCGGCACGCAGGTGAAGGTCGCCACGCTGAAATCCGGTCAGCCCGCGGCGCGCGTCAAGGCGGCGCTGGCGGCGGGCAGGCTGCGGGCCTTGCCGGCGGCGCCCGAGATTTCCGATGCGGTGATCGACCAGTGCAGCAATGTCGTTGCCCTCGCCGGAGCCGAGCAGATCGCCGCCGCCCTGGCGACCGGGGCCGATATCGTCATCGCCGGCAGGACCACCGATACGGCGATCATCGCCGCTTTGCCGATCACCCGTGGCGACAATCCCGGCCCCGCCTGGCACGGGGCCAAGGTCGGCGAATGCGGGGCGCTTGCCACCACCCATCCGAATTCCGGTGTGATCCAGATCGACTTCGATGCGAATGGCTTCACGGTGGAGCCGATGGCGCCCGAAGCTGCCGCGACGCCCTACACCGTCTCCGCGCATATGCTTTACGAGAATTCGGACCCGTTCATTCTTCATGAACCGGGCGGGTATCTCGATGTGACCGGCTCTGATTACCGGGCGCTGGACGCGCGGCGGGTGCGGGTCGAAGGCTCCCGCTGGGTGCCGGGCCGCTATACCGTCAAGCTCGAAGGGGCGCGGGTCGCGGGCTATCAGACCGTCGGCCTCGCCGTGATCCGCGACCGCCGCTATGTCCGCAACGCCCATGTCTGGGCCGAGGATGTCGTGGCGCGGGTGACGGAAAAGATCATCGCGCGCATGGGGATCGCCGCGGAGGATTTCACCGTCGAGATCCGTCTGATCGGCATCGACGCCACGCTTGGCGGGCTTGAAACGCGCAAGACCCTGCCGGTCGAAGTGGGCGTGCTCGGCATCCTCACCTGCCCGACCGCCGAACAGGCGGCAGAGGCGGGCAAGATCCTCAACCCCTATCTCCTCCACCATCCACTGACCGAGGACGAGCCGATGCCGACCTTCGCCTTCCCCTTCTCGCCCGCCGAGATGCAACGCGGCGCGCTTTACGAATTCTGCCTCAACCATGTGATGGAACTGGACGATCCCATGTCGGCTTTCGTCCTTGAGACGCATGAGGTGGGCCATGGCTGAGCTTGGTGAACTGGTCAGCAAGGTCCGCTCCAAGAACGCCGGGCCGTTCTGGCTGACGGTGGATGTGTTCTGCGACGATGCCGCGACCTTCGAGAGGGTGCGGGCAGGGTTGCAGGATGCGGCTGTGGCGCGGCTTTTCGGGGTCGATCTGCAACTTCTGAAGCGGTTCGACATCCCCTCGCTCAATGTCATCAAGTTTTCCGTTCCGCGCCCCGTCGTGCAGGGAACGCGCGCGGACAGGGACATGCACGGGGCCGGCTGGGCCTGCCTTCTGGAGGAAATGGAGATCGCCTGACGGCGCGAATCGCCGCGCCGAAAAAGCCTGCCCGCCTTGAGCTCCGCACCTTTCCGGTGCGGGGTGTTTTCTGTTTTGAAACAGCAGGATAGGCTCCGTGAGGCAAGGGAATTGTCTCTTCCGATTTCAAGGCTCCATTGGAAAAATTAATTGTGAAGATGCCGGGTCCGTGTAGGATTTCCGGGCCTGCCTGCCGGTTGCCAGACGGCTTTCGTTGGCCTAGCGTTTTTGACGCAGCACCCGCGAGGAGGCGGTTGTTCGTGCCGGGAGCCGCAGTCAATGCGGCGCCGGACCATACCATGTGGGAGGATTAAGAATGATCAGAACCGTTTTCGCCGCGGCCCTTTCCGTGTCGCTGGCCGGGCTTGCGCCCGCTTTCGCCGACCCCGCCGTGGTGATGGCGCCGGGTGGGGCAGGGGGCGGCTATGACGCCATGGCCCGCCTGCCCTTCGACGCCATGGCCAAGGAAGGCATCTTCACCGATGGCGCGACCTTCACCAACAAGGGCGGGGCCGGCGGCACCATCGGGCTGGCCGAATTCGTCGGCGCCAACAAGGGCAACGACAATGCCGTGATGTCCATGGGCGTCATCATGGTGGGGGGCATCCTGCTCAACAACTCGCCGGTGACGCTTGATGACGTGACGCCGCTGGTGCGGCTTTCCAACGATACCGGCGTGATCGCCGTGGCCACGGATTCGCCGATCAAGACGGTGGATGACCTCGTGGCGGCGCTGAAGGCCGATATCGGGGCGGTCTCGATCAGCGGCGGTTCCGCAGGCGGCGTGGACCATATCGTCATGGCGCTGATCGCCAAGGAAGCCGGGCTCGACCCGTCGAAGCTGAACTACATCCCCTATGACAGCGGTGCGGAATCGGTCACTGCCCTTGGCGGCGGCGCCGTCACCCTCGCCGTCTCCGGCGTGTCCGAGTTCAAGCCGATGGCCGATGCCGGCCGCATCCGCATCATCGCCGTCACCTCCGAGGGCCGCTTCGACGGGATCGACGCTCCGAGCCTGAAGGAAGCTGGTCTCAACGTGGTGGTCGGCAACTGGCGCGGCATCGTCGGCGCGCCGGGCATGTCGCCCGAGGGCCGGCAGATGTGGCTCGACCGTTTCGCCAAGATGCATGAATCCGCAGCCTGGAAGGAAACGCTGGCCAAGCAGGGCTGGGAAGACGCCTATCTTTCCGGCGACGACTTCGTCGCCTTCCTCGGCGAAGAGAAAACCCGCATCGCCGCCATCCTGAAAGATGTCGGTCTGGTGAAGTAAGCCAAACCATCCCGAAAGGATGCGTGAGATGACGGAACGCCCGTATTGGATCGCGGCGGGAACGGTGGCCTGGGGGGCCATCGTTCTATGGAAAGCCGCAGAACTCCCCCAGTTCGACCAGTATGCCTATGTCGGCCCCGGCCTGATGCCGTCGGTCGTCGGAGCGGCGCTGGTGTTTCTGGGCCTGCTTCTGGCCCTGCAGATCCGTATGGGCGTCCGGTTCGAAGAACAGGGTGCAGAAGATGTGAACGACGGGCATGACGTATCCTACCGGATGCTCGGCCTTGCCGCGCTCGCCTGCGCCCTGCCGGTCCTGACCATGCCGAAACTCGGCTTCGTGATCACCTGCACGGGCTGTTTCGTGCTGGTGGCCGCAGCGTTCAAATCCCGCCGCTGGCCGCTCGATATCCTGATCGGCCTGGCCTTCTCGCTCCTGTGCTGGTGGCTCTTCCGCAAGCTCGGGGTGCAGCTCGGCGGGCTTCTTCCGGCAATGGGGGTATAGGATGGATTCCGTCACCGGGTTGATGAACGGCTTCGCCGTCGCCCTTCAGCCGCAGAATCTGATGTGGGCCTTCGTCGGCACCTTTCTCGGCACCGCCATCGGCGTGCTGCCGGGGATCGGTCCGGCGCTGACCATCGCGCTTCTGCTTCCCGTCACCGTCTATATCGAGCCGACCGCCGCCTTCATCATGTTCGCGGGCATTTTCTACGGCGCGATGTATGGCGGCTCGACCACTTCCATCCTGCTCAATACGCCCGGCGAGAGCGGGGCGATGATGACCGCGCTCGAGGGCAACAAGATGGCCCGCCAGGGCCGGGGGGCCGCGGCGCTCTGCACGGCGGCGATCGGTTCCTTCGTGGCCGGAACCATCGGCACGCTCGGGATCACCTTCCTTGCGCCGCCGATTGCCGAACTGGCCTTCATCTTCAAGCCGCAGGATTACTTCGCACTGATGCTGCTGGCCTTCCTGTCGGTGTCCGTGGTGATGGGAACCTCCAAGGTGCGCGGCTTCATCGCGCTTTTCCTCGGGCTTTCGCTCGGCCTCGTCGGGATCGACAAGCAGACCGGCCTTCAGCGGCTCACCTTCGGGGTGCCGGATCTGATGGACGGGGTGGAGATGACGGTGGTGCTCGTCTCTCTCTTCGCCATCGGCGAGACGCTCTATGTGGCGAGCCGGTTCGGCCTGCACAAGCCGAACCTGAACCCGCTTGCCGGCGGGATCTGGATGACGAAGGAGGACTGGAAACGCTCCTGGAAGCCCTGGCTGCGCGGCACCGCCTTCGGCTTTCCCATCGGCGCCCTGCCGGCGGGCGGGGCGGAGATTCCGACCTTCCTCTCCTACACGGTGGAGCGCAAGCTGACCAGGCATCCCGAGGAGTTCGGCCATGGCGCCATCGAGGGCGTGGCCGGGCCGGAGGCGGCCAACAATGCCGCCGCCGCCGGGGTGCTGGTGCCGCTGCTGACGCTCGGCCTGCCGACCTCGGCCACGGCGGCGATCCTGCTGGCGGCGTTCCAGAACTACGGGCTGCAACCGGGGCCGATGCTCTTCATCAACTCCGGCGATCTGGTCTGGGGGCTGATCGCCTCGCTCTATGTCGGCAACCTGATGCTGCTGGTGCTGAACCTGCCGCTTGCCGGGCTCTGGGTGCGGCTGCTCTTCATCCCGAGGCCCTATCTCTACGCCGGCATCCTGATCTTTTCGCTGGTCGGGATCTGGGGGGTCTCCAATTCCTGGGTGGATCTGGTGATGATGTTCGGGGTCGGGCTGCTCGGCTACATGATGCGGGTCTACGACTTCCCCATAGCCCCGGTCCTTATCGGCCTGATCCTTGGCCCCATGGCGGAAATCCAGCTTCGCAGGGCGCTGTCGATCGGGCAGGGCGATCCGACGATCCTCGTCTCCACGCCGCTGTCGGCGGTGCTGATGACGGTTTCGGTGCTGATCGTGCTGGTTCCGGCGGCGCTGCACTGGCGGCGGACCCGCAAGATCGCTCCCCTGCCGGAAGACCGCTCTCCGGTCTGACCGGAAAGCCTGCCTGCCCCGCTGACCGGCCGCCCCCGCGGCGGCCGGGCCAGAAACAAGTCCCTGCCAACAAGTCCCTGCCGGAGCCTGCCATGGCCGACATCCGCTATTTCAAGGCCGAAGATCTGACCCGCTATGCCACCGGAATGTTCCTTTCGGCGGGGATGAGCATGGAGGATGCCGCCCGCATCGCCGGGGATCTCGTGAAGGCGAACCTGCGCGGGGTGGACAGCCACGGTGTCTCTCGCATCCCGATGTATCTCGACCGGCTGCGGCAGGGGCTCGTCAACCCGCGTCCGGCGGTGAAGGTCACCAAGGTCGCCGGGGCGGTCGCCCATGTGGACGGCGACAACGGCATGGGCTTCATCCCGTCCCATACCGCAATGGAGACCGCCTGCGATCTGGCCGCCGAGATGGGGATCGGCCTTGTCGGGGTTCACCGCTCCACCCATTTCGGCATGGGCGCCTGCTATGCTCTGCGCGCCATCGAGCGGGGCTATATCTCGCTCATCTTCACCAATTCCTCTCCGGCGATCCCGATGTGGGGCGGGCGCACGACCTTTCTGGGGGCAAGCCCGATCGCGGCCGGAATACCGGGCGGCAAGCATCCGCCCTATGTGATGGACATGGCGATGACGGTGATCGCGCGCGGCAAGATCCGGCTTGCGGCGATGAAAGGCGACCCGATCCCGGAAGGGCTGGCGCTCGACATCGACGGCAACCCGACCACCGATGCCGCAAAGGCGTTCGAAGGGGTCTGCCTGCCCTTCGGCGGGGTCAAGGGTTCGGTCCTCGGCACGCTGATGGACCTCCTGTCGGGGGTGCTGACCGGGGCGAATTTCGGTGGCGATGTGAAGTCGCTCTACTTCGACCATTCCGGGCCGCAGAATGTCGGCCATCTCTTCTTTGCCATCCGGCCGGATCTGTTCCTCTCGCTGACCGATTTCGGCGCACGGATGGATACGTTCTATGAACGGATCAAGGATCTGCCCCGTGCCGCCGGGGTGGAGGAGATCATGCTGCCCGGTGAGCCGGAGCAGCGCCGCGAGGATCAGCGCCTGCGCGAAGGCATCCCCGTCACCGCCAATGTGGTGGAGGATCTGATCCGCGAAGGGGCTGCCGTCGCCGTTGCTTTCCCAACCGGGGCGGACAGGCCCTTCGGGATTGCGGGATGACCCGGCTTTCCGCCCATATCGGCTATCTCTACACCGAACTGCCACTGGCCGGGCGGCTCGCTGCGGCGGCGGCGGACGGGTTCACCGCGGTCGAGCATCCCGAGCCCTGGGGCATCCCCGCCGCCGAGATGCGTGCGCGCTGTGCCGATCTGGGACTGGCCTTCGCGCAACTCTCCTCCGGCATGGGGGAGGCGGGGGAAAAGGGCCTTGCCGCCCTGCCGGGACGGGAGGAGGCGTTCCGCCGGGATGTCCTGCGCGCGCTCGATTATGCGGAAGAAATCGGCTGCCCCTACCTGCATCCGATGGCCGGGCTTGGCGGAGAGGCGGAAACCTATCGCCGCAATCTCGACTGGGCCTTGCGTGCCGCCGAAGGGCGGCTGCGGCTTCTGGTCGAGGCGATCACGCTGCCCGGCTATCACATGGCGCGGCTCGATCAGGCCCTTGCCCTGCGTGCCGGTCTCGGCCCCGGTGTGACGCTGCTCTTCGACAGCTATCATGCGGCGGTGCTGGGCGAGGATGCGGCGGGGTGGATCGCGGCCCATGGCGAGAGCATCGGCCATGTCCATATCGCCGATCATCCGGGCCGGCATCAGCCGGGAAGCGGCGTGCTGGATTTCGGCGCCCTGCGTGCCGCTCTCTCCGCCACGGGTTATTCGGGTGCCATCGGCTTTGAATATGTTCCGGACGGACAGGAGCATCTCGCCTTTCTGGCCGATTGGCTGCCCCCCTTCGAGCAAGAGGACCCCCGCAATGTCTGATCCCGCCATCCTGCGCCCCGCCGAGATGCAGAGCAACGACCGCGGCGGCGGCGCCCGCACCACGCCGCTCGTGACGCGGCGCTGCGGGTCCACCAGCCTGATCAACGGCATCACCGCTTTCGAGCCGGGAGCGGCCATCGGCCTGCACATGCACAATTGCGAGGAAAGCGTCATGGTCCTCGAAGGGCAGGCGATTGCCGAGATCGACGGGGTTCGGCATGTGCTCGGCCCCCATGACACCACATGGATTCCCGCCAATGTGCCGCATCGGTTTCTCAATCAGACCGACCGGCCCATGAAGATCTTCTGGACCTATGCCACCATCGACGCGACCCGCACGATGATCGCCACCGGCGAGACGCGCAGCATCGACGCCGAGCATGGCCACACAAAGCGCTGAGGGCTTTCACCGATGATCGCGGCCCTTCCCCGGCAAGCCCTGACCGTGGCGATCGCCCTCGCCGGGGTGGGGGTGTTCCTGTGGCTCGGCCTGCCGTTGCCCTTTCTCTTCGGGCCGATGGCGGCCTGCCTCGTCGCGGCGCTGCTCGGTGCGCCGCTGCGCGGGCTCGGGCAGATTTCGGTGGCGGCGCGCAGCGTTCTGGGCGTGGCCATCGGGGCCTCTCTGACACCGGCCCTGCTCGGCCAGCTTCCGGCGATGATGCTCTCCATGGCCATCGTGCCGGTCTATATCGGCCTGATCGGTCTGATCGGCGTGCCGTTCTTCCGGCGGGTCTGCGGGTTCGATCCGATCACCGCCTTCTATGCCGCCATGCCGGGCGGTGCCGCGGACATGACGCTGTTCGGGCAGGAGGCGGGGGCCAATGTCCGGCAATTGTCGCTTGTCCATGTGACGCGGCTTCTGGTGATCATGGTGCTGGCGCCGCTGGTGCTGGTGCAGATCTATGGCGTCACCCTGAGCCATCCGGTCGGCCAGCCCGCGTCGGAACTGCCCCTGTCCGAGATCGCGCTGATGATCGCCGCCGCCCTGATCGGCTGGAAGGGCGGAGAGCGCATCGGCATGTTCGGCGCGGCCATCCTCGGGCCGCTGGTCGTCGCGGCGATCCTGTCGCTGGCCGGGCTTTTGCACCTGCGCCCCCCGCGTGAGGCGCTTCTGGCCGCGCAGTTCCTGATCGGCATGGGGATCGGGGTCAGCTATGTCGGCGTCACCCTGCGCGAGTTGCGCGATACGGTCGCGGGCGGCGCGGCCTTCGTGCTGATCCTCGCGCTGATCGCCGCGGTGGTGACGGAAATCGTGACGCTCACCGGGCTTGCAAAGCCGGTGGAGGCGTTTCTCGCCTTCACCCCCGGCGGGCAGGCGGAAATGTCGATGCTGGCTCTGGTTTCGGGGGCGGATCTCGGCTTCGTCATCGCCCATCACCTGACCCGCATCCTGCTGGTCATCCTCGGCGCGCCGGTCCTGTTCCGGCTGATGGGGTTCCGCAAGGGCTAGGCCGGCAAGCGGTGCCGCCCCGCCTCTCATGGGGTGGCGAGGATCACTTCCGTGCCCCAGTCCCGGCATTTCGCGGCCAGGTCCTCCGGCAGCGGGCGGTCGGTGTAGAACCGCCCGACCTCCGCAAGGGAGGCGATGCGCGCCGGAGCCGACCGGCTGAGCTTGCTGTGGTCGGCCACCAGAAACACCTGCCGCGCCTGCCGCAGGATGGTCCGCGAGACCCGCACCTCCGCCAGGTCGAAGTCCAGAAGGTCCCCGTCGGCATCGAGCGCCGAGGTGCCGATCACCGCGTAATCGACCTTGAACTGCCCGAAGAATTCCGTGGTCAGATCACCGACCAGCCCGCCATCCGCCCGCCGCAGCGCCCCGCCCGCCAGCATCACCTCGCAGCCCGGATTGGCCACGAGGATATTGGCCACGTTCATGTTGTTCGTGACCACGGTGATGTTGCGATGGGTCAGAAGCGCGCGGGCCACCGCCTCGGTCGTCGTGCCGATGTTGAGGATGAGCGAGCAATTCTCCGGGATCGCCGCCGCACAGGCGCGCGCGATGGCCGCCTTTGCGCCCTCGTTGAGCGCCCGCCGCTCGGCATAGCCGATGTTGCTGACCCCGGTGCGCGCCACCGCCCCGCCATGCACGCGGTCGAGATAGCCGGCATCGGCCAGCTCCGACAGATCGCGCCGGATGGTCTGGAGCGTCACATCGAAGCGTTGCGCCAGCGGCTCCACCGCCACCTTGCCCTCGCTGCGGGCCAGCTCCAGAATTTCCGTCTGCCGGATGTTGAGCGCCACGGGAACATCCTTTCCGGCGGCGCTCCGGGGCCGCCTGTCGCAGTCCTGTCCCGTCCCGCATAGCGAATTCCCGTCCCCCCGTCCATCGGTGCGGCGCTTTCCCCCCGCCTTGCCGTCCGGCGCGCAGGCTGCGGCACCAGCGGCAGGATTGTCGTGCATAAAGGGGGAAGATGCGTAGGATTTTGAATGCTCTGGCGCCTGCCGTGCTTCTGGCTCCGGGGCCTTTGGCCCGAGTGTCCTGCTCGGCGGTCCAACGAAGACCGCCATCGTTGACGCGACCCGCAAGTCGATGATCTCCGCAGCCGTCGGTGAGGCCGATGCGGAAAGCGCCAGAACCGCCGGGATCGCCCCGAAACGGATCTGCAACAAGGATGCCGCGCGCTTTGCCTGTATCGTCGGGCTTTCGGTGGCCGGAGCGCCGCCGAAAACCTTTGTCTCCGTCCTGACGAAGGGCGCGGACGGGCCTGGATGGCGGTCGAATAGGCGCCTTGCGGGGAGTTCCCTTCCGAACGCAAGGGCGGCCCCGGCTCTACAGCCGGTGACGGGGCGCCACGCCTTCGGTTCCTGCAATCCGTGACAATCCTCCAGACCAACAAAGCCGATCAAGCGTCAGAACACAGACCGCAAACCTGCGCGGCCCCCCCTTCTTCTCTTCTCAAATATCCTGCGGGGAGGTCCGGAGGGGTGCAAAACC
>JAPUEK010000019.1 GCA_027492585.1 Paracoccaceae bacterium | reverse complement strand
CGTCTTCGGTGAGGCGGTATTTAGGGAAAGCTTCAGGAAGCCGCAAGAAGAAAAAGTGAAGGGATCGACATTTTTTTGTCACGCTCAACGTTTACAGGGATTTTCGACGCTTCCCGCTGCTTCCGGAGGCCGGTTGGGAAGACGGAAAAGGGGCGAATCCGGGGTGCCTCCCCGAATCCGCCCCTTCTCTCCCCGCGAATCCCTCCCGGATTCGCGCCTCAGCCGGCGAATCCCGCCCCCTGATGGGTGATCCGCCCGCCTGAAATGGTCAGCGCGATCGCGGTCCTACCCAGATTCTCCGGCGCGATCGTCTCGACATCGCCGTCGATCAGCACCAGATCCGCCGCCATGCCCGGTCGGATCGTGCCGGTCACATCCTCCAGATGCGCCGCCCAGGCCCCGCCCGCCGTATAGGCGCGCAGGCTTTCCATCAGATCCAGCCGCTCGTCGGCACAGCCCTCATAGGGAACCCGCGTCAGCGCCGCCTGAAGGCCGCGCATCACCGAGACATCCGTGACCGGCCAGTCGGAGGCATAGGCCACCGGCGCGCCCTGGTCCTTGAGCGTCTTCCACAGATAGGCGTCCTTCCAGCGGCTGCGGGGAATGACCGTCTCCATGGTGGACATCGGGAAATCCATCGCCCCCGGCGGGTGCGGAGGCTGGAGCGATGCGGTGATGCCGAGCGCACCGAGGCGCGGAATGTCAGCCGGGTCGATCAGTTCGATATGTTCGACCCGGTGGCGGCTGTCGCGGCGGCCATTGCGGATCTGGGCCGCCTCATAGCCGTCGATGGTCTGGCGCACCGCCCCGTCGCCGATGGCATGAACGGCGATCTGCAAGCCGCGCCGGTCGATCTCGGCACAGATGTCCTTGAATCGCTCCGCCTCGAACAGCGGCTCGCCGCGGATGCTGGTGCCGGGGTAGTCGTTCAGCATGAAGGCGGTGCGGCTGTCCACCACCCCATCCATGAACATCTTGACGAAGCCCGAGCGCAGCCAGTCGCTGCGATAGTCCGCCGCCATGGCCGAGGCGCGTTCCAGCTCCTCCAGCTCCATATGCGGCTTCATGTGGAAGGGAACGACGACCCGCGCCGTCATCCGCCCCTCCGCTTCCATCTCGGCGAGAAGCGCACAGGTGTAGCGGTTGCCGTCCATGTTCACCATCGAGGTGATGCCATGGGCCGCGCAATGGGCCATGCCGGCGGCGATCTTGTCCTTGTCGCGGGCGCGGGTGGCGGCATCGGGCCAGGGCTCCGGCTCGCCGCCCGTGGCGATGCCAAGCTGCAGATGCGCCTCCCCGCCAAGCGCGAGGATCGGGCTGAAAGCCTCGAACTCCCGCAGCTCTCCCGTGGCGGTGCCATCGGCGGCCATGACCACCTCATGACCACGGGGCATCGCGGCGCCCTCCAGCAGCCCCGCCGCCCGCAGCGCCGCGGTATTGGCCCAGACCGTATGGTGATCCGGCGACATCATCGCAATCGGCCGGTCTGCGATCACGCGGTCCAGATCCTGCCGCGTGACCGGCGCATCGAGGATCTCATAAGATGCCCCCTGCGCCATCAGCAGCGCATTGTCCGGGTGACGCGCCGCATAATCCTCGAACGCCGCCTTCAGCGCGTCAAAGCCGTGCAGCCCGCCGATCTGCAACTGCACCAGCTCGTTGCCGCCCAGCACCAGATGCAGATGGCTTTCCACAAACCCCGGCAACAGCGTCCGCCCGCCCGCGTCGATCACCCGCACCCCCGGCCCGGCCAGGGCTGCGACCTCCGCCGCCGGCCCCACGGCCACGATCCGCCCTCCGCCCAAGGCCACCGCCTCGGCCCGAGGCTGCCCCTCCGCCATCGTCAGCACCTTCGCATTGGTGATGATCATCTCGACCTGCATCCGCTTCGCCTTTCACATTGGCTCAAATATCCTGGGGTGAATGGGCCGCAGGCCCAGAGGGGCAAGGCCCCTCCCCCGTCTTCAGTCGCGTCCCGCCGCCGCCCGCTCCGCCATCACGCAGAGCATCTCGAACATCAGGCTGATGCCGAGCCAGGCCGTCCCGCCCGAGGCGTCGAAGGGCGGAGAGACCTCCACCAGATCGGCCCCGACGATATTCACCCCCTTCAGCCCCCGCGCCACCTGCAAGGCTTGCCAGGAGTTCGGCCCCCCCACCTCCGGCGTCCCGGTTCCCGGCGCAAAGGTCGGGTCCACGAAGTCGATGTCATAGGTGACATAGGTCGGCCCCGCCCCGACGATCTCCCGCGCCTCGGCCATCACATCCTCCGGCCCGCGCGCATGGAATTCGGCGATGGGGATGATGCGGATGCCATTGGCCGCGGCGAAATCCCAATCCTCGCGCCCATAGGCGGTGCCGCGGATGCCGATCAGACAATAGCGTTTGGGGTCGATCAGCCCCTCCTCCACCGCGCGGCGGAAGGGGGTGCCGTGATTGTAGCGGCTGGTCCCGAAGTAGACATCGTTGAGATCGGTGTGGCTGTCGAACTGGATCATGCCCACCGGCCGCGCCTTGGCGACCGCCCGCAGGATCGGCAGCGAGCACAGATGATCCCCGCCCCCGGTCAGCGGCAGAACTCCCGCCCCGACCACCCGGTCGTAAAAGGCCTCCATCCGCGCGAGGCTGTCCATCAGATCGCCGGGATTGGGCGCGACATCGCCGAGATCGGCGCAATTGGCCAGCTCGAACGGCGCCACCCAGGTCGCGCCGTTGACGGCCCGGATCATGGTGGACAGGTCCCGCAACTGGCGCGGCCCATGGCGCGGACCGGGACGGTTGGTGGTGCCGCCATCCCAGGGCGCGCCGATCAGCCCGATCTCCACCTCGGCAAAGCGCGGATGGTCGAAGCCCACATGCGGCAGCCGCATGAAGGTCGGCACCCCGGCGAATCGGGGCAGGTCGAAGCCCGAGACCGGCGCGAAAAATCCTCTGTCCTGATTGCCGCCGCCCTGTGTGTCCGCCGCCATGATCCCGCCTCTGCGTTGATTCCCGCTGCCATATGATCAAATCGCCGGAGCCTTGTCAGTCCCGAAGCCGCCGCGGATCGCCAAACCCCGACACGCCCGCCACATCTCCGCCGCAAGCCCGCGCATCGGCACGGCCGCCCTTGACCCGCCCCCCCGCTTCGGTCCTTATCGCGCCAGCCTCTGCCAGGGATTGCCGATCATGTTTTCCAAAACCGCCGACCCGACCTCCGCGCCGAACCCCGCCGCCACCGCGCGCGGCGGCTCGAACAGCCGCTCGATCCTCTCCGCCGATCTCAAGATCACCGGCGAGATCACCTCCACCGGCATCGTGGAAGTCCTCGGCGAAGTGGATGGCACCATCGCCGCCCGCGGCCTGATCGTCGACTCCGAAGGCCGCGTGACCGGCACGATCTCGGCCGAAACGGTCGAGGTGAAGGGCCGGCTTGATGGCCGCGTCTCCACCGAAGGCTTTACCCTGCGCGCCGCCGCCCAGGTCGAGGCGGATATCGCCTGCTCCAATCTGGTCATCGAAAGCGGCGCCCAGATCGAGGGCCATTTCAGCATGAGTCCCCGCGCCTGAGACCGTGCGCCCGGCCCCGCCTGCGGAACGCTCCGCGGGGGATATTTGAGAAGAGAAGAAAGCCCTTTCATACTGGCTCAAATATCCCCGCCGGAGGCTTCCCCGGTCAGCCGCGTCTGGGCGGGATGGAATAGGTGAGACCGGCCCGCGCCACCGGCTTCGCCATGCCTTCCGAATAGATCAGCACATCCCCGACGGCGAGGCTGCGCCCGAGCTTCAGCAACCGCGTCTCCGCCAGGAGATCGCATCCGGCGGCGGGTTTTCTCAGGAAATCGAGCGCCGCGTTGGTCGTCACCGTCAGCGCCAGCGGGCCGATGCGGGTCAGGATCGCCAGATACATCGCCACATCGGCAAGCGCGAAGATCGAAGGCCCGGAGACGGTTCCGCCCGGACGCAGGTGGCGGGCGTCAACCTTGAGCCGCAGAGTGATCCCGGCCTCCTCCACCCGCTCCACAGCGAAATCCCCGGACACCTCGGGGAAATCCCTGTCGAGGAAGGCCACAAGATCCGCCCGATCCATCAGCAATGCCGTCATGCCCTGCTTTCCCTTCGCTGCGCCGCCGCCTAAGCTTCGGGAAAAGTCGAGGAGGATGCAATGGCCGGTGGAAAAGTGCTGCGTACGCAGGAAGGGCGGATCGCCACACTGACGCTGAACGCGCCCGAAACCCTCAATGCCTTGTCCTTCGCGCTTCTGGACGAGCTTGCCGCGGCGCTCGATGCGCTGAAAACCGACCGCGACATCCGTGTCATCCTCCTGCGCGGCGCGGGCAAATGCTTTTCTGCCGGCCATGATCTGCGCGAGATCGCGGCGGCGCGCGGTGATCCGGATGGCGGGGCGGCGCGGCTTGGCGACCTCTTCGCCCGCTGCGCTTCGGTGATGCAGCGCCTGCCCGCCCTGCCCCAGCCGATCATCGCCGAGGTTCATGGCATCGCCACGGCGGCGGGCTGCCAGCTCGTCGCCTCCTGCGATCTGGCGGTGGCGGCCAGCGGCACGCGCTTTGGCGTCAACGGGGTGAATATCGGGCTCTTCTGCTCCACGCCCATGGTGGCGCTCACCCGCAAGGTCGCCCCGGCCGCCGCCTTCGAGCTTCTGGCGACCGGCGCCTTCATCAGCGCCGAGCGGGCGGCGGAGATCGGCCTCATCAACCGGGTCGCGGCACCGGAGCATCTGGCGGAGGAGACCCGCAGCCTGGCCGAGACGCTGGCGGCCAAGCTGCCGGTCGCGCTCGCCCATGGCAAGGCGGCGTTCTACGGCCAGCGCGGGCTGCCGCTGACCGAGGCCTATGACAAAGCGGGGGCGATCATGGTCGCCAATCTGATGGAGGCGGAGACGCAGGAAGGGATCGCGGCTTTCCTTGAAAAGCGCACGCCGAACTGGCCTGCCTGATCAGCGGCGGCGCAGAAGCCAGAGGCCGAGGCTGAACGAGGTCGCGGCCATCGCGCAACTGACCGGGTAGACCGCTCCCGTCCCGGCGACATGGAGGAGGAGCGCGCCCGCACTCGGCGCCGCGGCCGAGGCGAGGATCGGTGCCACCGCCACCGCCCCGGCGATCGCGCCGAACCCGTTCCGCCCCAGAATGTCGCCGATCAGGAGCGGCCTCAGGATCGAGACCAGCCCGATCCCCGCCCCCTGCAGAAGCGCGAACAGCAGCACCAGCCCCGGCGCCCAGCCCGCCAACCACAGCACTCCCGAGGCTGTCAGCGTCATCGCCAGCGAAATCCGCATCGCCCGCGCATTGCCGACCCGCACCTCGCTCGTCATCAACAGGAACCTGCCGAGCACCTGGCTCGGCCCCAGAAGTGAGGCCGCGAGGGTTGCCGCCGCCACGCTCGCCCCGCGATCCTCGAAGAGAAGGAGGATGTAGGTCAGCAGCACCCCGTGGTTGAGCATCACCAGCAGGAACAGCGCAGAAAGCGCCCAGAATTCCGGCCTTCGCATGGCGTCGTGCAGGGCCGCTGGGTCCGCTTCCACCTTCGGTCCACCCCGTCGGTCGAGCCGGCGCAACTGCCGCACCGCAAGCGCATTGGCCGGAACCGCCCCGATCAGGATCAGCGCGGCAAAGGCCAGAAACGCCTCCTGCCCGCCCCAATGCCGCCCAAGCCAGCCGCCGAGCGGAAAGGCGAAACTTCCGGCAAAGCCTGCAACCAGCGTGACCTTGGTGATGGCGGGCCGCGCCTCCGCCCCGAGGCGCCGGGTCAGGAAGGCAAAGCAGGTCTCATAGAAAGCCCCGGCCTGCGCCACCCCGATCACCGCCCAGAGGAAGAGCCAGACGAACGGGGTCGGCGCAAAGGCAAGCCCCGCCAGACCCACTGCCGCAACGGCGGGCATGATGATAAGCAGCTCGCCGCCGAAGCCCCGATCCACCAGCCTGCCACTGAAGGGCGCAAGCACCGCCATGACCAGGAAACCGAGCGTCGGCCCGGCCGCCAGAACCCCCGTGCTCCACCCGGTTTCCGCCACGAGCGCGGGCAGGAGCGACGGGAAACCGTAATAGACCCCGGCGTAAACCAGCGTCTGCGCGAGGGCGAGAAGCCAGACCGCCCGCGCCTCGCCCTGCGGAAAGCTCACAGCCGGTAAAGCCCCCGGAACTTCGCCTCCAGATAGTCGAGAAGCGGTCCTTCGGACGGCTCGAAGCCGCAGGCATGGGTGATGGTCTCGCGCGGGGTCCGCAGACCGCCATGGCGTTGCAGGTTTTCGCGCAGCCATCCGGTCGCGGCGGCGGTCTCTCCCCGTGCCAGATCGGCATCAAGCCCCGGCACCGCCGCGCGCAGCGCCTTGTTCAGGCAGCCCGCATAGACATTGCCCAACGTATAGGTCGGGAAATAACCGAAGAGACCCACCGACCAATGCACATCCTGCAACATGCCGTTGCTCGGCCGATCCACCGCCACGCCGAAATCGGCCATGAAGCGGTCATTCCACGCCGCCTCCAGATCGCCGACCAGCAGATCGCCGCGGATCAGCGCCCGCTCCAGATCGAAGCGCATCATGATGTGGAGGTTGTAATGCACCTCGTCGGCCTCGGTGCGGATGAAGCCCGGCTGCACCCGGTTCACGGCGGCATAGAAGGCATCGGCGCTGTCCATGCCGAAATCGCCGAAGCGGCTCCGCATCTCGCCCCAGATCCAGCCGGTGAAGGCGCGGCTGCGGCCAAGCTGGTTCTCGTAGATCCGGCTCTGGCTCTCATGCACCCCCATGGAAACGCCATGGCCGAGCGGGGTCATCGCGTAATCGGGGTCGATGGCCAGTTCATAGCTGGAATGGCCAACCTCATGGATGGTGGAATAGATGCAGTTGAACGGCTCGCTTTCGACGACCCGCGTGGTGATGCGGCTGTCGTCGCCGCCGCCCGAGCTGAAGGGATGGACGGCAAGGTCGATGCGCCCCCGGCTCCAGTCGTAGCCGAAGGCGGTGGCCAGATCGCGGGCAAGGCGCAACTGCGCCTCCTGCGGGAAATGCCCGGTCAGGGCGGCGGGGACCGGCGCGCCCAGCACCGCCTCGCGCAGCGCGACCAGACGGGGCCGCATCCGCCCGAACATCGCGCCAAGGCTTTCGGCACTGGCCTCCGGCTCGTAATCGTCGATCAGCGCGTCATAGAGATCGCCGCCTTGCGCGAGGCAGGCCGCCTCCTGCCGCCTGAGTTCGATCACGCGCGCAAGGGTCGGCAGGAAATCCGCCACCTTGTCCGCCGCCCGCGCCGAGGCCCAGATCCCCTGCGCCACCGAGGTCACCCGCGCCAGCTCCTGCGCCAGATCGCCCGGCACCTTGGTGGCACGGGCAAAACTGCGGCGCACATGGTAAAGCTGCGCCGCCGCGACCTCATCCGGCGCCTCGGCCGCCGCCAGCCAGCCCTCGATACGCGGATCGGTGCGGCGGGCGTGCAGAACGCCCTCCATCGCCGCCATCTCCTCGCCGCGCTGCTCGGCCGCCCCGCGCGGCATCATCGTCTCCTGATCCCAGCCGAGCCGCTCCGCCACCTTGGACAGGGCCTCGGTCTGGCGCACATGGGCCATCAGATCGGCATAGGCCATGTTGTTCGCGCTCATATCGTTCCCTCCCGGATCGAGCCTGCAATCGGATAGCGCGCCAGATGCCGCGCCCGCAGGATCAGCACCCAGAGGATCACCGCCCCGATCTGATGGGTGATCGCCACATGCACATGCGCCGCCGTCAGCGCGGTGAAAATGCCGAGCGTCGCCTGCGCCACCAGCATCGCCATCACCGCGTCAAAGGCCCGCCGCGTCGCCAGATGCGCCGAACGCCGTCCCCGCAGCCAGGCCGTGATGCCGTAAGCCAGCAGGATATAGCCGAGCATCCGGTGATTGAACTGCACAAGGCCGGGGTTCTCGAAGAAAGCGTGCCAGATGCCGCCGCCGCCCGGCACATAGAAGGCATCTTCGGGAAAGAAGCTGCCGTTCATCAGGGGCCATGTCGGAAAGCCGCGCCCCGCGTCGATCCCCGCCACAAGCGCCCCGAGCAGCACCTGCAAAAAGGCGATGTGCATCATCCCCGTCGCCGCCGTCACCAGCCGCTTCTCCCCCGCCCGCCGCGCCTGCATCAGATCGCTCTCGCTGCGCCCGAGCAGGAAGACATACCAGGCCGAAAGCCCCAGAATGATGAAAGCGAGCCCGAGATGGATCGCCAGCCGGTAGGAGGCGACATCCACCATGGTTCCCTTCAGACCGGAGGACACCATCCACCAGCCGATCGCCCCCTGCGCCCCGCCAAGCGCACCCAGCAGCAGCAGACGCCCCGTCCATCCCGGCGGGATCTTGCGCGCCGCGAGGAAGCTGAAGAAACCGACCGCCCAGACCAGCCCGATCACCCGGCCAAGCTGGCGATGGCTCCATTCCCACCAGAAGATCGACTTGAAGGTCTCGACCGTCATCTGGCTGTTCTGGAGCCGGAATTCCGGGCTCGCCTGATACTTGGCGAATTCCGCTGTCCAATCGGCCTCGGTCATCGGCGGCAGGGCGCCCGTCACCGGCTTCCATTCGGTGATCGACAGACCGGAATCGGTCAGCCGGGTCAGCCCCCCGACCACGATCATCGCCGCCACCAGCAGGAAGATCGTCACCAGCCAGAGCCGCACCCCCCGTCGCGCGCCGCGCCCGGAGCCGGCCCCGATCAGCCCGCCCCGCGGTGTCACCGGCGGCTGCGCCCCCGCGCCGACCTCTTCAAAAATGCTGCGCTTGGTGGCCATGCCGCGCTCCCTCTGCTTGCGCGCCGCAGACTAGGCCTCCCCCCGAACGGCCACAAGTCCCCGCCGCCCTGCCTTTCTTCTCTTCCCAAATATCCCCGCCGGAGGCTTCCCCGCCCTCTCCCGGCGACCGGCCTTCAGTCTTCGCCCTGCTGACGCAGCTTGTAGGCGATCTGGCGCAGCATCCCGTGGAAGGTCTGCACCTCCGCCTTGGTCAGACCGAGGCGCGACCACATGTTCCGCAGGCTCGCCTTCATTCCCGCGACCTTCGGCGGCGGAAAGAAGAAGCCGGCGGCCTCCAGACGCTCCTCGAAATGATCGCCGAGCTTCTCGACCTCAAGGGCGGAGGCGAACTCCGTCCGCGCCATCTCCTGCACGACCCCCTCGGCCGGCGCGGTCTGCCGCCGCCATTCATAACCCATCAGCAGCACGCATTGCCCGAGATTGAGCGAGGCGAACTCCGGGTTGACCGGCACGGTGACGATGGCATTGGCCAGCACCACATCCTCGTTTTCCAGCCCCGCCCGCTCCGGCCCGAAAAGGACACCGACCTTCTTGCCCGCCGCCGTCAGCGCCCGCGCATGGTCCATCGCGGCTTCGGGCGTATAGACGGGCTTGGTCAGCTCCCGCCCCCGTGCGGTCGTGGCGAAGACGAAATCGCAATCGGCCATCGCCGCCGCCAGCCCGTCGAAGACCCCCGCCTGATCCAGCACCCGCCCCGCGCCCGAGGCCATTGCCACCGCCTTCGGGTTCGGCCAGCCGTCGCGCGGCGCCACGATCCGCATCCGCTCCAGCCCGAAATTCAGCATCGCCCGCGCCGCCGCGCCGATATTCTCGCCCATCTGCGGACGGACGAGGATGAAAACCGGCGGAATGGGGGCTTGCATGGGGAAACCTCGCGCTTGGAACCGCCGCCTGATACGATAGCCGGGCGTCCGGCACAACGAGGGGAAGCCGATGGCCTATGATCCGGGACTGGCGCAGATCCTGCGCGACGATCTCCACCCGCTTCCGGTGACGGAAAAACGGATGATGGGCGGGCTCTGCTTCCTGCTCAACGGTCACATGGTCTGCTGCGCCCTCGGCGAGGGCGCTCTCTTCCGTCCCGGCAAGGCGGCGCAGGCAGAGGCGCTGCGGCTTGAAGGCGTCGGCACCATGTCCCTGACCGGCCGGGTGATGACAGGCTTCGTCGCCGCGACGGCGGAAACCGTGGCCGATGACAGCCGGCGGGCGCAACTGCTGCGGCTTTCGCTCGACTTCGTGGCGACGCTGCCGCCCAAGTGATCTTTGCGGCCCGGCCGATCTTGCACCTTGGCCTTTGCTGCCCCCGTGGGCTATGAGAAGCGAATTACGCCGGAACGATGCAGGACCCCATGGCCGACCAAGACCGCCCGCAGATCACCCTGATCACCCCGCCGAGCCTCGATCTGGAAACCTTTCCCGATCGGTTGGCCCGCGTGCTGGATGAGGTCGAGATCGCCTGCCTGCGCCTTTCGCTCGCCTCGAAGGATCAGGATGCCGTCGGCCGCGCCGCAGATGCCTGCCGGCTTGTCGCCCATGCCCGCGATGTGGCCATCGTGATCGAAAACCATCTCCTGCTCGTGGAACGCCACGGGCTTGACGGGGTGCATCTGGCCGATGGCGCCCGCTCCGTCCGCGCGGCCCGCAAGGATCTCGGCGCCGATGCCATCGTCGGCGCCTTCTGCGGCACCACCCGGCACGAAGGCCTTGCCGCAGGCGAGGCCGGTGCCGATTACGCCGCCTTCGGCCCCATCGGGCAAAGCCCGCTCGGCAAGGGCGAAAGCGCCGGTTACGACCTCTTTGAATGGTGGTCGGAGATGATCGAGGTTCCGGTGATCGCCGAGGGCGCGCTCACCGCCGAACTCGTCGCCCGCTTCGGCCCCGTCACCGATTTCTTCGCCATCGGCGAAGAAATCTGGTCGGCCGCGGACCCCGCCGCCGCCCTGCATACGCTCATCGCGCCCCTCGGCTGAGCGTCCCGGGCCGCCGCGCGCACGGCTCCGCAAGCGGATGGGCCGCGCGGATCACCGCCTCGCAATGGGCGGCAAGCTGCTTGCGGTCGGGAAAATCCTGCACCGCGACCTCGGGATGGAAGACCACCTCCACCCGCCCCTGCCGCAGGCTCGCCAGCACCATGCCGAGATGGGGCGCGAAATCCATGCTCCCCCACCAGCCGTAATGGCGCGGATCGCGGCCCTTCGGCGGATGGTAGATCACCGTCACCGGCTGGATATGCAAGATCTGGTCCAGCCCATGGGTGTAGAAGGCGGCGAAGAGCGTCGATTTGAAGGTCAGGACCCGGATGGCATCCGTGCTCGTCCCCTCCGGGAAGAACAGAAGCCGGTGTCCCGCGCGCAGACGCTCCTCGAACAGCGCCTGCTGGCGCTTCGCCTCCGTCCCCTTGCGGGCGATGAAAAGCGTCCCCGTCGCACGGGCGAGCCAGCCGATCCCGGCCCAGCCCTCCACCTCCGATTTCGCCACGAAATAGACCCGCTGCGCGGCGTTGAGCGCGAAAATGTCGAGCCAGGAGGAGTGGTTCGCCACCACCGCCCCGCGATGGGTCATGGGCCTGCCCCGCACCTCCAGCGGCAGTTGCAGGATCAGGAAGGCCATCCGGCAAACGGCTTGGGTGATATAGGGGGTCCAGGGGCGGTCCAGCCCGAAAAGTGGCCGCTCCACCAGCCGCAGGAGCAGGAGCAGCAGCAGCCCCCCATAGGTCACAAGAGCCAGCACCACACCGCGCAAGGCCCCGACCAGCCAGGACAAAAGCCCGAAGCGCGGCCAGTCGTAGGGCCTTGCCTGCCAGTCTTCCGGCGCCGGATCGCTCATCCCTCGCGCGCCGATTTTCGGGTGTAGAAATCGCGGTGCTTGGCACTCATCTGCGCGGTATCCATGACCAGACAGACATCGGTGGTGTTGAAGGCATGGTCGATCCAAGCGCCGTCCCCGACGAAACCGCCGAGCCGCAGATATGCCTTGATCAGCGCCGGCGTCCCGGCCATGGCCGCCCGGCGGTCGATCGCCTCCGGCGCGACAAGGGCCATCTCCTGCCGGTGCTCCGGCAGCGCCCGCACCCGCAGCGGCTCCGGCGCCAGATGGTTGTGGTAAAGATAGGACAAGGGCTGCGCCAGGGCCTCGACATCCGTGCCGTGGAAGGAGGCCGGGCCGAACATCACCTCGATCCCGCGTTCCAGCACATAGCCCGCCAGCCCGTTCCACAGATGGAACATCGCCGTCCCGCCCCGGTAATCGGCATGGACGCAGGATCGCCCCAGTTCCACCAGCTTGCGCCCCGACCGTTTCAGCGGTCCGAGGTCGAATTCGCTTTCCGAATAATAGCGCCCCGACAGCGCCAGCCGGTCGGAAGGCAGAAGCCGGTAGACGCCGACCACATCCTGCAAGGTCCCGGCATCGCGGCGGTTGTCGATCAGCAGCAGATGGTCGAAGAACGGGTCGAACTCATCCGCTTCCAGCCCCTGAGCATGGTCCACGAGCGGCCCGTCGCCGCCAAGCTCCTGCACGAAGACCTCATAGCGCAGGCGCTGCGCCGCCCGAAGGTCGCGCGCATCCCGAGCCAGACGCAGGGTGAAGGCGGCATCGTCGTCGATCATCGTTCCATCCCGTCTGCGGTTATCTAGATTCTGACCCGCCGCAATGCAACCCAACCCTGACCGTCAGCACCAATCCGGCATCTGCGCGGAACAATCTTTAGTTGCATTAAGGCCGTGTTAACCGATGATCCGTCATGAGGAAAAGTCAGGGACAAGGCTGATCCGGCGCAAGTCGATCACCACTTTGCCCGCGTGTTCAAAATTTACGGTGACACGCCCGTTGATGTTGGACTGGACCTGACCAAGGCCCCAATCTGGCTGCTGCGGATGGCGCACCATCATACCCGGTTCCAGAAATGCCGACATATTCGCCTCCGCCGCCGAAGAAGGACCCCGCCCTTGCCCGACAAGCCCGATCTTGCCGCCCTGCTCGGCTCCCGCATCTGCCATGATCTTATCAGCCCGATCGGCGCCATCGGCAACGGGGTGGAACTGCTTTTGATGGACGGTTCGGGCAAAAGTCCCGAAATGGCGCTGATTTCCGAAAGCGTCGCCCATGCGAGCGCGCGGATCCGCTTTTTCCGTGTCGCTTTCGGCGGATCGGGCAGCGATCAGCGCATCGGCCAGACGGAGGTGGCGTCGATCCTCGCCGACATGACGCGCGGCGGGCGGCTGATCCTCGACTGGCAGGGGCCGAGCGATCTGGCCCGACGGGAGGTGAAGCTCGCTTTCCTGCTGATCCTCTGCCTCGAAACCGCGATGAGCCATGGCGGCCGCATCACGGTGGAACGCAGCGCCGCCCGCTGGACGATCACCGGCCGCGCCTCCCGGCTGCGGATCGACCCGAGCTTGTGGGAAGTACTCTCCAATCCCGCCGCTTTGGCAGAGATCGGCCCCGCGCAGGTGCATTTCCTGCTGGTGCCGGAGGAAATCGCCCGCCAGCACCGCCGCCTGACCGCCGAAATGAGCGAAACGGAAATCCGTTTGAGCTTCTGAACCCCCTTGCCCAAGTCGAAGGGAAGCCCGCAGAAGCCCATTACGAAAAGAAGATGCTCCCTGCACTGACTCCATTTCCGGGCGGAAGTGGTTCCAGCCCCCTTCACAGAAGATGCCGCAGCCGCGACATGATGAAGGGGATGATTGCCCAGACCATGCTGATCACCACGACCGGCACCATCACCAGCGTCCGCAGCGGCAGCGGCCAGTTGGGGGTCAGCGGCATCAGCCCCATCATCAGGACCGTGACCAGCGGATAGACCGCCAGAAAGACCAGAGCCGCGAGCCGGGTCTTGCGCGGGTTCCGGGCAAGGGGAGGCGCGGCAACAGAAGTCTGGGCGGCAAGCGGCGAGGCAGCGGGGGTCGGGGCTTTACCCGCAAGCGCAGTCATGGCAGATTCTCCATAGGAACGAAACGTCTCGTTCTCATTAAAACGGAACGTTCCGTTTCACAACAGGATTCGCATGGCTCCCGCCTCTCTCGCCGAAGAAAGCACCTCCCGCGGCTCCATCGGCGCCCGCCGCAACCCGGAGACGGAGGCCGCCGTGCTTGATGCCGCCGAGGCGCTGATCGCGGAGGAAGGGTTTGCGAAACTGACAATGGAGGCGGTCGCCCGCCGCGCGCGCGCCGGCAAGGCCACGCTCTATCGCTGGTGGCCAAGCCGCGCCCATCTGCTGCTGGCGCTCTACTCCCGCGCCAAGAACACGCTCACCCAGCCGGAAACCGGCAGCTTTTCGGGCGATCTGACCGAATACCTGACCTCCATGGTCCGCCAGTGGCAGGGCGGGCGCGCCGGGATGGGCCAGATCTTCCGCCTGCTGATCGCCGAGGCCCAGATGGACCCCGCCGTCTCCGAAGCGGTGATGCGCGAACGTCAGGAACGCTGGCATCATATCGACACTATCGTCGCAAAGGCGCAGGCGCGCGGCGATGCCACCCTCTCCGTCAGCCATGTCAGGATCGAACACCGCATCATTTCGATGATGTGGTATCTGCTGCTGACCGATCAGCTTCCGGCCGAGGCCGAAGTGCCGGGCCTTGTCCGCGATCTTCTCGCCGATCTTGGCGGGACGCTCAGCCCCTGACCGTCCCGTCGCCGGTCACGAGGTATTTGAAGCTCGTCAACTGCTCCGCCCCGACCGGACCGCGCGCGTGCATCTTGCCGGTGGCAATGCCGATCTCCGCCCCCATGCCGAATTCGCCGCCATCGGCGAACTGGGTGGACGCATTCCGCATCAGGATCGCCGAATCGAGCCGCTGGAAGAACTTTGCCGCCGTCTCGTCATTCTCGGTCAGGATCGCTTCGGTGTGCTGGCTGCCGTACTTGCGGATATGGGCGATCGCCTCGTCCACCCCATCCACCAGCTTCGCGGCGATGATCATGTCGAGGAACTCGCGCCCGAAATCCTCAGGCGCCGCCTTGACGGTGCCGGGAACCTTCAGAAGCTCGCCCTCCGTCCGCACCTCCACCCCGGCCTTGACCAGATCCTCGATCAGGACCGCGCCGTGCTGGGTGTAAAAGCGCCAGTCGATCAGCAGACATTCCGCCGAGCCGCAGATCCCGGTGCGGCGCGTCTTGGCGTTCAGCACCACGCGGCGGGCCTTTTCGAGATCCGCATCCTTGTCGGCATAGACATGGCAGATGCCTTCGAGATGGGCGAAAACCGGCACCCGCGCCTCGCGCTGCACGAGGCCGACCAGCCCCTTGCCACCCCGCGGCACGATCACGTCGATGAACTCCGTCGCCTGAAGCATCGCCGTCACCATCTCGCGGTCGCGGGTGGGGACAAGCTGGATCGCCGTTTCGGGCAGCCGCGCCTGTTGCAGCCCGTAGACCAGACAGTCGTGAATGGCCGAAGAGGTCTCGAAGCTTTCGCTGCCGCAGCGCAGGATCACCGCATTGCCGGCCTTGAGGCAGAGCGCGCCGGCATCCGCCGTAACATTCGGACGGCTTTCGTAGATCACGCCCACGACGCCGAGCGGCGTCGAGACCCGCTGGATATGCAGCCCGTTCGGCCTGTCCCATTCGGCCAGCACCCGGCCAACGGGATCGCGCTGCTCGGCAATGGCGCGCAGGCTGTCCACCATGTCGCGGATGCGGCGCTCGTCCAATGTCAGACGGTCGATCATTGCGGGCGACAGGCCCTTTTCCTCGGCCGCACCAAGGTCGATGCTGTTGGCATCGAGGATCGCCTGCCGCTTTTCCCAGACGCCATGGGCCGCCGAGACGAGCGCCGCATATTTCCGCTCCTGACTGGCGAAGGCCAGCTCCGCCGCCGCCGCCCGTGCCTTGGCGCCGATATCGGCCATCAGATCGGTGAATTGCCCGTCCATCCCGCGTTCCTTCCTTCCGAAGGCGGAGTTTTCAAACTCCGCACCGGAGCCATCCATGGCTCCGCAGCGATTTCTTCAAAGAAACCGGGCGCAGGGCGCCCGATCATAGCACCATGTCATCCCGATGCACCAGAGCCGCGCGGCCCTGATAGCCGAGGATCGCCTCGATCTCGCCCGAACGATGCCCGGCAATCGCCTTGGCCTCCGCCGCCGTATAGCGGACCAGCCCCTTGCCGAGAGCCGCCCCCCCCGGCGACAGGATCGCCACCGGATCGCCGCGCCCGAAGCTGCCGGTGACGGAGGTCACGCCCGCCGGCAGCAGGGATTTCCCCGCCTTCAGCGCCGTGACCGCCCCTGCGTCGAGCACCAGCTCCCCCCGCGGCTTCATCGCATTGATCCAGCGTTTGCGCGCCACCTGCGGATCGCCCTGCGCCACGAACCATGTCCGGCTGGCCCCGTTGGCAAGCGCCGTCAGCGGGCGGAGGGTAGACCCCTCCATGATCGCCATGGCGCAGCCGCCGGCAACGGCGGTCTTGGCGGCCAGAAGCTTGGTCTTCATCCCGCCCTTGGACAGGCCGGAAATCGGATCGCCGGCCATGGCCTCGATTTCCGGGGTGATCCGTTCCACCAGATCGAAACGCTCGGCTGTCGGGACTTCCTTGGGGTTGGCGGAATAGAAGCCGTCCACATCCGACAGCAGGATGAGCTGATCCGCCCCCGCCGTCACCGCGATCTGCGCCGCCAGCCGGTCGTTGTCGCCAAAGCGGATCTCATCCGTGGCCACCGTGTCGTTCTCGTTCACGATCGGCACGACGCCGAGGCCGAGAAGCGTCTCCATCGTCGCGCGGCTGTTGAGATAGCGGCGGCGGTCCTCGGTATCCTCCAGCGTCACCAGCACCTGCGCGGTGGTGATGCCATGCGGGGCCAGCACCTCCTCATAGGCGCGGGCAAGGCGGATCTGCCCGACGGCAGCGGCGGCCTGCGATTGTTCCAGCGTCAGCACGCCGTCGCCGAGGCCCAGCACCTTGCGCCCCAGAGCGATGGAGCCGGAGGAGACGAGCACCACATCCGCCCCGCGCACCTTCGCCTCCGCCACATCCATGGCGAGCGCCGAAAGCCAGCCCTGCCGCAGCCCGGTCTTGCGGTCAACGAGCAGCGCCGAGCCGATCTTCACCACCAGCCGTTTCGCCGTGCGGATGTCGGGGGCGACGAGAGGTTTCAGGGCTGCCACGGCTTGCCCTCCTCAACGGGGGCCTCGGCGCTGATTTCTGCGTGCAATGCACGCAGCGTGTCCTGAAGCCCGGTCCCGGCCACCCCGGAAATCACCATCACCGGCCCGCCCGAGGCCTTTTCGAGCGCCTTCCTCCGGGTGGTGATCGTCGACTTGTCGAGCGCATCGCATTTGTTCAGCGCCAGCACCCGTGGCTTGTCGCCGAGGATGTCGGAATAGGCCTCCAGCTCCTTGACGATGGTGCGGTAATCCTTGGTGATGGTCGAAGAGGTGCCATCCACCAGATGCAACAACACCTTGCAGCGCTCCACATGGGCGAGGAACTGGATGCCGAGACCGCGCCCCTCGGACGCGCCCTCGATCAGCCCCGGAATATCGGCCATCACGAATTCCGCCCCGTCGATGCCGACGACGCCGAGGTTCGGGACCAGAGTGGTGAAGGGATAATCCGCGATCTTCGGCCGGGCGTTCGACACGGCGGCAAGGAACGTCGATTTCCCGGCATTGGGCAGGCCCACCAGCCCCGCATCGGCGATGAGCTTCAGCCGCAGCCAGATGGTGCGCTCGATCCCCTCCTGCCCCGGATTGGCCCGCGCCGGCGCCCGGTTGGTCGAGGATTTGAACCGCAGGTTCCCCCAGCCGCCGTTGCCGCCCTGCGCCAGAAGCACCCGGTCGCCGGGGTTGATCAGATCGGCGATGACGGTTTCCTCGTCCTCGTCGATGATCTCGGTGCCAAGCGGCACTTTCAGGATGATGTCCTCGCCGGTCTTGCCGGTCCGCTGGCTGCCCATGCCGGGCTGGCCGGATTTGGCGAAGAAATGCTGCTGGTAGCGATAGTCGATGAGGGTGTTCAGCCCCTCCACCGCCACCGCCCAGACAGAGCCGCCATTGCCGCCGTCGCCGCCGTCCGGCCCGCCGAATTCCACGAACTTCTCCCGCCGGAACGACACGCAGCCCGCGCCGCCGCCGCCGGAACGGATATAGACTTTGGCGAGGTCGAGGAATTTCATCGGGGGAGCTTTCTGAAGGATCGGCTTTGGCGATACAGGATTGGGGATGCAGGCTCAAGCGCCGCTTGGTCCCGGCCAGCCGGCAGCGTCAAGGCGCAGCACATAACCCGGCGTCGCCACGCCGCGCGCCTTGGAGATGTCGCAGGTTTCCCCGGTGATCCCGAACCCGAGCTTTTTCAGAAGACCGAGGGAGCCGGCGTTGTCCGCCCAGACCCCGGCATGGGCTTCTGTCAGCCCCATCGGACCGAAGGCGCGGTCCAATGCGGTGCGGCAGGCCTCTTCGGCAAAGCCCTGCCGGTGCTGGCTCGGGTCGAGCATATAGCCAAGCTCCCCCTCCCAGACCCCGACGGTGCCGATGAGCCGCCCTTCCCGCTGGATGGCCCAGATGAAGCCCTCCCCCGCATAGGGGCGCGCCCGCGTCGCGGTATGGCTGCGGTCGGCGGGCCAGGGAAAGCTGCCCAATTGCCGGACCACCTCCCATTGCGAGACGATGGCGTGGAGCGGATCGAGATCATGCGGTTGCAGGGCGCGATAGCTGAGGCGCGCGGACCGGGCCGCCACCGGATAGGCCGCGGCGAAAGCGTCGCGGGTCAGCTCCTGCTCGACATGGGGCCGGTCCTGCCCGAGCGCGCGGCAGGGTTTCAATCCGCGTCCGCGCACGGCGAAACCGAGCTTTTCGAGCACACGGGCTGAGCGGACATTGCCCTCGAAATAACCGGAAGGCACCGGCGCATCCCTGTCGGCGAAGCGGTGCGACAAGGCCGCCCGCGCCGCCTCGGTCGCATAGCCCTTGCCATGGGCATCCGGCACGAACCAGTAGCCGAGATGTGCGCCCAGACCGACCACCCCCACCAGTCCCCCCGCATCCTCCACTGCGAAGGTCTCGCCGGGGCGGGCGGTTTCCGCCAGAAACCCGGCGAAATCCGCCGCCGTATAGGGATGCGGCACCACCGCCAGCCAACCGCTCACGGCGATGTCGTTCAGCGCCGCGACCACCGCCGCCTCATCCGAGGCGGCAAGCGGGCGCAGGCGCAGCCTGTCCGTGGTGATCTCGGCGGGCATCATCGGTTCAGTCAAGCTTTCTCAGATAGGTCCAGGTCGGCACCCGCGCGCCGCGTGCGACCGAAAAGGTCTCCGCATCGCCGAGATACTGGAACCCCTGATTGGTCAACACCTTGGCGGAACCGGCATTGTCCTGGAACACCTCGGCAAAGATCGTCCGGTTACCGAGCGGATTGGCCGCGATCAGCGCCCGCACCGCCTCGGTGGCGATCCCGGTGTTCCAGAGCGCCGGGGCAACCCAATAGCCGATCTCCGACTGGCCGCGATCCATGGGCTTGAGGCTGATGACGCCGAGCAGCTCCGACAGGCCCGCCGCCGCGCCATCCATCACCCAGACGACCTCCTGCGCCTCCGCGGCGGTCGCCCGCGCGATGAAGGCCTCCACCGCGCCGGGCGGCAGGGGGTGGGGGATCGAACGGGTCGCCTCCGCCACCCGCCGGTCGCCCGCATACAGGGTGCAGAGCCCGGCATCCGATTTCCGCAGGGGGCGCAGCACGAAGCGGCCCGCGGTGATCGAACCGGGGGGGCTGCGCCGCGCTCCGGCGCCCGTGGTCAAGTCCAGGGTCATGGCTTCCCTCCTCTGAAGCGCATGTCCGGGCTGTCTGCCCGGTCTGCCAACCGTTTCCGGCCGGCCGCGAAGATCGTGGCCCGCACCTCGCCCTGCGGAACCACTGTGACGATATGGGGATGGCGCGCGCCGAATTCACGACCGCCGCCGCGGCTTTCGCGGCAGGCGGGGCAACCGGCGACAGCTTGCGGCGCCAGAGATCCACGGATGGCCGCACCCGCCCCGAAGAGCCCGATCCGCGCAGCGCCTGAAATCTGAAGATCGTGACCAGTCATGGTCCCTCCGGTTCCGTCGTGACGTTGACAGCAGGTTTCCCCGCCCTTGCCGACCGATCCCCGGAAGATGCTCCTGAAACGGAGCGGGGGACCGGCCTTTCAGCCGATCCCCCGTTTACTTGCGAAACGTAACGGTTCGGCTTACTCGGCTGCCTCGGCAGTCGGAAGGACGGAGATGAAAGTGCGCCCCTTGAGGCCCTTCTTGAAGGTCACCTTGCCCTCGACAACGGCGAAGATCGTGTGATCGACACCCATGCCGACGCCTTCACCGGGGAACCACTGGGTGCCGCGCTGACGAACAATGATATTGCCCGGAATGGCCGCCTGGCCACCGAACAGCTTCACGCCAAGACGACGGCCGGCGGAGTCGCGGCCGTTGCGGGACGAACCGCCTGCTTTCTTGTGTGCCATGGGGGATTACTCCTTCGCAGCAGCGGCCTTGGCGGCACGCTTCGGTTTCGCAGGAGCTTCCGCAGCCGGAGCGGCGGCAGCGTTGTGGGCGGCGCGGCGCGCATCGGCGGTGCCGGTCGCAGCGGCAACGCCCGAGGTTTCGGCGCCGGAGGCGAGAACCCCGGTCACACGCACCAGCGTCAGCTGCTGGCGGTGGCCCTTGGTGCGCTGCGAGGAATGCTTCCGGCGGCGCTTGACGAAGTGGATGACTTTCTCACCCTTGATCTGGTCGATCACTTCGGCCTGCACGGCGGCACCAGCCACCAGCGGCGCACCGACGGTCACGGTTTCACCGCCGACCATCAGGATTTCGTTGAACTGGATCTTTTCACCAGCGACGGCAGCCAGCTTTTCCACGCGCAGAACGTCACCCGCCTGCACCTTGTATTGCTTGCCGCCGGTCTTGAGGACCGCAAACATGGTCTTTCCTTTTCTTGCTCCGCGTCCTGCGGCCCCCATTCCGCTTTCGCTTCAGGGTGTTCCGGGTTTCCCCGCCTCGGACAGCGCGCCCGTTCGGGCGTCATGAAATAAAGCCCCGGCGAGAGTCGCACCTCGCCGGGATGCGGGCTTATGATCTGCGCGGGGGCTGCTGTCAAGCGCCGGCGCGGCGGGGGTCAGATGTCCTGCCCGGTCAGCCGGCGCGCATAGGCCTCGCCCAGCCGATGCGAGATATCGGTGAAGAGCGCATCGAAGGCGGCAAAGACCGCCGCATTCGTCCGGCGCCCCTCCGGCGTGTCGGAGAAGGCGGTATAAGCCTCCAGATCGCCATCCGGCAAAGGCTGATAGGCCAGCATCAGGAAAGGATAGAGCCAACGCTGGGTATCCGCACGGGTCTGCGCCTCCCCTTCCCAGACCGTGGCGAGCATCTCCTGCTCGTCCATGCCGGCGAGCTTGCCTCCCTCATCGGCAATGCCGGTGAAGAAGGCGAGATTGGCGTTGAGCGCCCCCATCACATTGGATTCCACCAGATCGTTGACCTCGGCAAAACGCTCCAGCTTCTTCACCCGCGCCGGATTCTGCCGGACCAGATCCTCGAAGGCCAGCTCCGTCGCCTTCTCCACCTCCTTGTCGAGGAGGCTCCGGCGGGCGTCGATTTCCAGTTTCAGCACCCGTTGACCGAGTTCGGAGCCGAAAAATTCCGTGGCGGCGGCAAGCGCTTGAGGATCACCGGAAAGCCGCGCCGCAAGCGCCTTGTCGAAGGTCTCCCGCATGGCCCCGGTATCGTAGATGCGCGTCAGCTCAGCCTGCCATCCCGGATCGGTGGCGCCGCCCGGCAGATCGGCGGCAAGCTCCGCGCCGTTGGCCAGCCCCTCCGCCCGCATCACGTCGAGCACCCCGTCCATCATCATCAGATCGGTGAAGGCGCGGATCGGCTCCACGGCCTCGGACGGCGCCGGCACCGTCTGCGCCATGGCCGGCGGCAGAGCCTGCCCCGCACCCCCCGCCAATGCGAGGGCGCCAAGAACGACGGGAAGAAGCCGGGACAGGGACATGGGGCTCACCTTGAGAAGCACGGGTCCCCGAGAGCTAGCCCCTCCCCTCCGCTTTGCCAAGCACCGGCACAGATTGCCGGTCAGAGACGCCATTTCCCGCCCATGGGGGCTTGCAAGCCCGACCCGACCCCGCTAAATCCCCGCCACGATCCCTACCGCGGAGAGGTGGCAGAGTGGTCGAATGCGGCGGTCTCGAAAACCGTTGTCGGTTTGCGCCGACCCAGGGTTCGAATCCCTGTCTCTCCGCCACATTAGTTCTAACCAACTAATAACAAACGGCATTTCCAAACACACGTTCGGCGGAAAGCGTCCCTGCTACAGTGAACTGCTACAGTTCCGAGGGGGAAAGCTGACTCTCATACCCAGACTCGTCAAACGCGGTGCTGTCTTTTACTATCGGATGACAGTGCCGAAACAGCTCGTAGCTCGCGTAGGCCGAACGGAGATATCAAGCTCTCTGCGGACCGTCGACCCAAGCGAAGCAAAGCTGCGATGCCGAGAGCTGAGCAACGCGCTGGACCGATTTTTCATGGGGCTACCGAGAATGATAACACTTTCCCAAGTTGAGATAGAGGCCCTTATCCGGGATTACTTCCAGACGCTCCTGAACCGAAGCGCTGAGACTATCATGATCCTGCCGGACGACCCCCGCGCCTCTGTCGAGGAACAACTGGCCTTTTCGTTGAGGGATATGGAGGACACAAAGCGGCAGCTTTCTACGGGCAAGTTCAGCAATCTTGTGACCAGCCAAGCACTTAATATCTTGGGCGTTGAGCCTAGTACAGTGTTCAACAAGGATTTTTCGAAGGTCGTCTCGGAAGAGTTCCTTCAAACCCAAAGGATGGTTGCACGTGCGATGCTCGAAAATGATCGCATCTATGCAGCGCAATTGCGTGGGGACTATGGCGACACAGACCCGCGAGACCCCCTTTTTAGGGGGATGAGGGCGAACGGCCTGCCTCCCATACCAGGTGACGTTGTCGAGGCCCCTAAATCGCCCCCCACGCTTGCATGGGCAATAGGCCAATATTTGAGCCACAAGAAACCTTCTTGGGAGAAAAAGACATCGGCTGCTGTCGAAAAAGCCCTTCGAAACGCGGAGCAAGTCATCGGCGGCGGCATACTTTTGCAATTAATTGCAAATGCTGATGTCGCTCGTTTCCGGGACGTCTTGTCCCGCATTCCTCCGAATTTTTCAAAGCTGAAGAAGTTTGATGGGATGACACTTGAAGAGGTGGCAGAGAACAACAAGGGGGGAGCTGTGCTCTCTCCGAAATCCCAAAAGAAGGACTTAGACTTCCTTCATGCGTTCCTGAGTTGGGCCACAGACGAAGGGCACTTGGACAAGCAGCCGGGGTCCAAAATCAAGGTACTCGTCAAGAAAATGGGCGCCCCGGCTAAGGATCGAGACCCCTACAGTTCTGATCAGATCAAGGGGATTTTTCAGTCTCCGATCTATAAAGGGTGCCTCAGTGAACATCGTCGTGCAACTCCCGGAAGTGAGGTTATCAAGGACGGCAAGTATTGGGTACCGATCATCGCATTGTACTCTGGGCTGCGCCTCGGAGAGATCGTGCAACTGCTGGCCAAAGACATTGTCGAAGAGGACGGCATTGTCTACTTCGACATCACGAAGACAGAAGATGAGGACAAGCAGATAAAGACCCAGTCAAGCTATCGACGTGTTCCTGTCCATAAGCGCCTGATAGAACTCGGATTATTGAGTAAGGTGCCAAAAGTACCCAAGGACCGCATCTTCGCAGATATCGCACAGGGAGAAGATGGATACTACAGCCATAACTTCTCAAAGTTCTGGGGGAGATATGTGCGTCAAATAAAGGTTTTCTCACCCAAAACAGCATTCCACTCCTTTCGTCACAACTTCAAAGACGGACTGACGCATGCTGGTGTCACCGAGGCCGTCAGAACCGGAAGTGGCCTGCTGTTCCCCCCGATGCTCATCCGGCTGAGGCCAGAGTCGGCGTTTGAATTTGG
>JAPUEK010000018.1 GCA_027492585.1 Paracoccaceae bacterium | reverse complement strand
CCGCCAGAGGAAGAGACGGGTGGGGGATTCCGTGACGGGTTTCAGGGTGGGAGAGGGTCTCCCGCCGCCCGTCGCGGAGTGATCCCGATGACTGCACCCATCTCCCAAACCGCGTTCCGTGGCCCCGGCGACAACTTGATCGGCGGGGTTCTTGTCGATCTGCGCCTCGCGGACCGCTTGCCCCTGCGGGTCAGCTGCCGCTGCCTTGCGCACTGGGACGATCCGGCGCTCAATCAGTTGAGCTTCGACCGCGAGGTCGATCTCGGCACCTGCAGTGACCTCGCGGCTGCCCTTACCCTGGCCCGCAAAGCCGTCGCTTCCGGCCATCTCGACGCCGGGCGCGATGCGGCCCTGCGCTTGGTGCCACAGTCCGTCAACATCCTCGATGCCGATCACGGCCTCGTGCTGGCGGGGGAGGTGCAGATGGGCAGGGTCCGCTGGTGCGCCCCGGTCGACAGCGATGCCGAAGCGCGGCGCGTGGTGAGCGAGGCCTGCGAGCTTCGGGCCAAGGCCCGCGCGGCAACGGACGCCGGCGATCCTGCTTCTGCCGCTCTGCTGCTCACCCGCGCCCAAGCGCTGGAGGGCCGTCTGGTCGACCCGTTCTGGCGGGACCTCGCGGCCGCCGCCGTCGATCTCGCCCTGGCGGCCTGATCTTCCCCTTTCCGGAAACCCACCCCCGGCAATTGGCCGGCCCATGCTAGAGAGGGACTGCTCATGCCCCAAGTGATCGCCACGACCGTCTATCGAATTGATGAACTTCCGGAAGGCGCCAAGGATCGGGTCCGCGCCTGGTATCGCGAGGGCGGCTTCGACTATGACTGGTACGATGCCGTCTACGAGGATTTTCAGCGCATCGCTGAGATCCTCGGCATCCGCCTGAAAACCCGGACCGTTCGACTGGTCGGCGGTCGCACTCGGGAGGATCCCTGCATCTGGTTCAGCGGCTTTTGGTCGCAAGGCGATGGGGCTTGTTGGGAAGGCACTTACTCCTACCGGAAATCCGCCACCGCCGATCTGCGCGCCTATGCGCCGCAGGACCAGACTCTGCATCGCATCGCTGAGACCTTGCAGGCGGCGCAGCGGCAGAATTTCTATCAGCTACGCGCCGAGGTTTCACATCGCGGCAATTACTACCACGCCTTCACCATGGCCGTCTCTGTGACGCGGGACAGTTCGGCGGTGGTCGAGATCACCGGCGATGCCGAGGCCATGATCACCGATGCACTGCGCGATCTTGCCAACTGGCTCTATCGCGAGTTGGAACAGGAATACGAATACCTGATCTCGGATGAGGCCGTGGACGAGACGATGGTCGCCAACGGCTATACCTTCACCGAGGAAGGACGACGGTTCGGGTAGCCGCCCCGAAACCCGTTTTTGCCCGTTCCGAATCCCGGTCGCGCGTTACCGGTTGCTGTCGATCCAGCGCGACAGCAACTGCCGGTCGCGAAAACATTCGTCCGGCACGGCGCGGCGCTTGATCCGAGCCAGCCGTTCAGCGAAGGCGACCTGCTTCGAGGTCGGCTGGCTTGTGTCCGCAGGCTTCAGTTTCGCTTGCGCTTCGATCCAGGCGCTGAGCGAACGGCGGTCCTGCTGGACTTCCCAGGGCAACAGGCTCTGGTTGCGGAGCGCCAGCGACCGCGCATAGGCGATCTGGCGTTCGGTGGCGTGCAGGGCAAATGTGGCAGCGTCCATGATGGGTCTCCCATGCGGGTCGTCCTGACAGAATAGAACATATAGGGAACAAAACCAACTCCGCGATCGCCGGAGAGCGAGAGTTGGGTCGGAAAGCGGCGTGTTCGGGCGGGTCGAGAGGGCCGCCGGGGCGCGACATCACCCCTGATCCGGAGGATTTCCGATGACCCAAGCTGCAACCGCGCTGAAACCTGCCACCCTCGTGCCCGAGGCGCGCCGCGTGGAGTTCCTGCCCGCGCTCTTCAGCCCCGCGTTGATGCTGATCGGCGAGCGCGCCATCTATCAATTCATGTCCTGGCTGGCCCCCGACGACTACACAGGCGGGCTCTGGCATTTCCACGAGCGGGGCGGCCAGCCCCTGTTCCTGTCGCCCGACTCCGACAAGCGGCTCCGCATCGCCTGCGAGACCAACGGCTATATGGGCGAGGTTTCGGCCGAGGCCGCCGGCATCATCGCCACCCTTTTCGCCCTTTCGCATCTCTCGTTCCGGCACGAGGCTGACCAGCTGTCCGAGGCCTATATGCGGCTCTATGAGTTCACGGGCGACCATCCCGAGGCGGGCGAGATATTCAAGGCGATCGACTGACGCGGGCGCCCCTCAGGCCGACGAACAGTTCCTGACTCATTGGCTCCCTCCGGCGGTTTCGTCGGGGGGTGTTTGCATTTGGCCGTCGTAGTTCGGCGCGGGTTGCATTTGCCATGGGTCGCCCACAGCGGCATGCGGATTGCCACGGCTGGACTGCCCCGGGTTTCTAGGAGCCTTTGCCAGGTGATCAATGAGGCGGCAGGAAATGGGGTGGGGCGTGAGGGCAAAGGCCTCACCGTCAGATCATCATCGAGTTGCGCGGGTTGGAGGGGAGTCTCCGCCCGGATCGGCCAGGACATTGGCCCGACGGCTGCCCTCGTTCGAATGTCGTCCTTTACCTGCCATCACGCTGACAGACCTGAACCAGGTGGAGCGGCGAGTGCCGCGAGGCAGCAGGGCAGGGGGAAATGCGCAAGCTCTAGCCTGACCCTAGCCAGAGGTGGTTTCATCGCCGGTAGTGCCTGACCTGTCTCTCCTGATGGGCCTTCAGGGTCGCCTTGATCTCCGTGGATTGTCCGTCCCAGCCCGCGTCCAACGGCCTCTGGTGATGGGCTGATCTGCTCGAAGGACGTCTTCGCCTCGACCGCTTTGGCGCAACAGCGTCGTCACAACTTTCTTCCCCTGCCGGTGCGGGCACCGTCATTCCTCGCGAGGCAAGAAAGTTCCTCCTGTGCTGTCCAGCCCCGTGAACGGGGTGCGCCAGCGGTCGCCTCCGGGCTGTCGATCGCCATCGAGGCCGCAAGGA
>JAPUEK010000017.1:91531-111165 GCA_027492585.1 Paracoccaceae bacterium | reverse complement strand
CAAATTCAAACGCCGACTCTGGCCTCAGCCGGATGAGCATCGGGGGGCACAGCACGCGCACGATTTATCGTCAGATCAAGAACCTGGACGCCTATACTGTCACGCTCAATCGTGAAGGCCTCAGCGTTGCTAACAGCAAGTTTGCGCTGAATTTCTCCGGGATGCAGGTGCGCTTTCCGATGGAGGTGCTGCAGATTGATGAGTGGAAACTCGACGTTCTCGCGCTGGCGATCACCTCCGGCCGGATCAAAGATCTCACCAAGGCACAGATCAAAGCCCTGAAAAAGGTCAGGCTCTGGGCGGTCGTCGTAATCGACTGTGCCACCCGTTGCATCGTTGGCTTCGCCATCACCCTCAATCCGGGCGTCGAAGCAGCGCTGCGTGCTGTCGAAATGACTACCATGGACAAGACCGAATTTGCCGCCTTTCACGGCGCGCAAGGAAAATGGAACCAGAGCGGTCTCGGCCGAAGCATTTATTCCGATAACGGTGGATGGTTCATTACCAACGCGTTTCAGCAGCCGGTCACGGACATCGGGATGGGGGTAACCGACACGGTGGCTGGCGTCGCCCACTTGCGTGCTCACGTAGAACGCGTGTTCGGGACTTGGAGCAACACTATCATGGAAGAACTTCCCGGCCGCACCTTCCGCAATGTTGTAGAAAAGGGCGACTACAAGCCTTCGGAGAATGCCTGCCTGACCGAGGATGAAACCGCCTCGATCATGATACCGTTCATCGTTGACGTTTACCATAACCTTCCGCATGAAAGCCTCGGCGGCGAGACCCCGGCGCGGGCATGGGATCGCTTGACCTCAACCTATGGTGTCGATCTGCCGCGGATGCTTATGCGCGCCGCGCAGCCTTTGGTCTTCCCGGCCAGCGCCGTATTGGCAACCACGGTATCAATCTGTTCGGTATCGAATACACCAGTCCTCTGGTGCAGAGCATCTTCTTGTCAAAGGGAAAAACCAATGTCGATGTCCGGGTTGATCCGAAGGATCTCGGCTGGGTGGCCATGCATTGGGAGGGCAAGTGGCATCCGGTCAGGGCGAAGCTTGATTTCCTCGACAAGGTGCATCTGACCGACTGGATTGCCACTGAGAAGGCCATGCGTGATCGCCTTCGCGGTGAGGCCAAATTGGATCGGAGCATGGTTCGTGCGGCGCTGGCTGACATCCGCACGACTGTTGCAGCAGCCCGCCTCGACCTCGGCACTGGCGCGTTGTCGGATGCCGAGATCGCTCGGGCTCGTGACCGTCTGTATATCGGCATGCCCATCGTCGGACAGGACAGCGGCACCGTTTCTGGCCCCGTCTTCGCCGCTATCGATCTCCTTGCAGATGACCGCACCAACGCCCTGCTCGCCCCGGAAACCGCGCAACCCGCCCCTTCCGCAATCCTGCGCCCAGACCATGATGCCGACCTTGAAGGCGGCGAAGAACCGGAGATTCACTGATGGCCCTCGAGCCTGAAACCACCCTCGACGCAATCCGGCAGGCGGCCAATGTGGCCGCCACCCTCCGCCAGCGGTTCGTCAAGACGAAGCACCAATCCGCGATCCTGAACAAGCTTTTGCTTCTGCACGAAGAGCGCAATGCTCTCGCTGCCAAGGGCGCCCTGACCAAGATGATGGCATGGCCCTGCTTGCTCCTACTGGCTCCGGCAAAACCCGCACGCTCGAATGGGTTTTTGCGGAACTCGAACGTCTGATGGGCCCTAGCGAAGACGGAGGGCATGATCTTCAGATCGTCTCGGTGCGTATGCCGACGCCGGCGACGCTGAAAACCGCCGCCGAGGCGGTGATGGAGGAGATCGGCTATCCGGTGAACGATAGGGCCACGACCGAAGCGAACGCATCGGATCGCTGGGAGCAGCTTCGCAGGCTGCTCAAGGCAAAACGTGTCACCGTGCTGCATTTCGATGAAGCACAGGACATCTGGGGCAATGCCAACAAGCCGCAGCGCCGCGCAGTCATCAATACGCTGAAATCTTTGTCCCAGAACAAGGATTGGCCCTTCATCGTTGTGCTCTACGGCTCGGAAAAGCTCAAGGAGATGGTCAACCAAGACCAGCAGCTTGGCCGTCGGCTTAAGCCGACCGAACTCCGCCCTCTGACGAAAGCTGCGGATGCCCGGACCATCCGCAGCGTGATCGCAGCTTATACCGAAGAAGCTGGTCTCGCAGGTTTCGAAGAGGCTGATCCGATGTTCTTGGATCGCTTTCTCGTTGGGTGCTGCAATCGGCTTGGGATCGCCATCGACCTCATCGTTGGCGCCATCCAACAGGCGGTGCTTCTCGGTGGCGCGCACCTGACCCAAAGGCATTTTGCACGGGGTTTCACCCATATCACCGAATGCGATAACGCAATGAACCCCTTCATCTCCGATGACTGGAAGAAGATAAAAGCCTCGGTTCTCTTCGCGCGGCAGGAGGATGCAGACGAGGACAAACACGACCGCAAGCGCGAGCGCAGTCCCAGGCTCCGCGGCGCAAGCTGATCCTCGATCCAGCCTTTCTCGACCAAACCACCCCAAACCCGGCCGTCATGGCCGGGTTTTTCATTTTTATCAGCCTGTTAGCTTCAGAATGGTGCGTGAAACCGCCGAAAATTTGCGGAAGTGGTAAATGGTAAACGCGGACCGCTTGGTGATACGGGCGACGGGCCCACAACGACAAAATACTGAAATGTATTGCCTATTTTTAAAAATCAGATTTCATTACGGCAAGTTTCAATGGCACATCACAGAAGGGGTTGTTAGCTGCGGGCAAACTTGCCGCAATTGACAGGTTTTGGTCAGCATCGGCTTGTTGGACTATCCTTCCGACCTGCGGATTCATGTTTATGGATCAGCGGGTTAGATTTGTGCCATGAGCAAGCCTGTCCCCCATTTCCGCACGACGAGCTGGTCCAGCTACGGCCTGTCCCTGAGGCTGCGCGGCTTTCTGATGGTGTGGTTTGACCCGGAGATGTCGTGGTTCGCGGCCCCGAGTGGCAAGGCGGGTCATCCTGAGAGGTTTTCGGCAGCAGCCATCCAGTTCTGCCTCTCGATCAAGGTGCTGTTCGGGCTGCCCCTGCGGCAGACGACTGGGTTAGTGGAGAGCCTGCTGGCTCTGTCAGGGCTCGATTGGCCCGTGCCAGATTACACAACGCTCTGCCGCCGGCAGAAGCACCTGAAAGTGCAGATCCCGTATCGGGCATCATCCGGCCCGCTGCATCTGCTGGTGGACAGCACAGAGTTCAAGTTCTCGGGGGAGGGAGAGTGGCAGGTCCGCAAGCACGGGGCCAGCCGCCGCAGGGCGCGCCTGGTTTCGCCACTGGTTCGAGAAACCATGGCGTGCGGCGCAAGATCCACATAGGTATCGACGCTGATACGCTGGAAGTGCGGGCGATCGAGATGACCAGCAACCGCATCGGCGATGCGCCTGTTCTGCCCGATCTGCTGGCGCAGATACCAGCTGAAGAGCGGATCGGCAGCGTTACCGCCGATGGCATCTATGACACCAAGGGGTGCTACGGCGCCATCGCGGCCCGAGGTGCCGATGCCATCATACCGCCGCGCCGAACCGCCCGGACTGGAAGGGCCACGATCCCGGCCTGCAGGCGCGCAACGAAGCGCTACGCGCCTGCAAGCGCTTCGGCCGGGCCAACTGGAAGAAATGGTCCGGATATCACCGACGAAGTCGCGTGGAAGCCAAGATGAGATGCCTCAAACTCCTCGGCGAGCGCATCATGGCCAGAGACTTCGACAGGCAGGATGCCGAGGTTCAGATCCGCATCGCACTCATGAACCGCTTCACCTCACTCGGCACGCCCGAGACCGTCCGCATGCGCTGAAGATAGCCGGGAAAGGACACGTGCGGCATCAATCCGAGTAACGCAACAAAGCCCGTTTGCGCAGACTTCTCCTTTTCTGGCTCGCCCCCCTCAGCCCGCCCGCTCCCGTTCCTTGCCGCCGATCCAGGTGGCGCGGATGGCGCGGTCGTCGCCCATCATCACGGTCGGGAACAGCGCCTGCCACAGATCCTCCGCCCGCCGGGTCGCCTGTTCGATGGCCGGGGTGGAGGCGAGGTCCACCACCACCAGATCGGCTTCCATCCCCGGCGCGATATTGCCGATCCGGTCTTCGGCATGAAGCGCGCGGGCCGAGCCTTGCGTCGCCAGCCACCACAGTTCCGCCGGATGCAGCGCCTGACCGCGCAACTGGCCGACCTCATAGGCCGCCGCCATCGTATGCAGCATCGAAAAGGACGATCCGCCCCCGGTATCGGTGGCCAGCCCCACCCGCAGCCGCTTCGCCAGCCCCATGTCGAACAGCCCCGAGCCGATGAAGGTGTTGGAGGTCGGGCAATGCACGAGGCTCGCCCCCGCCTCCACCAGCCGGGCCTTTTCACGCTCCGTCAGGTGGATGGCATGGCCATAGACCGCGCCCTCGCGCAAGAGCCCCTGCGCCTCGTAGGTGTCGAGATAGTCGCGCGATTGCGGGAACAGCTCCTTCACCCAGGCGATCTCGTCGGTCTGCTCGCTGAGATGGGTCTGCATCAGGCAATCGGGATACTCCCGCCAGAGCGCCCCGAGGGCCGCCAACTGCTCCGGCGTGGAGGTCGGCGAAAAGCGCGGCGTGATCACATAGGAGAGCCGCCCGACCCCGTGCCATTTCTCCAGCAGGCGCTTGCTGTCGTCATAGGCCGATTGCACGGTGTCGCGCAGGTCTTCGGGCGCATTGCGGTCCATGCAGGTCTTGCCGGCATAGATCCGCATCCCCCGCGCCTGCGCCGCGCCGAAGATCGCATCGACCGAAGCGGGATGGATCGTGGCATAGGAACAGACGGAGGTGGTGCCATGGGCAAGCGCGAGGTCGAGATAGCGGCTGGCGATCTCCTCCGCATAGGCGGGATCGGCAAGGCGCATCTCCTCGGGGAAGGTATACAGGTTCAGCCAGTCGATCAGCCGCTTCCCCCAGGAGGCGATGATCGCCGTCTGCGGATAATGCACATGGGCATCTACGAAGCCGGCCGAGATCAGGCAGCGGCCGTAATCGGTCACCTTCGCCTGCGGATGGGCGGCGCGCAGCCGCTCGGCCGGGCCGGTGGCCGTGATGCGCCCGCCCTCGACCAGCACCGCGCCGTGGCTTTCGTGCCGGGCCACGCCAAGACCCTCGGCAAAGGGATCGCCCGCATAGGACAGCACCTGCCCGAGAATAAGATCCGCCATCGCCTGCCCCTTCATCCTGCCGCGCCCGCCGAGACTAGAGTGTTATTCCGTGCCGGTAAATTTCCTCCGCCCTCTGTTTCCTTGAAACAGCTTTCGTTAAGGTCGGGGTAATTCAGGGGGTTTTGACGTGCTCGATATCGCGGACGAGGAAGAAGACGGGCTGGATTCCCGCCGCGTCAGCGCGATCCTCGATGCTGTCGAAGCCGGGGATGCCAGGCGGCTGGCGGAATTGCTGGAGCCGCTCCACGCCGCCGATATCGCCGACCTTCTCGAACAGATCAGCAGCACGGAACGCAATGCGTTCCTGGCCCTTCTGCCCGGCGAGATCGACGGCGAGGTTCTGTCGGAGATCGACGATGCCATCCGCGAGGAGGTGATCGAGGCTCTGCCGCGCGAGGTCGTCGCCGAGGCGATGCGCGAGCTCGATTCCGACGATGTGGTGGACATTCTCGAAGATCTCGACCCGCCGCAGCAGGACATCATCCTTGGCGCGCTGGAGCTGTCGGACCGGCTCGCGGTCATGCAGGCGCTGTCCTATCCGGAGGATTCGGCAGGCCGCCTCATGCAGCGCGAGGTGGTGGTGGCGCCCGAGCACTGGACGGTGGGCGAGGCCATCGACTATCTGCGCCAGGCCGACCACCTTCCCGACCAGTTCTATCACGTCATCCTGACCGATCCCCGGCTGAAACCGACGGGCTATGTGACGCTGGGCCGGCTTCTGTCCTCCCGCCGCGAGACCCGGCTGCGCGACATTCTCGAAGACAGTTTCCGCACCCTTCCGGCCACCGACCCCGAAGAGGACGTGGCCTATGTCTTCAACCAGTATCACCTGATCTCCTGTCCGGTGGTGGATGAGGCGGGGCGGCTCGTGGGCGTCATCACCATCGACGATGCGATGAACGTGCTGGATGAAGAGCACGAGGAAGACATGCTGCGTCTTGCCGGGGTGGGCGACGAATCGAGCCTGTCGGACGGTGCGCTCGCCACGGCGCGCCAGCGGCTGCCCTGGCTGATCATCAACCTTTTCACCGCCTCGCTGTCGGCGCTGGTCATCACCCAGTTCACCGATACGATCGCGGCCATCGTGGCGCTTGCGGCGCTGATGCCGATCGTCGCCTCGACCGGGGGGATCGCGGGAACGCAATCGCTGGCGGTGTCGGTCCGGGCGCTTGCGACGCGCGACTTGACCGCCTCCAACGCGCGGCGGGTGGTGCTGCGGGAGCTGGGGGCGGGGCTTCTGAACGGGATCGGGCTGGCGCTGATCCTCGGGACGGCGGGGGGGCTGATCTTCTGGGATCTGCGGATCGGGCTGGTGCTGGGCCTTGCCATGGTCGTCAACCAGATCGTCGCGGCGCTGGGCGGTGTCATGGTGCCGCTGACGATGGAGCGCATGGGGCTCGACCCCGCGCTTGCCTCCGGGACCTTCGTGACGACGCTGACCGATGTGATGGGCTTTTTCGCCTTTCTCGGGCTGGCGACGGTGCTTCTGCTATGAGCGGGCTCGTGGAGCGCAAGGCCGAGGCGCGCAAGGCGGGCTTCGCGGCCCGCAAGGCGGCCTTTGCGAAGGGGCAGGGGCAGGCGGCGGAGCTTCTGGCCGATTTCCTCGCCGCGCATCGCGGCAAGGCGCTGGCCGGCTACATGCCGATGCGGACGGAGATCGACCCGCTGCCGGCGATGGCCGTGCATCAGGGGCCGGTGGGCGTGCCGGTGATTCTCGGGGCGGGGCAGGCCTTGCGGTTCCGCGACTGGTCGCCGGGGACGGCGATGGTGGCAGGGGAGTTCGGAGCGCTGATCCCGGCGGAGGGCCTCTGGGTCGAGCCGGAGGTGGTGGTCGTGCCGCTGGTCGCCTTCGATGCCCGCGGCTTCCGGCTGGGCTATGGCGGCGGCTTCTACGACCGGACGCTGGAGGGTCTGCGCGCCCTGCGCCCGACGCTGGCGGTAGGCTTCGCCTTCGACGCGCAGGAGCTGGCGGAGGTGCCGATCGAGCCGACCGATCAGCGGCTGGATGCGGTGATCACCGAAAGCGGCGTGCGGCTGTTCGGGTAGGGCGGATTACCGCGGCTGCCGGCTTCCAAGCCATTCATCCGGGCGGATCAGAAAACGCATCGCGTTTTCCCGCCTGCGCGGGAACGGCTCCGCTGGACCGCTGATCTCAGGCAATCTCAGAGGCCGGCGCCCGCCCCGGTGGGGCGAAGCCCCCGCCCTCCGGGGGGCGGGGGCTGGCCGGCGGCCTTTAGGGCCACCGGCGGATGGCGGGCGCCTGAGCGCTTGGCAGCGGCGATGGCCTCTGCCATGGCTAAATTTCGGTCCATAGGGTCTGGAACCTGCCGCCCTTCGCTTCGGCGGTAAAATGCGATGCATTTTCTGATCCGCCCGAGGCTGGCAGGGCCGACCCTGCGTCTTCCAACCAGAGCGGGTAAGGCAGGACAGAAGCCCGAGGCGCTTCCCTCCCCCCTCGTGGGGGAGGGAGAGGGTGGGGTGGCACCCTCCGTATCCGCCTTCCCTACTTTGCGATCTTCTCCTCGCGGACGAACATGTTGCCCCAGGCGCGGTCCATCAGTTCGGGGGTCATCTGATAGGGGATGCCCTCGAACTCGCAGATGGCGATCATCTGGTCGATCAGGAAGGTCGGCTGGTAATTGGCAAAATTGTTCTGGATCGTCGGATACTTGGTCTTCAGCATGTAAAGCAGCGTCCGCTCGTCCAGCGGCATCTTCCGCTTGCGCGCCACCATGGCGAAGATCTTCAGGAACATCTCCTGCGTTGGCCCGTCCACCTTGATCTTGAAGAAGATCCGCCGCAGCGCCGCGCCGTCGAAGATCTCGTTCGGGTGGAAGTTGGTGGAGAAGATCACCAGCGTATCGAACGGCACCGTGAACTTCTCGCCCGATTGCAGGGCGAGGATGTCACGGCTTTCCTCCAGCGGCACGATCCAGCGGTTGACCAGCTTCTGCGGCGGCTCCGCCTGACGGCCAAGGTCGTCGACGATGAAGATCCCGCCCGAAGACTTGAGCTGCAACGGCGCCTGATAGGTCCGCGCCGTTGGGTTGTATTTCAGGTCCAGCATGTCGAGCGACAATTCCCCGCCCGTCACCACGGTCGGGCGGTCGCAATAGACATAGCGGTTGTCGAAGCGGTTGCCGGTCTTCCGCAGCGAGGTCGGGTCATCCACCGATTCCACCGCCGCCGAATGGACGATCGGGTCATAGACGGTGATCACCTGCCCCGAATATTCGATGGCGCGGGGGATGTAGATCTTGTCGCCGAGGGCGGCCCGGATACCGTTGGAGATCGAGGATTTCCCGTTGCCCGGCGGCCCGTACATCAGGATCGAGCGGCCCGAGGTCACGGCCGGTCCGAGGTTGTCGATCAGATCCTCCGGCAGGATCAGATGGCCCATGCCGCGCATCAGCTCCGGCCGGGTCAGCTTGATGTTGCGGACCGACTGGCGCTTCTGCTGCTCGCCGTAAGCGGCCAGAGGCACCGGCAGCGCCCCGTAATATTCCGACTGGCTGAGCGCATCGAGCGCCCGCGACTTGCCGCCGTCGGTCAACTGATAGCCCATCTCGTTACCCGAGGTGGCATGAAGCGTCCCCGTCGCTTCCAGCAGCTTCTGGGATCGCGCAAGGTCCACCAGTTCCTGCGTCAGTTGCGGGGGCAGGCAGATGGTCCGGCTGATCTGCGACACGAGGTCGATATTCATGCGGAACATGGTCTTCAGGAGGATGTCGCGCAGCATCACCAGCGACAGCCCGGTTTCCGCCAGCGATTTCGGGGCGGGCGGCGGGGCCACGCCGGAGGGCGTGGTGGCGTCGGGCGTCACTTGAATGTTCATCGGCTGTCCCCTTCAGCGGTCCGGGGGCAGCGCCCGCACGGTGTCCCGCGAAAGGTGCCTCAGAAAAGCGGCAGTACTACGGCAAGAAGATAGAAGATCAATGTCCCCGACAGCGCCAGACCCATGGGGAAATCCTTGCGGGTCCAGCTTGCCCAGTCGCCGGCCGCGCGGCGGAAGGCCGGCACCGCACCAAGCGCGCGGTGGCTGGCAAAGGCGCCGAGCAGGCAAGCGGCGAAGAGCCCGAAGACGAAGCGCAGATCGGCCCCGATGAAGACCGGGGCCATGGCGGCGGCGAACTTCGCATCCCCCGCGCCCACGAGCCCGGTGGCATTGGCGACAAAGCCGATCACCAGCACCACGGCCCCGAGCCCGATGCCCCAGGCCCAGGCCTTCAGCGGCAGCACGATCAGCCCCACCACCAGATAGACCACCGCCATGGCGATCACCGCCTTGTTGGGGATCTTCATGAACTTCATGTCCGACCAGGCGACCCAGATGCCGATGGCGAGGGCGAAGGGCAGAAAGGCATAGGCCGCGACATGGGGCAGGGAGGAAACCTCAGGCATCGAGCGCCGCCAGGGACCGGGCGGCCGCCTCGAAATGCTGCGGATGGGTGTCGATGGCATCCTGCAACAGGCCCTTGCCCACGGCCGTATCCCCCTGCTTGATCGCGGCAAGCGCCAGCGTGTAAAGCAGCTCCGCCCGCTCGGTCTGGGTCATCTGGATGACCGGCAGATCGTATTTGCGCTGCGCTCCGCGGGCGAGGATCAGGTTGTTCTTGGCGGTGAAAAGCGTCGGATCATAGGTCAGCGCTTCGCCGAAGAGCTTCTCCGCCCCGGCATAGTCGCCCCGCGACAGCTTCGAGAAGCCCCAGTTGTTCAGGACACCCGAGGGCTTGGTCGTCAGCCCGGCGGCGATTTCGTAGAAACTGTCGGCCTTCTTCCAGTTCTTCTTGCTGTCGGCGACCATGGCTTCAAGACGATAGCGTTCGAAGGTCTCATGGGTGGGCGGAATGGTGTTCAGCGTCGCCTCGGCCTTGGACCAGTCATTGGTGCGGATATAGGCATCGGCAAGCGCCACCTTGTCGTCATTCGTCCCTTCCGGGGAGGCGACGATGGCCTGCCAGACCGTCACCGCCTGGGTCGGCTGGTTGGCACGGATCAGCGACTTGGCCAAGCCGCGCTTGAGGTCGATGCGCGCCGGCTCCTGCTGGGTGGCGTTCTGGAAATAGGCCACCGCCTCGTTCGGGTCGCCCACCGTCAGCATGATGTCGTTGAGATTTGATTCGTCGATGACGTTCACGCTTTTCAGCGCGCGCTTCACCTCGGCATCGGATTGCCGGTGATTGCATCCGGACAGGGCAAGCGCCCCTGCAAGGCAGGTCGCAACAACAACAGGGTGGCGCATTTCGCGTCCTTTTTTGACTGCTCGGGTCGCTTTCCCGCCTAGAGCTGCGTCAGAAGGACGTATTCGCCGTTTCCGCGCCGGACAAGGTGGTAGGCTGGTTCCTGATCTTCCGGAGCAACATACACAGGAGTTTCGGTCCGCGCGATAGCGAGACGCAGATTTTCGCGGATGGAGTCCGTTTGGCCACTGTCGAGCGCGAAGGCCTGCTGGAAGACCACCCGCGCCTCCCCCGCCTTGCCCTGCTCCAGCAGGACACAGCCGAGGTTGTTCAGGGCGGGGACGAATTTCGGGTCGAGTTCAAGCGCGCGGCGCAGGATCTGTTCGGCCTGGCCGAGCCGACCGAGCTGAAGATTGGCCGAGCCGATGGCCGAAAGGACATCGGCATTGATCCCCTGTTCGGCCGCAGCGCGCAGATAGGCTTTCAGCGCCAGCTCCGGCTCCCCCGCCGCCATCAGGCGGTGGCCGACAAGCAGCCCGTCCACCCCCTCCTTGCGGCCATCGGCGGCGGGGGCGGTGTTGCGGGTTTTGCCCCCCGCCAGAAAGCCCTTTTCCGTGCCAGGACCGCCGGCGTTTCCGCAGGCGGTCAGGGTCGCACAGATCAGAAGGGCCGCAGCCGGTCGTCTCGCTCTCAGGATCAGCCCCCCCCTCCGAGGGATTTGGAGATACCGTAGACCGACGGTCCGATCAGGATGATCATCAAGGGCGGCACAGTGAACAGCATTGTGCCGAGGGTCAGCTTCGTCGGCAAGGTGTTTGCCTTTTCTTCGGCGCGCATCACGCGTTTATCCCGCATTTCGTTGGAATAGACGCGAAGGGCCTCGGCGATGGATGTCCCGAAGGTTGCAGACTGCACCAGCGTGGTCACGAAAGAGGATACATCGGGGATGCCCACACGCTCGGACATGTCCTTGAGCACCTGCACCCTTTCCTTCCCGGCCTTCACCTCATGCGCCACGATGTCGAATTCGTCGGCGAGCGCGGGATAGCCGGCCCGGCTTTCCTTGGCGACGCGGTTGATCGACTGGTCGAGCGACTGCCCGGCTTCCACGCAGACGAGCATCATGTCGAGCGCATCGGGAAAGCCCGCCACGATTTCGGCCTGACGGGTCTGGGCGCGGCGCTGGATCCAGTATTGCGGCAGATAATAGCCTGCGCCGCCCGGCCCGATGGTGGCCATGATCATGAACTGCGTCGAGACCTCCTGCCGGGAGGAAACGATCATCGCATAGATCACCCCGATGGTCAGCAGGCCAAGCCCCAGCACCAGCTGGGCGAAGTGGAACATCCGCACCGCGTTCTTCGCCCGATACCCCGCGCGCATCATCTTCAGCCGCGAGGCGGTCATCGTCTCGGCATCCTGGGGTTCCAGGAAGTTTGCGAACTTGTCGAGCTTGTCGGTCTTGTCGCCGCGCCGCAGGTCGGCGCCCGTCCGCTTGCCGCTGGCGGCGTTTTCGCGTTGCGCCTTCAGCTTGGCAAAAGGCTCCGGCTGCTTTTTGAGCATGGTCGGCAGGACGGCGAGGATCAGCCCGAGCCCCAGCAGCCCGATGGCGAGCAGGGGGCCGAGCGGGCCGAAATTGTCGGTCAGGGCCGTTTGTAGCGATGTGAGCATGGCTTTGACCCTCAGACCTTGATGTTGACCATGATCTTCATGAAGATCACGTTGATGACGAGGAAGACCGCGACGACCAGGGCCGCCGGTATGAAGGCGGCGGTTTCCTTCACATCGTCGTAATAGTCAGGGCGGATCACCGAGATCATGATCAGCGCCCCGATCGGGAAGGCCGACAGGAACATGCCGGACCACTTCGCCTCGGCGGTGATCGCCTTCACGCGGCGGAAAAGCTTGAACCGCGCCCGGATCACCTTGGCCAGACCGTCGAGAATCTCGGCGAGGTTGCCGCCCGATTGCTGCTGGATGGTCACGGCCACGGCAAGGAAGCGCAGATCCTGGCTGTCCATCCGTTCGGCAAAGGCCTTGAGGCTTTCGGCAACGTCGCGGCCATAGGCGGCCTCGTCGGCGATCATGCCGAATTCGGTGCCGAGCGGATCGGGGATTTCCTTCGACACGATGCCGATGGCGGAAGAGAACGGGTGGCCGACGCGCAGGCTGCGGACCATGAGTTCCACCGCATCGGGAAGCTGTTCTTCCAGCAGCGACATGCGCTTCTTGGCCTTGCGGTTGACCCAGGTGTAGACGCCGCCCACCCCCATCACGACGGCGATGAGCGCGCGGACCGGGGCCGCCGCTTCGGTTCCGAGGGTCACGCCGAGATAGGCGAAGACCGAAACGCCCACCATGATCATGATCAGCTGCTTGGGCGAAAAGGCGATATTGGCCTTCTGCGCCTTGTCGGCGAGCATGGCGTACAGCGGGATGCCGCGCGAATTCAGGTGCTGGCTCATTTCCTTGCGGAGCTGTTCCAGGACCTGTTCGCGGTTGTGGTTCTTTTCGAGCAGGGTCAGGCGGCGGCTGAGACGGCTGTTGAGGCTGATGGATTTGCCGAAGACCGTCAGATAGAGGCCCTCGACCAGCACCACGACGGCCACGAAGATCAGGATGTAGATGAGTGGCGCGGCTGAAATTGCGGACATGTCAGGGCCTCAGATGATGGGTTCGTAGATGGAGGCGGGCAGGTCGTAGCCCCATTGCCGGAACCGTTCCGAATAATGCGAACGCACCCCGGTCGCGTTGAAGCGGCCGATGATCTTGCCGTTCGGCTCCACTCCGAGGCGTTCGTAGCGGAACACCTCCTGCATGGAGATCACCTCGCCCTCCATCCCGGTGATTTCCGTCACCGAGATCATCCGGCGCGAACCGTCCTGGAGGCGGCTGGCCTGCACGATCAGGTTCACGGCGCTGGCGATCTGGGCGCGCACGGCTTTCAGCGGCATTTCGATCCCGGCCATCGCCACCATGTTTTCCAGACGCGAAATCCCGTCGCGGGCGGAGTTGGCGTGGATCGTGGTCATGGAACCGTCGTGGCCGGTGTTCATGGCCTGGAGCATGTCGATCACCTCCTCGCCGCGGGTTTCCCCCACGATGATCCGGTCGGGCCGCATCCGCAGCGCGTTCCGCAGGCAATCCCGCTGGGTCACGGCGCCTTTGCCCTCGACGTTGGCGGGCCGGCTTTCCATCCGGCCGACATGGACCTGCTGAAGCTGGAGTTCCGCCGTATCCTCGATGGTCAGCACCCGTTCCTTGTTGTCGATGAACGAGGACAGCGCGTTGAGCGTCGTCGTCTTGCCCGAACCCGTCCCGCCGGAGACGATCACGTTCAGCCGGGTCGAGACGGCGGCCTGCAGATAGGCCCCCATCTCTTCGGTGAAGGCGCCGAAGCGCACCAGATCCGGGATGCCCAGCTTTTCCTTCTTGAACTTGCGGATGGAGACGAGGCTGCCATCCACCGCCACCGGCGGCACCATCACGTTGAAGCGGCTGCCGTCGGCAAGGCGGGCGTCGCAATAGGGGTTGGATTCGTCGACCCGCCGGCCCACGGCGGAAACGATCTTGTCGATGATCCGCAGGAGATGGCGTTCGTTCTTGAAGGTGATGTCCGTCAGTTCCAGCTTGCCGGCGCGTTCCACGAAGATGCGGTTCGGGCCGTTCACCAGAATATCGTTGACCGTTTCATCCTTCAGGAGCGGTTCGAGCGGGCCGAGACCCATCACCTCGTCGTAAAGTTCCTGGTTCAGCGTGGCGCGGTCGTCCTTGTTCAGGGCGACCGACATCTCGTCCAGGGCTTCGGCGCTGATCGAGGCGATTTCCTGTTTCAGGTTCGCTTCGGAGGCATGTTCGAGGGCGGCGAGGTTCAGGTTGTCGAGCAGCCGCTTGTGCAGATCGACCTTCAGCTCCGCCAGCCGGTCCTTGCGTTTCTTTTCCTTGTCCGCCGCGGCCACATCCGCCGGGCTTCGCGCCGGTTGCGCGGGCGGGCGGGCGCCGAGCATCGCCTTCGGAGGCGTTGCAGCCGGACGCGCCGCAGCCGGCGAGGCCGCGTTCACGGGTGCCGTGGGCGCGGGGCGGGTCTGCTGGCCTTCCGGCTTCTTGAAACGTGAGAACATGGTATCCCCCAGTCAGCGGCGGCGGGGCTCAGCCCCGGCCCGCCTCGACAGCTTTGTTGAGATCGTAAAGAGACTTGGCGAGCTTCTGGATTTCCTTGCGGAGCGGGTTTTTCGCCGCGTTTTCCGACAGGGGCAGGCCGTGGTCGTTGGCCTGCGTGACCTGGGCCGCGCCATCGGGCAGCTGCACCTCGATGGTGATGTCGAGGCTTTCGGCCATGCGCTTCACCCGGCTCTTGGCAGAGAGATCGGTGAAGCGCGGCGCCCGGTTCAGCACATAGCGCAGCTTTTCATGCGGCAGCCCTTCGGCCTTCAGCGCCCGGACCAGCCGCAGCACGTTCTGGGCCGAACGCAGGTCCAGTTCCATCAGCGCGAAATAGACATGCGCGCGCGACAGGACGGTTTCGGTCCAGGCCACGATGGTCTTCGGCATGTCGATCACAACGAAATCGAAATTCGCCCGCGCCATGTCGATGATGCGGCCCACATCCTCCGGCCCGACGATATCCAGCGGCAGCATGTCGGCGGGGGCGGTCAGCACATGGAGCTTCTCGTTGAAGCTGAGCATGGCGTGGAGGAGGGAATCGCTATCGGCGTTCTCGGTGTCCGAGAGGAGTTCGAAAATCGCCTCCTTGCGCGGCAGGTCCAGATAGGTCGCCGAGGAGCCATACTGGAAATCGAGGTCGATCAGGCAGACGCGCGGGGCATCCTGCTTGGAGATCGTCGCCAGCTCCCAGGCGAGGTTGGTGGCGAAGGTCGAGGCGCCGACCCCGCCCGCGAGGCCATGCACCGGCAGGACCACGGCATCGCGGTCGCCCTTGGCCTTGAAAGCCGGCTGCGCGCCGCCATGCGGTTCATCCACCGCCGGGGCAGGGGGGGCGGCCGCCGCCGGCGCTGGAACCGGCTCCGGCAGCGGGGCGGGTTTGCGGATGCGCTCGATCGCCTCATGCAGGGCGCCTTCGGGCAGCGGATAGGGAACGAAATCCTCCGCCCCGAGACGGAGCAGCTGGTGCAGCGCGATCGGGCTGACCTGATCGGCGATCAGAATCACCTTGATCGACTTTTCCTTGGCCAGCTTGATCAGATCGGTGATCTTCGACAGATCCGCCTCATCCTCGCCATTCACGGCGATGGCGACGAATTCCAGGGTGGCCGCATCCGGCTGGTTCAGGAACAGCGCCGCATCGTCAAAGGACAGATCGCCCCAGCTTTCGCCAAGTTCCGCTTCCATATCGTCGATCAGAAGATCGAAATTCTGCACATCGCGCGAGATCGTACACGCCAGGATAGGCGCCGGATCCGGCTGAAGATTTGCCACGCTCGTCATCGCCCTTCGTCCTTCCAAAGACGGCCCCCGGCAGCCCGCCGGTCAAGGCGGAGCCATCGCCGGGAAAAGCCGCGCCGCGCGGATCACGCGGCAGACTGTTCCCATTGAGCCGAAGGTGCAGGGGGATGGTGGCGAGATTGGGGCTAAAAAATCGTCAATCTTTGATTTTTAACGAATTCCGGTACAGCTCGGAAACGCCCGTGAAAAAGGGGCCGCTGTGGCCCCTTTCTGCGTTCTTCTCCGGTCAGTTGCCGGCGCTCGGATCGACCTCGGTCTTGATCTCGGTGGTTTCCGGATGGGGCCGGGTTGCGCCTTCCACATATTCGCGGAAAACGATCTCGGCATATTTCCCGTTCAGAACCATGGGGTTGTTCCCGACGAAGCCCGTCACCTCGGTCACGGTGCGGCGATTGCGCTCTTCCGGGCCGGGGGTCTGGATCACGGGATGGGTCTTGCCGTAGGAGACGACCGCCTCCAGCCTGGCCGAGCCGATGCCCTGGCTGACCAGATAGGCCACCGCCGCCTTGGCGCGGCGCAGGCCAAGGGATTTATTATAGGCATTGGAACCAACCAGATCAGTATGCCCGTAGACACGGAATCGCACCTCGGGGAACTGGCGAATCCAGCCTGCCTGCTTGCGGAGCGTCGCACGGGCACTCTCGCTCAACTCGGCGGAATTGAAGGCGAAGGTGATCGTCGTCGGCACTTCCTTGGCGAAGCGGTTGCCAAGCGCCACCGTCGCCTCGATCTGGCCGGTCATCAGCATCTGGTTGTTCATGTTGGGGTTGCCAAAGCCACCCTCATCCACCTCGGACCCGGCCTCGCGGCTGGTGAAAGTGCTGGGATCGCAGGCCGCAAGCGCAAGAAGCGCGACACCGGCCAGAAGGGTTCCGACTGCCCGCATCTGCCTCACTCCATCACATAGCCATAGGAGCCGGAGAAGTCCTGCCGGGCCACTTCGCCCGCCGCCCCGCGCTGTTTGCCGGCCACATCGCCGAAGAGGAACAGTTCCTTTTCCGTCGGCAGACGCACCCGGTCCGTCGGCAGGGCCAGAGCCTCGCCACGGGTGGGGGTCACGAGATGCGGCGTCACGATGATCACCAGTTCCGACTGCGCGCGCTGATACTCGGCCGAGCGGAACAGCGCCCCGATGATCGGGATATCGCCGAGCCACGGCACCTGGCCGTTCAGATCGCGGAAATCGTCCTGAAGAAGGCCCGCGATGGCAAAGCTCTCACCATCCCGCATTTCCACCGTCGTCGAGGTTTCGCGGCGTTTGAAGGCGTTGATCGAGAAGCCGCCGGCCTGCAGGGTCGTCGTGGTGTCGATGGAGGAAACCGCGGCGTTGATCGTCAGGTTGATGATGTCGCCATCGACCACGACGGGGGTGAAGTTCAGCTCCACACCGAAGGGTTTGTATTCCACCGTGATCGTGCCGTCGCCGGCCGCAACCGGGATCGGGTATTCGCCACCGGCAAGGAATTTCGCCTCCTGCCCGGAGAGAGCGGTCAGGTTCGGTTCCGCCAGCGTCCGCACGACGCCTTTCGATTCAAGGGCTTCGAGCAGCACCGCGAATTCCAGCGAACCGGCGGAGAAGCCGAGCGTCATCCGGCCGTGGGCCTCGTTCGGGCTGGTGATGTTGCCGCCGCCCAGAAGGCCGCTGAGCTTGGCGCCGTCCGCAAGAACGCCGCTGCCGGCGTTGACGCCCATTTTGGTCCCGCCCGCCACGCCGAGCGAGGCGGAGAGATTCTTCGACACCGACCGTTGCATCTCGGCAAAGCGCACCTTCAGCATGACCTGCTGGGTGCCGCCGACGCTCATCAGGTTCGAAACCCGTTCGGGCGCATAACGGTTGGCCAGATCGAGCGCGCGGTCGAGCTTGGCCGAAGAGGAGACCGTGCCGGACAGGACGATCCCGTCATTGGCGGTCCGCACCTCGATATTCTCGCCGGGCAGGATCTGCTGGAGCCGCTCCTTGAATTCGGCAATGTCGGGGGTCACATGCACATCGACGTTGGAGATCAGCGTGCCATCCGGCGACAGAAGCGTCAGCGTCGTGCGCCCTGGCGTCTTGCCGAGCACATAGATCGACTTGTCCGACAGGCCGGAGATATCCGCGATGCCGGGATTGGCGATCGACAGTTCCGCGAAGGGAACGTCGCTTTCCACCACCACGGCACGGTTCATCGGCACGTTGAGCGGCGCACTCTGGCTGCCCTGAAGCACCCGCAGCGTTTGCGCGTCGAGCGCTGTCAGCGCGGTTCCGGCGAGGGCAAGCCCAAGCAAACCTGCTGCAAAGAAATTCCGCAGTTTCATGTGACCTGCCCTTTCGATCACGCCTCTGCCGGGTCTTTTTTGCCCGTTCCATCACCCAAGATGCCGGAAACGCCGTTTTTTTGCAAGAATCAAAAGCTTGAGGGGGTTTCCTGATGTGGATAACCTGCAACAGCCCGCAAGGGATTGCAGAATGGAAACGGCGCGGCCCCAGATAAGGTAGCCGCGCCGCAGGTTCTTTCGACGTTCAGTTGGTGCAGGGGATCGGGATTTCGATCAGATCAGCGCCCTTGCGGGTTTTGATGGTGCAGACTTTCTGCTCCTCGGCCTTGACGACCTGCTGCGTCTCGATACCCAGAAGGCCCTTGCTGTCGACCTCGACGAAGCCGCTCTGAACCTCGTCGCCCATGCCGACCAGCGACATCACGAGCCGCCCGGTCGCCTGAGCCTGCGCCAGCCGCGCCACCTGCTCCGGCGTCGCCGCCACCGTCATCGTGCGGTTCATGATCGCCCCGTCCGACGCGTTCTTCTTGTCGTTGCGGTCGACCGCGATGATCTTCATCGTGGTTTCGATCAGCCGGGTCAGGTCGCCTTCGACGCCCGACACGCTCCCCGTCCAGTAAACGTCCACCCGGTCGCCCGGCTGGAGGAAGTCAGCGGCTTCAACCTTGATCGCGAAGGCGCGCATCCCCTTCTCGATTTCGCCATTCAGCCCGGCCTGCTGACCCGGCGCGGTGACCTTCACGGCGAGAACCGGCTCGAACTTCTCCATCTGGCGGAGCACATAGCGCGGGTCCTTGGCATCGTCGGGGAAAAGCGCCTTCTCGTCGAGGAAGGCGCCTTCGGGAAGCGCGTTCTTCGGCCAGTAGATCTTCTCCACATCCTTCTTGGTCAACTGATCGCCGTAGTTCTTGGGCGTGTTGACCACATAGATCTCGACCAGACCGCCGGTCTTGGCCTTGATCTGCAGCTCCTGCTGGAGCGCATATTCCGTCTTGTTGATATAGCCCTTCGCCATGTAGACGGCGGCCCCCGCAAGCGCGAGGCCAACCACCAGGACGAGGCCGAAAATCATCCGCATCACATCACCCTTTTCCCGCTGACCTGCCGGCTTCCGCCCGGCGGTCACTCACCTTCGTAACCGACCGGCACCGAGCCCACATAATCCGCGACACCCTGCGATGCGCTGTCGGTCGAAAAGGCGACCGGCGTCAGTACGGCCATTCCCATCCCGATGACGGCAGCCGAGAGTACGACCCAGTCCACAGTAACCGCGCCCGTCTCATCCCGCAGAAAGTCAAAGAAACCCGTGAACATCGTGTCGTCCTTTCTGTTCCGGCTCCGGCCACAAGATTGAACGCACAACCGGCCATTCTGATCTGGCTAGCGGGGCTTTGTGGCGTAAATCGGGACGCCATTGAGCCCGGAATGGGGCGAAAGAGATGGAAGCACCCGCAGGCAAAGCAAAAGGAAAGGGCCGCGTCCTGTCCCGGACGCGGCCCTCTCTTTGATCGGAAGAT
>JAPUEK010000017.1:69900-91431 GCA_027492585.1 Paracoccaceae bacterium | reverse complement strand
TCTGTTCCACAGCATCCCGTATCGGCTTGAGGGCATATAGCCGGGGATTCGTGGCTTGATTGCGGCGCGGAGGGGGAGAATTCGGGGTCTTTGCGCGGGCTTTTCGCGGCTGCTCCCGCGGCGGTTGCGGTTGGATGCGGTGCCGGGGCAGCGCGGCCCGATGCCCAAAAAGGAAAGGGCCGCGTCCTGTCCCGGACGCGGCCCTCTCTTTGATCGGAAGATCAGATCACGGGGTGTTTTCGTAGCCCGAGTCACGGCCGTCGAGGTCGGTCACGATGGCGGAGCCGAGGTCTTCGATGCCCTGGCCGACGGTGCCCATGACGACCATGCCGAGGCCGACGATGGCGGCGGTCAGCACGACCCAGTCAACGGTCACGGCGCCGGATTCGTCGTTCTTGAAGGACTTGAAGAGTTTGAAGAATTTCATGGTGTTACCCTTTCCTGGGAGTTGCTCTGGTCCACCGTCCGGATCTTTCGCTGGGCCTCTGTTCCACAGCATCCCGTATCGGCTTGAGGGCATATAGCCGGGGATTCGTGGCGGGAGTGGGGTGGGTTCCGGGCAGTTTTAACAAAATCTCAAGTTTTTGTGAGATTCCTGATAGATTACTGAAAGTAAATGAAAAATTGTCCTCTTCGACCCGGAGGCCGAGGGCGGATCGCCCCTGAAAACCGTGACCTTCCGGCCAATTCTGGCAAAAATGCCATGATTGGGCGGGCTTGGGCGTAGCGCAACCGGGCGGATTCTGCCAAGCTCGCCGCAACAAGAGCAGCACGGGCATCCAACGAGATGCGTTTTCTGGCAAGCGTGATCACGGCGAGTCTCTGTCTCGCGGCGCCGCAGGGGGCTGCGGGCGAAGGGCTGTCCGGCGACAGGGACTTCAGTTTCAAGCGCATCAAGGTGTCGAACGGCTTGCCGGGCAAACGCATCACCGTGCAGATCGACCCCGAAGAGCAGGCGCGGCTTCTGGCGCTTGCCCCGAAAGTCACGCCGCGCAAGGACAGTGAGCCTGCCGGAGACAAAGGCGCCGCGCCGGCAGGGCCTGCGGGCGAGCCGGGTGCGACGCCGGATTCGGCGCAATATGGCTGGTTCTGGGACCAGATTCCGGCGCAGCGGGACCAGGTGGCGGGGCGCTTCCCCATGGCGATGGCGATGCTTTCGCAGGGGCCGGGCGGCGCGCAGGTCACGGCCCCGCGGATGCAGCATATGCAGGATATCGCCGCCAGATACGGAACCGACATCCTCAAGGCGACGCTCGGCACCGAGGTTTCTCCCGCGCTCGTGCTGGCGGTGATCGGCATCGAGAGCGCGGGCAAGCCCGAGGCGGTGTCGAGTGCGGGGGCGGAAGGGTTGATGCAGCTCATCCCCGATACGGCGGCGCGATTCGGCGTCACCGATTCCAAGGATGCGGTGCAGAACATCAAGGGCGGGGTGGCCTATCTCGACTGGCTGATGAAGCGCTTCGACCGCGATCCGCTGATGGTGCTGGCCGCCTATAACGCCGGAGAGGGGGCGGTGGATGCCAATGCCGGCGTGCCGCCCTATGCCGAGACGCGGGATTATGTGCCGAAGGTGCTGGCCGCCTGGCAGGTGGCGCAGGGCCTTTGCCAGACGCCGCCGGAACTGGTGACGGACCCTTGCGTCTTCAAGATCATCGCCTCGGGCGGGTGAGGCGGGAAGGGGAGGGGCTTTGCCCCTCGGCCTGCGGCCTCACCCCAGGATATTTCCGGCAAGATGAAAGCCGGAGGGGCGCGTGTTTCAGACCGAGAAGGCGTCGGCCCATTCGGGATGCTTCTTCCGCATCGCGTTCACGAAGGGGCAGAGCGGCATGATCCTGAAGCCTTCGGCCCGTGCATCCTTGACGAGGCGGGTGACGAGCGCCAGCCCCGCCCCGGTGCCGCGGAAGGCATCGGGGACGAGGGTGTGGTCGGCGATCACCAGGGTCGGCGTGGTGACGGAATAGGTCAGTTCCGCCTCCTCGCCGTTCAGGCGGATGACGTAGCGACCCTTGCTGCCGGTGGTTTCGCGGGTGATCTCAGTCAAGGATTGTTGCCTCCGTTGCGGCGCGCAGCTCGGCTTCGGTGACGCCATCGGCGGTTTCGACGATCTTCAGCCCGCCGGGAACCACATCGAGCACGCCGAGGTTGGAGATGATGCGGTTGACCACGCCCTTGCCGGTCAGGGGCAGGGTGCAGGCCTTGAGCACCTTCGATTCGCCGTGCTTGGAGGTGTGGTCCATCACCACCACCACGCGCCCGACGCCGGCCACAAGGTCCATCGCCCCGCCCATGCCCTTCACGAGCTTGCCGGGGATCATCCAGTTGGCGAGATCGCCGTTTTCGGCCACTTCCATCGCCCCAAGGATCGCCATGGCGATCTTGCCGCCGCGGATCATGGCAAAGCTTTGCGCGCTGTCGAAATAGGCGGTCTGCGGCAGTTCGGTGATGGTCTGCTTGCCGGCGTTGATCAGATCGGCGTCCTCCTCGCCCTCGAAGGGGAAGGGACCCATGCCGAGCATCCCGTTTTCCGATTGCAGCGTCACGTTCACGCCTTCGGGGATGTAATTGGCCACGAGCGTCGGGATGCCGATGCCGAGGTTCACATACCAGCCGTCCTGGAGCTCCTTGCCCGCCCGCGCGGCCATCTGGTTGCGGTCCCAGCCTTTGGGTGCTTCGGCCATCACAGGACCTCCTTCTTGCGGGTGGTGCGGTTCTCGATCCGCTTTTCATGCGCGCCCTGCACGATGCGATGCACATAGATGCCGGGCAGGTGGATGCTGTCGGGGTCGAGCGCGCCGAGCGGCACGATTTCCTCGACCTCCACCACGCAGACCTTGCCGGAGGTGGCGGCGGGCGGGTTGAAGTTGCGGGCGGTCTTGCGGAAGACGAGGTTGCCAGAGGGGTCGGCCTTCCAGGCCTTGACGATGGAGAGGTCGGCGACAATCCCGCGTTCGAGGATATAGGTCTTGCCGTTGAACTCGTGGTGTTCCTTGCCCTCGGCAATCACGGTGCCGACACCGGTGGCGGTGTAGAAGCCGGGGATGCCCGCGCCGCCGGCCCGCAGCCGTTCGGCCAGCGTGCCTTGCGGGTTGAATTCCAGCTCCAGCTCGCCCGACAGATATTGCCGCATGAATTCGGCATTTTCCCCGACATAGGAGGAGATCATCTTCTTCACCTGCCGGGTTTCGAGCAATTGCCCGAGCCCGAAGCCATCCACCCCGGCGTTGTTGGAGGCGATGGTGAGGTTCTTCGTCCCCGCGTCGCGGATCGCCGCGATCAGCAGTTCCGGAATCCCGCACAGGCCGAAACCGCCGGAGGCGATCAACATGCCGTCAAACAACAGACCCTCGAGCGCCGTTGCGGCGTCGGGATAGATTTTCTTCATGGGTAGCCCCCTGCAAACTCTCCCTCCGCATATGAGGGTCAGGCGTTTCTCCTGTCAATTGCGGCGGCGCAGCATCGCGTCAGGGGCGGGCGCGGATCACGATCCTGTCCTGCATGAGGAGGAGCAGGTTGCCCTCTTCGTCGAGGTCGAAGCCCGTGACCTCGGACATGGCTTTCAGGAAGCGCGCCTCGGCCGCCATCAGGTCCTCGGCGCAGGCCATCATCGTGCCGGCGAGGCGGGGGAATTGCAGCCCCTCGCCGGTCAGGACGATGCTGCCGGTGTAGCGGTTGCAGGCCGAGACGCCGGCGACGCGGGCGCCGGTGACGGAGAGCGTGGTTTCGGCGGCGGCGGGCAGGGGTTCGCCCACCACTTCCGTCACCACCCAATTGCCTTGCAGCAGGGCCAAGGGATCGCCGCCGCAGCCCTGCAGGCTGCCCGCCTCGCGGTTGAGCGTGACGGAAGCAGGATAGGGCAGGCCGGTCATCGCATCATGGCAGAGCGTTTCGGTGACGACGGCGACGAGATCCGGCGCGATCTTCAGCACCGCGCCTTCGGAGGTCAGATCGACGGGCGGCAGGGCGGCGGCGAGCGTTTCCCCCTCCTGGGTGGACAGGGTGACCCCCTGCCGCGCCAGCGTCAGCACCCAGCCCGGTTCATGTCCGCGCGCGGTCAGGGGCAGGGGGCCGGTGTCGATGGTCGGCTCACATTCCGGCAGGGCGGCGCCCGACAGGCTGACGCGGCTGCGGTTTCCTTCGGCGGTCAGCGTGGTGGGCGGCGTTTCCCCGTCGCTGAACCCCGTGGCCGTCGCGGCGAGGTGGTAAAGCTTGCCGCCGCTGGCCAGCCGCAGCCCACCGCCGGGAATCCGGCCGATCTCCACCATCACCGAGCCGCAGCGCCAGGCGCGCGCGAAGCCGAGATCGGTCTGGCGCAGAAGCGGCAGGGGGCCGAGGTCGAGCGTATCCTCCCCCGGCGGGACCGTGACGGGATCGGAGCTCCAGACCGGCTTGCCCTCCAGCAGGATGGCGCCGCGCAGGGTCAGCGGCCCGGTCTGGCCGGTGGAAAGCGTGAAGGCCAGCGGCACCTGCCGGTCGCCGACGGGTTCCCGCAGTTCCCCCAGAATCACCCCTTCGGCGCGCAGCTCCACCACCAGTTCGCCCCCCGGCGGCAGGGCGATCCGTTCCTTGTAAAGCAGCGATCCCGTCAGGTCGCGGGCCGGGGCAGGCAGGGCGGCAAGGCCGAGCGACAGGCCGAGCGTGAGGACCAGACCGGAAAGCAGGCGGGGAAAGCGGAGCATGGCGGAGCCTTTCTGGGAACCGGCGCAGGATGTGCGCTTGCCCTCGCCCTGTCAAACGGCCCGTCGCGCCAAGCCTTTACCCGGCCGCGCGACGCGCTATGGTGACCGCGCCCGCCCGCGCGGGGAAATGGCGGCACGGGGGCCTGAAATCCCGCTGTGCGTCCTGAAATTCGTATTGTTTTCATGTCGTTGCGCGTGTTTCCGGTCGGGCGGCCATGCCGAGGCCATCCGGGTCCGGTTGAAGGCCCGAAACAGGGCTGATAGATGTGAAGGTAAGGGGCTCATACTCCAATCGGTAGAGAGAGCGGACTTAAACTCCGCACAGTCTGGGTTCGAGTCCCAGTGGGCCTACCATCCCTTGTATTTCAGATTGCTGCCATACCTTGAGACCCCCTTGCACGTGGAGCGGTGGTTCTCGCTATGGCCGTGGCCAAGTACGGCCAGCCTCACCCGCATTATCATTGCGGAGCTTTTGAGACCCCAGCCTTTGCTTCCCCGGCCTTTGCTTCCGCAGCCTGTTGCTTCAATGATTTGGCAAGGCTTCCTTGTCCCGCTCCACGCCTTCGGCTGGCCCGTCGCCGCGTGCTTCGGTGCTCGCGTGTCCCCGTCGCGTCGCCGCGGTGCCGGCTTGCGCTCCGTAACCTTCTCGCAGGCGGTCCTGAGGCTCCCCTCGTCGGTGCGGCCGATGGCTATGGAGGCTTACCTGTCACGCCCCCGTCCGCGATCCTTCCCTCCAGCCTGTAGCTGGAGGGCTTGCTGCCATGACGATGTGCAGCCACCCGCGCTAGCGCCGGAGACCTGCTGTCCCGCCTCGTACTTCTTCCTCGGCTATTCGGCCAACCGTTCCCTGTGTTGGCGTCGCCCCCCCGTTCCGCGGCGACATCATCGGGTCCGGGGCCGACATGGCCCGACACGATGATGATGCCGCGGAGCTGGGGGGCGCAAGCGTGAAGCGGTTCGACATGCCCCTGTATGACATTGATTGCAATTCCTGAAATCCCGCCGCTTCGGCCGCGCCGGTTCGAGCCCGGCTGCGGGTGGCCCGGGCGGGGGGGGGGACAGGGCCATCAGGGCTGGCGGCTCCTGACCCTGCGACAGAGGTGGCCCGGAACCGCCCCTCGCCGTCGCGGCGCCTCCGCGGTTCTTGCCGGAGCCGCCGCTTCCCGCTAGGAACGCTGCAAATCCCGTCAAGTGAGGCCGCCATGCGCGTTTCCCGTTACTTCCTGCCCGTCCTGAAGGAAAACCCCGCCGAGGCGCAGATCGTCTCGCACCGCTACATGCTGCGCGCGGGCATGATCAAGCAGCAGGCGGCGGGGATCTATTCCTGGCTGCCGCTCGGTCTCCGGGTGCTGAACCGCATCCAGGCCATCGTCAACGAAGAGCAGATCCGCGCCGGTCACATCCCCTTGCTGATGCCGACCCTGCAACCCGCCGACCTCTGGCGCGAAAGCGGGCGCTATGACGATTACGGTCAGGAAATGCTGCGGATCAAGGACCGGCAGGACCGCGAGATGCTCTATGGCCCGACCAATGAGGAGATGATCACCGACATCTTCCGCAGCCATGTCACGAGCTACAAGGACCTGCCGCTGACGCTTTACCATATCCAGTGGAAGTTCCGCGACGAGATGCGCCCCCGGTTCGGTGTCATGCGCGGCCGCGAATTCCTGATGAAGGACGGCTATAACTTCGACGTGGACAAGCCGGCCGCTCTCCATGCCTACAACCGTCATATGGTCAGCTATCTGCGGACCTATGAGCGCATGGGCCTGACCGCCATTCCGATGCGCGCCGACTCTGGCCCGATCGGCGGGGATGACACGCATGAATTCCTCGTGCTGGCTTCCACCGGCGAGTCGGAGGTCTTCTTCGACAGCGCCGTGACCGAGCTGAAGCTCGGCAACCGCGAGGTCGATTACGACAACCGCGAGGAGGTCGCGGCGGTCTGCAAGGAATTCACCACCCTTTACGCCCGCACCGACGAGACGCACGATCCGGCGCTTTTCGACGCGATCCCGGAAGAACGCCGCAAGGTCGCGCGGGGTATCGAGGTCGGCCAGATCTTCTATTTCGGCACCAAATATTCCGAAGCCATGGGCGCCACCGTCGTCACCAAGGACGGCGCCAAGGTGCCGGTGGAGATGGGCAGCCACGGGATCGGCGTCTCCCGCCTTCTCGGCGCGATCATCGAGGCGAGCCATGACGACAAGGGCATCATCTGGCCCGAGGGCGTCACCCCCTTCCCGGTCGGCATCGTGAACCTGAAACAGGGCGATGCGGCGGCGGATGCGGCCTGCGAGGGGCTTTACAAGGCGCTGGCCGCCAAGGGGCTGGAAGCGCTCTACGACGACCGCGACGAGCGGGCGGGGGCGAAATTCGCCACGATGGACCTGATCGGCCTGCCTTGGCGGATCACTGTCGGGCCGCGCGGGCTGGCCAATGGCGTGGTGGAGCTGACCTCCCGCCGCACCGGCGTTTCGGAGGAAATGACGCCCGAGGCCGCCGTCGCCCGCATCGCGGAGATCTACAAGGATATCTGAGGCAGATCGCCGGCGGCCTCCGCGAGGGGCTGCCGGCGGGTCAACCGGAAAGGGGAGAGCCGATGGAGACTGTCGCCGCTTGCCTTTACGGGTTGGACATCCTCTTCCTGATCTCCTTCCAGTTCCTGAACCGCGACTACCGGCTTTTTTCCCATGCCGTCAGCGATTACGGCGTGGGCAAGACGGCGGGGCTCTTCAAGGTCTATATGATCTGCGGCAGCTTCGCGGCGCCGCTGCTCGCCTGGCAGTTCTGGGCGGCGCAGAACCCGGGCTATCCCGCCCTCATATCGGTCTATCTGCTGCTGGTCATGGCCGGGCGTTTCGCGCTTGGCGTCTTTCCCAACGATCTGCGCGGGGGGCCGCGCACGCGGGCGGGACGGCTCCACCATGCGGCCACGCTTCTGGCCTTCACCTGCGCCTACATGACGGTGGCGGAGGCGACGCCGATCCTGCTCGGAACCGTGACCGGCCCGCTGCAAGTCTTCCTCGGCACGCTCAAGCACCTGATCAGCCTCGGCTTTATCGCCGTGGTCCTCACCATCTCCCCACCCCTGCGCCGCTGGTTCGGCCTGACGGAGCGGCTTTTCCTTTACGCCACCGCGGTCTGGTTCCTGACCGCCTCGCTGACCCTGCCGCCTCTTTGAGCGGCCCCTCTGACAGGAGATCCCCATGGACTATCGCCGCCTTGGCAAGACCGGCCTCAAGCTTTCCGAGTTTTCCTTCGGCTCCTGGGTCACCTTCGGCAAGCAGGTCGATGGCTCGGACGCCCGCTCGCTCATGGCGCAGGCCTACGATGCCGGCGTCAATTTCTTCGACAATGCCGAAGGCTATGAGGCCGGCGCCTCCGAGACCCTGATGGGCGAGGCTCTGGCCGCGCTCAAATGGTCGCGCGACAGTTATGTGGTGTCGTCGAAGGTGTTCTGGGGCGGGGAGAAGCCGACGCAGCGCGGCCTGTCCGCCAAGCATGTGACCGAGGCCTGCCATGCCGCCCTGCGCCGCCTTCGGGTGGAGCATCTGGACCTTTACTTCTGCCACCGCCCCGACATCGACACGCCGATCGAGGAAACCGTGCGCGCGATGGACAATCTGATCCGGCAGGGCAAGGTGCTCTATTGGGGGACCTCGGAATGGTCGGCCCAGCAGATCACCGAGGCGCATGTGATGGCCCGCACCCATCACCTGACCCCGCCGGTGATGGAGCAGCCGCAATACAATCTCTTCGAGCGCCAGAAGGTCGAGGGCGATTATGCGCCGCTCTATGATACTTTCGGGCTTGGCACGACGATCTGGTCGCCGCTCGCCTCCGGCATCCTGACCGGCAAGTATAACGACGGCATCCCGAACGACAGCCGCATGACCCTGCCGGGCTATGAATGGCTGCGCGACATGATGACCTCCGAGGCGGGGCAGGCGCGGCTGGACAAGGTGCGCGCCCTCGCCACCGTGGCGGCGGAGGCGGGCTTGAGCCTGCCGCATCTGTCGCTTCTGTGGTGCCTTGCCAATCCGCGGGTCTCCACCGTGATCCTCGGCGCCTCGCGGGCAAGCCAGCTTGCCGACAACCTCGCGGCGCTGGAGCACAAGGCCAAGCTGACGCCGGAGGTTCTGGCGGCGGTGGAGGCGGTGATGGGCAACCGGCCCGCCGCCCCGCAGCGGTTCTGAGGCCGGGCTCGCGGGCTTGACGCGGGACGCCCCCATGCGCGAGGCTGCGGGGCGCGAAGAGGCGCTTCGGGGAGGAACGGCCATGGCCAAGGCATTGATCACATGGGGCGGCTGGCCGGGGCATGAGCCGGACAAGGTGGCCGCCCTTTTCGCCGGGATGCTGGAGGCGGAGGGCTTTTCCGTCACGGTCGCCGACACGCTTTCCTGTTTCGACGATCCCGCGGCGCTCCGCGATCTTGCGCTTATCGTCCCGGTCTGGACGATGAGCGAGATCGCCAAGGCGCAGTCCGAGAACGTCGCGGCGGCGGTGGAGGCTGGGGTGGGCCTTGCCGGCTGCCATGGCGGCATGTGCGACGCCTTCCGGACCGATGTGCTCTGGCAGTTCCTGACCGGCGCGCAATGGGTGGCGCATCCCGGCAATGACGGGGTGAATTACCGGGTGCGGATCACCTCCGACGATCCGCTCGTCGCCGGGATCGGCGATTTCGACGTGGTGTCGGAGCAGTACTACCTTCATGTCGATCCGGCGGTGAAGGTTCATGCCGTCACCGATTTCCCGGTCTTTCCCGGCCCCCATGCGGCCAACGGGCCGGTGGCGATGCCGGTGGTCCATTCCAAGCTCTGGGGCAGGGGGCGGGTCTATTACAATGCGCTCGGCCATCAGGCGAGCATCATCGACCACGGCCCCGCGCGGGAACTGATGCGGCGCGGGCTTCTCTGGGCGGCCGGGGGAAAGGGCGTATGAGCTTTCAGGCCTATCTCGACAACATTCAGGCCAGAACCGGCAAAAGCCCGGAAGATTTCCTGCACCTTGCCGCGGAGAAGGGCTTTGCCGCCGCTTCCGGCCTTGCTCCCGGCGTGAAGGCCACGCAGATCACCGACTGGCTCAAGGCCGATTTCGGGCTCGGCCATGGTCACGCCATGGCCATCGTGGCGCTGATCAAGGGCAAGCGCGACTGATGCTGAAGGTTCTTGCCATCATCGGCGGTGTGGCGGGGGCGGCGGGTCTGTCGCAGTTTCCGGAATTCTCCCAGCAATACCTGCAACGCCTCGCCGGGCAGGTGGATGCGCTGGGCCTTGTGGTGGCGGAGTTCGATGCGACCGCCAACCGCAACGGGCTGACGCGGGAGGCGGCCCTTGCCGAGCTGACCGGCACCGCCTTTCTGGAGGATCGCCGCAGCGACCTGACCCGCGCCTTCGACCGCAACGACCGGCTTACCGCGAATCTTGCCGCGCTCCGGCAGGCCAGCCCGCTGGAGCGTCTGACCATGCCGCAGCGGCTTGCCGACCCCGAAACCCTTCAGGCGACCTGGGCCGATTTCCGCCCCGCGATGCCGGTGACGCTGGACGGCGGGATCTGCGCGCTGATCGGCTATCTCGGCGGCTGGATCGCGGTCAGCGGCATTTTCGGCCTGCTGCTGCGCCCCTTCCGGCGCAGATACGCCTGAAGACCCGGCCTTCCGGCTTCAGGTGCCGGTCAAACCACTGTGACCGCTCTCGCCTTGACCTTTGCCCCCCTACGCCGCACTGTGCCGTCCAAAAAGAAAGAGCAGAGTTTTGGCCACACCCTCCCCCTTCTCCCGGTTCGAATTCATGATCGCCTGGCGTTACCTGCGCGCCAAGCGGGCCGAGGGCGGCGTCTCGGTGATGACCTGGATCAGCCTCATCGGCATCACGCTCGCGGTTTTCGCGCTGATCGCCACGCTGGCGGTGCGCGCGGGCTTCCGGGCGGAATTCGTCGATACGATCCTTGGCGCCAATGCCCATGTCACGGTCTATTCCGCCGGCCATGTCGATGCCGAAGGGCAGAGCGTCAAGGGCTTCGAAGACTATGATGCGATCGCCGAACGGCTGGCCGCTGTGCCGGGGGTGACCCGCGCCGCGCCGATGATCAAGGGTCAGGTCATGGTCACGACCGGGCAGGGCGCCGCCCTCGGCGCCGAGGTCTTCGGGATGCGGAAGGCGGATCTGGAGGCGATCCCGCGGGTCGGCCTTGGCGCTGATGCCTATGGCGACATCGGCAATTACGACAAGGGCATCGCCATCGGCTCCGGCATCGCGCGCGAACTGGGCGTCACCGTGGGCGACAAGCTGCGCCTCATCGCGCCGACCGGGGTGAAGACCGCCTTCGGCACCTCGCCGCGCACCAATGCCTATGAGGTGGTCTATATCTTCACCGCCGGGCGCTATGACATCGACCGCACCCGCATCTACATGCCCTTCGCCGAGGCGCAGAGCTATTTCAACCGCGAGGGGCTGGCCGATGAATTCGAGGTCATGGTCAAGGACCCCGAGAACATCGACGCCTATACCCAGCCGGTGATGGCGGCGGGCGGGCCGGATGCACTGCTCTGGACATGGCGGGATTCGGCCGGGGCCTTCCTGCGCGCGCTCGATATCGAAGACAACGTGATGTTCATCATCCTGTCGATCCTCGTCCTGATCGCGGCGATGAACATCATTTCGGGCCTGATCATGCTGGTCAAGAACAAGGGCCGCGACATCGGCATCCTGCGGACCATGGGGCTGACCGAAGGCTCAATCCTGCGGGTCTTCTTCATCTGCGGCGCCTTTACGGGCGTGGTCGGCACGGCGATGGGCGTGGCGCTCGGCTGCCTTTTCGCCATCTACATCGACCCGATCTTCTCCTTCGTGAACTATGTGGCGGGCGGCGGCGTCTGGGACCCGTCGATCCGCGGCATCTATGCCCTGCCGGCCAAGCTGCAATGGTTCGATGTGTCGAAGGCGGTGATCCTGTCGCTGGGCCTTTCCTTCATCGTCACGATCTTTCCCGCCCGCCGTGCCGCGCGGATGAACCCGGTGGAGGCCCTGCGCTATGAATGAAGGCAAGGGGATGGATCGTCCGTCCGGATGGGCGCTGGAGCTCGCCGGGATCGAGAAGGCCTACAACCACGGCAAACCCTCCGAGGTCGTGGTGCTGCGCGGCGCCACGCTGGAGGTGGCGCGGGGTGAGGTGGTGGCGCTTGTCGCACCTTCCGGCGCAGGGAAATCGACGCTTCTGCATATCGCGGGGCTGCTCGACACCCCGGATCAGGGCTCGGTCGCGCTGGCCGGGCGCAACATGGTCGGGCTGGGAGACAAGGCCCGGACCGAGGCGCGGCGCGGCGAGGTCGGCTTCATCTACCAGTTCCACCACCTTTTGCCGGAGTTCACCGCGCTTGAAAATGTGGTGATCCCGCAGCTTGCCAATGGCGTCCCGGAAGCGGAGGCGAAGGACCGAGCCATGGATCTGCTGGCCCGCGTCGGCGTGGCCCCGCGCGCCAGCCACCGGCCCGCGGCGCTTTCGGGCGGCGAGCAGCAGCGCGTCGCTTTCTGCCGGGCGCTTGCCAACCGGCCGCTTCTGCTGCTGGCCGACGAGCCGACCGGCAACCTCGACCCCGACACGTCGGAGCAGGTCTTTGCCGCGCTGATGGGCCTTGTCCGCGAAACCGGGCTCGCGGCGCTGATCGCCACCCACAACCTCGCGCTGGCGGCAAGGATGGACCGGGTGGTGAAGCTGGAACAGGGCCGGGTGGTCTGAGGCCGCACAACCTGCGGCAAAGCAGGGGCTGGCCGTTCCCTGCCCGCCCCTCTATCCTGATCCCGAAGAAGGAGAGCCCGCCGATGATCCGCCAGCCCGCCGCCCTGTTGTCCGTCACCCTCCTGTCGCTTGCCGCGCTTGCGGCCTGTGTGCCGGCCGAGCCGAAAATCCCGAATGGTGCAGAGGATTACGCCAATTATTGCGCCGCCTGCCATGGGCCTTCGGGCAAGGGCGACGGGGTTGCGGCCAAGGCGCTCGCCAAGGCTCCCGCGAACCTTACGACGCTTTCGGCCAAGAACGGCGGCACCTTCCCCGGCACGCGCGTCATGGCGCAGATATGGGGCTATGCGGGGGCCAAGGGGCGCGGGATCATGCCCGATTTCGGTCCGATGCTTCAGGGGGAGCTGGTCCCCTTCGACGGCGGCGACGGCATCCAGACCCCGACCCCGGTGCGGCTGGTGCAACTGGCCGAATATCTGAAGACGCTTCAGGCCAAATAGCGCCGCGGCTGCCGGGTGCGGCTATCCGGCGCCGGTATAGCGGTGGTCGGTTTCGGTCATCTGCCGCGCGCAAAGGCCGCCCCGGTCGAGCCGGTAAAGGCTGCCGTCCATCCCGCTGTAATCCATGCAGATCAGCAGCCCGTTCAGCACCGCCTCGGCCTTTGTCCCGTTCTTCGCCGTCCAGTCGGCAGGCAGCGTGGCGCCCGCCGGAAAGCGGATCAGGTCGATGCCGTTGCCCACAGGCCAGATCGCGCCGGGCGGCGGCAGGATGGCGAGCGCGCTTTGCCCCTCGGCCAGACCCGCATTCACATCCGCCATGCCGAGAAAGGTCCAGAGGTTGACCGAGGTGCCATTGTCCGCCGCCGGATAGACCATCCAGTCGAGCGTGCCATCGGCGCGCGGCAGGGCGAGCCGCACCCCTTGCAGCACCGCCGGCCCGACGCCGTTGTTGGTCAGCCGCAGACCCGCCCCCGGCCTTGCATCGGCCTCCAGCGTCAGGAGCGGCTTCACCGACAGGGCGGTGTTGCGCGCGGCCCCCGCCGCCGCCTCTCTGGCGAAATACAGCGCCCCCCCGGCCGCAACGGCGGCGACGAGCGACAGGGCGGCTGACAGAAGGCCAAGGCGGCTGGTCATGGAAATCTCCGGTCTGGGGCTGGCCCTCGGGCGCGCGTCGACAATGGCCGAGGGGCGGCGCGGGTGCAAGGCTCCGCCGGAGCTCGCCGATGGGCGCCGCGCGGCGTCAAGGCTTGCCTCTGCCGGTTTCCGGGGCGATTGTCCGGGCAGAAACCGGGAGTGATGGAATGACCAGCCTTGATCGCGCGGCCCTCGATGCGGCCCTTGAGACCCTGCCGCAGATCTGGCGCGGGCCGGGCGGCGTGGCGGGCGTGCTGCATGAGGGGCGTGTCCTTGCCGCGCGAAGCTGGGGCTATGCCGATCTCGACAGCCGCCAGCCGATGACGGCGGCGACGCGCCTGCCGCTGTGCTCCATCTCCAAGCAATTCACCTGCGCCGCGCTTCTGGCGGCCTGCGGTGCGCCGGAAGGGTTGCAGCCGCGCCTTGCCGCCCGCCTGCCCGCCTACCGGGACGAGCTGCCCAAGGTCCGCGATCTGTGCAACAACCAGTCGGGTCTGCGGGACTATTGGGCGCTGACCGTTCTTCAGGGGGCGAAGGCCGAACAGGAGTTCCGCCGCGAGGATGCCGGCCTGCTGCTGGCCCGGATGAAGACCGGCCATTTCGCGCCCGGCACCCGCTATTCCTACAGCAACTGCAATTTCCGCCTGCTCGCCGACCTCATGGAGGAGGCGACGGGCCTGCCGCTGGCGGAGCTCTACGCGCGCCATGTCTTTGGTCCGGCCGGGATGGCGGGGGCGGTTCTGGCCCCCGACACGCGGCAGCGGCTCGACGGGGTGGTGGGCTACGAGGGCAATGACGCCACCGGCTATCTGCCTGCCGAGAATGGCATCTACTGGATGGGCGATGCCGGGATTTCCGCCTCGCTCGATGACATGCTGGCCTATGAAAGCTGGATCGACGCCACCCGCGACGATCCGCAGAGCCTTTACCGCCGCATCGCCGAGCCGCAGAGCTTCCGCGACGGCACGCCGGCGCGCTATGGCTTCGGGCTGAACCGGACAGAGGTGGCGGGCCATGTCTTCACCGGCCACGGCGGCGCGCTGCGCGGTTTCCGCGCCCACCGGATCAACTGCCGCGCGGCACGGCTGTCGGTGGTGGTGCTTCTGAACCACGAGGCCGACGCCCATTCTGCGGCTTTCGCGCTCGCCAAGGCGGCGCTCGGGCTGCGCGATGCGGCCGCTGCCCCCCTGCGCGGGGATTGGGGAGGGGTCTGGATCTCGCCGGAAACCGGCCTGCTCGCCCGGCTGGAGCCGCAGCGCGACACGGTGCTGCTGCGCTATGCCACCTCGCCGGAAAGCCTGCCCGAAACGGCGGAGGGAGAGCTTGCCACCCCGGCCGTGCAGATCACCCGTGAGGGGGAGGCGCTGCGGATGCGGCGCCCGCAGGAGAATTTCGACGATCTTCTTCTGCCGGTGGCGCCGGGCCGGGGGCAAGCGGCGGCTCTTGCCGGGCGCTACCATTCAGAGGAGCTTGACGCCGATATGGTGATCGAGACCCGCGACGGCGCAGCCCATGTCTGGTTCGGGGGGATGCTCGGGCAGGGCAGGGTGGAGCTTCTCCAGCCTGTCACCCCCGATCACTGGGTCGTCATGACCCGCCGGTCGATGGATGCCCCGGCCCCCGGCGACTGGACGCTGAGCCTTGTGCGCGATGCGGCGGGGGCGGTCACGGGTGCGCGGCTCGGCTGCTGGCTGGCGCGGGGGATCGACTACCGCAAGACGGTCTGAGGGGCGCGCCCCTCAGACATCCAGCTCTTCCACGAAGCGCGCGTTTTCCTGGATATACTGGAAGCGCAGCTCCGGCTTCTTGCCCATCAGCCGCTCCACCAGATCGCCGGTCAGGCCCGGCTCGTCCTCGTCGATGCTGACCCGGATCAGCTTGCGCGTCTCGGGGTTCATCGTCGTATCCTTCAGGTCCTTGGCATTCATCTCGCCCAGACCCTTGAAGCGCTGCACGTCGATCTTGCCGCGCCCGCCGAGACCCTTGGCCAGCCACATCTCCTTTTCGGCATCATTGGCCACATAGAGCCGATGCGCCCCCTGCGTCAGCCGGTATAGCGGCGGACAGGCAAGGTAGAGATGGCCCTTGTCGATCAGCGGCCGCATCTGGCTGAAGAAGAAGGTCATCAGCAGGCTGGCGATATGCGCGCCGTCCACGTCGGCGTCGGTCATGATGATGATCTTGTCATAGCGCAGGTCATCGACCTTGAACTTCGTCCCCATCTGCACGCCCAAAGCCTCGCAGATGTCGCGGATCTCGGAGTTTTCATGCAGTTTGGCGGAAGCCGCGCCCAACACGTTCAGGATCTTGCCCTTGAGCGGCAGAAGCGCCTGCGTCTCGCGGCTGCGCGCGGCCTTGGCGCTGCCGCCCGCGCTGTCCCCTTCGACGATGAACAGCTCCGTCCCCTCGCGGTTCTTGGCGGAACAATCGGTCAGCTTGCCGGGCAGGCGCAGCTTCTTCGTCGCCGTCTTGCGGGCGGTTTCCTTTTCCTGCCGCCGCCGCAGGCGCTCCTCGGCGCGCAGCACGAGGAAATCGAGGATCGCCCCCGCCGATTTGGTATCGGACGCCAGCCAGTTGTCGAAATGGTCGCGCACCGCCCCTTCGACCAGCCGGGCCGCTTCCTCGGTCGCCAGACGGTCCTTGGTCTGGCCGACGAATTGCGGCTCGCGGATGAAGCAGGAGACGAGCGCGCAGCCCCCGGTGATCAGGTCGTCGCGGGTGATCAGCTCCGTCTTGCGGTTCCTGGCCAGGTCGCCGTAAGCGCGGATGCCTTTCAGGATCGCGTTCCAGAAACCGGCCTCATGGGTGCCGCCCTCCGGGGTCGGCACGGTGTTGCAATAGCTCTGGATGAAGCCGTCGCGCGCCGGCGTCCAGTTGATCGCCCATTCGACGGAGCCGGGCTGGTTGTATTTCTCGGTGAAAGAGACCTTTCCGGCAAAGGGCCGGTCGGCATAGGTCGTGGTCTTTTCCAGCTGGTCGGTCAGGTAGTCGGCCAGACCGCCGGGAAAGTGGAAGACCGCCTCCATCGGCGTGTCGCCATCCGGCACGGCGGTTTTCCAGCGGATTTCCACCCCGGAAAAGAGATAGGCCTTGGAGCGGACCATCCGCATGATGCGCGAGGGCTTGAAGGTGAGCGAGCCGAAGATCTCGGCATCGGGGTGGAAGGTGGTCGTGGTGCCGCGCCGGTTCGGGGCGGGTCCGACCTTGACCACCGGGCCTTGCGGGATGCCGCGCGAGAAGCTCTGCGCGAAAAGCTCGCGGTTGCGGGCGACCTCCACCTTCATCACATCCGACAGCGCATTGACCACAGAGGCGCCGACCCCATGCAGCCCGCCCGAGGTCGAATAGGCATCGCCGTTGAACTTGCCCCCGGCATGGAGCGTGCAGAGGATCACCTCAAGCGCCGATTTTCCGGGGAATTTCGGATGCGGGTCGACCGGGATGCCGCGGCCGTTGTCGCGGATGGTGATGGAGTTGCCCTCGTGCAGCTCCACCTCGATCCGGGTGGCATGGCCGGCCACCGCCTCGTCCATGGAGTTGTCGAGGATTTCGGCGACGAGATGGTGCAGCGCCCGCTCGTCCGTGCCGCCGATATACATGCCGGGGCGTTTGCGGACCGGCTCCAGCCCTTCGAGCACCTCGATGGAGGAGGCGTCATAGGTGGGTCCGGCGCTGGAAAGCAGGTCGTCTGAGGCCATCTGGTGCTCGATTCTTGTTCTGCGGCTCTGGGGCGCGATTAGAGCATCTTGCGGGGCAGGGACGCAAGATGTTGGGGTCCGAAGCGGTCAGCCGCGCTGGCGCAGCCATTCGGCAAGCTCGCCTTCGTCCATCAGGCGTTGGGCGGCCCGGATGATCGCCGGGCCGATTTCGGTCGCCTGCCAGCCCATCTGCACGCCGTTCAGATCAAGGCAGGTCTCCATCGCCTGAAACGCGGTGCGCTTGTTACCATCGTTGAAGCAATGCCCCTGTGCGATGGCAATCGCATAGGCGGCGGCGAGATCGAAGACATCGCCGATCAACCCATAGGTCAGCCGATTGTCCACCCGTGCCAGAGCCCCTTCCAGCGACTTGTCCCGCGCACGCCCGGCAATCTCGCCGGGGTTCAGAACGCAGTCATGAAGCGCTTCGACGAGTTCGGTGCTCAGCAGTTGGAACGTCATTTGTCTTTGAGATAATCAAGAACGGGCTGGTTCACTTTCCGGCGGCGCTCCACACTGGCCATCACCTCGGCAAGGCTCGCCACCCGATGCTCCACGCTATCCACGGCCTCCGCCGGCACCAGATACCCGACCAGAGCCGAATTCTTCAGGATCGCCACGGGTTTGCCATTGGCACGGTCCAGCACCTTCTGCGGTTCGCGCAGCTCGGTCATGGTGGCGATCTGGGGCGTGGCGAGGCGGGTCATGGCGGTCTCCGGGTGATGTGCGATGGAATATACACTCCATTGCACATAAAATCAAGGAAACCCGCCAGGCGGAGCCTTCGCTCCCGAGAACCAACCGACATTCAGACCGCAGACGGCCGATCTTCCCCCTTCATCCCCTGTGCATAAATATCCTGCGGGGAGGTCCGGAGGGGTGCAAAACCCCTCCGGGGCCGCAGCCGGGCGCAGCGCTTGCCGAATGGCGCGCCCTTACGCCGGTTCGGCGTTGCGCGCCGCCCACATCGCCTGAAACGCCGGGCGGGCCTGGCACCGCTCCAGCCAGGCCTTCACCTTGGGAAATTCACCGAGCAGGCTCGGATGCCCCTGGGCATAGCGCAGACATTCGGCGGTGTTGAGATCGGCGACGGTAAAGCGGTCGCCCACCAGCCAGTCATGCGCGGTGAGATGCCCCTCCATCCGCTTCAGCGGGCGGCGCAGCTTTTCGGCGCTGACGGCGATCGCCGCCTGTCCGACCGGTGTCTTGTCGCCGCCATCGGCCTGCGCGTAAAGGATTTCGAGCGCCGGTGTCTCCACCGCCGTTGCCGAAAAGAGCGACCATTGTTCCATCAGCGCGGTTTCGGCATTGGATTGCGGCCCCAGGAGCCCGCCGTGCTGGCGCGCGAGATACTGTGTGATCGCAAGGCTCTCGGTCAGCACCAGCCCGTCCTCTTCGAGCGCCGGCACCTGCCCCTGCGGGTTCACCGCCAGAAAGGCCGGCGAAGCGGTGTTGAGCGGCGCATCCGCGGCCGCCGCGACCGGCAGGCGATAGGCCTGAACGACCGGGACATGGGTAAAGGGTGTCCCGGTTTCGGCCAGAAGCCAGAGCGGGCGCGACGCGCGGGAGCGGTAGACGCCGTAAAGGGTGATCATCGGGCGCTTCCTTTCGGACAGAAGACGGGACGGACAGAAGACGGGGGAACAGAAGACGGGGCGGGCAGAAGACGGGGCGGGCGGGGAAGGGGACAGGCCCCCGGATTGCCGCGCAGCCTAGGGGGAGCATCGGGCGGGCGGAAGGGGCAATCGTGCGGCAGGCGCGCCGGGCAGGGCCATCGGGCAATCTGATCCCCCAAGGCGCCCTCCGACCCGCTGCATCTTCTGCAATGCGTCGCGGAAGAGCAGAAAATTCCATCTCTGCCCCATCGGTTTTGACCCGGATCAAGGCGCGCGCTGCCCGGATACGGCAAGATTCACGCGGTTTACAACGGAGTGTTTGATGACCCAGTTCGACCGTCCCGATCCTGTCCCTGAAACCACCCCCGGCCCCGACGTAGTTCAGATCCCCGAAGCGGCTCCGGTGACGGCCGCCGCACCGGCCAGCACGCCCGCTGATGCCGCCGCTTCCGGCGAGGGCGAGGGGCTGACCGGCCCGCGCCATTTTCCTGCCGTCGATCCCGACACCATCCGTCAGGCCTTCGAGAGCGGTCGCTACCCCTATGGCCGGCTGATGGGCCGCGCCACCTATGAGGCGGAAAAGGCCCGGCTTCAGGCGGAGCTTCTGAAGGTGCAGATCTGGGCGCAGGAGACCGGGCAGAAATTCGTGATCCTCATGGAGGGGCGCGATGCGGCGGGCAAGGGCGGCACGATCAAACGCTTCATGGAGCATCTGAACCCCCGCTATGCCCGCGTCGTGGCGCTGACCAAGCCCTCCGACAAGGAAAAGGGCGAATGGTTCTTCCAGCGCTACATCCAGCATCTGCCGACCGCCGGCGAGATCGTCTTCTTCGACCGGAGCTGGTACAACCGCGCCGGGGTGGAACGGGTCATGGGTTTCTGCTCGCCCGCGGAATATCTCGAATTCATGCGTCAGGCCCCGGAGGTGGAGCGGATGCTCGTCCGTTCCGGCATAAGGCTTTACAAATACTGGTTTTCCGTCACCCGTGAGGAACAGCGCGCCCGCTTCCTCGCCCGCGAAACCGACCCGCTGAAGATGTGGAAGCTTTCCCCCATCGACAAGGCCAGCCTCGACAAATGGGAAGATTACACCGAGGCCAAGGAGGCGATGTTCTTCTACACCGACACCGCAGACGCGCCCTGGGTGATCGTGAAATCGAACGACAAGAAACGCGCGCGGCTCAATGCGATGCGGCATTTCCTGTCGACCATCGACTATCCCGGCAAGGACCCGGAGGTGGTGGGCCAGCCCGATCCGCTGATCGTCGGCCGGGCGAGCATGGTTCTGGGCGGGCAGGGCCATATCCTCGACACCGCCCAGCATCCGGCCATCCGCCGCTGAGCCGCCGCCGGAGACTTCCCCCCGCCTGCCGCATCGCCTACCCTGCGCCGCAACCGGCGGGAGCAAGCGATGCGGAAGGTTCTGACTGTGATGGGGCTGGCCCTGACGCTGCCCGGCGCCCCGGCCTTCGCCCATCCGCATATGTTCGTCGATACCGGCATCGAGGTGATCTTCGATGCCGACCGCCGGGCGACCGGGGTGCGGATCAGCTGGAGCTATGACGACCTGACCTCGCTGAGCCTGCTGGCCGACAAGGGGCTCGACCCCGATGGCGACGGCAGGCTGACGGAGGCGGAGCTGGCCACGCTCTCCGGCTTCGACATGCATTGGGATGCGGGCTATCCCGGCGATACTTATGCGCTTCTGGGCGATCAGCCGCTGGGGCTGTCCGGCCCCTCCGACTGGACGGCGGGTTATGACGGCACGCATCTTCTTTCCAGCCATTACCGCAGCTTTCCCGCCCCGGTGGACCCCGGCGCCCTGCCGCTGCTCATCCAGAGCTATGATCCGAGCTTTTACACCTCCTATTCGGTGGTCACGGCGGGGCTGAAGGGCGGCGAGGGCTGCAAGGTGCAGATCTTCGAGCCGGACCGGGCGGCGGCGGACAAGATTCTGCAGGATGCGATTGCGGAAATGGCTGGCGGCGACGGGGTGGAGGGCGAGTTTCCCGCCGTCGGCGCCGCCTATGCCGAAGAGGCCCGCGTGACCTGCGGGGCAAGGCCATGAGGCGCATCTTCATCCTCTGCGGCCTCGGGATCGCGGCGGGGTTTGCGCTGCTGTGGCTGACGGGGGGCTTCGCCGCCGTGCAGGCCGAGGTGATCGAAGCACAGCGCGAGGTGCAGGGAACGCTCGCGCAGGCGGTGCGGGCGATCCGTGCAGGTCAGCCCGGCGCGTTGGTCGCCCTGCTGGCGGTGTGCTTCGGCTATGGGGTGCTCCACGCCGTCGGGCCGGGCCATGGCAAGGTGCTGATCGGCGGCTACGGGATGGGACGGCGAGTGCCGGTGCTGCGGCTGTCGGCCCTTGCCCTCGCGGCGAGCCTCGCGCAGGCGGCGGTGGCCGTGGCGCTGGTCTATGCCGGGGTGGCGGTGCTCGGCTGGGGACGCGACCGGGTGGCGGGAACGGCGGAACAGGTCTTCGCCCCGCTGGGACTTGCCGCGATCGCGGCGGTCGGCCTTTGGCTGATGTGGCGCGGCGCAAAAGGGCTGCGGCACGAGATGCGGGCCGCGAACCGCTTGACACCGGCCCGCGCAACGGCGCCGGTTCACGACCACCACGACCACCACGACCACCACGACCACCACGACCACCACGACCACCACGACCACC
>JAPUEK010000017.1:0-69800 GCA_027492585.1 Paracoccaceae bacterium | reverse complement strand
CACGACCACCACGACCACCACGACCACCACGACCACCACGACCACCACGACCACCACGACCACGACCATCCCCATGCCGCCCCCGCCCCGAAGGAGTCCGCCGCCCACATCCATGACGCTTCTTGCGGCCATGCCCATGGGCCAGGCCTCGACGATCTCGACCGCCTCACCGGCTGGCGCGATACGCTGGCGCTGATCGCGGGCATCGCGCTCCGGCCCTGCTCCGGCGCGCTGTTCCTCCTGATCCTGACCTGGCAGCTCGGCATCGCGGCGGCGGGCATTGCGGGGGCCTTCGCCATGGGCATCGGCACCGCCTGCGTCACCGTCGGCGTGGCGGTGCTCGCCGTCTGGGCGCGCGAAGGCGCCCTCGCGGCCCTGCCCGAAAGCCGTATCGCCCGCGCCCTGCCGGTCTTCGAACTGGCGGCAGGGGTGCTCGTCACCGCCATCGCCCTCTCGTTGCTCGGCCGCGCGCTCTGACACCCCCGCAGGCCGCCCCGCCCCTTGCTTTCGCCCTTTCTTCTCTTCTCAAATATCCCCGCCGGAGGCTTCCCCGGCCACCCCCATCCCTTCACGCCGCCAGCCCTGCGCCGCAGCGCGGCGGAAGTCCCGTCTTGCCCCCGTCACGGGCCAAGGATAGGTCTGGAATATGATCATACGTCAAAGCTACCCTTCCCATGCGCGGGCGACGCTGGCGCTTGGCCTGCCGCTCATCGGCAGCCACCTCGCGCAGATGGCGCTCCATGTCACCGATACCGTCCTTCTCGGCTGGTATGGGGTGAACGAGCTTGCCGCCGTCGTCCTCGGCTCTTCCAGCTTCTTTGTCATGTTCATCCTCGGCTCTGGCTTCGCCCAGGCGGTGATGCCCATGGTCGCCGCCGCTCTCGGGCGCGGGGATGAAGTGCAGGTGCGCCGCGACGCCCGCATGGGGCTCTGGCTGTCGATCCTCTTCGGGGTGCTGATCTATCCGGTCTTCTGGGGATCGGAGCCGATCCTGCTGGCGCTCGGCCAGAAGCCGGAGGTCGCCCGCCTCGGCCAGGAGTTCCTGCGGATCGCCGGCTTCGGCATGGTGCCGGCGCTGCTGGTCATGGCGCTCAAGAGCTATCTCGCGGCGCTGGAAAAGACCCAGGTGGTGCTCTGGACCACGCTCCTGGCGGTGGGCGTCAACCTCGCTCTCGCCTGGGCGCTGATCTTCGGCAAGCTCGGCGCACCGGAGCTCGGGGTGCGCGGAGCGGCCATCGCCTCGCTCATCGTGCAGATCGTGACCTTCGCCGTGCTCGCCGTCTATGCGGCGCTGCAACCGGCGCTGCGGCGCTATCACCTCTTCCAGCGGTTCTGGCGGCCGGACTGGCACGCGATGGGGCAGGTCTTCCGGCTCGGCTGGCCGATCGGGGTGACGGGGCTGGCCGAGAGCGGTCTCTTCCAGGCTTCGGCTCTGATGATGGGCTGGATCGGCACGGTCGAACTCGCCGCCCATGGCATTGCCATGGAGGTTGCGGCCCTTGCCTTCATGGTCCACCTCGGCCTGTCCAACGCTGCCACGGTGCGGGCCGGGCGGGCGGAAGGGGCGGGCGACGCGCAGGGCCTGCGCGACGGGGCGCGGGTGGCCATCGCCCTGTCCTTCGGCTTCGGGGTGCTCATGGTCACCCTGTTCCTGACGGCGCCGGATCAGATCATTTCGCTCTTCCTCGACGAGACGAAGGACCAGACCGCGGACATCATCGCCTTCGGCACGAAGCTGCTGGCACTGGCGGCGCTGTTCCAGCTTGCCGATGCGATGCAGGTCATGGCGCTCGGCCTTCTGCGCGGCATCCGCGATACCCGCGTGCCGATGATCGCGGCGGCGGTGAGCTACTGGATGATCGGCGTGCCGTGCAGCTATATGCTGGCCTTCAAGGCGGGGCTCGGCGGGGTCGGGCTCTGGCTCGGCCTGACCATCGGGCTGGTTGCGGCGGCCAGCAGCATGATGTGGCGCTTCTGGACCCGCGCCCCGCGCGTGGGGTGAGGGGCGGATCTGGTCGCCCTTAAGCGGTGCGGCCCCCCCTCCCCATCCCTCCCCCACGAGGGGGGAGGGAGGCGTGAGACTGCCAAGGCCCGCGCGTCTGGAGAAGGCACATCCCTCCCCATTTTACCGATCCGACGCACCGCCCCGGCATCGCGCGCGCGTTCTGCTAAAGGCGCTTCCCTCCCCCCCCTCGTGGGGGAGGGAGAGGGAGGGGGGCCGGCCTCTGACGTTTTGCGAGATCAGCGATCCGGGGGGGCGCCCCCACACGGGCGGGAAAACGCGATGCGTTTTCTGATCCGCCCGAGGGAGCCTTCCCCTACCGCAGGACCGCACCGGGGTTCAGGATGCCCAGGGGATCGAGCGCCGCCTTGATCGCCCGCATCGCCGCCAGCTTGCCCGGATCGCCATAACGTTCCAGATCATCGACCTTCAGCCGCCCGATGCCATGCTCGGCACTGACCGAACCGCCCACGGCACCGACCAGATCATGCACGCAGTGCTTCACCGCCTCCACCTGCGCGGCATGGTCCCGGCGATTGCCGCCCTTCACCGGGAAGACGTTGAAATGCAGGTTGCCGTCGCCGAGATGGCCGAAGCAGTTCACGCGCCAGTCGCCGATCTTCGCCAGAGCCGCAACCGCGCGCGGGATGAAGGCGGGCAGTTCCGACAGCGGCAGCGAAATGTCATGGGAGGAGACCGCCCCGATCCGGCGGTTCGCCTCCGGGATCGCTTCGCGGATGCGCCACAGCCCGGCGCGCTGCGCGTCCGAGGCGGCGATCACCCCGTCCTGCACCAGCCCGCGCTCCATCGCGGTTTCCAGAAGACCGGCCAGCACCGCCTCCGCTCCGCCGAAACCCTGCGGCAGCGCCAGTTCCACCAGCACCGACCAGTCGGGCAGGGGGGACAGGGGAACGGTCACCTCCGGCAACGTCTCTGCCAGAAAGTCATAGCCCATGCGGTGGATGATCTCGAAGGCGCTGATCATGCCCGAAGCCCGCGCCTCCGCCAGTTCCAGAAGCGAAATCGCCGCCGCCGGGTCCGTGACCGCCAGAAGGGCGGTCGCGGTCGAGGCGGGCCGGGGAAACAGCCGAAGCGCCGCCGCCGTGATCACCCCGAGCGTGCCTTCCGCCCCGATCAGCAGGTGGCGCAGGTCGTAGCCGGTATTGTCCTTGCGGAGCCGCTTCAGCCCGTGGATCACCGTACCATCGGCCAGCACCGCCTCCACCCCGAGGCAGAGATCGCGGGCATTGCCGTAGCGCAGCACATTCAGCCCGCCGGCATTGGTCGAGAGCACCCCGCCGATCCGCGCCGTCCCCTCGGAGGCGAGCGACAGGGGATAGAGCCGGTCGATCTTCTCCGCCTCGGCCTGGGCATTGGCGACGATCATGCCCGCCTCCACCACCAGCACATTTTCCAGCGGATAGGCGCCGCGCAGGGCCGCCATCCGCTCCAGCGACAGGATCAGCGGCGCCGGGCCTTCGGGCTGCAACTGGCCGCCGACAAGGCCGGTGCCGCCGCCCCAGGGCTGTACCCCCACCCGCGCCGCCGAGGCCGCGCGCAGGATCACCGAAACCTCCGCGGCGGAGCGGGGCAGGGCGACCATGCTGCCAAGACCCTGCCAACGGCCGCGCGGTTCCTCCAGATGGCGCGGCTCTGCCGGGCGGAGGGTGCCTTCGGGCAACTGCGCGGCAAGGCCGGTCAGAAAGGTCGCGTCAGCGGGATTGAGATTGGCGGGCATCGGCATCTCCTTTGCCGCTTTCTAGCGCGCACCGGCCGGGCGGGGAAGGCTCAGCCCGCGACCTCATGGGCAAGGGCGGAGATCGCCTCGGCGGAGCGCTGATTGCGGGCGGTCTGCGGGGTTTTCACAAAGCGCGGGATCTTTTCGGCCAGAACCGAGCGGCCGATGCCATGGGGTGCATGGAGGTAGAGCGCGGCATCGGTCAGGTGCAGCGCCTCCCCCCCGGCCGCGAAGGTGCGGAGAGTGGCCAGATCCGCCTCCGGGACGGGGGCGGGGGTGGCGAGGAAGAAGATATGGACCTTTGCGCTATCGGCCCGACCCTCCGCGCGGTAGGGGTTGGCGGCAAGGATGGCGTCATAATCCGCAAGCGTCAGCAGAAAAACCGCCGGGGTGAAACCGAAGCGCGCCGTGATCGCGGCACCGATCCTGTCAGCCAGACCCGCCTCACCGGGGTCGCGGAAGACGGCATTGCCGCTCTGGATATGGGTGCGGACGCCCTCCAGCCCGAGCCCCGTCAGCATCTCGCGGAACTCCGCCATCGGCAGGCGGTTCGCACCCGACACATTCACCCCGCGCAGGAGGAGAATGCAGGCCCCCATCCTCAGCCGACATCCGTGCGGCCGCGCCGGTCGCTCCGCAAGTTGGCGTAAAGCACATGGTTGCGCCAGCGGCCGTTGATCTGGAGATAGCTCTGCGCCACGCCTTCGTACTTGAAGCCGGATTTCTCCAGCACCCCGCGCGAGGCGGCGTTCTCCGGCAGGCAGGCGGCTTCGATCCGGCTCAGGTCCAGGATGACGAAAGCATGGTGGACGAGGGCCTTGATCGCCTCGCGCATGTAGCCGTGCCGGGCGTAAGGCGCCCCGATCCAGTAGCCGAGCGTTCCGGCCTGCACCGGACCCCGGCGGATGTTGTCGAGCGTGATGGCGCCCAGAAGCGCCTGATCCTCGCGCCGGAACATCAAAAGCGGCAGCGCGGTTCCCTGGCTTTCCGCCCGCATCGCCCAATAGACCCGGTTGGTGAAGGCCTTCCGGCTCAGATGGTCATGCGCCCAGACCGGCTCCCAAGGGGTCAGATGCGCGGCGGACGCCTCCCGCAGCCCGGCCCAAGCCCGCCAGTCGGCGTGCTGGGGCAGGCGCAGGGTCATGCGCTCCGTCTCGACCTTGGGTCTGCGCCGGACGCCGAGCATCAGCCGCGCAGCCTTTCGCGGATCGCCTCCAGCGAGGGGGCGGCCTCCACCGGGCCATAAAGCGCCATGGCCGCATCGGCGGTGCAGACCCCGGCGGCATAGCGGCGGACATCGGCGGTGGTCACGGCGTCGATCTTGGCCACGGCCTCCTCCACCTCCGGCACCCGGCCATAGATGGCCAGAAGCCGCGCGATCCGTTCGGCGCGCGAGGAGGGGCTTTCGAGCCCCATCAGCATCCCCGCCTTGATCTGGGCGCGGGCGCGGGCGACCTCGGCCTCCGACAGATCCTCGGCGGCGCGTTTCAACTCGTCCATGGTCAGGCTGGCGAGATCGCCGATCTCCTCCGCCGAGGTGCCGGCATAAAGCGTGATCTGTCCGGTATCCTCATAGGCGCCCGACTGCGCGAAGATCGAGTAGCAGAGGCCGCGCTCCTCCCGGATCTTCTGGAAAAGCCGCGAGGACATGCCGCCGCCCATCGCCGTCGCATAGACCTGCGCGGCAAAGACATCGGGATCACGATAGCCGGGCGCCTCGAAGGCCATGGCGAAATGCACCTGTTCGAGCGCCTTGACCTCCCGCCGCTCCGCGCCGCGGAAACGCGCCGGCTGGAACGGCTTCTGCCCCTGCGTCTTCAGCCCGCCGAAGATCGCCTCCGCCTGTGCCACGATGGCGTCATGGTCAACCGCCCCCGCCGCCGACAGGATCATCTGTGCGGGACCGTAATGCTCCTTGACGAAGGCCTTGAGGTCGCTGCGCCCGAAGACCCCGACCCGCTCCTCGGGGCCGAGGATGGTGCGCCCGAAGGGCTGGTCGGGGTAAGACGCCTCCTGAAGCCAGTCGAAGACGATATCGTCGGGCGTATCGAGCGCCTGACCGATTTCCTGAAGGATCACATGGCGTTCGACCTCGATCTCCTTCTTGTCGAAGGCGGGGTTCAGCACGATGTCGCCGATCACATCCAGCGCGAGCGCCACGTCCGCTTCCAGCACGCGCGCGTAATAGGCGGTCATCTCGCGGCTGGTATAGGCGTTGATATAACCGCCCACATCCTCGATCTCCTCGGCGATGCGAAGGGCGGAGCGCCGCTTCGTCCCCTTGAAGGCCATGTGTTCGAGAAAATGCGCGATGCCGTTCTGCTCGGCCCGCTCATGGCGCCCGCCGGCCATGACCCAGACCCCGGCACTGGCCGATTTCAGCCCCGGCATATGTTCTGTAACGATGCGGAAACCGTTGGGGAGGGTCGTGAGGCGGGTGGTCCCCGAGGTCATTTGCGCGCGGTCCTTTCGCGGATATGGGCTTGCAGCGTGGCAAGGTCGTTCGGCAGGCGCGTCACCCGCTCGGGCCGGTCGAACAGATCGGCCATGCGCGGCGGAAGGGCGGGGCGGATGCCGCTGGCCGCTTCGACCGCATCGGGGAATTTCGCCGGATGGGCGGTGGCGAGGGTGATCATCGGGGTGGCGCCGGGATGTTCCTCGGCCACTTTCACGCCCACGGCCGAATGGGGGCAGAGCAGCTCGCCGCTGGCCGCCAGCGTCCGGGCGATGGTGGCGGAGGTCTCCTCCTCCGAGCAGCGGCCGGAGGTGAAGGTCTCGCGCAGCATCTGGAGCGCGCCCTGGCTGATGGTGAAGCCACCCTCCTTCATCTCGGCCATCAGGGCGGCGACGGCAGCGCCGTCCCGGCCATAGGCATCGAAGAGCGCGCGTTCGAAGTTGGAGGACACCTGAATGTCCATCGAGGGGCTGATCGAGGGGCGCACGCCGTTGGTGCGATACTCCCCGCCCTTCAGCGCCCGGTCCAGAATGTCGTTCTGGTTGGTGGCGATCACCAGTTCGGCGATCGGCAGCCCCATCTTGCGCGCGATATAGCCTGCGAAGATGTCGCCGAAATTCCCGGTCGGCACGGTGAAGGACACCGCGCGATGCGGCGCGCCAAGAGCGGTGGCCGAAGCGAAGTAGTAAACCACCTGCGCCAGCACGCGCGCCCAGTTGATCGAATTCACCCCCGCCAGCCGCACCCCGTCGCGGAAGGCGAAATCGTTGAACATGTCCTTCACGCGGGCCTGCGCGTCGTCGAACGTGCCGTCGATGGCGATGGCATGGACATTGGCCTCGGCAGGCGTCGTCATCTGGCGGCGCTGCACCTCCGACACCCGGCCATGCGGGTAGAGGATGAAGACATCGACATTGGCGAGACCGCGGAACGCCTCCATCGCCGCCGAGCCGGTATCGCCGGAGGTGGCGCCGACGATGGTGATCCGCTCGCCGGTCTTGGCAAGGGCCGCCTGCATCATCTGCCCGATGAGCTGCATGGCGAAATCCTTGAAGGCGAGCGTCGGGCCGTGGAAAAGCTCCAGCAGGAAATGGTTCGGGCCAAGCTGCACCAGCGGCGCGCGGGCGGCATGGCCGAAGCCGGCATAGGCCTTGGCGATCAGGCCCTTGAACTCGTCGTCCGCGAAAAAGCCGCCGAGGAAGGGCTTCATCACCCGGAAGGCGATCTCCTCATAGGGCAGGCCGGCCAGGGCGGCGATCTCTTCGCGCGGCATCACCGGAACGGTTTCCGGCACATAAAGCCCGCCGTCGCGGGCCAGCCCCGTCATCATCGCTTCGCCAAAGGTCAGGGCCGGGGCCTGGCCCCTCGTCGAGATATAGCGCATGATCCGTCCTTATATCGTCCGCCGTCTGATACGCCACAGCAGAGCGCCTGTCATCACCGCCCAGACCACGGCCAGCGAAAACCAGGTGATGGCATAGCCCCAATGGTCGTTCGGGATGGAAGAGCTGTCCACCGGCATAGGCTGAATACCTTCGCCCGTCGGCTCACGGGCGACAATCAGCGTCGCTTCCGTGCCGAGCTTTGCCGCCATGGCCGGAACGTCACGGGCAAACCACAAGCCGGTCTTTTCATCGGGGGGAGGCGTGTAGCTGTCGGCCTCGTCAGGCCAGTGCAGATTGCCGACCACGCGGAGGCGGATCAGGGCGGCGGGAGGGATACGCTCGCGCCGCTCCTGAAAGCCCCGGTCGATCAGGATGCGGCGGTCGTCATCGGTCACGAAGCTTTCGACCACCCGCACGCCGGGGCTGGCGCCGACCTGTCCGGCAAGGATCTCCACCGCATCGCCGGTGAAATACCCCTCCACCCAGACCGGGCGGAACTTGTCGGAACCCGGATCGGGATGGGCCATCAGCGGCACGGGGGCCGCGCCGATCATCGCGTCGATCTCGGCCAGAACGCCTTCCTTCCAGTGCATCCGCTGCACCTGCCAGACCCCGAGCGAGACCAGAACCGCGCAACCGACAAGACCGAGAAGCAGCGGAAAGATCATGCGGCGGAGCATCGGCGGAGGGTCCTCGAAGGGGGCCGCCCGAAAGAGGCCCGGAAAGCAAACCGCGCGGACCCGAAGGCCCGCGCGTCATTTCGGCAAGGTCAGATCTTAGTGGCCGCCCCAGACATAGACGGCGGCGAAGAGGAACAGCCAGACCACGTCCACGAAGTGCCAGTACCAGGCGGCGGCCTCGAAGCCGACATGCTGCTCGGGGGTGAAATGGCCCTTGTAGACGCGGATGAGGCAGACGGTCAGGAAGATCGTGCCGATCAGGACGTGGAAGCCGTGGAAGCCCGTCGCCATGAAGAAGGTCGCGCCATAGATGTTGCCGGCGAAACCGAAGGCGGCATGGCTGTATTCATAGGCCTGGAACACGGTGAAGAGCGCGCCGAGCAGGATGGCGAGGATCAGCCCGTTCTTCATGTCGCGGCGGTTGTTGTTGTCATGGACAAGCGCATGGTGCGCCCAGGTCGCGGCGCAACCGGAGCAGAGCAGGATCAGCGTGTTGATCAGCGGCAGGTGCCAGGGATCGAAGGTCACGATGCCTTCCGGCGGCCAGACGCCATCCTTCAGCGGGCTCAGCGGCCCCATCGGATACATGGCGTGTTTGAAGAAGGTCCAGAACCAGGCGGCGAAGAACATGACTTCGGACATGATGAACATGATGAAGCCGTAGCGCAGGCCGATGCGGACGACTGGGGTATGGTCGCCGATCTGGCCTTCATGCACCACTTCCGACCACCAGGCGAACATGGTGTAGAGCACGCCGACCAGCCCGATCAGCCCCATCCACGGCCCGGAGCCGTGCATCCACAGCACCGCACCGAACAGCATGATGAAAGCCGAGACGGCGCCGAAGAACGGCCAGATCGACGGTGGCAGAATGTGGTAGTCGTGGTTCTTGGCGTGGGCCATCTTCGGTTCCCTCGTTTTGTCTTTATCAGTTTATCTGTTTCACCGCCGGCGCTTCAAGGGGGGAGGGCGCGTTGGCGGCCTGTTCCTCTGGCACGGGCGTTTCGTGGAAGGTGTAGGAGAGCGTGATTTCCGGGATCAGACCCGCTTCCGGGTCATCGACGATGGCCGGATCGACGAAAAAGGTCACCGGCATGATCGCGGTCTCATGCGGCTTCAGCACCTGTTCGGTGAAGCAGAAGCACTCGATCTTGGTGAAATAGCCGCCCGCCTGATCGGGGGTGACGTTGAAGCTTGCGGTGCCGCCGACGGTGCGGTCGGTGGGATTGGTCGCCTCGTAGAAGGCGATGCCGGTCTCGCCGATCCGCAGGGTCATCTCGGTCTGCTGGGGCCTGAAGGTCCAGGGCATCCCGGCTTCGAGCGAGGCGTCGAAGCGGATGGTGATCTTGCGGTCGAGGATGGTGTCGGGGGCGACCTCGGCCCGGCCGACGGTGCCGGCATAGCCGGTCACGCGGCAGAACCAGTCATAGAACGGCACCGCCGCGAAGGACAGCGCCGCCATGGTCGCGGCCACGCCGACAAGCGCGAGGGCGGTTTTCTTCTGCGGGGTCATGGCGCGCTTCCCGAGGGGGCTGCCGGCACGATCACCGGCGCGCCGGTGATGCTTTCATGGTCATTGGCGTGCATCATGTCGCCCTGCGTGACCTTCACCACGGTCAGCGCGAAGACGAGCGCGACAAAGGCCATCAGCGCCAGCCCCACGCCGAGATTGCGCGAGAAGCGGCGGCGGTGGATCTCATGCTCCGGCGGAAAATTCGACATCACCAGCCTCCGATCCCCTGCGTCTTCAGCGCGGCCTCAAGCAGGAAGACGGCGAAATGCAGGAAAAGATAGATGAGAGAGAAGCGGAAGAAGGCTTTCTCGGTCGCATAGCCATCCGCCTCGGCCTGAACCTCGTCGCGCTTCCAGATGCGGAAGGCGCCGATCAGGAACCAGGCGTTGAGCGCCAGCGTCACCGCGAGCGTCACCGGCCCGCCGATCTGCGACAGCGCGGCCCAGACCGCCACCGGCGCAAGCAGGATCGTGTAGATCAGGATATGCCGCCGCGTGGACTTGCGACCATGGGTCACGGTCAGCATCGGCACGCCGGCCGCCTCGTAATCGCTTTTCATGAACAGGGCGAGCGCCCAGAAATGCGGGGGGGTCCACATGAAGATCAGCGCGAACATCAGCACCGCTTCGAGCGAGACGGAGCCGGTCGCGGCGACCCAGCCGATCATCGGCGGGAAGGCTCCGGCCGCGCCACCGATCACGATGTTCTGCGGGGTGGAGCGTTTCAGCCACATCGAATAGACGACGGCATAGAAGAAGATGGTGAAGGCCAGCAGCGCGCCCGCCAGAATGTTGGTGGCAAGGGCCAGCATCACCACCGAAATCCCGGAAAGTGCGAGGCCCACGGCCAGAGCCTCCCCCGCCTCGATGCGGCCCGAGGGGACGGGGCGGCTTTGCGTGCGGCGCATCACGCGGTCGATATCGGCATCCCACCACATGTTCAGCGCCCCCGAGGCGCCCGCGCCGAGCGCGATGAACAGAACGGCGGAGAATGCCACGACCGGATGCAGGGAAACCGGGGCCACCAGAAGCCCCACGAGCGCGGTGAAGACCACGAGCGACATGACGCGCGGCTTCAGAAGCTGGACGTAATCGCCGAAGCCCGCTTCGGGCGTGTTCTCGAAAGACCGGATGTCGGTCATGTCTGCCTTGCCTTCGCTGGGGTCGGTGGGGTCTTCGGAGGGCCGATTATGAGCCACGAAGGCCCCGCGGTCGGGGCCTCCGGTCGTCGCATGTCGCCGGATCAGTTCGCGGCAAGCTGCAGGTTGCCGGTCTTGGCGCCCGCCAGCCATTTGTCATAAGCCTCCTGCGAGACGACCTTCACGGTGATCGGCATGTAGGCGTGGTCCTTGCCGCACAGCTCCGAGCACTGGCCGAAATAGACGCCTTCCTTCTCGGCGGTGAACCAGAGCTGGGCGAGGCGGCCCGGAACGCCGTCCTGCATCACGCCGAAGGCCGGGATCTTCCAGGAATGGATCACATCCGCGCCCGTCACCTGCACCACGATGGTCTTGCCGACCGGAATGACCACGGCGGTATCGGTGGCCAGCAGGTATTGTTCGGGTTTGTAGCCGTTCTCGGCCAGCTTGTCCTTGGCCAGAAGGAAGCTGTCGAAGGACACGTCCTGACCGACATATTCATAGGACCAGAACCACTGGTTGCCGGTGGCCTTGATGGTCACGTCCGCGGTGGGGATGGTCTGCTGCTTGAAAAGCGCGGGCAGCGAGAAGGAGCCGATGAAGACGAGGATCAGCACCGGCACCAGCGTCCATGCGATTTCGAGCGGGGTGTTATGGGTGAAACCTGCCGGCTTGGGGTTGGCGCGGCTGTTGAAGCGCACCATGACATAAAGCAGCAGCAGGGTCACGAAAGCGGTGATCACCCCGATGATGATCAGCAGCATATGGTCGAGATGCTGCAATTCCCGCGCGATTTCGGTGGCGGCGGGTTGGAAGCCGATGTGGTCCGGCAGGGGTTGACCCACCGTTTCCAGAGCCTGGGCCGAAGCGTTGCCTGCCGTGAAAAGCCCGAGCCCGAGGGCGGAAAGGCCGGTTCCTGAGGTGAGAAGACGCATGTTCATTTCCCGTTCCGTCCGACGGCCTGCACGCCGCCTGTTCGGTCCCGCCCCTTGCTTGGGCAGAATCCGTTGTTTCTGTTCGTCCTGAAACCATATTAGCGCCATTACGACAAGAGAAACCGTGTGACATAGTGGCGCCTTTTGATGCAGATCAAGGCGAAGGGGGGCAAGGCCGCAGAACGCGGAGGGTTTCCTCCGCAAGCGGCACCCGCCGGATCGGCGCAAGACTTTGGTATCCGTTGCCGGGGATCGGGTCCGGGCTTTGCCGTGTTTCCGTGCGGTGGCAGACCGAAGGGCGGCGGCGGAATGGAATTCGGGCGGCTCAGAAACTCGGGCGGCTCAGAAACTCGGGCGGCTCAGAAACTCGGGCGGCTCAGAAAACGCACCGCGTTTTCCCGCCCGCGTCGGAACGGGTGAGCGGGACCTCTGATCTCACGCGACCGGCAAGGCCAGTGCCTGCCCCGGCGGAAGCGAAGCGCCCGCCGTTGGCGGGGGGGGCGCTAGCCGGCGGCTTTGAGCCTCCGGCTGGAAGGGGGTAATGGCATCGCGTGGCAGAGGCGATGGCCTCTGCCAGTGGGGCGATTTCCCGAAGCGACGGCTTTGCCGGATCGCGCGGCCCCCTCCCTCCCTCTCCCTCCCCCCTCCCTCTCCCTCCCCCACGAGGGGGGAGGGAAGCGCTGCCCTGCCAGCCGCGTGGCCTTTGTCCGGTCGTGTTTCCTCTGTCACGGGGCGCGGGCGTTGACCCTGCAGGTGCGGGTCCTCTCTCCCTCCCCCACGAAGGGGGAGGGAAGCGCCCTTTGGAAGGGACAGTCCTTTCGCCCGGCCGTGTCTGGTGCTGCCGGGACGGGCGGCTGACAAGGGAAGCCTCGCCACCTCCCTCCGCCATTGAGCGCTTCCCCCCCTTCGTGGGGGAGGGAGGAGGAGGGGGGGGCGGCAAAGCGGAGAGCACGCCCTCCCGGCGCGGGATGGGGAGCGGACTAAGAGGCCCCCTCCCGGCGCCTTCTTGCGGCGGCGCGCGCTAGAGCCTAGCTTCGGTGGGAAACGCCCTCCGGCGGGTGCCTACCGCCTGCGCCCTGAAAGGCCCTCCATGACCGACGCCCCCTTCCGCCCCTTCGAGAGCCATCTGGACGAGGCGACCGCCCTCGCCACCCTGCGCGCAGCTACCGCCGGGGCCGATGACGGGGAGCTTTTTCTCGAACGCCGCCGCTCCGAGGCGATCGTCCTCGACGACGGGCGCATCAAGACCGCAAGCTATGACGCCTCCGAAGGGTTCGGCCTGCGCGCCGTGCGCGGGGAGGTGGCGGGCTATGCCCATTCGACCGAGATTTCCGAACAGGCCCTGCGCCGCGCTTCCGAAACCGCGCGGCTCGCGGTCGGTTCGGGCGGAGGCCTCCTCGCCGCCCCGCCGCAAGGCACCAACCAGCGGCTTTACACCGATGCCGACCCGATGGCCGATGCGGGGTTCGCCGCCAAGATCGACCTTCTGAAAGAGATCGACGCCTATGGCCGCGGGCTCGACCCGCGCGTGGTGCAGGTGTCGGCCACGCTCAGCGCCGGGTTGCAGGAGGTGGAGATCCTGCGCCCCGAAGGCGGACGGGTCGGCGATGTGCGCCCGATGGCGCGGCTCAACGTCTCCGTCATGGTGGAGCATCAGGGCCGGCGCGAGCAGGGTGGGGCGGGCGGCGGCGGGCGCTTCGGCCTTGCGCGGCTGATGGAGCCGGGCCACTGGCAGCCGCTCTTGCGCGAGGCGTTGCGGATCGCGCTCGTCAATCTCGATGCGGTGCCGGCCCCGGCGGGGGTGATGGAGGTGGTGCTTGGGCCGGGCTGGCCGGGAATCCTGCTGCACGAGGCCATCGGCCATGGGCTTGAGGGCGATTTCAACCGCAAGAAGACCTCCGCCTTCGCCGGACTGATGGGCCAGATGATCGCGGCGCCGGGGGTGACGGTGCTGGACGACGGCACGATCCCCGACCGGCGCGGCTCGATCAGCGTCGATGACGAGGGGACCCCTTCGGCAAAGAACGTGCTGATCGAGGAGGGGCGGCTCGTCGGCTACATGCAGGACCGCCAGAACGCCCGGCTGATGGGGGTGGCGGCGACCGGCAACGGGCGGCGTGAAAGCTATGCCCATATCCCGATGCCGCGCATGACCAACACCTACATGCTGTCGGGCCGGGACGATCCGGCGGGCATCGTGGCGAGCCTGAAAGACGGGATCTATGCCGTGGGTTTCGGCGGCGGGCAGGTCGATATCACCAACGGCAAGTTCGTCTTCTCCTGCACGGAGGCTTACCGCGTAAGGAATGGCGTGGTCGGCGAGGCGGTGAAGGGCGCGACCCTGATCGGCGACGGGGCGACGGCGCTGAAGCAGATCCGCGCCATCGGCAATGATCTGGCGCTCGACCCCGGCATCGGCAATTGCGGCAAGGCCGGGCAATGGGTGCCGGTCGGGGTCGGCCAGCCGACGCTGCTCATCGGCGGGCTGACGGTGGGCGGATCGGCGGCATGAGCCTGCTCGGCTCCGCCCCGGACGGCTTTTCGACGCTTGGCTGGCGCCGGTTCCTGATGGCGGCGGGTGTGGCATGGCTTGCCCCGGCGCTGCTTGGCGCGCTGATGCTGGCGGTGCAATGGCTCCTCGGCACGCAGGGCTACGGCGACGGCTGGCTGATGCTCTGGGCGCTGTCGGTGCTGATGCTGCTGTCCCCGGCTCTGAGCTGGTTCGGGCTGGTGCTGGCGGCGCCTGCCGTGGCGGTGCTGATGGATCGCGGCTGGTTCGGCTGGGTGCCGGCGCTCGCGCTCGGCATCGCGGCGGGCGGGGTGACGGGCTGGCTGATGGGAAATCCGCTGGCCGTGACCTTCGGAGCGGCGATCATGGCGGTGCTGCGCGCCGCGATGGCGCGGCTTTGCCCGGAGGCCTTCCGGGCGGAGGGGGCCTAGGGGCGCGACATGCGGCGGGCGGCGCGCCCTTGTCGGGCGCCGGAGGGGTTTTGCACCCCTCCGGACCTCCCCGCAGGATATTTGAGGCAAGATGAAAGGAGGAGGGGAGGAGCCCTGTTCGGAGGGGCCGGCTCTCTGGTCTGGCTTCGATGAGGGCTGAGCGCCCACGCGCTTGCCCCTCCACGCCTTGCCATGGGTGGCGGCGGCCCTTACTCTGTCCGAAACCGGGGCTTTGGCGGGTTGGATGCGGGTTCTTTCTGTCACCTCGATCAAGGACGAAGGCCCGTTCCTGCTGGAATGGCTTGCCTGGCACCGGATGATCGGCGTCACGGATTTCCTTGTCTATTCAAACGACTGCACCGACGGATCGGATGATCTTCTGGAGGCGCTTGCCGGGCAGGGGGTGCTGACCCATCTTCGCAACCGGCCGGAGGGGGAGCAGAGCATCCAGTGGCAGGCGCTCAATGCCGCATGGAAGCATCCCTTGCGGAAGGCGGCGGAATGGATGCTCGTCTCCGATGTCGATGAATTTCCGATGGTCCATTGCGGGAGCCACCGGCTTGCCGATCTGATCGCGGCCCTGCCCGAAGGGGCGGAGGCGGTGGCGCTTGGCTGGCGGCTTTTCGGCAATGCGGGGCTGGCGCGGTTCGCGCCGCAGCCGGTCACCGCGCAATTCACCCGCAGCGCCCCGCCGGAAATGCGCCACCCCGTCGCCGCGACCTTCTTCAAATCGTTGTTCCGCCCGGCGGCTTTCGCCAGGGCGGGCGTCCACCGGCCCCGGCAGAAGGCGGGGACCGTGCCCCTCTGGGTCGATGGCAGCGGGCGCCCGCTGCCCCCGGTCATCGCAGACAACGACAAGCGCATGTCGCTGATGGGCGTCACCGGCCACCGCTCCCTGGCCGAGATGCACCATTACTCGCTCCGCTCCGCCGAAAGCTTCGTCGTCAAGGCCGAGCGCGGCCTGCCCAACCGCAGCGAGAAGCGCATTGACCTGACCTATTGGGTGGAGCGCAACTTCAACGCCGAGGACAATCGCGCCGCCCTGGCGCTGCAGGAGCCGCTGGCGGCGGAGATGGCGGCACTCCTTTCCCTGCCCGGCATCGCGGAACGGCACGAGACCTGTATCGCGCGTCACCGCGCCGCCTTCCAGCGGCTGATCCGGGAACCGGAGCCTTACCGGCTTTACTGTTCCTGCCTTCATGCCGCCGGCTCCTCCCCCCTGCCGCCGGGGCTGGAGACGGCGCTTTTGCACGCGTTCCAGAACCTGCGCTGATCGTCCGTGCATTTGTTCCGGCGCAGGCGTAGGCTTGCCCCGTCATCACAGGAGGATGGGCCATGGCCAAAGGCATGAACAAGCGCAAGGAAGTGAAGAAACCGAAGAAGGAAAAGGCCAAGCCCGCCGTTTCGGTGGCCAGTTCCAAATCCTCGGTCGAGATTTCCTCGGGCAAGTCGAAGGACTGATCAGAGAAGATCCTTCACCGCCTCCATCGCCACATAGGTGGAGGTGGAGGCGACATGCGGCAGGGCGGAGATCCGCTCTGCCAGCACGCGCCGGTAATCCTGGATGTCGCTGGTGCGGACCTTCAGCAGATAGTCGAAGCGCGAGGCGATCATGTGGCATTGCTCGACCTCCGGCACGGCGAGCACGGCCCTGTTGAAGGCCTGAAGCGCCGCCTCCCGCGTGTCCGAAAGCCGCACCTCCACGAAGGCGACATGGGCGAGGCCCATGCGGATCGGGTCGAGATTGGCGCGGTATCCGGTGATGACGCCGGCCTCCTCCAGCCGTTTCATCCGCGCCTGCGTCGGGGATTTCGACAGGCCGATGCGGCGGCCGAGCTCGGTCGCGGTGATGCGGGCATCGACGGAGAGCACCCGCAGGATGGCATGGTCGAAGCGGTCGAGGGGGGCGCGGTCGTCCGGCATGAAAACCTGCTGAATTGAAGGCGAAACGGCTGCCAATCAGGCTATCTTCGGGCAGATCGCCTGTCAAACTCGCGCTATCATGGGCCAACCCTTTCAGGAGCCCGCCCATGCCCGCCGCCCTTTCCGCCGATATGTCCGAAAGCTGGACCGTGATCGACCGCCAGTCCCTGCGCGACGAGGCGGCGCTTGTCGCCAGCCTGATCGCGGAAGCGGGGCTGGATGCAGAGGGGCGGACGCGCATCACCGCGGCGGGGGCGGATCTGGTGCGCCGCATCCGCGGATCGGTCAAGCCGGGGCTGATGGAGGTCTTTCTGGCCGAATACGGGCTGTCCACCGATGAGGGAATCGCGCTCATGTGTCTGGCCGAGGCGCTTTTGCGGGTGCCGGATGCCGAGACGATGGATGCGCTGATCGAGGACAAGATCGCGCCCTCGGACTGGGGGCGGCATCTCGGCAAATCGGCGTCGTCGCTGGTGAACGCCTCCACCTGGGCCTTGATGCTCACGGGCAAGGTGCTGGACGAGCGCGAGCCGGGCGTGGTCGGCCATCTCAAGGCGGCGGTGAAGCGGCTGGGAGAGCCGGTGATCCGCACCGCGGTCACGCGGGCGATGAAGGAGATGGGGCGCAACTTCGTTCTGGGCGAAACCATTGACCTTGCGATGAAACGCGCGCGGGAGCTGGAGGCGCAGGGCTATACCTACAGCTATGACATGCTGGGCGAGGCGGCCCGGACCGAGGCCGATGCCCGGCGCTATCACCTGTCCTATTCCGCGGCGATCACCGCCATTGCCAAGGCGGCGACCAAGGGCGATATCCGTTCCAACCCCGGCATTTCGGTGAAACTATCGGCGCTGCATCCCCGCTACGAGGTCGCCAAGCGCGGCCGGGTGATGGAGGAACTGGTCCCCCGCGTCCGCGCCCTCGCAGGGTTGGCCAAGGCGGCGGGCCTCGGCTTCAACATCGACGCGGAGGAGGCGGACCGGCTGGCGCTGTCGCTCGAAGTGATCGAGGCGGTTCTGTCGGACCCGGCCCTGCGCGGCTGGGACGGTTTCGGCGTGGTGGTGCAGGCCTATGGACGGCGGGCGGGGGCGGTGATCGACTGGCTTTACGCGCTTTCGGTCAAGCTCGACCGCAAGATCATGGTGCGGCTGGTGAAAGGCGCCTATTGGGATGCGGAGGTGAAGCGGGCGCAGGTGCTGGGGCTGGCCTCCTTCCCGGTCTTCACCCGCAAGCAGGCGACGGATGTGAGCTACATCGCCAATGCCCGCAAGCTTCTGGGCAGGACCGACCGCATCTATCCGCAGTTTGCCACCCATAATGCCCATACGGTCGCAGCGATCCTCGACACGGCAAGGACCGGCGGCATCGACGGGCGCGCTTTCGAGTTCCAGAGGCTGCACGGCATGGGCGAGCGGCTCCATGACATCGTGCTGACCGACAACGGCACCCGCTGCCGGATCTACGCCCCGGTCGGCGCACATCGGGATCTTTTGGCCTATCTGGTGCGGCGCCTGCTGGAGAACGGCGCGAATTCCTCTTTCGTCAACCAGATCGTCAACGAGGAGGTCAGCCCGGAACGGGTCGCGGCCTGCCCGGTGACGGCGATGGAGGGGATGGCGGCGGTGGCCAATCCGGCGATCCTGACCGGCCCGCAGCTTTTCGGGGCGCGGAAGAACTCGCGCGGCTGGGACCTGACCGACAGCGGCGACCTTGCCGCGTTGGAGACGGCGCGCGGCGCGGAGGCGGAACGCCTGTTCGAGGCCGCCCCGCTTCTGGCCGGGCGCAGCACCGGGGCGGAGCGGCTGGAGGTGACGAACCCCGCCACCGGCGCCCGTGTCGGCCATGTGCTGACCGCGAGCCTTGCCGATGTGGACACCGCCCTGCGTCTGGCCGAACCCTGGGCCGCCGCCCCGGCCGAGCGCGCCGAAGTGCTGCGCCGCGCCGCCGATCTTTACGAGGCCGAGGTCGGCCCGATCTTCGCCCTTCTGGCGCGCGAGGCCGGCAAATCGCAGGCCGATGCGGTGGCCGAACTGCGCGAGGCGGTGGATTTCCTGCGCTATTACGCCGAAGGGGCCGGGCGGCTCGACGCGCCCGCGCGCGGGGTCTTTGCCTGCATCAGCCCTTGGAACTTCCCGCTGGCGATCTTTTCCGGCCAGATCGGCGCGGCGCTGGCGGCGGGCAATGCCGTGCTCGCCAAACCTGCCGAGCAGACACCGCTGATCGCGGCGCTTGCCGTCTCGCTTCTCCATCAGGCGGGGGTGCCGGCAAGCGCGCTCCAGCTTCTGCCGGGGGACGGGGCCATCGGGGCGGCGATCACGCGGGATGCGCGGGTTTCGGGCGTGGCCTTCACCGGCTCCACCGAGACGGCGCTGCTGATCCGCCGGTCGATGGCCGAGCATCTTGATCCGGCCGCGCCGCTGATCGCCGAAACCGGCGGGCTGAACGCCATGCTGGTGGACAGCACCGCCTTGCCCGAACAGGCGGTGCGCGACATCCTCGCCTCCTCCTTCCAGTCGGCGGGCCAGCGCTGCTCGGCGCTGCGCTGCCTCTATGTGCAGGAGGATGTGGCCGGAACCGTGCAGGAGATGCTCTTCGGCGCGATGGACGAACTGGCCATCGGCGACCCGTGGAGCCTCGTCACCGATGTCGGTCCGGTGATCGACGCCGAGGCGCAGGCGGGCATCCGCGATTATATCGCCGCCGCCCGTGCCGAAGGCCGGGTGCTGAAGGAAATGGCGGCACCGGCCGCCGGCACCTTCATCGCGCCGACCGTGATCCGGGTGGGCGGCATCGCCGACATGCCGCGCGAGATCTTCGGGCCGGTGCTGCATGTCGCCACCTTCAAGGCGGGGGAGATCGGGGCAGTGGTCGCGGCGGTCAATGCCACCGGCTACGGGCTGACCTTCGGGCTGCACACCCGCATCGACGACCGGGTGCAGGCGGTGGTCGAGGCGCTGCATGTCGGCAACATCTACGTCAACCGCAACCAGATCGGCGCGGTGGTGGGCAGCCAGCCCTTCGGCGGCGAGGGACTTTCCGGCACTGGGCCGAAAGCCGGGGGACCGGGCTATCTCGACCGCTTCACCCTGCGCCTTGCGCCGCTGGCGGAGGCAACCGACCCGGAGGCTGACGAAAGCGCCATCGCCGCCGCCCTGCGGATCGAAGCGGAAGGGCAGGGGATGACGCAGGCCACCGACCTGCCCGGCCCGACCGGCGAATCGAACCGGCTGACCGCTCTTTCGCGCCCGCCGCTCCTCTGCCTCGGGCCGGGGGGCGCGGCGGCGCTCGCACAGGCGGAGGCGGTGCGCCGGCTCGGCGGGCGGGCGGTGGAAGCGCCGGGGCTGGCGCCTCTGGCACTGACCCGGCTCCCGGGTTTTTCCGGCGCGCTCTGGTGGGGCGATGCCGAGGGCGCCCGCACCCGCGCCAAGGCGCTCGCCGCCCGCAAGGGGCCGATCCTGCCGCTGATCGGCGGGATGCCCGATGCGGGTCATGCCCTGATGGAGCGGCACATCTGCATCGACACCACAGCCTCCGGTGGCAACGCACAACTTTTGGCTGAAGTTTCAGCGGTTTGATCGTGAAAACAAGGCCCCGGCCTTGCACCTGCCGAAGGGCCTGATACTTCCATCGGACCGGATTTCCGGGTTTTGGATGGAGAGATATATGCGTGTGAAGTTTGCCGTCGTCACCCTTGCCGCCGCGCTGGCTCTGGCGGGCTGCAAGGAAGAGAAAGCCGCCTGCACCCCCGAACAGGCGCAGGCCAAGGCGACCGCGATGATGACGAAAATGCAGGAGCTGGCGACCTCCAACCCCGAGAAGCTGGCCGCGGTCGGCGCCAAGGCGCAGGAACTGCAGGCCGATCTCGGCAATGCCGCCAAGGATCCGGCCAAGGCCTGCGCCGCAGTCGACGAGCTGATGAAGGTCATGGAATAAGCGATCCGAACCTGTATGGTTCCGGGGTCCGGCCAGCCTTGGCCGGACCCTTTTCATTCGAGGCCCCATGTTCCCGATCCGCGACCACAATCCCTCCGGCCGCACGCCCTATGTGACGCGGGCGCTGATCCTGCTGAATATCGCGGTGTTCCTCAGCTATTGGCTGAGGATGGAGTCGGATACCCAACTGGCCTGGTTCTTCTACACTTGGGGGCTGGTGCCGGAGAACCTGATGCGCGGCGGCGGGGTGGAGACGCTGATCACCCACATGTTCCTGCATGGCGGCTGGCTGCATCTGGCCGGCAACATGCTGTTTCTCTGGATCTTCGGCGACAACATGGAGGACAGTTTCGGCCATATCGGCTTTCTGGCCTTCTATCTGGCGGTCGGGCTCTGCGGCGCGGCTTTGCAGATCGCGGCCGATCCCTGGTCGCCGGTGCCGATGGTGGGGGCCTCGGGCGCGATTGCCGGGGTGCTCGGCGGCTATCTGCTGATGTTCCCGAAGGCGAAGGTGGATGTGCTCTTCATCTTCATCATCTTTTTCCGGGTTTTCTCCATTCCCGCCTGGATCGTGCTCGGGGTCTGGTTCGGCATCCAGGTGTTCTACGGGGCCACGAACGCGCAGGACGGGGTGGCCTATCTTGCCCATGTCGGCGGTTTCGTCGGGGGGCTGGTGCTGACGCTGCCCGCTTGGCTGCGCCGTGGCGGGCCGGGGTTCTGGCAGAAAAGCCAGGGCCTGCCGCCGCATCCGCCGACGGACTATGTGCTGAGCAAGTCGAACATTCCGAGGGCGGGGCGGCGGTAGGCGCCGACATTCGGCTTGCGTTGCGACCCGTGGCGGGCGCCGGAGGGGTTTTGCACCCCTCCGGACCTCCCCGCAGGATATTTATGGCAAGATGAAAGGGAAGGGGCTGGGGGCTCGCGGCCCCCCGCTGTGCGTGTCGGCCGGTCCGGGGGAGGCCCGGCCGGAACCGCGTCTCTCACCGGGCCGGAAGGGGCAGGTTTGCGGCCGGGACCGCAGGACGGCGCCCTGACAGGGCGGCGGTCTCTGCAACGGGAAGGCGCTCACCGGCTGCGCCTCCCTCCCCCTCGCGCTTGGGGGAGAGGTCCGCGATCACTCGTTGCGGATGATCTTGCGGAAGGGTTCGAACAGCGCCTCGTTGCCGCAGATGATCGAGCCTTTCGACAGGATATCCTCATCGGCGCGGATCGCCGAGAGCATCCCGCCCGCCTCTTTCACCAGCACGAGGCCGGCGGCGATGTCCCAGGGCTTCAGCTCGCGCTCCCAGTAGCCGTCGTAGCGCCCCGCCGCCACATAGGCGAGGTCGAGCGAGGCCGCCCCCCAGCGGCGCATCCCCGCGCAGGCCGGCATCAGCCGCGCCAGATCGCCCAGCATCGCCGGCATGGTCTTTTTCACGCCGAAGGGAACGCCGGTGGCAAAGACCGCCTCATGCATGTGGCGGCGGCCGGAAACCCGCAGGCGGCGGTCGTTCATCCAGGCGCCCGCGCCCTTTTCGGCCCAGAAAAGCTCGTCCTTCGCCGCGTCATAGACGACGCCCGAAACGATCTCTCCCTTGTGCTCCAGGGCAATGGAGATCGCCCAGTGCGGCATCCCGTGCAGGAAGTTCGTCGTCCCGTCGAGCGGATCGACGATCCAGCGGCGGGTGGGGTCCTGGCCCTCGGTCTCGCCGGTTTCCTCGCCGAGCCAGCCATAGGTGGGACGCCCGCCCATCAGCTCTTCCTTGATGATCCGCTCGGCCTCCTGATCGGCCTTGGAGACGAAATCCCCCGGTCCCTTGGCCGAGACCTGAAGGTTCTCGACCTCGCGGAAGTCCTTCACCAGGCTTTTCGCGGCGCGGCGCGCGGCCTTGATCATCAGGTTGAGGTTGGCGCTGCCTTGCATCTGGGACTCCTGCCGTTCAAAGGCGGTTCTATAGGAGCAGACGGGGCGGAAGGAAAGGGGCTGCCGCAGAGGCCGCCCCTTGCCCCGCCCGCGCCGGACCGGATCAGTCCCTGCGCGCGATCTCGGCGGCAAAGAACGGCTCCGGGCTGTCCACCTCCACCAGCCGCCTGCGGTCGATCTGCCAGAACCGCGTGCCGGTGGCGCGCACGAAGCTGCGGTCATGGCTGACGAGAAGCGCCGTCGCGCCCTGTGCCTGCAGTTCCGCCTCCAGAGCCTCCTGCCCCTCGATGTCGAGATGGTTGGTCGGCTCGTCGAGCAGGTAGAAATTCGGCTGTTGCAGCCGCAGGAGCAGCATGGCCAGCCGCGCCCGCTGACCGCCGGAAAGGGCGGCGGCGGGGCGGGTCTGCCAGTCCGCCCGGATGCCCGCCCCGGCCAGCAGCCCGCGCGCCGTCTGATCCGAAGAGGTCAGCCGCGTCACGAGCGCAAAGGGCGTCTGCGCCCCCGGCACCTGCGACAGCGCCTGATCGGAGGCGCCGCAGACGAGGCTGGCCGCCGCCCGGATCGCCGGATGCCCTGCGGAAATGGCCCCGGCCACCGCCGCCAGCAACCGCGACTTGCCCGCGCCGTTTGCACCCAGAAGCACCACCCGGTCGCCCCGCTCGATCCAGAGCCTGCCCGTGGCAAACAGAAGCCGCCCGTCCGGTGTTTCCACCCGCGCCTCCTCGAAGGTCAGAAGCGCCTTGGCCGCCGTGCCGGAATTGGCCAGCCGGATTGTCCCCGCCGATCCCTCCCGGTGGACGGGGCGGGCGGCGGCCTCGATCCTCTCGGCGCGCTCGGTCAACTGCTTCGTCTTGACCACCAGCAGGTCGGAGCCGGAGTTGATGCCGATGTTCTTCAGCTTCGCCGCCTGCCGGCGGAGCTGGTCGGCCTGCTTCAGATCATTGGCAAGCCGCCGCGCCTCCGCCTCGTCCGTCTCCGCCAAGGCCGCCTTCGCCCGGCTGTAGGGCAGGGCGAAGGCCATGCTGCGCTCGGGCCGCAGGAAAAGGCTGCGTTTCGTCGCCGTGTCCAGAAAGGCGCGGTCATGGCTGGTCATCAGCACCGCCACATCGCGGGGCAGGGCCGAGAGCCAGTCCTGCAGGCGCCCGATCCGCGACAGATCAAGGTGGTTGGTCGGCTCGTCCAGCAGGTAGAGATCCGGCTCCTCCACCGCCGCGCGGGCCAGAAGGGCGGTGCGCTGCCAGCCGCCCGACAGGCTGGCGAGGGCTTGGCTACGCAGGTCCTCCGGCACCGCAAGATCGTCCATCACGATGTCCGCCCGCCAGCTTTCGGTTTCGGCGGTCTCATCGGGAAGGGCGGAAAGCACCGCATCGCGGAAACCCAGCGACAGCAGCGCCGGCGGCACATCCTGCGCGACAAGCGCAAGCTTCAGGCCGCGCGCGCGGGTGATGACGCCGGAGGTCGGCTCCACCTCCCCCGCGAGGCAACGCAGAAGTGCGGTCTTGCCGCGCCCGTTGGCGGCGATGAGGCCGAGGCGGTCGCCCGCGGCGATGGTCAGGTCAAGATCGGTGAAAAGCGCCGCACCAAGGGTCAGCGACAGGGATTTGACGGCAAGAAGGCTCATGGGTCCGGTCCGGTATGAGGTGTCAACAGGCGCAAGAGCGCCGGATCAACGGGCGGACCAGAGGGATGTGCCTGCGGTCAGCCCTGCGGGTCGCGCAGGGCGGCAACAGGGCCGGGGCATCGTTCCATGGGCAGTGCGTAGGTCATAGGGGGACTGTGGGCGCGCGGCGGCGGCAGGTCAAGGGATTTGCAACAGGCCGCAGCGCGCTGCCGAACCTCCGCAAGCGGGCAAGGCAGGGGGGAGCGACCCAGAGGGCATCGACAACCGGCGCGCGCTGCGCCCGTTGGCGCACCCGGAGAGGCTTCGCGCCCCTCCATCACGCCACCGTCCCTCGAACCCGTGGCAAGCCCCGCAGGAGATTTTCAGACAGAATCAGACAGAAAATGAGGAAGGCGGGGCGTCCGGCACACCTTCGCTGCCCCGGCCTGAAAGGCGCTCGGGTCTGACCTTTCATACTGGCTCAAATATCCCCGCGCGGAGCGCTCCCGCCCTTTCCAAGGGTCAAAGGCCTCAGGATAGGATGCAAGCAAGGGCGGCGGCGTTCGCCCGCCTGCGGCGCCCGTTCCTCTCCTTGCCCCCTGCGCCCTTCCTTCTTCTTCCAAATATCCCCGCGCGGCGCGCTTCCCCGGCATCCGCCTCACTCGCGTTGCAGTTTCACCGGCTCGCTCCGCCCCAGACGCAGGAAATGCGCCATGTAGGGGCGGGCCGAATCCTCCTCGCGGGTGCAGGCGTAAAGGCGGCGTGTCACGTTGCCGGGGGCGAGGGGGCGGGTGATGTAATCGGCATTGCTCTTCACATCGCGGATCACCCAGTCCGGCAACACGGCCACCCCGCGGTTGGACCCGACGAGCATCAGGATCACCGCCGTCAGCTCCACATGGCGGTGACCCATCGGCTCCACCCGCGCGGGCGTCAAGAGGTCGGTGAAGACATCGAGCTTGTCGCGCCCCACCGGATAGGAAATCAGCATCTGGTCGCGGAAATCCTCGGCCTCGATCATGGCCCTGGCTGCCAGCGGGTTCTGGGCGGAGGCCACGAAGGTCGGCTGGTAGTCGAAGAGCGGATGGGCCTCGATCCCCGGCAGCGGTTCGGGGTTGGAGGAGATGACCAGATCCACCTCTTCCCGCGCCAGCGCCGGGAAGCTTTCGAAGGCGAGGCCCGCGCGGATGTCCACATCCACCTCGGGCCAGGCGTGGCGGAACAGCTCCAGCACCGGGAACAGCCAGTCGAAGCAGGCGTGGCACTGGATGGCGATATGCAGCCGCCCGGTCTTGCCGGAGCGCAGCGCGCGGAATTCCTCCTCCATCGCCTCGATCTCTGGCAGGATGCGCTCGGCGGCGCGCAGCATCCGGATGCCCGCCGCCGAGAGCCGCATCGGCTTCGAGCGGCGGACGAACAGCTCCATCCCGGCCTGATCTTCCAGCCCCGCCACCTGATGCGACAGTGCCGATTGGGTCATGTTCAGCATCTCCGCCGCACGGGCGAGCCCGCCCGCCTGATGGATCGCGCGGATGGTGCGGAGATGGCGAAGCTCGACATACATGCTGCAAACCTCATGTTCATCTTGAAAACTATGAATTGGTCTCACATTCGGAAATCTGAGACAAGGGGCGCAACACAGGAGACGACCATGACCCACGCCCCGCGCATTTCCTTCGAGTTCTTCCCGCCGCAGACGCTGGATGCCTCGTTCCGTCTTTGGGAAACCGTGCAGGCTCTGGCGCCGATGCAGCCGGAATTCGTCTCCGTCACCTATGGCGCGGGCGGCACGACCCGCAAGCTGACCCATGAGGCCGTAGGGGCCATCGGGCGCAATTACGGGCTGAACGTGGCGGCGCATCTGACCTGCGTCGATGCCTCGCGCGCCGAGACGCTGGAGATCGCCGCCGCCTATGCCGAGGCCGGGGTGCGCGAGATCGTCGCCCTGCGCGGCGATGCCCCGAAGGGCGCGGAGCGCTTCACCCCGCATCCCGAGGGTTTCGCCAATTCGGCGGAACTGGTGGAGGCTCTGGCCCGCACGGGCAAGTTCCGCATCCGCGTCGGCGCCTATCCCGAGCCGCATCCCGATGCCGACGATCCGCTTGCCGATGTCCGCTGGCTGAAGCGCAAGATCGACGCGGGGGCCACGAGCGCCATCACCCAGTTCTTCTTTGACGCCGATACCTTCTTCCGCTTCCGCGACGCCTGCGTGAAGGAAGGGATCACCGCGCCGGTCATTCCGGGCATCCTGCCGATCCAGAGTTGGGCCGGGGCGAAGCGCTTTGCCGCGCGCTGCGGCACCAGGGTTCCGGCACGTCTGGACGAGGCCTTCACCCTTGCCGCCCGCGACGGGCGCGAGGAACTGCTGGCCCTGGCGCAATGCACGGCCCTTTGCGACCGGCTGCTGGAAGGCGGGGTGGAGGACCTGCATTTCTACACGCTGAACCGCCCCCATCTGACCCGCGAAGTGGTTCGCGCCCTCGGGCTTGCGCCCGAAGTGGTTCTCGGGAAGGTCGCCTGATCAGCCTCTCCGTCTCCCGGACGGCTGGCACCCACGAGGCGACTGGCTGCGCGCCCCCTGACCGGGGCGCGCTTTTTCTTTGGAGCGGTGCGCCTCTGGCTGGCCCCGGAGGGGTTTTGCACCCCTCCGGACCTCCCCGCAGGATATTTAGGCACAGGGGATGGGGGAAGGGGAGGGTGCCGCAGGACGGGGCATTCTCGGTGCTTTGCCTCGGGGCGGGGATGGGCTAGGATCGCGGCGATCCCGTTTCCGGAGGAAAGATTTTGTCCGACAGGACCGCTGAGAAAACCACCGAGAAAGTCGGCGAAAAGCCTGCGACCAAGCCGGTCTATGTGCTGAACGGCCCGAACCTGAACCTTCTGGGTCTGCGCCAGCCGGAGATCTACGGGCGCGAGACGCTGGCCGATGTGGCGGCGGCGCTTGCCGATCTGGCGGAGGAGCTGGGGCTGGCGGTGCGCTGCCTGCAATCGAACCACGAGGGGCAGCTGGTGGACTGGATCCACGAGGCCCGCTTGCAGGGCGCGGGGGTGATCATCAATCCCGCCGCCTACAGCCATACCTCCATCGCCATTCTCGATGCGCTCAACGCCTATGCCGGGCCGGTGCTGGAGGTCCATATCTCCAACATCCACAAGCGCGAGGCGTTCCGGCATCATTCCTATGTCTCCGGCCGGGCGGAGGGGGTGATCGCGGGCTTCGGTACAGAAGGGTATCTGCTGGCCCTGCGGCGGATGAAGACTTTGCTGGCCAAGACCTGAGACAGGGGCTGGCCGGGGGAGCCTCCGGCGGGGATATTTGAGCCAGTCTGAAAGGGCATGGCTTTGGGATCTGGCGGACCTCCGGCGGGGAGAGTTGGGCAAGGATGGCGGGGCATTTCTGCTGGCACGGGGCGGCGCGGCTCTTTGACGGGGAGGCGGAGGTGTTGCCTCTGGCCTCCGGCGGCGGGGTGATCGCGGCCTGTCCGGCGGGTCCGGCTCTGGCGCAGGCGCTGGCGCGGCCGGGGGCGGGGTTCCGGATCGGTGGCACAGGGGAGCTGGAGGCGGTGGCGGGGGAGTTCGAGACGCTGACCTCCGGCTCCTCCGGCGCGCCACGGCGGATATTGCGGAGCATGGACAGCTGGCTGGGCAGCTTTGCCGTCAATGCGGGGCTTTTCGGGATCGGGCCGGGGGTGCGGGTGGCGGTGCTGGGCGGGCTTGAACAATCGCTGGCACTTTACGGGGCTCTGGAGGCTTTGCACCTCGGGGCGGAGCTGCATCTTCTGGCCGGGATGCGGCCGGACCGGCAGGCGGCGGCTTTGGCCGCGCGGCGGGTGGAGGTGCTTTACGCGACACCCGCGCAGTTGCGGCTGATGGTGGAGGCGGCGGATTTTCCGGCGCTGCGGCGGGTCGTCGTCGGCGGATCGAAGCTCGATCCCGGTTTGCGGGCGGCGCTCGGCCCGGCGGAGGTGCGGGAGTTCTACGGGGCGGCGGAGGCGAGTTTCATCACGCTGTCCGGTCCCGGCACGCCGGAGGCTTCGGTGGGCGCGCCCTATCCGGGGGTGGAGCTGGAGGTGAGGGGCGGCGAGGTCCGGGTGCGGAGCCCCTACCTTTTCCGCCGTTACGCCGGGGAAGATCCGGGCGGGGCGCTCTGGTGCGACGGCTGGCTGTCGGTGGGGGAGCGCGGGCGGCTGGAGGGCGGCTTTCTTTACCTTTCGGGCCGGGCCGGGCGCATGGTGACGGTGGCCGACCAGAATGTCTTCCCCGAGGAGATCGAGCTGTTCCTGATGGGCCTGGGGGGGGTGGAGCGGGCGGCGGTGCTGCCGCGCCCCGATCCTTTGCGCGGGGTGCATCTGGTGGCCGTATTGCGCGGCGATCCGGCGCGGGAGGGCGAGATTCTCGCGGCCTGCCGGGGGCGGCTCGGGGCGCTGAAGGCGCCGAAGGCGGTGATCTGGCGGGCGGACTGGCCGGTTTTGCCTTCGGGCAAGACGGATTTCCGGGCCTTGGCGGGGGAGATCGGGGCATGAGCGTGATCCTTGCGGCGCGGCGGACGGCGGTGGTGCCGCGCGGCGGGGCCTTTGCGCGGCTGTCGCTTGCCGATCTGGCGGCGCCGGTGATCGGGGCTTTGCTGGGCGATGCCGGGCTGCCGCCCGCGGCGGTGGAGGAGGTCATCTGCGCCAATGCCCTGGGGGCGGGCGGCAATCCTGCGCGGCTTGTCGCGCTTGCGGCGGGGCTGCCGGAGCGGGTCGCGGGCCTCAGCATCGACCGGCAATGCGCGGGCGGGCTCGATGCGGTGCTCTTGGCGCGGGCCATGGTTGACAGCGGGGTGGCGGAGGCGGTGATCGCGGGCGGGGTGGAAAGCTATTCCCGCCGCCCGCTGCGGCTGCGGACCGATCCCGAGGGCGGCCCGCCGGTCGCCTATGACCAGCCGCCCTTCACCCCCTGGCCCGCGCGCGATCCCGGCATGACCGATGCGGCGGCGGCCTTGGCTGACCGGCTTGGCATCTCGCGGGCCGCGCAGGAGGCCTATGCGGTGCTGAGCCATGCGCGGGCGCTGCGCTGCGATCAGGCGGCGGAGATCGTGCCGGTCGCGGGGGTGGCGCGCGATGCCTTTGCGCGGCGGCTGAGCCCGGCGCTCGCGCAGCGGGCCAAGCCTTTGGCGGGCAGCATCACCGCGGCGACGGCGGCGGTGGCGGCGGATGCGGCGGCCTTCGTACTGGTCGTGTCGGAGCGGATCGCGGCCGGGAAGGGCCTGCGGATACTGGGCGGGGCCACGCGCGGCGGCGATCCGGAGGAGCCGGGGCTGGCCCCGGTGGCCGTGATCGGCGAGGTGCTGGACCGCGCCGGGATCGCGCCGGGCGATCTGGCCCTGGCCGAGGTGATGGAGGCCTATGCCGCGCAGGCCATGGCCTGCATCGCGGGGGCGGGGCTGGACCCCTTGCGGGTCAATCCCGGCGGCGGCGCTTTGGCGCGCGGCCATCCGATCGGGGCCTCGGGCGCGATCCTCGCGGTCAGGCTCTTTCACGGGCTCCTGCGGGGCAGGGGGCTTGCGGCGATTGCGGCGGCGGGGGGGATCGGCTCCGTCCTGCTGGTGGAGCGGGAGGGCTGACGGGCCGGTGCGGCCCGCCAGAAATCGGGATCAGTTCCGCGACAGAAGCGCGCCGGGGCGCATCTGGGCGATGCCACGGGTGACGAGCGCGGCAAGCCCGGCCTTGATCAGATCGCCCGGCAGGAAGGGCGTGGCGAGAAGGGCGGCTTCGGGCAGGCTCTTGCCGAGGATCAGCGCCATGCCCGGGATGCCGAAGGCGTAGAGCACCACGATCCCGCCGATCACCGCGCCGGCGAAGGCGGCGATGCCGACCGGCGCGCTCCAGCGTTCGGTGATCAGGCCCGCGACGAAGGCGGCGACCGGGAAGCCGACGATATAGCCGACCGAAGGCCCGGCGAAGACGCCGAGGCCGCCCCGGCCCCCGGCCAGAAGCGGCAGGCCCACGGCGACAAGCCCGATGAACAGCAGCACCGCAAGCGCCCCGCGCCGCGCCCCAAGCACGGTGCCGCAGAGCATGATGCCCATGGATTGCGCGGTGATCGGCACGCCGCCGATCAGCTCGATCTTCGGAACCAGCCCCAGCACCGCGATCAGCGCGGCGAAAAGGGCGGTATGGGCGAGGGATTTTTCCATGCGACTTCTCCTGTTGCGCGGGCAGTTAGCCTGCGCCGCCGCGAGCGCGCAAGGCCTCCGCGACCTGTTCGGCATCATCAAGGGCGGCAAGGCTGACCGGCAGGAGGAGCCGCCAGCCGGGGCGGCGGGGGGAACGGGCCTTCCAGCTTTCGCCGATCCGGTCGCTGCGTTCCAGCATCACCGGCAGGAAACGCAGCACAAGCGCGATGGCAAGCGCGAGGCGGCGGGGCGGCAGCAGCCGCGCGAAGGGGCGGGCGAGACGCTCGATCACCGCGATCATCCCGGAAAGCGGGGTGGTCATGGTGACGAAATTCGCCGCCGCCACCGCGGCCAGCATCCGCAGGATCACGACCGCCCCGCCGGGGGGATCGCGGAGCCAGAGATGCCAGAGCGCCACGACGAGCAGGAAGGGCCAGAGCGGGCGCAGCATCCGCAGCGAGGGGACGAGGAAGGCAGGGCCGCCACTGGCGATCAGGCTAAGGATGGCCAGAAGCGCGAAACCGAGCGGGATCGGGGTTTTCAGCGCAAAAAGGAGGATCGTGGTCAGGCAGAGGGCTGCAAGCTTCGCCCCCGCCGGCAGGCGATGCGCCCAGATCTCCTTCGGGGAGGTCAGGGCCAGCATGGCGATGCCTCCCTGCGGGGGATCGCGGCGGCGGCGGCGCCGGATCTGCGGGAGCCGGAGGGGCCGGATTGCGCCCTGCCGGCGGACGGGAGGGGGAGGCGAAGAGGAAGCGGACGAAGGAACGGCGGCCGGAGGAACGGCGCGGGGGCAAAGGACGCGCGCGGCGCGGCGGTCAGGCGGTGGGCGGGTACGCTCGCCGGTTTCCTGCGGCGGGAAAGCCTTGGCATGGGAATCGCGGCTGTGTTCACGCCGGGGCGGTGTGCGGGGGCTCCGATCCGCCCTGCGGGGCAGGGCGGATTATCCGGTTTCCGGCGGCGGGGAAACCTTGGTGTGGCGTTCGGGCCAGTCTTGAGACCAGTCCTGAGGCCAATCCTGAAGCCGGTCTTCGGGGCGGGGCGGGCGGGGGTCCGGTCAGCGGGGCAGGGCGGTGTCGGCATCCTGCTCTCCCAAACGGGCCATTTCGGCGGTGAAGGCGGAAAGGGTTGCCGTGGCGGGGCCATCGGCGCGCACCCGCCCGGCCTCAAGCCAGATCACCCGGTCGCAGGCGGCGACGGCGGCGGGATCGTGGGTGATGGTGATCAGCCGCTGCGGCAGGGCGGCCAGACGGCGGGAGAGCCGCACCTGCGTCGGCAGGTCCAGCCCGGCAAAGGGCTCATCCAGCAGGATGGTGCGCGGCGCCATCAGGAGGATCGCCAGCAGGCAGAGGTAATGGCGCTGCCCGCCGCTGAGCGTATGGGTGGCGGCTGTCTCCCAATGGCTGCGGCCCTCGGCGGCCAGAAGGGCGCGGACGGCGGCCTTCGCCTCCGCCTCGCTGCGGCCCATCTGGCGCAGGCCGAAGGCCAGCTCCTCCCCCACGGTCGGGAAGAGGATCTGGTGATCGGGGTTCTGGAAAAGGATGCCCAGCTCCGCCAGCATCGCCTTGCGGTCCCTGGCCGGGTCGAGCCCGGCCACCCGCACCGTGCCGGAGGTCGGCGCCACCAGCCCGGCCATCAGCCGCAGAAGGGAGCTCTTGCCCGAACCGTTGCGCCCGACGATGCCGATGCGCCGCTCGGCCAGCGTCAGGGTCAGGTCGCTCAGCGCCATCACCGGGGCCGCAGCCGGGCCGAAGCGCAGCCCGGCGCCGGTCAGGGCTATGGCGGTGGAAGCATCGAGCGTCATGCGGGTCCTTTGCGCGACCGGGAGCCGGGTGCCAGTGCGGCCTGGCGCGGTTCTAGCGGCTTGAGACGGGGGGGGAAAGGGCATCCCGGCGGTTTTGGCCGGGGCATCGGGGCAGCCCGCCTGACCGGGCAGGCGCCGTGTCCGGAGAGCCCGAGACCCGCAATGCCGTCAGGAAGGCCCGCCTGACCGCCATGCAAGGCCTCATGCCCCCTCGGCAGCGGATTTCAGGAGCCTTGCCGCCGTGAAGGCGATACGGTGCTTTCGGAGGACGGTTCCCCGCGCCGGTTCTTTCCGCGCCCCGCCTGTTTCCGCAAGGCCCGGTTGTCTGGTCAACCGCAGAAGGGACGCGCTCGGGCCATGTTGCGCGGGGTGGAAGGGTGTCGGGAAGACGGAAGGGGCTTGGCCGCGAACATGCTCCGAGCCGGCGAAAACCGGGCGGATCGCGGTCCCGGCCATTTGGGCGAAGGCGGTGTTCCTGACGGTGCTGAACCGCGAACCCCATGCCGACGCTGTTTGCTTCCCCTTGTCCGGTGGCGTTTCCTGCCGCCGGCAGGCAAACGGTGGGGCGGTCCTGGAACGCCGCGAACGCCCCCGTCAGCCGCCCAACCGGATACGTCCCGCTTCCGCCGCCGCATTGACGGCGCGGGCATGGGCGAGGGCGCGGGCATAGGCCGGTTCCATGTCCGGATTGCGGAGCCCGCGCGCCGCTGCCGCCTGATAGACATGGCCGGGGCGGGCATTGGCTTCGTTGATGAGCGCGCCGTCATCGGTCAGGAACACGTCCCAGCCGATGATCCCATGGCCGGGGAAGATGTCATGCGCCGCAGTGCAGGCGCGGATCGCCTCGGCCCAATGCGGCATCCGGAAGCCGAGAAGCGGCTCCTTCGGGTCAAGCCAGTGGGTCACATCCGGCGTCGAGGGATCGCGCAGATCGCGGAGCTTCACGACCCTGCCGCTGTCCAGATCAATCAGCCCCCAGACCCGCCTGCCGAAGGCATCCCCGTCATGCATCGCCTTCTTCGCCGGAATCCGCAGCACGGCATAGAAAGGCTCCACCCCGGTCGCGGTCCGCAGGGTGACGATGCGGATGGAGGCCATCGCCTCGCCGACATGGTGGCGCAGATCGGCATGGCATTTGTGGAAGGGCTGGAAAAGATAGCCCTCCGGGTAGTCCACCATCATCTCGCTGGCCAGCCCGTCCACCGGCACCGTGCGCCCGTTCAGAAGCTGAAGGCGGCCGGGCTCCGCCGCAAGCCCGGTGATGGCGACCGAACCCCGCGCAAAGGAATCCGCCCGCGGCTTGCCGAAGACCGGCAGATTCCCGGCAGCACCAAGCCAGGCGGAAATCGCCTTCCAGTCTTTCAGATGCAGAACATCGGCCAGTTCCGGCTTCGGCCCGGCAGCCGCCAGCGTCCGCACGGCCGGCAGGCCCGCCTCCACCAGGAGCCGCTCCGTCGCCAGCTTGTCATTTACGGTATCATGCACGACGCCGAGCGAGGGCATTTCGAGCGCGCCATTGTAAAGGGGGAACTGGGCATGGGGCAGGAACTCCTTGCGGAACCGGCGGTCCAGATCCTTGCGCCACATTCCGAAGGAGTAATATTCGTCAAGCGTGATCCCGGAGCCGCCAAAGACCACGAAGGCGAGGCTGAGCGCCTGCCGCCAGGGGCCGGGACCGCCATGGCTGACAACGAGGTTCACCCGCTGCAGGATGTCGAATTTTCCGGCGTCCTTGGTCTCGGAGAGATAGCCAGCCATCTGGGTCCTTCGTCACGGGGAAGCAGCAGGGGCAAAAGGCCGGAGGCACTCGTAACGGAGACGACGGGCCGGTGCAGGGACCGGCCCGTCGGAAACAGGAGGATCAGGCCGTGCGGGCGGCGGCGATCGAGGCTTCGAGGATATCCATCGCTTCGGCGAAATGGGCATCCGGAATGGTGATCGGTGCGAGGAAACGCACCACATTGCCATAAACGCCACAGGTCAGCAGGATCAGCCCGCGCTTCTGCGCCTCGTTCTTCACGCGGTTGGTGAAGCCGGCATCGGGGGCATGGTCCTTCGGATCGGCGAATTCCACCGCAACCATGAAACCGGGGCCGCGGATATCGCAGATCTCCGGCGTGACGGAGCGGATCGCTTCCAGACGCTGTTTCAGGCGGCCGCCCAGTTCGTTGGCGCGGGCGCAGAGGTCTTCCTCCTCGATCACGTCGAGAACCGCATTGGCGGCGGCGATGCCGAGCGGGTTGCCGCCATAGGTGCCGCCGAGACCGCCGGGATGGGCGGCGTCCATCAGGCTCGCCTTGCCGGTGACGGCGGCAAGCGGCAGGCCACCGGCCAGACCCTTGGCCATCGTGGTCAGGTCGGCGGCAACGCCATGGGCTTCCATGGCGAAAAGCGTGCCGGTGCGGGCAAAGCCGGTCTGGACCTCATCGGCGATCATCACGATGCCATGCTCGTCGCAAAGCTTGCGGATGGCGCGGACCAGTTCCTTCGGCGCGGGATAGAAGCCGCCTTCGCCCTGCACGGGCTCGAAGATGATCGCGGCGACGCGGGTCGGGTCGAGATCGGCCTTGAAGAGCTTGGTCAGCCCCGCCATCGCTTCGTCCGTGGTGATGCCGTGGACCTCCTGCGGGAAGGGAACGTGGTAGACATCGGGCATCATCGCGCCGAAGCCCTTCTTGTAGGGATCGACCTTGCCGGTCAGCGACATGCCGAGGAAGGTGCGGCCGTGGAAGGCCCCGCCGAAGGCGATGATGGCCGGGCGCCCGGTGGCGATGCGCGCCACCTTGATGGCATTTTCCACCGCCTCGGCGCCGGTCGTCACGAAAACCGTCTTCTTCGGCCAGTCGCCCGGCACCGAGGCGTTCAGACGCTCGGCCAGACGGACGTAGTTTTCGTAGGGCAGGACCTGATGGCAGGTGTGGGTGAATTTGGAAAGCTGGCTCGACACCGCTTCCATGACCTTCGGATGGCAATGGCCGGTGTTGACCACGGCGATCCCGGCCGCGAAGTCGATGTAGCGGTTGCCCTCGATGTCCCAGACTTCGGAGTTCAGCGCCCGATCCACATAGATCTGGGTCTGCACGCCAACACCACGGGAAACCGCCTCATCCCGGCGGCGCGCGACTTCTGCGTTCTTCATGCTCTCATCCTTTTCGGGGAACGCGTCTGGGCCAGACGCTGGTTGCCGATATTTGATCAAACTTTTGCCCCGGCTTCAACGGGTCTCGCAGGGGTCTCGGACGGAAATATTGGGGGAGGCGGGGATTCACTTCCCGTTAACCAGCTCTCGCCCATGCTGGCGGGGACAGGTTGTGCCGGAGCTGCCGATGCCCCTCGATCCCGAACCGATTCCCTTCGCCGCAGGCGGGGGGCAGGACCCGCTGGACTGGCTGCGCCTGATCCGCTCGCGCCGGATCGGGCCGGTGACCTTCCACCGGCTTCTGGGGGAGCATGGCTCCGCCGGGGCGGTGCTGGCCGCTCTGCCGGCGATAGGCAGGGCGGCGGGCGTGGAGAACTACGCCCCCTGCCCGGCGGAGGTGGCGCGGCAGGAGATGGCGCGCGGGCGGGCGCTCGGGGCGCGGCTGCTCTTCTGGGGCGGGCCGGGCTATCCCGAGGCGCTCATGGACTTGCCGGATGCGCCGCCCCTGCTTTGGGCCTTGGGCGATACGGGCCTGCTGGCGCGGCCGATGGTGGCGCTTGTCGGCGCGCGCAATGCTTCGTCCCTCGGCCTCCGCATGGCACGTCGGCTGGCGGAGGGGTTGGGGGCGGCGGGTCAGGTTGTGGTCTCGGGCCTCGCGCGCGGTATTGATGCCGAAGCGCATCGCGCCGCCCTGCCGACCGGGACGGTGGCGGTGATGGCGGGCGGTGTCGATGTGACCTACCCGGAGGAGAATGCCGAACTGGCGGAGAAGATCGCCGAGCAGGGGTGCGTGCTGTCGGAAATGCCCCTCGGGACGGAGCCGATGGCCCGCCACTTTCCGCTTCGCAACCGCATCGTTTCCGGCCTTGCGCGCGGCGTGGTGGTGGTGGAGGCGGCGGCGCGGTCGGGCAGCCTGATCACCGCCCGCAATGCCGCCGATCAGGGGCGGGAGGTGCTGGCGGTTCCGGGCCATCCCTTCGACGCCCGAGCGGCGGGCTGCAACCTTCTGTTGCGCGAAGGCGCGACGCTGGTGCGCGGCCCGCAGGATGTGGTGGAGGCGCTGAACCTTCCGGCCGGGGCCATGACGGCAGCGCCGCCGCCGCGCGTCGCTCCCCTGCCGGAGCCCTCCCGCGAACCATCGCCCGCCCGCCGCCCGCTCGGCGATGTCGCGGCGTTGCACAGCACCATCCTCGCCCGCCTCGGGCCAAGCCCGCTCGCCGAGGATCAGCTTGTCCGCGATCTCGCCCTGCCGCCCTCCGCCCTCGCCCCGGCGCTGATCATGCTGGAGCTGGAGGGGCGGATTCTGCGTCAGCCGGGCGGGTTGTTGTCGCGGCTGGACTAGGCGCGCGCTGCTGCCTGCCCCCGGAGGGGTTTTGCACCCCTCCGGACCTCCCCGCAGGATATTTGAGGCAAGATGAGAGGGGGAGGAGTTTCGATGTGTTTCGGCAAGCGGGGTTTGACCGTCGATTGGTCAGAGGGGAGGGGCGCTTGATCCGCAGAGACCGGGGCAAGGGCGGCGCGGCGGCATTTCGGCGGGTCTTGTTCCGGCGGGAGGCGGGGGGCCGTGCTTTTCCGGATCCCGTCTGAAAGCGGGCTGCGGCGCACGCGCGCCGATCCGGCAGATCTGCGGTCCGAAAGCGACCGGGAGCCGCCCATGCCGCCCCGCGTTGGAGCAGGTCCGGCGAGGCCGGTGTCCGATCCCGGTGCGGCTCTTCTCTCTGCGGCGACGTTCGGTTTCGGAGGCTGTTCCGTGATTGCGTTCCTTTCCCGCTTCGCGCACGGAGCCATGTCGGTTGGCCATGAATGGACGAAGGATCTGGCGGCCTTCCCGCCTCGCACGCGGAACCATGTCGCCCGTCGCTCATGTGGTTCACCTTAAGAGCGTCTTTCCGTCCCGCGCATGGGGCCATGGTTTGCCGTTCACCTCGGCTAGACGGGAAACTTGCCTTTTCGCCCCGCGCGTGGGGTCACGCGGGGGCATGTCGGCAGACGATGTGGTGTCATTTTCGGAAAAGACCTTTTCGCCCCGCGCGCGGGGGCATGTCCTCGGAGTTGCGGTTCTGCTGAGAGACACGCTGCTTTCCGTCCCGCGCGCGTGGGTCATTTCAGGCCTCCGGAAACCGCGCCCGCCTTTCCACTTCATGCGTGGAGCCATGTCGCCGTACCGAGGGCCACGAGCAGCATCGCATCGCTTACCGCCTCGCCTGCGGGGCCATGTTCCACCAAGTGTCCGGCGTTTGATCCGCCGTGCCGCATCCTGCGATGGCACCCGGTTGGGGGCTTCCGGGACCGGGTTTCCCCTCCTGCGGCCCATGGGTGCGTCGGTTTTCCTATGCCCCTTCGGAAGCCGCGCCTTCCCCCCCCCCGGAACGCTCCCCTCGCTCCGCTTCGGCCCGGCCGCAGCCCCTGCCGAAGCAAGGGCGAAAGGCTTCTGAAGCGGCTCCATTGACAAGCCCGCCATTCCACCCACATCTTGCCGCGCTGTTCGGGCTTTGTGGAACCAAGGGATACTCATGCCAGTAGTTGTTGTAGAATCTCCTGCCAAGGCCAAGACAATCAACAAATATCTCGGTTCGGACTACACGGTTCTCGCCTCCTACGGCCATGTCCGCGACCTGCCCGCCAAGGATGGCTCCGTCGATCCGGAGCATGATTTCGACATGACCTGGGAGGTTGCGGCAGAGAGCCGCAAGCATGTGAAGGCCATCGCCGAGGCGCTGAAGACGGATGACGAGCTGATCCTCGCCACCGACCCCGACCGCGAGGGCGAGGCGATTTCCTGGCACCTTCAGGAAGCGCTCGCCCCGAGCCTGAAGAAGGGCAAGAAGGTCAGCCGCGTCACCTTCAACGCGATCACCCGCGACGCCGTGACCGAGGCGATGAAGAAGCCCCGGCAGGTCGATACCCCGCTGGTGGAGGCCTATCTTGCCCGCCGCGCGCTCGACTATCTTGTCGGCTTCACCCTCTCGCCGGTGCTCTGGCGCAAACTGCCGGGCGCGCGCTCGGCCGGGCGGGTGCAATCGGTCTGCCTGCGCCTGATCGTCGAGCGGGAGATGGAGATCGAGGCCTTCCGCGCCCAGGAATACTGGACGGTGAAGGCGGTGCTCACCACCCCGCGCGGGCAGGAATATGAGGCGCAACTCACCGTTCTCGGTGGCAAGAAGTTGCAGAAATTCGACATTCCGACCGATGCGGCGGCGGAAATCGCCGTTCACGCTGTCACTTCCCGAACATTGACGGTGCAATCGGTCGAGGCGAAGCCTGCAAGCCGCAACCCCTATCCGCCCTTCATGACATCGACGCTCCAGCAGGAGGCGAGCCGCAAATACGGCATGGGGGCGAAGGCCTGCATGTCGGCGGCGCAGCGGCTCTATGAGGCGGGCCACATCACCTATATGCGGACCGACGGCATCGACATGGCGCCCGAGGCGGTGATGGCGGCGCGCGACGAGATCAGGCGGCGCTTCGGGCCGTCCTATGTGCCGGACAGCCCGCGCATGTACAAGAACAAGGCCAAGAACGCGCAGGAAGCGCATGAATGCATCCGCCCGACCGACATGGCGGCGGCGCCCGAAAAGCTGCGGCTCTCCGAAACCGATCAGGCGCGGCTTTACGACCTCATCTGGAAGCGCACCATCGCCAGCCAGATGTCGGCGGCCCGGCTGGAGCGGACCACGGTGGATGTCGGCTCCCCGGATCAGCAGGTGGTGCTGCGGGCGACGGGGCAGGTCGTGCTCTTCGATGGCTTCCTCAAGGTCTATGACGAGGGCCGCGACGACGAGGGCGACGACGAAGGCCGCCTGCCGCAGATCATGGTCGGCGAGCCGGCCGAGAAGCGCACCGTGACCCCGGAGCAGCATTTCACCCAGCCGCCGCCGCGCTATACCGAGGCGACGCTGGTGAAGCGGATGGAGGAGCTGGGGATCGGCCGCCCCTCCACCTATGCCTCCGTCCTGACCACCATCCAGGACCGCGAATATGTGCGGAAGGACAAGAACCGCCTTTTCCCGGAGGACAAGGGCCGGCTGGTGACGGCCTTCCTGACCAACTTCTTCCGGCGCTACGTCGAATATGATTTCACCGCCGATCTCGAAAGCCAGCTTGACGATGTGTCGGCGGGCGAGCGTGCCTACAAGGATGTTCTGGCGCGGTTCTGGCGGGATTTCTCGGCGGCGATTGCGGAGACGGCGGATCTCCGCATCTCCGAAGTGCTGGAGAAGATTGACGACTTCCTGTCGCCCCACCTTTACCCCCTGCGGGCCGATGGCTCCGATCCGCGGATCTGCCCGACCTGCGGCTCGGGCCGTCTGCATCTGAAGACGGCGCGGTCCGGCGGGGCCTTCATCGGCTGCGGGAATTATCCGGAGTGCCGCTATACCCGCCCGATCTCGGGGGGGGAGGAGGGCGGCTCCACAGGCGACCGCGTTCTGGGTGAGCAGGACGGGGTGGAGATTTCACTGCGGACCGGGCGCTTCGGCCCCTATGTTCAGAAGGGCGAGGCGACGTCGGAGGTGCCGAAGCCGCCGCGCGCCAGCCTGCCGAAGGGCTGGTCGCCGGACGCCCTCACGCTGGAACGGGCGATCGAGCTGTTGTCCCTGCCGCGCCAGATCGGCCCGCATCCGGCGGATGGCGGGATGGTGGAGGCCTCCATCGGGCGCTTCGGCCCCTATGTGAAGCACGGCACTGTCTATGCGAACATTCCCGATGTGGAGGAGGTCTTCACCATCGGCATGAACCGCGCCGTCGAGGTGCTGGCGCAGAAGGCGACGCGGGGCAGGGGGGCTGCTGCGCCCGCCGGGCCGCTGAAGGTGCTGGGCGAACACCCTTCGGGTGGCGAGGTGCAGGTGATGCCGGGTCGCTACGGGCCTTATGTCAAATGGGGCAAGGTCAATGCGACCCTGCCCAAGGGCATGGAGCCGGAGGCGGTGACGCTGGAGGAGGCGCTTGCGCTCGTGGCCGAGAAGGCCGGCAAGGGCAAGAAAGCCGCGCCGAAGAAGGCGGCCGCCAAGAAGGAGCCCGCGGCGAAACCGGCGACCAAAACGGCCGCCAAAAAGCCTGCTGCGAAGAAACCGGCGGTGAAAAAGGCGGTCCCGAAAGCCGCGGCGGGGGAATGAAAAAGGGGGCCTGACAGCCCCAATCGGCTCTTGATCCGGGGTTACCCCGGTCGCCTCAGGCGAAGCCGCTCCCCCTTTCTTCTCTTCTCAAATATCCTGCGGGGAGGTCCGGAGGGGTGCAAAACCCCTCCGGCGCCCGCAACGGGGCGCAACCTCCGCCATTGCAGATCGCCCTCTCCCCTGCGCCCCTCCCCCTTGCACTGCCCCCGGACCGGGGCGATATGTGAACCGAACCAAGGGGGCGTCCATGGCTTTGCCGATCCGGGAACAGGTGAAATACTGGGGGGCCGCACTTTTGGTGCTGTTCCTCATGCTGTGGTTTCTGGGCTCGGTGATCCTGCCCTTCCTCGTCGGCGGGGCGCTTGCCTATTTCCTCGATCCGGTGGCCGACCGGCTGGAACGTCTGGGGCTGAGCCGCATCGGCGCCACGGCGGTGATCACGCTGGTTGCGTTGATCCTCGTGGTGCTTCTGGTGCTGGCGGTGATCCCGACGCTGGTGCAGCAACTGACCGAGCTCGTCGCCTCCGCCCCCGAGATCACCCGCAAGATGCAGGCCTTCCTGATGGAGCGGTTCCCCTCCCTTTCGGATGAAACCTCCACCATCCGCCAGTCGCTGGCGCAGCTTGGCGAGGCGATCCAGTCCAAGGGTGCGAGCATGGCGCAGGGGCTGATCTCCTCGGTGCTGGGAGTGATTTCGGCGGCGGTCTTCGTGCTGGTGGTGCCGGTCGTCACCTTCTATCTGCTGGCCGACTGGGACCGGATGGTGGCGCGCATCGACGGGCTGCTGCCGCGCGACCATGCGCCGGTGGTGCGCCAGCTTGCGCGCGAGATCGACGCGGTGCTCTCGGCCTTCGTCCGGGGGCAACTGTCGGTCTGCGTGCTGCTCGGCCTCTTCTATTCGGTGGCACTGATGATCGCGGGGCTGAAATTCGGCCTGGTGGTCGGCGCCATTGCCGGGGCGATCACCTTCATTCCCTATGTCGGCTCGCTGGTGGGCGGCGCGCTCGCCATCGGCCTCGCGCTTTTCCAGTTTTGGGGGGATTGGGTCTCCATCGGCATCGTCGCCGCGATCTTTGCGGCGGGCCAGTTCATCGAGGGCAACATCCTGACGCCGAAGCTCGTCGGCGGCTCGGTCGGGTTGCATCCGGTCTGGCTCCTCTTCGCGCTTTCGGCCTTCGGCTCGCTCTTCGGCTTTGCCGGGATGCTGGTGGCGGTGCCGCTGGCGGCGGCTCTTGGCGTGCTCACCCGCTTTGCCATCGCACAGTATCAGGAAAGCCTCCTCTACAAGGGCGTTGCCGGGCGGCAGGACGGGGAAGGGATCCCGTGACCCTGCCGCCGCCTCCGCGCCAGATGGCCTTCGATCTGCCCGCGCGCGAAACCTTCCGGAGGGAGGATTTCTTCGCCTCCCCCGCCAATGCCGCAGCCGTTGCCGCCCTTGCGGGCTGGCGCGACTGGCCGGGCGGCAAGATGGTGCTGGCCGGGCCTTCGGGCAGCGGCAAGACCCATCTCGCCCATCTCTGGGCCGCCGAGACCGGGGCCGGGATCTGCGCCGCCGCCGATCTGGCCGGGGCCGACCTGCCCGCCCTTGCCGAAACCCGCGCAATGGTGGTGGAAGATGCCGAAGCCATCGCCGGGCAGCCGGAGGCGGAGACGGCGCTTTTCCACCTCCACAACCTTCTGGCGGCGGAGGGGCGGCTTCTCGTCACCGCCGATGCTCCGCCGCGCGACTGGGGGCTGCGCCTGCCGGACCTGCTGAGCCGGATGCAGGCCGCGCCCCTGACGCGGCTCGACCCGCCGGATGATGCGCTGCTGGCGGCGGTGCTGGTGAAACTGTTCGCCGACCGCCAGATCGCGGTGCCGCCGAACCTGATCCCCTTTCTGCTCGGCCGGATGGAACGCTCCATCGCCGCCGCCCGCGCGCTTGTCGCCCTGCTCGACGCGCGCGCGCTCGCCCTCGGCCGCCCCGTCACCCGCGCCCTTGCCGCCGAGGTGCTGGACAGCTCCGCCCCTCAGTGAAACACTGTCACCCAACCGTCATAAAATCGCATCATAAGCCCCCCATGACCGAAGCGAATTTCCTGAAGGCGCCCTTCCCCGCCCCCGTCACCCTTGCCGCCGAGGAAACCACCGGACCGAGGCGGTTCTTCAACCGGGAGCTGAGCTGGCTCGCCTTCAACTGGCGGGTGCTGGACGAGGCGTCGAACCCCGCCGTGCCGCTCCTGGAGCGCCTGCGTTTCCTGTCGATCTCGGCCACCAACCTTGACGAATTCTACACCGTCCGCGTCGCGGGCCTGCGCGCGCTCGTGCGGGCCAACAATCCGATCCCTTCGGAGGATGGCCGCACCCCCGCCGCCCAGCTTGCGCTCATCCATGCCGATGCGCGCAAGCTGATGCAGACCCAGCAGACGGTCTTCAACAAGCTGAAGAAGGGCATGGAGGCGGAGGGCATCTCGCTCGCCACGCGCTCGAAGCTGACCGGGCGCGACCTGAAATTCCTTGAGACGCATTTCCTCGCCAAGGTCTTTCCCGTGCTGTCGCCCCTTGCCATCGACCCGGCGCACCCCTTCCCCTTCATCCCCAACCTCGGCTTTTCGCTGGCGCTTGAACTCGAACGCGAAAGCGACCGGCGCCCCCTGCTGGCGCTGCTGCCGATCCCCCAGCAGATCGCCCGCTTCATCCCCCTGCCCGGCAAGGAGGGCGAGAGCCGCTTCCTGCCGCTGGAGGAGCTGCTGCTTCTCCACCTCGACATGCTCTTTCCCGGCTATACGGACCGCGGCCATTGCAGCTTCCGCGTGCTGCGCGACAGCGATCTGGAGGTCGAGGACGAGGCCGAAGACCTCGTGCGGGAATTCGAGACGGCGCTGAAGCGGCGGCGGCGTGGCGAGGTGATCCGGCTCAAGATGTCGGCAGGCGCCCCGCCGGAACTGCGCTCCCTGATCATGGAAGAGCTGGGCGTGACCGAGGATGAGGTCGTGGAGGTGCGCGGCCTTCTCGGCGTGGCGGATCTGAAGGAACTGGTCCTCTCCTCCCGCAAGGACCTGCTCTGGCCGCCCTTCGTGCCGCGCGTGCCGGAACGGGTTCAGGACAATGACGGCGACCTCTTCGCCGCGATCAAGCAGAAGGACATCCTTCTGCACCACCCCTACGAGACCTTCGATCTGGTCATCCGCTTTCTGGAACAGGCGGCGCGCGATCCGAACGTGCTGGCGATCAAGCAGACGCTTTACCGCACCAGCCACGACAGCCCGATCGTCGGCGCCCTTTGCGAAGCGGCGGAGGCCGGGAAATCGGTGACGGCGCTCGTGGAGCTGAAAGCCCGCTTCGACGAGGCCGCCAACATCCGCCAGTCGCGGCGGCTGGAACGGGCCGGCGCGCATGTCGTCTACGGTTTCATGCAATACAAGACCCATGCCAAGATCTCGACCGTGGTGCGCCGCGAGGGCGAGAACCTCGTGACCTATACCCATTACGGCACCGGCAACTACCACCCGATCACGGCGCGGATCTACACCGACCTGTCGTTCTTCACCTGCGATGCGGCGCTCGGGCGCGATGCCACCAAGGTCTTCAACTACCTCTCCGGCTATGTGCAGCCGCAGGGGCTTGAAAACCTTGCGATTTCCCCGATCACCCTGAAACCGCGCCTCCTGGAGCTGATCGCCGCCGAGGCCGATCATGCCCGCGCCGGGCGGCCGGCGGAGATCTGGATCAAGCTCAATTCCATCATCGAGGCCGAGGTGATCGACGCGCTTTACGCGGCCTCGCAGGCGGGGGTGAAGATCAGCCTCGTGGTGCGCGGCATCTGCGGGGTGCGGCCGGGGGTGAAGGGGCTTTCGGAGAACATCCGGGTGAAATCCATCGTCGGGCGTTTTCTGGAGCACAGCCGGATCTGCTGCTTCGGCGCGGGCCACGGCCTGCCCTCCAAGGAGGCGAAGGTCTATATCTCTTCCGCCGACTGGATGGGGCGCAACCTGACGCGCCGGGTGGAGACGCTGGTGGCCATCCACAACCCGACCGTGAAGGCCCAGATCGTCGGGCAGATCATGGCCGCGAACCTCGCCGATACGGCGCAAAGCTGGGTGCTCGGCCCCGATGGCCATTACACCCGCGATCTGGAGAAACTCGACGCCACGGCCTTCAACTGCCATCGTTTCTTCATGGAGAATCCGTCACTCTCCGGGCGCGGCACGGCGGGCGCCAAGGATGTGCGAAAGCTTGAATGACCGCGAAAGGGACAGACCCATGGCCGAAACCCCGGACACCGAAGACGACCACGGCCCCTTCGGCAAGCCCCTTTTCGACGATCCTTCCGCCCGCGCGCTGAGCCGGGTGGGCGTGGTCGATGTCGGCTCCAACTCGGTGCGGATGGTGGTCTTCGACGGCGCCGCCCGCTCGCCCGCCTATTTCTACAACGAAAAGATCATGTGCGGCCTCGGCAAGGGGCTGGCGGAAACCGGACGGCTCAACCCGCAGGGGCGCGCGCGGGCGCTTGCGGCGCTGAAGCGGTTCTCGCTTCTGGCCAAGGGCATGGGGATCGAGACGCTGACCGTGGTGGCCACCGCCGCCACGCGCGAGGCCGAGGACGGGCCGGAATTCCAGTTGCAGGTGCTGCGCGAGACCGGGCTGAAGCTCTGGGTCATCGACGGCGGCGAGGAGGCGCGGCTGTCGGCGCAGGGCGTGCTTCTGGGCTGGCCGGAGGCGAAGGGCATCGTCTGCGACATCGGCGGCAACTCGATGGAGCTGGCGCGGATCGGCGGCGGCAAGGTCGGCAAGCGGGTTTCAACCCCGCTCGGCCCCTTCCGGCTGCAACAGGTGGCCGATACGCCGGCCAAACGCGCCGCCCATATCGACCGCATCCTGAAAGCCTGCCAGGCCGAGATGAAATCCGAAGGCGAACGCATCTACCTCGTCGGCGGCTCCTGGCGGGTGATCGCCCGGCTCGACATGGAACGGCGGAACTATCCGCTGACGGTGCTGCACGAATACCGGATGACGCCGAAAAGCCTTCTGGACACGCTCGACTGGATCACCACCTCCGACCTTGCGGTGCTGCGGGCGCGGACCGGCACCTCGGTCGAACGGATGGAGCTGGTTCCTCTCGCTTCAGAAGTGATGCGCGAGCTCATCAAGATGCTGAAACCGGCGGAAATCGACGTGTCGGCCTATGGCATCCGCGAGGGGCTCCTCTACGAACAGATGCCCGACCGGCTGCGCGCCCGCGATCCCCTGATCGAGGCGGCGCGGATGGCCGAGAAGATCTCGGCCCGCATCCCCGGTTTCGGCAAGAAACTGTTCGAGTTTCTGGAGCCGCTTTTCAAGGGGGTCACCGAGGAGCGGCTGCGGCTGATCAAGGCCGCCTGCCTTCTGCATGACACCACCTGGCGCGCCCACCCCGATTACCGGGCCGAAGCCTGTTTCGACAATGCCACCCGTGCCAACCTTGGCGGGCTGGACCATCCGGGCCGGGTCTTCCTCGGGCTGGCGCTGCTGCACCGCTACAAGAACTCCCGCTCCGGCTCGCGGCTGGAACCGCTCTTCCGGCTGCTGACGGAAGAGGAGTTGCAGGAAGCCGAGGTGCTCGGCAAGGCGATGCGCTTCGGCTCCATGTTCGCCGTGGGCGATCCCGCACAGGCGGGCAGCCTCGAATGGCAGCCGAAGAAGCGGGTGCTGGAGCTGCATCTGACCCCCGACGGCCGGGGCCTGTTCGGAGAGGTGGCGCAGGCGCGGTTCACCTCGCTTGCCCAGGCGCTCAAGGCCACGACCGAAGTGAAGGACCTGGTGGCATGAGCCTGCGCTTCGATCACATCGCCATCTCGGCCGAAACGCTGGAAGAGGGCGTGGCAGCGGTGCAAGAGGCGCTTGGCGTCGCGCTTGCCGGGGGTGGGCAGCATCCGCACATGGCCACCCACAACCGTCTGATGGGGCTCGGCGATCTCTATCTGGAGGTGATCGCCGCCGATCCCTCCGCGCCGAAACCCGCCTGGCCGCGCTGGTTCGATCTGGACAGTTTCTCCGGCCCGCCGCGGCTGACCAACTGGGTCGCCGGCTGCGACGATCTGGAGGCGGCGGTGGCCGCCGCCCCGCCCGGCATCGGCGTGCCGGTCGATCTGCAACGCGGCGACTACCGCTGGCGGATGGCGGTGCCGGCGGATGGCAGGCTGCCCTTCGGCGGCGCCTTCCCGGCGCTGATCCAGTGGCAGGGCGCGCTCCACCCGGCCCGCAGCCTGCCGGAGGCGGGGGTGCGCCTGACCCGGCTGGAGATCGCCCATCCCGAGTCGGAGGCCCTGCGCGCCGCCCTGCCCCTTGCCGATCCGCGCGTGGTGATCGTTCCCGGCGCGGAAAAGGCGCTTGCCGCCAGCTTCACCACCCCGCACGGGGTCCGGCAGATCCGATGATCCGTGATGCCACTCCCGAGGATGCCGCCGCGATTGCCGCCTTCTGGAACCCCTGGATCACCGGGACCGCGATCACCTTCACCCCGACCGCCAAGACGCCGGACGAGATCGCGGCGATGATTGTCGCGCGGCAGGCGGCGGGCCATGCCTTTCTGGTGGCGCAGGCCGAAGGCGCGCTGCTCGGCTTTGCCAGCTATGCCCAGTTCCGTGGCGGCATCGGTTATGCGCGAACGATGGAACATTCGATCATCCTTGCGCCGCAGGCGCGAGGGCGCGGGGCGGGACGCGCCCTTCTGACCGCGACCGAAACCCATGCCTCTACCGCCGGCGCCCATCAGATGATCGGCGGCATTTCGGCCGAAAACCCGGAGGGACAGGCCTTTCACGCCGCCATGGGCTATCGGCTGATCGCCACCGTCCCGGAAGCGGGCTTCAAATTCGGACGTTACATCGACCTTTTGCTCATGCAGAAAATCCTCTCCTGACAGGGCCGCCCCGGCCCGCTATGCTGCACCTATCATGTCGCTTTGGACCCGGATCGCCGATGCCCTTGCCGCCCTTGCCCAGGGCGAGGGGCTTGGTGCCGTCTTTGAACGCCTTCGCGCGGCACCAAGCCCCGAACGCTCCATCGGCTTCACCATCGCCGTCATCGCGCTCGGCGCCAAGATGGCCAAGGCCGACGGGCAGGTCACGCGGGACGAGGTGATGGCCTTCCGCCGCATCTTCACCATCCCGCCGGAGGAAGAGGCCAATGCCGCCCGCGTCTTCAACCTCGCCCGGCAGGATGTGGCGGGCTTCGATGCCTATGCCCGCCAGATCGTGCGGATGTTCGGTTCCGCCGAACAGCCGCAGATGCGCGACCTTTACATCGACCTGATCGAGGGGCTCTTCCACATCGCCCTCGCCGACGGGGTGCTGCATGAGGGGGAGGAGGCCTTCCTCTCCCATGTCGCGGAGATATTCGGGCTGGACGAACGCTGCTTCCGCAGCATCCGCGCGCGGCTGGTGGCGGGCTGCGACCGCGATCCCTATGACCTGCTCGGCGTCGCCCATGACGCCCCGATGGAAACGGTGCGCGCCGCCTGGCGCGCGGCCGTCAAGGCCAGCCATCCCGATGCGATGATCGCCCGCGGCGTCCCGCCCGAAGCGGTCAAGCTGGCCGAGCGCCGCCTCATCGCGGTCAATGCCGCCTGGGAGGAGATCACCACCCGGAGGGCGGCATGACCGATACCTCCCGCCCGCTCCGCATTGCCAGCTACAATGTGGAATGGATGAACGCGCTTTTCGACGATCAGGGCCGGATGCTGGCCGATGACGCGCCCTCGGCGCGCTACAGGATCAGCCGGGGGGAGCAGTTGGGGGCGCTCGGCATCGTCTTCACCGCGCTCGACGCCGATGCGGTGATGATCGTCGAAGCCCCGGACCAGAGCCGTCACCGCTCCACCGTCGCCGCACTCGAAGGTTTCGCACGCCATTTCGGCCTGCGGGCGCGCAAGGCCATCGTCGGTTTCGCCTCGGAGACAGAGCAGGAGATCGCCTTTCTCTACGATCCCGACCGGCTGAGCGCCCGCCACGACCCGATGGGCGAGCCGGCGCTGAGTGCCGGAGCGCCGGGCGCGCCGCGCTTCGACACCGGCCTGCGCGCCGATCTCGATCAGGACGGGATCGCGGAGCTGGTGCGTTTTTCCAAGCCGCCGCTGGAGCTTGCGGTGGAAGCCCAGGGCCGGACCCAAGGCAAGACCCTGCGGCTGATCGGTGTCCATGCCAAGTCCAAAGCCCCGCACGGGCAGGTCTCGGCCAGCGAATTCACCCGCATCTCCATCGAGAACCGCCGCAAGCAACTGGCCGAATGCCAATGGCTGCGCCGGAGGGTGGAGGAGGTGCTCGCCGCCGGGCAAAGCCTGATGGTCATGGGTGATTTCAACGACGGGCCGGGGCTCGACGAATATGAAAAGCTCTTCGGCCATTCGGGGGTGGAAATCACCCTCGGCCTGACCGCCCCGCCCGCGGCACGGCTCTACGACCCCCATGCCGACATGGCCCTGTCGAGCCGGCTCGGCATTTCGCCGACGACGGCGCGCTTCTGGCTCGCCCCGAAGAAGCGCTATTTCGAGGCGCTGCTCGATTTCATCATGGTCTCGCCCGATCTGGCCGCCACCCGGCCCGACTGGCGGATCTGGCACCCGTTCAACGATCCGGGCTGCATGGCGGTGCCGGAATTGCGCGATGCGCTGCTTTCCGCCTCCGATCACTTCCCGATCAGCATCGAGCTGACATTGTGATTTGAAACGGGGGGCGGCTGTCCCATATTGAAGGCATGAAACGCCTCGCCCTTCTTCTCGCCCTGACCGTGAGCCCCGCTTTCGCGGAGGAACCTGCGACGCCGCCCGCCGATATGGAGGAAGGCGCGAGCCTGATGCAGGAGGGGGCGAAGCTGCTCCTGCGCGGGCTGATCGGGCAGATGGAACCGGCGATGGACGAAATGTCCAAGGCGCTTGTGGAGATGGAGCCGCTGCTGAAGGATCTGCCGCCGAAGCTGATGGAACTGATGACGCTCATGGGCGACGTGCAGAACTACGACAGCCCGGTGAAGCTGGAAAACGGCGACATCCTGATCCGCCGCAAGACCCCGGAAGAGATCGAACGCGACAAGGCCGCGCCGGAAGCGGTGCCGGAAATCGAGCTTTAGGGCCGACCGGCATTCAGACCGGACGTGCCGCAGCCGCAAGGGGCTCGCCCCTCCCCCCTTCATCTTGCCTCAAATATCCTGCGGGGAGGTCCGGAGGGGTGCAAAACCCCTCCGGGGCCGCAACGGGGCGCAGCGCCCGCCGAATGAAACTGGTCCCGGCAGGCTTTTCGAGATGGCCCGGACCGCCAACGCTGCGGGCAGCGGTCCGTTGCCCATAAGGCCGGAACCCGTCTGGGCAAGGCGCGCGCCGCTTCCGATCGGCGCGCCCTGACCGGGCGGGCGCGACCGGGCGGGCGCGAAACCCCTGCCCTAGCCCCGCGCCTTGCGGATCAGGTCCAGAATGTCCTTCGCCGCCGTCGGGATGTTGGTTCCCGGCCCGAAGATCGCCTTCACGCCGGCATCGTAAAGGAACTGGTAATCCTGCTGCGGAATGACCCCGCCGCAGATCACCAGAATCTCCCCCGCGCCAGCCGCCTTCAGCGCCTCCACCAGCTTTGGCGCCAGCGTCTTGTGGCCCGCCGCCTGAGAGGAGATGCCGACCACATGCACGTCGTTGTCGATGGCATCCTGCGCGGCTTCTTCCGGGGTCTGGAAGAGCGGCCCCACATCCACGTCGAAACCGATATCGGCAAAGGCCGTGGCGATCACCTTGGCGCCGCGGTCATGGCCATCCTGCCCCATCTTGACGACGAGCATCCGGGGGCGCCGTCCCTCTTCCTCCGCAAAGGTCTCCACATCCTTCTGGATCGCGGCGAAGCCCGCGTCGCCCTCATAGGCGGCGCCGTAAACGCCGGCGAGGGTCTTCACCTCGGCCCGGTGGCGCCCAAAGACCTTTTCCATCGCCATGCTGATTTCCCCCACCGTGGCCCGCGCCCGCGCCGCCTCCACCGCCGCCGCCAGAAGGTTGCCACCCTCCGCCGCGCGCCGCGACACTTCGGCAAGCGCCGCCGCGCAGGCCGCCGCATCGCGCCCCGCGCGGGTCGCGTTGATCCGGGCGATCTGCGCCTCGCGCACCGCCACATTGTCGATGTCGAGAATGTCGATCGGGTCCTGCTGGGCGAGCCGGTATTTGTTCACGCCGACCACCACATCCTCGCCCCGGTCGATGGCCGCCTGCCGCCGCGCCGCCGATTCCTCGATGCGGAGCTTCGGCATCCCCGTCGCCACGGCCTTGGTCATGCCGCCCATGGCCTCGACTTCCTCGATCAGCTTCCAGGCCTCCTCGGCAAGCTGGGCGGTCAGGCTCTCGACATAGTAGGAGCCCGCCAGCGGATCGACCACATGGGTCACGCCGGTTTCCTCCTGCAGGATCAGCTGGGTATTGCGCGCGATCCGGGCGGAGAATTCCGTCGGCAGGGCAATGGCCTCGTCGAGCGCATTGGTATGCAGGCTCTGCGTACCGCCAAGAACCGCCGACATCGCCTCATAGGCGGTGCGGATGACATTGTTGTAGGGGTCCTGCTCCTGCAGGCTTACGCCCGAAGTCTGGCAATGGGTCCGCAGCATCAGGCTGCCCTGCTTCTTCGGCGCGAATTCCGACATGATCCGGTGCCAGAGCAGCCGCGCCGCCCGCAGCTTCGCCGCCTCCATGAAGAAATTCATGCCGATGGCGAAGAAGAAGCTCAGCCGCCCGGCGAAATCATCGACATTCATGCCCCGCGCCAGCGCCGCGCGCACATATTCGCGCCCGTCCGCCAGCGTGAAGGCCAGCTCCTGCACGAGATTCGCCCCCGCCTCCTGCATGTGATAGCCGGAGATCGAGATCGAGTTGAACTTCGGCATCTCCGCCGAGGTGTATTCGATGATGTCGGCGATGATCCGCATCGACGGTTCGGGCGGATAGACATAGGTATTCCGCACCATGAACTCTTTCAGGATGTCGTTCTGGATCGTGCCGGACAGGAGCGAGCGGTCCACCCCCTGCTCCTCCCCCGCCACGATGAAGCTGGCGAGGATCGGGATCACCGCGCCGTTCATCGTCATGGAAACGGAGACTTTTTCCAGGGGGATGCCGTCGAAGAGGATCTTCATGTCCTCCACGCTGTCGATGGCCACCCCGGCCTTGCCGACATCGCCGAGGACGCGGGGATGGTCGCTGTCGTACCCCCTGTGGGTCGCCAGGTCGAAGGCGACGGAGACGCCCTGCTGCCCGGCGGCGAGGTTCTTGCGGTAGAAGGCGTTTGACGCCTCCGCCGTCGAAAACCCCGCATATTGCCGGATCGTCCAGGGGCGCCCGGCATACATCGTCGCCTTCACGCCGCGGGTGAAGGGGGCGAAACCGGGCAATTCGCCCATCTGCGGCAGGCCCGCCAGATCCTCGGCAGTATAGAGCGGCTTCACGCGGATGCCCTCCAGCGTCTGCCAGTCGAGGCTTGCGGGGTCGCCGCCCTTCATCTCCTTGGCGGCCAGTGCCGCCCATGCCTTCACATCCGTCATGCTCTTCTCCGTGCTGGGCGGCGCGCGAAGGTCCGGGACCGCGCGACCGCAACCGTTTGAATTTGTTTTACAACCGACAGGCCGGCACCCGCCCGGTTTCTTCGCGGAAACCGGAGCGGAGCCTTCAAAGGCTCCGGGCCGGAGTTTTCAGAACCTCCGGCGCGAGGGCTTATTCCTGGAAATCCTCGGCCACCGGGATGCGCCCGAAGGCGATCTTGGCGCCGGTATAAGGCACCCGATGCGGCGGCAACTGGCCGAAGCGCACCGTGTCCTGCCCGAACCTCTGGTTCAGCGCATCTATGGCAAGGCAGAGATCGCCCCGCGCCGCCTGCGGCCCGGAGGGCGGGGGCGGATCGAAAAGATCGCCGGTCTCCTGTCCGACCGGCAGAAGACCGCCCAGCACCACCGAGACGCCCTTCGGGCGGCGGATGGTCAGGCTGTCCCAGTAGCGGTCGAGCGTCTGGAGCAGAAAGAACGTGTCCTGCGTGGCCTTGATCTGCCCTTCGCGCCGCGGACGGCCCCCGTCCTCCAGCCGCAGCGAGAGATGCAGGCTGCGGGCGAGAAACCCCTCGCGCCGGAGCCGCGCCGCCGCCTTCACGAGAAGCCGCCGCGCCACCAGCCGCGCACCCTCCGACGTCTTGTTGCCCGCGGTCAGCACCTGGCCATGACCGATCATGCCGCGCCGGGTTTCCGGCCAGACGACCTCCTCGCCGCGCAGCTCGCGCAGGAAGCGTTCCCCGGCGACGCTGCCCCAGATCGCCCGCGCCCGCCGCGGGTCGAGCGCATGGAGCGCGGTCACATCCGCGATCCCCGCCGCCTCCAGCCGCGCTTTCATCCGCCAGGAAATACCCGGCAGATCGCCAAGCTCCAGATGCGCGATCCGCCCCGGCAGGTTCTGCGGCAAAAGCCAGTGCAGGCCGCCCGGCTTTTCCAGACCCGCCGCCACCTTGGCCAGAAGCCGCGTCGGCCCGAGCCCGACCGAACAGCGCAGCGCCGGGCTGACGCGGGCAAGCACCGCCGCCTGAAGCGCGCGACCGATCTCCATCGCGCGGGGCAGATCCTGCTCGCTGCCCGTCAAGAGACAGGAACATTCGTCGATCGACCAGACCCGATGCACCGGCAGCACGGTTTCCACCGCTTGCAGGATCGCATGGTGATAGCGCACACAGATGTCGTGCTTCACCGGGCGAAAGACGATGCCGGGGCAAAGCGCCCGCGCCTCCTCCTGCCGGGTCCCCATGCCGACCCCGCGCCGCTTGGCCTCGATGCTCGCCGCGATGCAGGCGGCGTTCGGGGCATCGGCGGTCAGCACGCCGACCGGGCGACCCATCAGCGCCGGCTCCTCCGCCTGCGCGACCGAGGCGTAGAAACTGTTCATGTCGAAGAAAAGCGTGGAGACGCGCAACGCCGTTTCGGCAGGAAGGGTGGCGGCTGGGGGCATGGGCGCCAGAAGCAGAAGGTGAGTCGGACGGTCGCGGACAGAAGGACATTCTGGAACAAATAAAGAACATTTGTCCAACCCCCTTCCCCGCCGCCCGATCTGACGCCTGCTGCCCCCGGCCCATCATCGCCTCATTCGAATTCCAGAATGATCTCGTCCACCTTGAGGCTCGCCCCCGCCGCCGCACGGATCGCCTTGACCACGCCCTTGCGTTCGGCCTTGAGGATGTTCTCCATCTTCATCGCCTCGACGGTGGCCAGAGCCTGACCCTCCTGCACCTCGTCTCCCGGCTCGACCATGATCCTGGCGATCAGGCCCGGCATCGGACAAAGAAGGTATTTTGAGGTATCCGGCGGCGCCTTTTCCAGCATCAGCCTGGCCAGCTCGGCCTGGCGCGGGGTGCGGACATGGCACTTCAGATCCGCGCCGCGCAGCCGCAGCCGGAACCCGCCGGAGATCTTGCCGACCTTCATCACCAGAGGCGTGCCATCCACCTCGATCCGGGCGAGCGGCTGGCCCGGCACCCAGTCGGAGCTGACGCGGCGGGAATGACCATCCTCGAAGGTCACGGTGGAGCCGGCGGGATCGGCGTCGATCCGGACGGTGAAGTCGCGTCCCTGAAGGCTCACGACCCAATCGTCACCCACCCGGCGCTCGTGATTGTCCATCGTGCCGGAAATCCGCGTCCGGCGGATCTCGGCCACCCGGTTCATCGCGGCGGCAGAGGCGGCGATGCGGGCGAGAAGGTCATCCTCAAGCGTGGCCCCCTGGAATCCCTCGGGATATTCCTCGGCGATGAAGGCGGTGGTGATGTTGCCCGAGGTGAAGCGCGGATGATCCATCACCGCCCCGACGAAGGGCAGGTTGTGGCCGATGCCCTCGACCTCGAAGGTGTCGAGCGCCAGACGCATCTCCTGAATGGCATCGGCGCGCGTCGGCCCCCAGGTGCAGAGCTTGGCGATCATCGGGTCGTAGAACATGCTGATCTCGCCGCCCTCATAGACGCCGGTATCGTTGCGGACGATACCGCCCGCCGCCGTCGTTCCCTCGACCGGGGGGCGATAGCGGGTCAGCCGCCCGATGGAGGGCAGGAAGTTCCGGTAGGGGTCCTCGGCGTAAAGGCGGCTTTCCATGGCCCAGCCGTTGATCTTCAGATCGCCCTGCGCGAAGGGCAGCGGCTCGCCTGCGGCGACGCGGATCATCTGTTCGACCAGATCGACGCCGGTGATCAGCTCGGTCACCGGATGCTCCACCTGAAGCCGGGTGTTCATTTCCAGGAAGTAGAAATTGCGGCTGCCGTCGACGATGAATTCCACCGTCCCGGCAGAGGTATAGCCGACCGCCTTGGCAAGCGCGCAGGCCTGCTCGCCCATGGCCTTGCGGGTGGCCTCATCCAGAAACGGCGAGGGGGCCTCCTCGATGACCTTCTGGTTGCGCCGCTGGATCGAACATTCCCGCTCGTGCAGATAGACGCAGTTGCCGTGGGTGTCGGCCAGGACCTGAATCTCGATGTGGCGCGGCTGGGTCACGAATTTCTCGATGAAGATGCGGTCGTCACCAAAGCTTGCCGCCGCCTCGTTCTTCGAGGACTGGAAGCCTTCGCGCGCCTCCGCCTCGTTCCAGGCGATCCGCATCCCCTTGCCGCCGCCGCCCGCCGAGGCCTTGATCATCACCGGATAACCGATGCGCCCGGCGATCTGCACCGCCTCTTCGGCGTCGGCGATCAGGCCCATATGGCCGGGAACGGTCGAAACCCCCGCTTCCATGGCGATCTTCTTCGAGGTGATCTTGTCGCCCATCGCCTCGATCGCAGGGGACGGCGGCCCGATGAAGACCACCCCCGCAGCCTCCAGTGCCGCGGCGAAGTTGCGGTTTTCCGACAGGAAACCATAGCCCGGATGCACCGCCTCCGCCCCGGTGGCCTTGATCGCCGCCATGATCTTGTCGATCACGATATAGCTCTGCGCCGCCGGAGAGGCGCCGATATGCACCGCCTCGTCGGCCATCTTGACATGCAGCGCATTGCGGTCGGCATCGGAATAGACCGCCACCGTGGCAATGCCCATCTTGCGCGCGGTCTTGATGACGCGGCAGGCGATCTCGCCCCGGTTGGCAATCAGGATCTTCTTGAACATCTCTCTCTCCCAAGGCGGCGTCCGGGCAGGAACGCGGAAATGAAAAGGCCATCCGGGCAGGACGCCCGAATGGCCTTGAACGAAAGGTCTGCCTGCCCGGAGGCAGGGATCAGATCAGTAGCGCGGGCATTGCGCCGGCGGCAGGCTGCACGATGCAGCGCCGGCCAGACCACCGATGACGGCGCCGGTGACGGCATTGTTGTCGGTCGCATCGGCGAGGACGGCGCCCGCCGCAGCACCGGCAAGGGCGCGCGATCCGGGGTCCTGCATGCAGCCGGCAAGCGGGAGAACGAGAAGCGGGAGGAGAAGGAAGGATTTACGCATGATGAACTGCCTCGGTTGCGTGTTGTTATTACGCCCGATTCTACAGCTTTCCGCGGGAAATCAAACTGAAAAATCCCGTCATGCGCGATATCCCGCGGGGCTTTCCCGAAGGTCCCCGCCCGCAAAAAAGGCCTGACCCGCAAAGGGTCAGGCCAAGGGGAAGGGAAAGGGTAACAGTCAGGGCCGGCAGGGGCAGAGGGCGCCGTGTCGCCAGCCACAGACCGATCCTGACCGAAGCCGCAAAGCATCGCAAAGCCCAATTCACGCAAGGGGTTGGCTTGCGCGAATACCTGCCGGAACGCTGCGGTGCTGCGCGAAAACATGCCTAGTCGTCCCCCTCGTCATCCCAATCGTCCTCATCGCCGAGGTCGAAAGGCTCCGCATCGGGGGCGAAAACCTCCGGGAAGGCCGCCGTGGCCTTCTTCACGTCGATCCGCAGCAGGGCGTCATAGGAACAGGGGTCGAACGGGTCCTCGGCGGCCACCACCTCCCGCCCGAAAAGCCAGGAGAGACGCCCGGCATCGAGATTGCCGCGCTCGAAGGGCTCTTCGCCGAAATGCGCCCAGAGGGCGGCCATGAAGCCCGCATCCGCCTTGCGGTCCGCGGCCTTGCGGTCACGGAACCGCTCGCGCTTCACGAGCTTCGTCGCACCGTCCTTGTGATTGGCGCGCCGGATGGTGAACTGGAAATCTGTGCCGGGCAGACGGCCCGGAAAGCCGCGATGCTTCAGCATGACCGCGCCTCCTTCAGGAAAGCGCGGGAGGGGGCGGGGATCGCTCCCCGCCCGCAGATTACGTCGTAAGGATTACTTGTACTTGCCGGTGCTGGTCGGCTCGACGCTGAGCGGAGCGACGGGCTCCGGGGCGGGCGCCGGTTTGGCGCAGGCGGCGACGGTGGCAAGGGCCAGCATGGCGAGAAGAGCAGTGGTCCGCATGGAAATCTCCTTTGGGAACGGATGAGTCTCGGCGCAGGCTTAGCAGCCGCACCGGCAGGGGCAAGACCCGTTGTCAAAGGCCGGGGGAACTCCGCCGAGAGCCTGCACGCGGCGCGCAGGACGTCGGACAGAAAAAGGGCGGGCCGGGGCATCGCCCCAAAGGCCCGCCCTTCTGTCTTACTTGTATTTGCCCGTGTAGACCGGTTCGGTCGTGACGGCCGGCTCGTCCACATAGACGACTTCTTCCTTCTTCGCGCAGCCAGCCACGAAGGCAGCCATGCAAAGGGCAAGAACGGTGATCTTGGTGCTCGACATCCTCTACTCCTATTTTCTTGGAGGGTCGTGCAACCTGCCGACCCCCTTACCGAGGCTAAGGCCGCTTGGGTTCGGCCTGCTTGAACAATAGCCCACAACCACCGGGATTGACACGCAAATATGCCCAATGCCCGCCCCTGTGGCAGGACTACATCACGCATCCCGTGATCGGCCCCGTCCATCGCTACATCTAGTGCGCGCATCAGAACGCCTCCCAGATGCAGGTCTTGCCTTCGATGCGATAGGCCTCGAAAAACTGGGTGGCCTCGGGTGCCGGCTCCCCGAAGGGCAGCGCGCGATCGGCCAGGGAGATGATCACCTGACGCGGCATCGGGCCGAGGCTGCTGAGCCGGTCGAGCGCATAGGTCTCGCACAGATGCTGCATGTCGGTGCTGGCGGTCTCGAAATCGACGCTGCCCGCCTCCCGGTTGATCGCGGGCGCGATGAAGCGGAACCGCGAGGTCAGCCCCTCCGGTCCGGGGACGTTCCAGATCACTTCCTGCAATGTGACCTCCTGCCCCGACGGCACGGGGATCGCCCCGGCCTCGCCCTGAATGACGGACCCGCCGTCGGCTTCGATCTGGATCGGCTCAGCCATGGCCCGGCCCCGCCCCTGTTGCACGCATCGTTCACCCTCCTGTCAGAGGGGGATATTGTCGTGCTTCTTCCACGGGTTTGCCAGTTTCTTCCCGCGCAGCGAGGCGAAAGCCCGCGCCACCCGGCGGCGGGTGGAATGGGGCATGATCACCTCGTCGATGAAGCCCTTTTCGGCGGCGACGAAAGGATTGGCGAAACGGGTCTCGTAATCGGCGGTGCGGGCGGCGATCTTGTCCTTGTCGGCAAGCTCGGAGCGGTAAAGGATCTCCACCGCGCCCTTGGCGCCCATCACCGCGATTTCCGCCGTGGGCCAGGCGTAGTTGAAATCGCCGCGCAGGTGCTTGGAGGACATCACGTCATAGGCGCCGCCATAGGCCTTGCGGGTGATCACCGTGACCTTCGGCACCGTCGCCTCGCCATAGGCGAAGAGCAGCTTGGCGCCGTGCTTGATGACCCCGCCATATTCCTGCCCGGTGCCGGGAAGGAAGCCCGGCACATCCACGAGCGTCAGGATCGGAATCTCGAAGGCATCGCAGAAGCGCACGAAACGCGCGGCCTTGCGGCTCGCGTCGATGTCGAGGCAGCCGGCCAGAACCATCGGCTGGTTGGCGACGACGCCGACCGACTGGCCTTCGATGCGGATGAAGCCGGTGATGATATTGGCGGCGAAATCCTTCTGGATTTCGAAGAAATCGGCCTCGTCGGCGATCTTTCCGATCAGTTCCTTCATGTCATAGGGCTGGTTCGGATTGTCGGGGATCAGCGTGTCGAGGCTCGCCTCCAGCCGCGCCGGATCGTCGAAGAAGGGCCGCACCGGGGCCTTCTCGCGGTTGTTGAGCGGCAGGAAGTCGATGAGGCGACGGGTCTCGGCCAAGGCCTCCACGTCATTCTCGAAGGCGCCGTCAGCGACGGAGGATTTGCGGGTATGGGTGGTCGCCCCGCCGAGTTCTTCCGCGGTCACCACCTCGTTCGTCACGGTCTTCACCACATCGGGGCCGGTGACGAACATGTAGGAGCTGTCCTTCACCATGAAGATGAAGTCGGTCATGGCGGGCGAATAGACCGCCCCCCCCGCACAAGGCCCCATGATCAGCGAGATCTGCGGCACCACACCGGAGGCCATGACATTGCGCTGGAACACCTCGGCATAGCCGGCAAGGGAGGCGACGCCCTCCTGGATCCGCGCGCCGCCCGAATCGTTCATCCCGATCACCGGCGCGCCGTTCTGAAGCGCCATATCCATGATCTTGCAGATCTTCTGGGCATGGGTCTCCGACAGGGAGCCGCCGAAGACGGTGAAATCCTGGCTGAAGACATAGACCATGCGGCCGTTGACGGTTCCCCAGCCGGTGACGACGCCATCCCCCGCGGGGCGGTCCTGCTCCATGCCGAAATCGACGCAGCGATGGGCGACGAACATGTCGAATTCCTCGAAGGACCCCTCATCGAGCAGAAGGTCGATCCGCTCGCGCGCCGTCAGCTTGCCCTTGGCGTGCTGCGCGTCGATCCGGCGCTGACCGCCGCCCTGCCGTGCGATCTGCCGACGGGCTTCAAGCTCTTCGAGAATGTCTTTCATGGCCGGTCTCCCCCCGAAATGCCGCGCGGCGCGCCTGAGCGCCCCACGATGCTGCGCGCGCACCATATCTGCGGGACGGGCGTGGACAAAGGGGAATTGAGTAAATTTGCATAGCTATCGCAGACACCGCGGCGCAAATTGCAAAATCTGCAAAGCATGGCCTTGCCAGTCACCCTGCGCTAGAGATCCGCGATCCGGCAAGAGGAAGATCATGTCCACCCCCTATATCACCATCGGCCTGCTGATCCTGTCGAATGTCTTCATGACCTTCGCCTGGTACGGGCATCTCAAGGACACTTCCACCCCGCTGATCTGGGTGATCTTCGTCAGCTGGGGCATCGCCTTCTTCGAATATGTCCTGATGGTGCCGGCCAACCGCATCGGCTACGGCTATTTCAACGCGGCGCAGCTGAAAACCATCCAGGAGATCATCACGCTCGTGGTCTTTGCGGTGTTTTCGGTGCTTTACTTGAAAGAGCCGCTCGGCTGGAACCACCTCGTGGGCTTTGCTTTCATCGCGGCGGGCGGGTTCTTCATCTTCCACAAATGGGGGTGAGGCGGAACCGGCGGAGCCTCCGGCGGGGATATTTGAGCCAGTCTGAAAGGCGGAGCCGGCAGCGAAGCGCGTGGACAAGCGAAGTCCTACGGCGTAGCGAGGGGAATGACCCTTTCCACGTCCCGTTTCCTTGATCGCCGCAGCCCGCCGAAGATCGTGACCCTGACGCTGCTGGCGGGGCTTTCGGCGCTGACCATGAACATCTTCCTGCCCTCCCTGCCGGGGATGGCGGCCTGGTTCGGGGCGCCCTATGCGCTGATGCAGCTTTCGGTCGCGCTCTATCTGGCGCTCTCGGCGGTCTTGCAGGTGATGATCGGCCCGGTGTCGGACCGCTACGGGCGGCGGAGCGTGATCCTCGGGGCTCTGGTCCTGTTCATTCTGGCGACGGTCGGAACGCTTCTGGCGCCCAATGCCACGGTTTTTCTGGTGTTCCGCATGGCGCAGGCGGTGGTGGCGGCAGGCATGGTGCTGAGCCGGGCGGTGGTGCGCGACATGGTGTCGGATGCAGAGGCCGCCTCGATGATCGGCTATGTGACCATGGGGATGACCTTGGTGCCGATGATCGGGCCGGTGATCGGCGGGGTGCTGGACGAGGCCTTCGGCTGGCAGGCGAATTTCGCGCTGCTTCTGGGCTTCGGGCTGCTGGTTCTGGGGCTGGTCTGGGCGGATCTTGGCGAAACGGCCGCGCCGCAGAAGCTGAGCCTTGGCGCGCAGCTGCGGCAATATCCGCGCCTGCTGACCTCGCCGCGGTTCTGGGGCTATACGGCGGCGGCGGCGCTCGCCTCGGGCTGCTTCTTTGCCTATCTCGGCGGGGCGCCCTATGTCGGCAATACCGTCTTCGGGCTGTCCTCATCGCGGATCGGAGTGCTTTTCGCTTTGACGGCGGTAGGTTACGGGACCGGGAACTTCCTGGCCGGGCGGTTTTCGGTGCGCGTGGGGATGAACCGCATGGTGCTTTGGGGGACGCTCGTGACAACCGTCGGCCTTTCGGTGCTGGCGGGGCTGACGGCGGTGGGCCTCTCCGGTCCGGTGGTGTTCTTCGGGCTGACCATCGCCATGGGGATCGGCAATGGCATGGTGCTGCCCAATGCCAATGCCGGGATGCTGTCGGTGCGGCCGGAGCTGGCGGGGACCGCCTCCGGCCTTGGCGGGGCGATCACCATCGGCGGCGGGGCGGGACTGGCGGCACTTGCAGGGGCGCTCCTGCCGCCCGGATCGACGGAGATGCCGCTGGTGCTGCTGATGCTCGCCTCCTCGGTCGCTTCGGTCCTTGCCATCCTTGCGGTGATGCGCCGCGCCCGCAGGCTCGGTCTCACCGCTTGACGGCGGCGTTTTGCAAAGCCAATTCTGGTTTTGCAAAACGGAGAGCCGCGAATGGCGCTGCAAAAACTCTATGCCGGGGCGAAGCTGCGGGAATTGCGCGGGCGCCTGTCGCTGACGCAGCGCAGCTTTGCCGACAAGCTCGGCGTGTCCCTGCCCTATCTGAACCAGATGGAGAACAACCACCGCCCGGTCTCCGCCGGGGTGGTGCTGGCGCTCGCGCAGGAGTTCGGGCTGGATGTGACCGAACTGACCGTCGGCGAGGGCGAGCGGCTGGTGAGCGACATGCGGGAGGCTCTGGCCGATCCGGTCTTCGCCAGATCCACCCCGCCCCTGGCCGATCTGCGGCTTGCGGCCTCCAATGCCCCGGCGCTCGCCCATGCCTTTCTCGACCTGCATCGCGCCTATCGGCAGAGCCATGAGCGGCTCGCGTCCCTCGACGAGGCTTTGGGGCGCGAGGATGCGGGACTAAGGGTTTCGCCCTGGGAAGAGGTGCGGGACTTCTTTCACTATTGCGACAATTACGTTGATGCCATCGACCGGGCGGCGGAGCATTTCATACTCTCCGCAGGGGCGCGAAAAGACGTGCTTATCACCGCGGCCGAAGCCTTGCGGAAGCGCGGCATTGATGTGCAGTTTTCCGATAATTCACCGCTGAGGGCCTTTGACCCCGCCGCGCGTCGCCTTGACCTGTCCGCACGGGCGGCTGCGCCCACGCAGCGGTTCCAGATGCTCTATCAGGTGGCCTTGCAAACCCAGAACGAGCTGCTGGAGGCCACCCTCGATCTCGCCCGGTTCGAAACGCCGGAGGCGCGCAACATCGCCAAGATCGGGTTGGCCAATTACTTTGCCGGGGCGGCGCTGATGCCCTATCGCGCCTTTCTGGAGGCGGCGCAGAAGACCCGGCACGATCTGGAACGGCTCTCCGACCTCTTCGGCGCCAGCATCGAGCAGGTGGCCCACCGGCTTTCGACGCTGCAACGACCGGGGGCGAAGGGGGTGCCGTTCTTCTTCGTCCGTGTCGATCAGGCCGGCACGATCACCAAGCGCCATTCGGCCACCCGCCTGCAATTCGCGCGCTTCGGCGGCGCCTGCCCCCTGTGGAACGTCCACCGCGCCTTCGAGACGCCGGGCCATTTCCTGCGGCAACTGGCCGAAACGCCGGACGGGGTGCGCTATCTCTGCCTGTCGCGGGATGTGTCGAAGCCGGGAGGCGCTTTCCTCGCGCCCGTGCGGCGCTATGCCATCGGGCTCGGCTGCGAGATCACCCATGCCGCCAGCCTCGTCTATTCCGACGGTCTGGACCTGAAGGGCCGATTCGAGCCGATCGGCATCTCCTGCCGGATCTGCGAGCGCCGCGACTGCCACCAGCGCTCGGTCCCGCCGCTGGAGCGCCGGTTGCGGGTGGACCCCGACCGGCGCGGCCTGCTGCCCTATGACATCGCAGACTAGAAAGGCACTCCCCCCTTCTTCTCTTCGCAAATATCCTGCGGGGAGGTCCGGAGGGGTGCAAAACCCCTCCGGCGCGTGACAGGGGCGCCAGGGTCCCGGGAAGGCGGCCGCCCCTTGCAGAGCGGATCGCCCCCTGAGGGGTCAGCCCTTCAGATGCATCCAGATGTGATCCTTCAGATGGCTGCGCTTCTTGCGGAGGTGCTCTTCCTCCTCCTCGGTCAGCAGGTCCAGACGCGCCTCGGAGCGGTGAATCTTCTCGTTGAGGAGGTTGTACTCCTCCACCAGCCCGGCGAAATGCGCGTCCGACCCCTTCAGCGCGACGATCTTCGCCGCATGTTCCGGGAATTCCTCGGTCAGCGCGTGTTTCGTATGTGACATGCCTCACTCCTTCTCTTGAGGAAGTCAGGCTAGCCCCTGGCGGAAATGCCGACTTTGACAGGGATCAATTGAGGGCAATCAATTGGCAAAAGCCCCTCACCGCTGGCTCTCGCGCCAGTTCGGGTTGATCACCGGCTGAAGGTTCGACCGCGGCAGCTTGCGGCCGAGGATATGGTCCGCCGCCTTCTCTCCGGTCATGATCGACGGCCCGTTGAGGTTGCCGTTCGTCACCTGCGGGAAGATGGAGCTGTCGGCGACCCGCAAGCCCTCCACCCCGATCACCCGGCACTCCGGGTCCACCACCGCCATGGGATCATCGGCGCGGCCCATGCGGGCGGTGCCGCAGGGGTGGTAGGCCGATTCGACATGCTCCTTGAGGAAGGCGTCGAGCTCCGCATCCGATTGCAGCGCGCTTCCCGGCTGGATCTCCGATTTCACGAACGGCGCCATGGCGGGCTTGCCGAACACCTCCCGCGTCAGGCGGATGCAGCGGCGGAACTCGTCCCAGTCGTCGGGGTGCGACATGTAGTTGAACAGGATGCGCGGCGGCGCCTTCGGATCGGCGGAGCGCAGCGTTACCGCCCCCCGCGATTTCGACCGCATCGGCCCGACATGGACCTGAAAGCCATGCCCGCCCGCCGCCGCCTTGCCGTCATAGCGCACGGCGATCGGCAGGAAATGGTATTCGATGTCCGGATAGTCGATCCCCGCGCGCGAGCGGATGAAGGCGCAGGCCTCGAACTGGTTCGAGGCGCCAAGGCCCTTGCCGGTGAACAGCCATTGCGCCCCGATGATCGCCTTGCCCCAGAGGTTCCAGTATTTGTAGAGCGTGACCGGCTGGGCCGCCTGAAACTGCATATAGATTTCAAGGTGATCCTGAAGGTTCGCGCCGACGCCGGGCCGGTCCGCCACCACCTCGATGCCGTGTTCGCGGAGCTGCGCCGCGGCACCGATCCCCGACAGCAGCAGGATCTTCGGCGTGTTGATCGAAGAGGCGGCGAGGATCACTTCGCGGCTCGCCCGGATCACCTCGATCTGGCCGCCGCGCTCGACCTCCACCCCCACGGCGCGGCCGTTCTCGATCACCACCTTGCGGGCGAAGCCCTTGACCAGACGGACATTTCCGCCCTTCAGCGCCGGCTTCAGATAGGCATTGGCGGCCGACCAGCGCCGCCCCTTCCAGATCGTCGCCTCCATGGCGCCGAAGCCTTCCTGCGCCTGACCGTTGTAATCGGGCGTCACCGGATAGCCCGCCTGCCGCCCGGCCTCGATGAAGGCGTTGAAAAGCGGGTTCTTGCGCGGCCCGCGGGTGATGTGCAGCGGTCCGCTGGCCCCCCGGAAAGCGGCATCCCCGGTCTCGCCGTGCCAGCTTTCCATGCGCTGATAATAGGGCAGCACATCGGCATAGGACCAGCCCTGCGCGCCCATCTCCTCCCAGGTGTCGAAGTCGCGGGCATGGCCGCGCACATAGACCATGCCGTTGATCGAAGACGACCCGCCGATCACCTTGCCGCGCGGCGTGGCCAGCACCCGCCCGCCCAGATGCGGCTCCGGCTCCGACTGGAAGCCCCAGTCGTAGATCCCCATGTTCATCGGATAGGAGAGCGCCGCCGGCATCTGGATGAAGGGTCCGGCATCGGTGCCGCCAAACTCGATCACCGTCACCTTCTTGCCGGCCTCGCCAAGGCGATAAGCCATGGCAGAGCCTGCCGAGCCCGACCCGATGATCACATATTCCGCCGCCATATCCCACGCATCCCGCCGAAGGCGAGCCCTATGTCAAAGCCCCTGTCGCGGGGTCAGCCTCTGTCCAGAACCGTTCAGTAAGGCGCGTCCACCGGACCCATACCGACGTAAACACTCTTTACCTGCGTATAATGCGCCACCGCCGCATGGCCGTTCTCGCGCCCGACGCCCGACCGCTTGGCCCCGCCGAAGGGCGCCTCGACCGGGGTAAGGTTGTAGGCGTTGATCCAGCAGGTTCCCGCCTCCAGCCCGGCGATCACCCGGTGCGCGCGGGTCAGATCGGCGGTGAACACCCCCGCCGCCAGCCCGAATTCGGTGGCATTGGCGCGGGCGATCACCTCTGCCTCCTCCTCGAAGTCGAGCACCGCCATCACCGGGCCGAAGACCTCTTCCCGCGCCAGCGTCATGGCGTCGGTCACATCCGCAAAGACCGTGGGCTGGACGTAATAGCCGGTGTTGAGCGCCGCCCGATCCCCGCCTGCGACCAGCCGCGCGCCTTCGGCCTTGGCCGTGGCGATGTAGCCCAGCACCTTCTCAAGCTGCGCGGAGGAGACGAGCGGCCCCATCTGCACCGCCTCATCCAGCGGATCGCCGAGGGTGATCTTCGCCGTCCGCTCCGCCAGACGGGTCAGGAACCGCTCCTTGATGCCCTTCTGCACGAAGACCCTTGTGCCATTGCTGCACACCTGCCCGGCGGAATAGAAGTTTCCGAGCATGGCCGCACCGACCGCATCCTCGACCGAGGCATCGTCGAAGACGATCAGCGGGGATTTTCCACCAAGCTCCATCGTGACATGCCGCACCCCCGCCGCCGCCGCCGCGTAAACCTTCTTGCCGGTCGGCACCGAGCCGGTCAGCGAAACCTTCGCCACCCGCGCATCGCCCACAAGCGCGCCACCAACCACGCCGCGCCCCTGCACCACATTGAACAGCCCCGCCGGAAGCCCGGCCTCGATAAAGATCTCCGCCAGTTTCAGCGCGCCGAGCGGGGTCACTTCCGACGGCTTGAAGACCATCGCATTGCCGAGCGCCAGCGCGGGCGCCGATTTCCAGCAGGCGATCTGGCTGGGGTAGTTCCACGCGCCGATGCCGACGCAAAGGCCCAGAGGCTCCCGCAGCGTATAGACGAAATCGCGACCGAGGGGGATCGTCTCGCCCACCACCGTCGGGGCGAGGCCCGCGAAATATTCAAGCGCATCCGCCCCCGAGGGCCAGTCGGCGACCAGCGTTTCCTGAAGGGGCTTGCCGGTGTCCAGCGTCTCCAGCCGGGCGAGTTCGGGGTTGCGCGCGCGGATCAGATCGGCGGCGCGGCGCAGGATGCGGGCGCGCTCCACCGGCCGGGTCGCGGCCCATGCGGCTTGCGCGCGGGCGCCGGAGGCAAGCGCCGCCTCCACCACCGCCGGCGTCGCCTCATGCAGGACGGCGATGACCTCGCCGGTGGCGGGATAGATCACCTCGATCGCAGCGCCGGCGGCATCTTCCAGATATGCGCCATCGACAAAATGGCTGGCCTTGGGCTGCGCCTTCATAGCTTCGTCTCTTTCAGTTGGGAATTCAGGTAGGTAAGCGACATCTGCACCGCAGCCACCCGATCCGGCGCACCGGATTTCAGCACCTCGCGCAGGTAAACGCCGTCGATGAGCGCGCCGAGGCCATCGGCAATCGCCTCCGCCCGCTCACCCGCAAGGGGGCGCAGCCCGGCCAGAAGGTTGGACCTGAGCCGGTTCTGGTAGATCCGGAGAAGCCGCCGCGCCTCCGGCACGGTCTGGGCCAGAACCCAGAAGTTGAGCCAAGCCCCGACCGCCTCCCGCCGGAAGTTTCCGGGGCTGAATGAGGCATGAAGCACCGCGCGCAACCGCGCCTCCGGCCCTTCGGACAGGGCAAGCGCGCCCCGCACCTCGGCCCCGTACAGCGTAAGCACATGGCGCATCGCGGCGAGGAACATATCCTCCTTCGAGCCGAAGTAGTGATGCGCCAAAGCCGGCGACATCCCGGCCCGCTTGGCGATCTGGCTGACCGTCACATCCAGCGACCCCGCCCGCCCGATCTCGGTGATCGTGGCTTTGACGAGGGCCGCCTTTCGGATAGGCTCCATTCCAAGCTTCGGCATCTTGACCTTTGGGAAAATAGTTCTTGCCAGACCGAGGGTGCTTGAAGTTTATTGACTCGTCAATCAACAAAAAATCAGGGAGCCACCATGACGCTTCGTTCCACCCTTCTCGCCTCGGCCGTGGCCTTTGCCTTCGCAGGCAGCGCCCATGCCGCGGGCTGCGACAAGATCGTCTTCTCCGATGTCGGCTGGACCGATATCACCGCCACCACCGCCGCCACCTCGCTGATCGCGGAGGCTCTGGGCTATGAGACCGAAACCAAGGTCCTCTCGGTTCCGGTGACCTATACCGGGCTCGCGGGCGGCGACATCGACGTGTTCCTCGGCAACTGGATGCCGACGATGGAGGCCGACATCGCCCCCTACCGCGATGCGAAAACCGTCGATACCGTGCGGACCAATCTTGAGGGCGCCAAGTACACGCTGGCCACCAATGAGGCGGGTGCGGCGCTCGGCATCAAGGATTTCAAGGACATCGGCGCGCACAAGGTCGATCTTGACGGCAAGATCTACGGGATCGAGCCGGGCAATGACGGCAACCGGCTGATCATGGACATGATCTCCTCCGGGCCGTTCGGGCTGGACGGGTTCGAGGTGGTGGAATCCTCCGAACAGGGGATGCTCGCCGAGGTGAAGAAGGCCACCGAGGACGCCAAGCCGATCATCTTCCTCGGCTGGGAACCCCATCCGATGAACGCCAATTTCAAGATGACCTATCTGACCGGCGGCGATGATTTCTTCGGGCCGAACTTCGGCGGTGCGACGGTGGCGACGAACACCCGTGCGGGCTATGTCGCGGAATGTCCGAACATGGGCAAGCTCTTGTCGAATCTCGTCTTCACCCTGCCCATGGAAAACGAGATCATGGGGGCGATCCTCAACGACGGCACCGACCCGCGTGACGCGGCCAAGGCCTGGCTCGCCGCCAATCCCGGCGCCTGGGAACCCTGGCTCGACGGCGTGACCACCAAGGACGGTGGCGATGCCAAGGCGGCCGTCACCGCCGCGCTGCAATAAGCCAGCCCTCCGACGAAAGGCCGGGGGTGCGCCCCCGGCCCTCTGGAACATTTGCAAAGATGAAGGGGGTCCCGCGGCATGGATTGGCTGACGGCGCACAAGATTCCGGTGGGCAAGGTGGCCAAGGCCATCTTCGACTGGATGAACGACAACCTCGGCTGGCTGTTCGACGCCATCTCCGCCGTGATGAAATGGCTGATCGGCGGGATCCTCTGGCTGTTGCAGGCCCCGCATCCCTTTGTGATCATTGTCATTTTCCTCGCGCTGACCTGGTATCTGCAGCGGAACTGGAAAGTCTGCCTCGGGGTTCTGCTCGGCTTTCTCTTCATCCTGAACCAGGGCTACTGGAAACCGACGACCGAGAGCCTGACGCTGATCCTGTCCTCCTGCGTCGTCTGCATGGGGCTGGGCGTGCCGATCGGTATCGCGGCGGCGCACCGGCCCCGGCTCTACCGCGCCATGGTGCCGGTGCTGGACCTGATGCAGACGCTGCCGACCTTCGTCTATCTCATCCCCGCCATCGTCTTCTTCGGCCTCGGCGCCGTGCCGGGCCTGATCGCCACGGTGATCTTCGTGCTGCCCGCCCCGATCCGGCTGACCCATCTCGGCGTTTCCACCACGCCGACCGCGCTGATGGAGGCTGCGACCGCCTTCGGCGCCACCCCGCGCCAGCGGCTCTGGAAGGTGGAGCTGCCCTATGCCTTTCCGCAGATCATGGCCGGGCTGAACCAGACCATCATGCTGTCGCTTTCGATGGTGGTGATCGCCGCCCTTGTCGGGGCCAACGGGCTCGGCGTGCCGGTGGTGCGGGCGCTCAACTCCGTCAACACCGCGCTCGGCTTTGAATCGGGCTTCATCATCGTGGTGGTGGCCATTCTTCTCGACCGTATGCTGAGGGTGACGCGCAAATGACGACAGCCGTTGAATTCGACCGCGTTTCCATCGTCTTCGGCGAACACCCCGAACGCGCCCTGCCGCTGATGGATCAGGGCAAGACCCGCGCCGAGGTGCAGACCGCCACCGGGCAGGTCCTTGGGGTTCATGACTGCTCCCTCACCGTGGAGGAGGGCGAGATCCTCGTGCTGATGGGGCTTTCCGGCTCCGGCAAATCGACGCTGCTGCGCGGGGTCAATGCGCTGAACCCGGTGGTGCGGGGCGAGGTGCGGGTGTCGGACGGGACCAGGATGGTCTCCGTCACCAGGGCCGATCCCGAGACGCTCCGCAAGCTGCGGCTCTCCCGGATCGCCATGGTCTTCCAGCAGTTCGGCCTGCTGCCCTGGCGGACGGTGCGCGAGAATGTCGGCCTCGGGCTGGAGCTTGCGGGCCTGTCGCCCGAGGCGCGCAAGGCCCCGGTGGACGAGCAGCTTGCCCTCGTCAACCTCAGCCAATGGGCGGAGCGCAAGGTCGGCGATCTGTCGGGCGGGATGCAGCAGCGCGTCGGCCTCGCCCGCGCCTTCGTCACGCAGGCGCCGATCCTGCTGATGGACGAGCCGTTCTCGGCGCTCGACCCGCTGATCCGGTCAAAGTTGCAGGATGAGTTGCTGGACCTTCAGGCGCGTCTGAAGAAGACCATCATCTTCGTCAGCCACGATCTCGACGAGGCCTTCAAGATCGGCAACCGCATCGCCCTGATGGAGGGCGGGCGCATCGTCCAATGCGGAACGGCGCGCGAGATCATCGCCAATCCGGTCTCGGAATATGTGGCGGATTTCGTCGCGCACATGAACCCCCTCGGCGTGCTGACCGCGCGGGACGTGATGGAGGTCGGGGCGGCCTCCGCCCTCGCCCGGCCGCTCGCCGCCGACATGCCGGTGCGCGACATCATGGCGATGATGAGCGAGGGCGTGACGGAGATGGTGGTGACGGAAAACGGCCGCAGCCTCGGCCTGATCCGTACGGCGAGCCTGATGGCCAAGCTGATCAACCCGCGCGGCGGGGTCTGAGGGGGCCGTTCGGGGCGTGCGGCGCCCCGTGGCGGGCGCCGGAGGGGTTTTGCACCCCTCCGGACCTCCCCGCAGGATAT
>JAPUEK010000016.1 GCA_027492585.1 Paracoccaceae bacterium | reverse complement strand
CCCCCCCCCCCCCCCCCCCCCCCCCCCCCCCCCCCCCCCCCCCCCCCCCCTCTCCGCCCCACCCAAGGCCTCAGATGCAAGCGGACCTCCTCTCCAGCCTCGCCGAGATCCCCGCCGCCGAATGGGATGCCCTCGCCTGCCCGGAGGCGCAGGGTGGCGGGCGGGCCATCGACCCGTTCACCACCCACCGCTTCCTTGCCGCCCTCGATGCCTCCGGCTCCACCGGCAAAGGCACGGGCTGGCTCCCCCGTCCGCTGATCCTGCGCGACGAAGCCCCCTTCGCCGCCCTGCCGCTTTATGTGAAGTCCCATTCGCAGGGCGAATACATCTTCGACCAAGGCTGGGCCGAAGCCTATGAACGCGCCGGCGGCCGCTACTACCCGAAACTTCAGGCCGCCGTCCCCTTCACCCCGGCGACCGGGCGGCGGTTCCTCTGCGACCCTGCCCTGCGCGAACCGCTTCTCGAAGCGGCCATCGGGCTGACCGAGCAGAACCGGCTGTCCTCGCTGCACATCACCTTCTGCACCGCCGAGGAGGCCGAGGCCCTTGCCGACCGGCACGGGCTTCTCCACCGCGTCACCCAACAGTTCCACTGGCAGAACCGCGGCTACGACAGCTTCGACGGCTTTCTCGCCGACCTCTCCTCGCGCAAGCGCAAGATGATCCGCAAGGAGCGGGAAACGGCCCGAAGCACCGGCCTCACCCTGCGCTCCCTGACTGGGGCGCAGATCGAGCCCGCCCATTGGGACGCCTTCTGGACCTTCTATCAGGACACCGGCAGCCGCAAATGGGGGACGCCCTACCTCACCCGCGCGTTCTTCGACGAGCTGCACCGGACGATGCGCGACGACATCCTCCTCGTCCTCGCCTTCGACGGGGCGCGCGCGGTTGCCGGCGCGCTGAACTTCATCGGGCGCGACACGCTTTTAGGGCGCTACTGGGGCTGCATCGAGGACCACCCCTGCCTGCATTTCGAGCTCTGCTACTATCAGGCCATCGACTGGGCCATCGCCCATGGTCTTTCGCGGGTGGAGGCGGGGGCGCAGGGCGAACACAAGCTGGCGCGCGGATACCTGCCGACGCCGGTACATTCGCTGCACTTCCTGCCCGATCCGTCTTTCCGCAAGGCCGTCGCCCGCTATCTTGAAGAGGAACGCCGCGCCGTGGAGGGAGAGATCGAGGTTCTCACGGCCTACGGCCCCTTCCGCCATGTCGTTTCGGAGGATTGAATGATCGTCTTCTACACCAACCCGCAAAGCCGCGGCCGCATCACCCACTGGATGCTCGAAGAACTGGGCCAGCCCTATGAGACCCGCGTGCTCGATTACACCACGACAATGAAAGCGCCGGAGTATCTGGCGCTGAACCCGATGGGCAAGGTCCCCGCCCTCGTCCACGACGGGCAGGTGATCACCGAAGGGGCGGCGATCCTCACCTATCTGGCCGATGCCTTCCCCGAGGCCGGGCTGATGCCCGCCAACCGCGCGGCCTTCTACCGCTGGATGTTCTTCGGCGCAGGCCCGGTGGAGGCCGCCGTCACCAACAAGGCGCTCGGCGTGGAGGTGCCGCCCGAACGGCGCGGCATGGTCGGTTATGGCTGTCTGGAGGATGTGACCAATACCCTGGCCGCACAGCTTTCCGCCACGCCCTATCTCTGCGGTGACCGCTTCTCGGCGGCGGATGTCTATGTCGGCAGCCAGATCGGTTACGGGATGCGCTTCAAGACCATCGAGCCCCTGCCCGTCTTCGCCGAATACTGGGACCGGATCAGCGCCCGCCCCGCCCTCGCCCGTTCCACCGCGCTCAACGATGCGCTTCTGCCGAAAGCCTGAGCCATGACCGATCGTCTCACCGCCGACCTTCTCCCCACCGCCGACCGCGAGGCCCATCTGCCCGCCCTGGGCGAAACCGGCTGGGGGGCGGTTCCCGGCCGCGACGCCATCCGCAAGGTCTGGAAATTCAGGACTTTCTCCGAAGCCTGGGGCTTCATGTCCCGCGCCGCCCTCGCGGCGGAGAAGCTGAACCACCACCCGGAATGGTCCAACAAATACAACATCGTCGATGTCGTGCTGATCACCCATGACTGCAACGGGCTGTCGGCACTCGACCTTGCGCTCGCCCGGCAGATGGACAAGGCGGCTGGAGAGGCCGCGGTGATCCGCGACCATTCCGAACCGATCTCCTGCCTGTGCGAGACACGGGGGACGAACCGGGGGATCGCCTGAGATCCCCCGGCCAAAGCCTCAGAGGGCTTCCAGCATCGCCTCGCCGCCCGAAATCTCGCAGGCGCCGCTTTCCTGACCGTGGTGCAGGACCTTGACCACCCCATCCTCTGCGTAAAGCGCATAGCGTTTGGAGCGGTCGAAGAACCCCTTCTCCGGCAGCGAGAAGACCAGCCCGATGGCTTTGGAGAAGCTCGAATCCGCATCGCCGAGCATGGTGATCCCGGCCTTGGTCGCGCCGGTCGCCTCGCCCCAGGCCTTCATCACGAAGGCATCGTTGACCGAGAGGCAGATGACCTCATCCACGCCCTTCGCCGCCAGCTTTTCCCGCACGCGGATGAAGCTCGGCACATGGGCCGTTGTGCAGGTGCCGGTATAGGCCCCCGGCAGCCCGAAGATCACCACCTTGCGGCCCTTCAGCCGGTCCGCCAGCGAGACCAGCTCGAAGCCCGCATCGGTCATCAGGTGCAGCTTCGCATCCGGCAGCCTGTCGCCCACAGAAATCGTCATTCTTCGTCCCTCGCGCGTTGCGTTTCCATCCGGCAGGGATATAGGCTCCGCCGCGACCGGCGACCAGAGGGGGAAACGATGGGGCATGTTGTGGTGGTGGGGGCGGGGCAGGCCGGGTCTGCGCTCGTCGCCAAATTGCGCGCGCTCGGCCATCAGGACCGGATCACGCTCATCGGCGAGGAGCAGAGCCTGCCCTATCAGCGCCCGCCGCTGTCCAAGGCCTATCTCCTCGGCGAGATGGAGGAGGAGCGGCTCTGGCTGCGCTCCGCCGACTTCTACCGCGATCAGGGCATCGAGGTGATCACCGGCGCCCGTGTCGCCGCCATCGACCCCAGGGCGCGGCAGATCACCTTTGCCGACCCGACCCGCGCGCCGATGGCCTATGACGATCTGGCGCTGACCACCGGCTCCACCCCCCGCCGCCTGCCCGCCGCCATCGGCGGCGATCTGGAAGGCGTCTACACCGTCCGCACCCTCGCCGATGTCGATGCGATGAAGGCGGAGTTTGCGGCAGGCCGGAAGCTCATCATCATCGGCGGCGGCTATATCGGGCTGGAGGCGGCGGCCGTCGCGGCGAAGCTCGGTCTCGACGTGACGGTGCTGGAAATGGCGCCGCGCATCCTGCAACGGGTGGCGGCCCCCGAAACCTCCGACCATTTCCGCGCCCTGCACCGCGCCCATGGCGTGACCATCCGCGAGGCGACCGGGCTGGAACGCCTTCTCGGGACGGGCCGCGTCACCGGCGTCCGGCTGAGCGACGGCAGCGAACTGCCCGCCGATTTCGTGATCAAGGGCGTGGGCATCCTGCCCGGCACCGCCCTGGCCGAGGCGGCGGGCCTCACGATCGACAACGGCATCGCCACCGATGAATTCGGTCGCACCTCCGATCCGCATATCTGGTCGGCGGGCGATTGCGCCAGCTTTCCCTACAAGGGCGGGCGGCTCAGGCTGGAATCGGTCGGCAATGCCATCGACCAGGCGGAGGCGGTCGCCGAAAACATCCTCGGCGCGCAGAAGCCCTATGAGGCGAAGCCCTGGTTCTGGTCCGATCAATATGACTGCAAGCTCCAGATCGCCGGCCTGAACAGCGGCTATGACAACATCGTCACCCGAGGGCCGGAGGGGGCCTCGGTCAGCTTCTGGTATTTCCGCGGCGACACGCTTCTGGCCGTGGATGCGATGAACGATCCGCGTGCCTACATGGTCGGCAAGCGCCTGATCGAGATGGGGAAATCCCCCTCCAAAGCCGCACTTCAGGACCCCGCGACGGTGATGAAGGACCTGCTGAAGGCATGAGGATCATCGGCGGCGCCTCGCGCGGGCTGCATCTGACGCCGGTGGGCGAGGGCGATGCGAAAGCCCATCTGCGCCCCACCTCGGACCGGGTGCGCGAGGCGATCTTCAACCTCCTGATCAACGGCGGCTACGGCAATCCGGTGACGGGCGCGCGGGTGCTCGATGTCTTCGCCGGCACCGGCGCGCTCGGGCTGGAGGCGCTGTCGCGCGGCGCCGATCACGCAACCTTTCTGGAAAACGGTGCGACGGCGGCCACGCTCCTGCGCCGCAACATCGCCCTGATGCGGGCGGAGGCGCGCACCGATCCCCTGCGCCGCGATGCGACGAAGCCCGGCCCGAATCCCGGCGCGCCCTTCACCCTCGTCTTCCTCGATCCGCCCTATGGCAAGGGCCTGGGCGAGATCGCCCTCGCCGCCCTGCGCCCCTGGCTCGCCCCCGAAGCCCTGATCGTCTGGGAGGAAAACACCCCGCCCACCCCGCCCGAAGGCTTCACCCCGGAAGATCAGCGCAAATACGGCGATACGCTCGTCACCCTCCTGAGGGCGCCGGGATGAGGCCCCCGATGCGACCCGAAGCCGTGATCTTCGACTGCGACGGCGTGGTGGTGGACAGCGAGCCTCTCGCCTTCTCCATCCTTGCCGCCGATCTCGCCGCCCACGGCCTGACCCTTAGCCACGCGGAAATCTCGCGCCTCTTCCTGGGCGGCACGGTGCGCGAGCTCTTCAAGACCGCCCGCAACCTCGGCGCGACCTTGCCTGACGGCTGGCCGGATCACTTCTACGACCGGCTCTATGCCCGCCTCGCGGAAGGGGCGCCGCTGATCCCCGGCATCCTGTCCCTGCTGGACCGGCTGGATGCCGAAGGCATCCCTTATGCCATCGGCTCCAACGGCTCGGACAGGAAGATGCAGATCACCCTCGGCCAGCACCCCGGCCTGATCGCGCGCTTCAAGGGCCATCTTTATTCCGGGCAGACCCTCGGCAAGCCGAAACCCGCCCCCGATCTCTACCTCCACGCCGCCCGCGCCCTCGGCGTGGCCCCCGCCCGCTGCGTGGTCATCGAAGACAGCCCCACCGACGCCCGCGCCGCCAGGGCCGCCCAGATCCGCTGCTATGGCTACGCCCCCGAAGGCAACCCAGCCCTCGCGGCCGAAGGCGCCATCCTCTTTCACGGCATGGACGACCTGCCCGCCCTTCTGGACCTCTGATCATCCCCCGGCTCATCCCCTGTGCAGAAATATCCTCGGGGGGTGCAGGGGGGCAGACAGCCCCCCGCTCCGCCAGCACCCTCAGGGCGCGGTCGGATAGAACTTCCCGGCCGGCGACAGCGTGAAGATCTCGCAGCCCGTCGCCGTGACCCCCACAGAATGTTCGAACTGCGCCGACAGCGATTTGTCGCGCGTCACCGCCGTCCAGTCATCGGCCAGCACCTTGGTCTCCGGCCGGCCGAGGTTCACCATCGGCTCGATGGTGAAGAACATGCCTTCCTCCAGCACCGCCCCCGACCCGGCCCGCCCGTAGTGCAGCACGTTCGGCGGCGCATGGAACACCCGGCCAAGGCCATGCCCGCAGAAGTCGCGCACGACCGACATGCGGTTGGCCTCGACAAAGCTCTGGATCGCATGGCCGATGTCGCCGAAGGTATTGCCCGGCTTCACCGCCGCAATCCCGCGCATCAGGCTTTCATGCGTGACCTCGATCAGCCGCTCCGCCTTGCGCGGCGCGGTTCCGGCGACATACATCCGGCTCGTATCCCCGAACCAGCCGTCCACGATCACCGTCACGTCGATGTTGAGCACATCGCCCTCGACCAGCACCTTGCCGCCGGGGATGCCATGGCAGACGACATGGTTCACCGAGATGCAGGAGGCGTGCTGATAGCCCTTGTAGCCGATCGTCGCCGAGACGACGCCACGCCGCACGATCTCCTCGCGGATGAAATCGTCGAGCACGCCCGTCGTCACCCCCGGCACGACCAGGGCTGCGACCTGATCGAGGATCTCCGCCGCGATCCGGCCTGCCACGCGCATCCCGGCGAAATCCGCCTCCTCATAGATGCGGATTCCCTCTCTGGTGATGCGGCCTCGGGTCTCGTCCACGTCTCGGCTCCGCCTGCGGTTGCTGTTCCTGCCGATAAATAGGGGATGAAGCACAGTTCCGCCAGAGGGGTCGCCAAGGCGCGCCAATATGGCGGGCGGGACTTGGACTGGCGGCGGCGCGGGCCTATACCTCGATCAAACGCGCCTGAAAGGAGCCGCCATGACCAATCCCACCGCCGCCATGCTGGTCATCGGGGATGAGATCCTCTCGGGCCGCACCCGCGATTCCAACATGCATTACCTGGCGGGGGAGCTGACGCGGCTCGGCATCCGGCTGCTGGAGGTGCGGGTGGTCGCAGATGATCACCCGGCCATCGTCGCGGCGGTCAATGCGCTGCGGGCCGGGCATGATCACGTCTTCACCTCCGGCGGGATCGGACCGACCCATGACGACATCACCGCCGATGCCATCGCCGCCGCCTTCGGCGTGCCGATCACCCACCGGGCCGATGCCATGGCGCTGATGCAGGCCCATTACGACCGCTCCGGCCAGCCCTTCAACGAGGCCAGGCAGCGGATGGCGCGCATCCCGGACGGCGCGGTGCTGATCGACAACCCGGTTTCCACCGCGCCGGGCTTCAGCCTCGGCAATGTGCATGTCATGGCCGGGGTGCCGAACATCTTTCAGGCCATGGTCGCCTCCGTCGCGCCGAAGCTGACCGGCGGCGCCCCGCTGCTCAGCCAGAGCCTGCGCGTCAACCGGGGGGAGGGCGACATCGCCATGGCCTTCGGCGCCCTTGCGGCGGAGTATCCCGATCTGTCGATGGGCTCCTATCCCTTCATCCAGAACGGCGCGCATGGCACCAATCTGGTGATCCGCGGCACCGATGCCGCACAGGTGGGGGAGGCGATGACCCGGCTCGCCGCACTTTTCCCGGCATGAGCGCGCTTCTGCCCCCCGCCGAACTGGCCGCCGTGATGGACGCCACCTGGCCCGCAGCGGCCACGCGGCGCATCGGCCCCTTCCTGATCCGCGACGGCAAGGGCGGCGGCAAGCGCGTCTCCGCCGCGACCGCCGAGGCGGAGTGGCAGGACGACGACCTTCCCGCCGCCGAAGCGGCGATGGCCGCGCTCGACCAGCCCGCCCTGTTCCTGATCCGTCAGGGAGAGGAGGCGCTCGATGCCACCCTCGCCGCGCGGGGCTACCGGGTGGTCGATCCGGTGCTGGCCTATGCCGCCCCCATCACCAGCCTGTCCGAAGCGCCCGAATGGATGACCACCTTTCCGCACTGGCCGCCGATGGCCGTCGCCGCCGCGCTTTGGGCGGAGGGCGGCATCGGCCCGGCCCGCCTTGCGGTGATGGAGCGCGCCACAGGTCCCAAGACCGCGATCCTCGCGCGGGCGCAGGACCGCGCCGCCGGGATCGCCTTTGTCGCGCTCCATGGCCAGACCGCCATGCTGCACGGGCTGGAGGTCACGCCCTCCCAACGTCGGCAAGGTTCCGCGCACAATATCTTGCGGGCGGCGGCGCATTGGGCGCAGGATAATGGCGCCTCCACCCTGTCGCTTGTGGTGACGGAGGCCAACGCCCCGGCGCGGCGGCTCTATGCTTCCCTCGGCATGACGATTGTGGGACAGTATCATTATCGGCAGAAATGAGCCCCGAAGAGGCCAGAGCTTTTGACACCTTTTGTCCCCCGTGCCGGTTTCCGCGCCGGATTTCTCCGCAGGGCCGTTCCCCTGACAGTCGCACTCTGCCTTGCCCCGGCCGCATATTCCGCACCGCTTGACCTGACCTTCCCCGCCCCCGCCCAGACCACGGCGGAGCGGAGCGAACCCATGACCTCCTTCCGGCTGCCCGTCGGCCCGTTCCAGAACGGCGCCATGGAGACCCGCCTTGCCGAAGGCGCGCTCGACCAGCAGGCCTTCCGGCTGGACACCCCCGATCTTTCGACGCTGGAACTGATCCAGTCCCTGCGCGGCCAGCTTGCCGCTGCGGGCTATCAGGTGCTTTACGAATGTGAGACGGCCGCTTGCGGCGGCTTCGACTTCCGCTATGGCACCGATGTCCTGCCAGAACCCGACATGCATGTGGACCTCGGCGATTTCCGCTACCTCGCCGCCGAGCGCACCACCTCGGCGGGGCAGGAATTCCTGAGCCTCGTCGTCAGCCGCTCCCGGCTCGACAGTTTCGTGCAGGTGACGCGGATCGGCGGGCGGGGCGCGGTGCCGGTGCTGACCACCTCCTCCAAATCGCCGCTGAAACTGGCGCCCGCCCCGGATCAGAGCGCCTTCTCCCTGCCTTCCCCCGCGCCCGCGGGCGATACCGGAACCACGGCGGCAAGCGCCACCGATCTCGGCAAGCGGCTGGAACTCGGGACCGCGCAGGTGCTGGAGGATCTGGTCTTCGCCTCCGGCTCCTCGAAGCTGGAGCCGGGCGACTATCCCGATCTGGGCGCCCTCGCCGACTGGCTGAAAGCCGATCCGGCGCGGCGGGTGGTGCTGGTGGGCCATACCGATGCCTCGGGCGGGCTGGCCGGCAATATCAGCTTGTCGAAGGCACGGGCCGCCAGCGTTCGGCAATTCCTGATCACCAGCCTCGACGTTCCCGGCGGGCAGATTGACGCAGAGGGGGTGGGCTACCTTTCCCCCCGCGACACCAACCAGACCGAAGCGGGCCGCCAGCATAACAGAAGGGTCGAAGTCATGGCGACTTCGACCCCCTTGCTCGCTCCGTAACGGCTCTGCTCACCAGTTGTCGGGGCCTTTGTCGATATAGCGGCGCGCCAGAAAGTCGATGAAGGCGCGAACCTTGGGCTGGGTGAACCGCCCCGGCGGGTAGACCGCATAGATGCCCAGAACCTCGGTCGGCAGGCCGGCGATCGCCTCCTCCACCTGACCGTTCTTCATCGCTTCGGCGTAAAGGAAGCTCGGCAGATAGGCGATGCCAAGGCCGGAAATCGCGGCATTGAGCAGGCTCTGCCCGTCATTCACCGTCAACCAGCCCGCCGTGCGGACCTGCCGTTTTTCGCCCGAGGGCGCCGTGACCTTCCAGACGTTGCCGTTCGCCTGATTCGAGTAATGCAGCAGCTTGTGCTCGTTCAGATCGTCGATCTTCATCGGGCGGCCGTATTTCTGGAAATAGGAGGGTGAGGCGATCATCCGCTTCGTCGTCTCGGTCAGCTTGCGGGCGCGGAGCGAGCTGTCTTCGAGCTCCCCGACCCGGATGGCCAGATCGAACCCTTCGGAGATCAGCTCCACATAGCGGTTGTTCAGCACCATGTTGACGGTGATGTCGGGATATTCCAGCAGGAAATCCCCGAGGATCGGCGACAGCAGGTTCACCCCGAAATCGGTGGCGACAGAGATCCGCAGCAGGCCCGAAGGCGCCGATTGCATGGCAGTGACAAGCGCATCCGCTTCGCCGGCATCGTTCAGCACCCGGCGGGCGCGGTCATAATAGGCCAGCCCGATCTCCGTCGGAGAGACGCGCCGTGTCGTTCTGTTCAACAGCCGCGCCCCAAGGCGCGCCTCCAGTGCCGAGACGTGTTTCGAAACGGCAGATTTCGAAATCCCCATCTTCTTCGCGGCATCGGTGAAGCCGCCCTGGTCTACGACCGTGGCAAAAGCTTCCATTTCAGTCAGTCGGTCCATTGTTTTCCCCAAGCGAGCAGAGTGGGTTGATGGACCTCTATTGACGCTCAAATCGGGCAGGATCGGGGCAAGCGCGCGTCCTATCCGGGGTATTGTGACGGATCGTCCGGGGCGCGGAAACAGCGGGACGCCGCGGATTAGACCGTAAACCGGCTCTCCGGCAGACGCAGGATAAGGTTCGGATCAATGCAGATCCCCTGCCAGACATCCCAGAGCCCGGCATGGCCGACGCCAAAGAAATTGCCGCTCTGTTCCAGCATGTCGGTCATGATCTGGAAGTGCAGATGCGCCGCCCAGCCGCCGTTTTCGTGCCAGTCGCCGAGATGGGCGATCACCTGCCCCGGCGCCACGAGGTCCCCCGGTTGCAGGAGCCCCGGCAAGGTCCCCGCAAGGTGGCCATAGAGGGTGAAGAACTCCGCCCCGCCCGCATCATGGGCCAGGATCAGCGTATTGCCGTAGTCGAGCGGGTCGGCGTTGTAGGTCACCTGATGGACCCGCCCCGCCAGCGGCGCATGAACCGGGGTCATCGCCGGGGCGAAGACATCAATGCCCAGATGGCGTGTCCGTCTCTCCGGGCTGGCGGCATCGGCGAACTGGTCGGTCGCATAGACGCTGCGCGGCTCCCCGTAGGTGCCGAGGCCGTAGGCTACGCCCTGCGCCGCGAACCAGCCGTCGAAGGCGCGGTCGGAAAAGGCCGGCATCTCCGGCAATTCGCCACGGGTCAGGAGCGCGAGGCTCGGAGCCGAAGCGATCTCTGGCAGAAACAGCGGCGCGGGGTCGGAGGCGGCAAGGAAGGCGCGGATCTGCGGCTCCGCCTCGATGGCGGCAAGGCCGCGGCCCCGCCGCATCACCGCGCGCAAAAGCCCCTGATCGACGGAGGACAGCCGCGCCGCCACCGCCTGCGCCGCCGGATCACCGGCCCGCAAAGCCGCCAGCACCGCCTCAAGCGTCACCTCCGGCTCCGCCGCCGCCAATTCGCGCAAGGCGGTGTAAAGATCCGCCTTGCCTGCCAGATATTCGATCATGCCCGCGCCTCCGCATCCTTTGCCCGAGGCTCGCACAGCACGGGGTGGGCCGCAACCGAGGGAAGCGGTCGATCCGTCAGGCGACGGGGAAAGGGTCCTGTCCCCCTTGACTTGCTGGGCTCCATTGCTGCCTGACAGCGAGTGCCGTCAGGGTTTCCACCTGAGCGCACAGAAATCTGACCCGCCGGGCCGGGAGGTAAGCGGCAACTCTGCGGGACGAAGCGGTCATTCAGTGCAGTTTCTTACTCTGCATCCTGTTCTCGCCGCTGCCGAAGTTCTTCCGCTATAAACCCATGTGGATCCAGGCAGAATGCGCGATAGAGACGATAATGCCGCGTGTCCTCAAGCGATACGGGCTCAAGCCCAAACCGGGTTACCTGAAGCAGCCTTGCCCCCGGGACGCCCATAAGAATAGGCGAATGGGTGGCCATGATAATCTGCGACGATGCCGTTTCCTGAACTCCCGCCAAGATCGTGAGGAGATCCAACTGGCGGGCGGGCGAGAGTGCACTCTCAGGTTCGTCCATCAAATACAGCCCCTGCCGGGAGCAGCGCTCGGAGAACAGCCTGAGAAAGCCTTCTCCGTGCGAATGGGACAGGAAGTCTGCCTGGCCGGAGACTTCATCAAGGTAGCGGGCAACTGACCAAAAGGTTTCTGCCTTGAAAAACCAGCCGTTGGTTATCTTTGGTAGCCAGGCCCCTCTGAGATGGCCTGCGAGTCCAGCTCCTGACGTATCGAGTGCGCGGGAATGGTCGACCGGCATGTATCCCTTGCCGCCACCGGCCTCGTCATAGCCTGCCAGTGCAGCCAATGCCTCAATGATCGTTGATTTTCCGGCCCCGTTCTCACCAACGATGATGGTTACAGGGGTAGTGAATTCAAGCTCCCATTCCGGGTCTTTGAGAAAAGGTAGTGAGAAAGGATAGACTGATGGGCGAGCCTCATCGGGTCGCGCCCATGCAACCCGTTTGAGGTAGGGCGACGGTAAATTGGTTTTGTGCGGGCGACGTGCCAATACGATTCCTCATCGAAGGTGGAAAATCGTGGCAAACATCAAGGCCATTGGCAATCAGGAGTCTGACCGTCCGCTAAGGGCTCTTCGCATCGATGTCGTGATCCCGCACGCGGCGCTGTTTGGGTCACAAATCTGACGGAAAGCCAGAAATATCTGACAGCCGGTACTTGAGGAGAATGGCGGACCCAGAGCGATTCGAACGCCCGACCCTCAGATTCGTAGTCTGATGCTCTATCCAGCTGAGCTATGGGTCCGTCTTGCGGGGGGATTTAGCCCCCGGCGTCGGGCATTGCAAGGGGGAAACGACAGAGCCGCAAGCTTCGCGTGGCGGCAGGCGCAGGCTCAGAGGCTGGCGGCTTTCGGCAGATGGATGAGGAACTCCGTCCCCTCGGCATCGCTGTGGGTCAGCTCCAGCCGCCCGCCATGGCCGCGCACCAGTTCGGCCGCAATGGCAAGTCCAAGCCCGGTGCCGCCCTTGCGCGCCCCGCCCTGAAAGGCCTCGAAAAGATGCTCGCGCGCGCGCTCGGGCAGGCCGGGGCCGGTGTCGCCGACGCGCAGCCACCATTCCGCAGCACTTTCCCCGGCTGAAATCTCGATCGTGCCGGAAAGACCCTTCGCCTCGATCGCCTGCCGGGAATTCCGGACGAGGTTCGACAGCACCCGGTAAAGCTGCTCCGGATCGGCTTGCAGGATCAGGCCCTGCGGCACTTCGATCAGACAGGTGATCTGGCCCGGCCCGGCCAGCCCCTCGGCCTCCGCCACCTCGGCCACGAGCGCGCCCAGATCGACCGGGCGCAGCACAGGCGCCGCCTCCTCCGCCTTGCCGAACTTCAGCGTCGACTCGCAGAGCGACACCGCCCGCGCGATGGACCCCACCAGCTTCGGCGCCGCCCGTGCCACCACCGGATCGGCACTGCTTTCCAGACGGTCGGCGAAAAGCTGCGCCGTGGTCAGGATGTTGCGGAGATCATGGCTGATCTTGGCCACCGCCCCGCCAAGGGCCGCCAGCCGCTCCTTCTGGCGGAGCGAGCTGGTCAGCTGGCGCTGCATCGACTGCATCGCCTCTTCGGCGACGCGCAACTCCTCCACCTTGGCGGTCGGCGCGATCACCCGGCGGGCATCCTCCGGCGCCTCGGCATAGGCCTGCATGTGGCGCACCACGCGGCGAATCGGCAGCACGATCAGCCGCTGCACCGCAAGGAAGAGCAGAAGCGCCGTGACCACCGAGATCAGCGCCGACACGAAGAGGATCCGAAGCCCGTATTCGACCATGGCCTTGCGGAGCGGCGCCTCGTCCATGGTGATCTCGATCAGCAGGCCCGCCTTCTGCACCGGATGGCCGATCACACGGATGATATTGTCCTGCCCTTCCCAGAGGCAGCGGATCGCATCGCGGATCAGCTCCCAAGGCCCCGCCTCGCGCAGATCGAAGGTGGCGGAGATCGGATGCGGAATGGGCGAGGACAGCACCAGTTGCCGCACCTCGTCCCGGCGGAGAACGACGTTGTAGACCTCGGCATTGGCGAGCAGCTCCGCCTCCAGCTCCGGCGTCACCATGTCTTCGGCGGCGATCTGGGCGAGCGAGGCGATCTGCGCCTTCTCCAGCCGGGCCATCAGGAAATCGGCCCGGTATCTGGCAATGGAGGGGACGAAGATCAGCACCTCCGCCAGCATGACGAAGGCAATCGTCAAGAGCAGGAAGCGCCCGGAAAGGGTGTTCAGAAATCCGCCCCGCCTTTCCGACACCCGGTCCCACCTTCCCATTGCCCGGTTTGCCCGGCGTTATCGCGCGGCTGGCGGGGAGGAAACGCTGCACCGGTCAGACCACTCGCTTGCAAACAGGAATATCAAAGAGTTTCGCCAAGAAATAGGCCCTCCGGCGGGTTTGGACGGGGCGAGCGATCTCGGATTGTTACAATTCTTGCAGGGCGGGAAGGGGGGGGGCGACCGGGGCATCGGGCGCGGCTTGACGGTTCCGCGCGGTGCCGGGAATTCCGCCCTTCTGTCCGGGCCGGCCGTGCCGCGGGAAGCATTGCGGAATTCTTGCGGGGTTTGCGGTGACTTGGGGCGTTGACTTGGGCCGCAACCGCCCGTAAAGGACGGGCCTCAAGTTTGCCGCTCTCGAATCCTGTCGGGTTCGGGCACCCGTCTGATGGAGACCGCGATGAAGCGTACTTTTCAACCGTCGAACCTCGTTCGCACCCGCCGTCACGGCTTCCGCGCCCGCATGGCGACCAAAGGCGGCCGTCTGGTTCTGGCTGCCCGCCGCGCCAAGGGCCGCAAGAAGCTGTCCGCCTGATCTCTGACCGGCCCGCCGTGGCCGGAAACCGGAGTGACGACATGACACCGCCGAAGGACTCGGACATTGGCCTTGCCGCCGAAGCGTCCGAAACGCCTCCGGCGGTTTCGCTTTGCGCGGATGATGCCGCAAGCGCCTCCGTGGCGCTCAGCACCATGCGGACCCGGCCGGAGTTCCTGCGCGCCGCGCAGGCACGGCGGCAGGGGACCGGGGGCTTTCTGTTGCAGGGCCGCGACCGCAGGGATGGCGACCCGGCCGTGCATGTCGGCTTCACCGCCTCCAAGAAGATCGGCAATGCCGTGGCGCGCAACCGCGCCAAGCGCCGCCTGCGCGCCCTCGCCCGCGAGGTGCTGGCCAGGCTGGCCCGTCCCGGCTGGGATTATGTGCTGGTCGCCAAGCCCGCCGCCACCATCACCCGCGACTTCGCCGATCTGCGGAGCGACCTGCACACCGCCCTGCGCGCCGTCCACAAGGACGCGCCGCCGAGAGAGCGGCCATGAGCCCGCTCGCGCAGATGCTTGCCCTGCCGGTGCGCGGCTACCGGCTGTTTCTCAGCCCCTGGGTCGGCCATGGCTGCCGCTTTCAGCCGACCTGCTCGGCCTATGCGCTTGAGGCGCTCGACCGGCATGGCGGGGTGAAGGGCGGCTGGCTGACGGTTCACCGCATCTGCCGCTGCCATCCCTGGGGCGGTCAGGGCTATGACCCTGTGCCGGGTGCGGACCCGGAATTCGACGCGGGGCGCTGAGCCCCCGGTTTTCTTTGCAGCCGGTCTCTGGCATAGGCGGGCAGGACAGAAGGGGGCGGACATGCTCGACGACGACATCAGCGACGACATCCACCCGCTGTTCCACGGCGCCCCCTCCTCCACAGAATTCCGCAAGCTCCGCAAGCGCATCGTCCGCGAGGTCCGCGAGGCGATCGAGACCTATGGCATGATCGAGCGCGGCGCCCGCTGGCTCGTCTGCCTTTCGGGCGGCAAGGACAGCTACACCCTGCTCGCCGTCCTGCATGAGCTGAAATGGCGCGGCCTGCTGCCTGTCGATCTTCTGGCCTGCAACCTCGATCAGGGCCAGCCGAATTTCCCGGCCACCGTCCTGCCGGAGTTCCTGAAACGCATGGGGGTCGAGCACCGGATCGAATATCAGGATACCTATTCGGTCGTGACCTCCAAGATCGCGCCGGGCGGGACGATGTGTTCGCTCTGTTCCCGGCTGCGGCGCGGCAACCTCTACCGGATCGCGCGGGAGGAAGGTTGCTCGGCGGTCGTCCTCGGCCATCACCGCGACGACATCCTCGAAACCTTCTTCATGAACCTCTTCCATGGCGGGCGCCTTGCCGCCATGCCGCCGAAGCTGCTGAACGAAGAGGGCGATCTTTTCGTCTATCGCCCGCTCGCCTTCGTGGCCGAGGCCGATTGCGAGAAGTTCGCCCGCGCCATGCAGTACCCGATCATTCCCTGCGACCTCTGCGGCTCGCAGGAGGGGTTGCAGCGCGTTCAGGTCAAGCAATTGCTGGACAGCTGGGAGACCCGCAGCCCCGGCCGCCGTCAGGTCATGTTCCGGGCCTTGATGAACGTGCGCCCCTCGCATCTGGCCGATCCGGGGCTGTTCGATTTCGCCGGGCTTTTGCGGGAAAGCCGCGAAATTGCCGAAAATCCTCCTCAACTCCGGGGCGAAGATTAACGTTCCGATCAGGCTGTTTGGCTAGGCTTTCGGGGCCGGGAGGGGACCCCGGCACGAAGCGGAGCCTTGCGATGACCTTCTCCAGACCCAAACTGCTCGCGGCCTTCCGCCTTGTGTCGGCGCAGTTGCGACGACCGGAGCATATGGTGTTCCTGCCCGCCGCAACCCTCGCCGCCTTCTGGCTGGGGGGAGAGGCGATGCTGATCCTCACCGCGCTCGGCGCACCGCTGGTCTTCGCCATCGCCGGGGCGTTCCGGTTTGATGCAACACCTGCCACGGCTCCGGAAGATGGCGCGATGCGCCCGCAGATCGTCGGCCAGATGGACCGGATCCTGCAGGTGACCAACCCCGATACCGCCCTGACCACCGCCTGCCTCGTGGTGCAGTTCGACGAGGCGGAACAATTGCTGGAACGTCACGGCCGCGCCGCCCAGACGGAGGTTCTGACCCGCTCCGCCGAGCGGCTCTGCGCGGTGCTGCGTGGGGGCGATACCGTCGCGCGGCTGGAGGGCGGGGGGTTTGCCGTGGTCCTGCATCCGGTGCGACGGCTTGACCTTGAAACCGTGGTGCAGATCGCAGCGCGTCTTCAGACCGCGCTCGCCGTGCCGATCAGCCTCAATGCCGCACGGATCTATGTAAGCGCCTCCATCGGCTTCTGCCTCGCCGCGCGCGCACCACGGCCGGAGGGCTCGGCGCTGCTGGATGCCGCCCAGATCGCCGCGGATGAGGCTTTGCGCCACGGGCCGGGGGCGATCCGCGCCTGGTCGCCGGAAATGTCGCGCCACAAGGCCGATCAGGAGGCGATGCGCGAGGATCTGGAGACAGCGCTCGACGAAGGCCAGATCCGCGCCTATTTCCAGCCGCAGATTTCCACCGACACCGGGGCGATCTCGGGGTTTGAAGCCCTTGCCCGCTGGCAGCACCCGCTGCGCGGCCTGATCTCCCCCGCCGAATTCCTGCCGCTGATCGAAGCCTCCGGCCTCAGTGAGCGGTTGGGGGAGGTGATGCTCTATCAGGCGCTGACCGCGTTGAGCCAATGGGATCGCGCCGGGCTATCGGTGCCGAATGTCGCTGTGAATTTCTCCGCCGCCGAATTGCGGAACCCCCGGCTCGCCGAGAAGCTGAAATGGGAACTCGATCGCTTCGACATGGAGCCGAACCGGCTGTCGGTTGAGGTGCTGGAGAATGTGGTGGCGGAAACCGAAAATGACGTGATCGTCGCCAATATCGCCGCGCTCGCCCGCCTTGGCTGCGGCATCGACCTCGACGATTTCGGCACGGGACATGCCTCCATCACCTCGATCCGGCGCTTTGCGGTGCGGCGCATCAAGATCGACCGCAGTTTCGTGACCCGCGTCGATGAGGACCGCCAGCAGCAGAAGATGGTCGCGGCGATCCTGTCGATGGCCGAACAACTGGGCCTTGCGACCCTCGCCGAAGGGGTGGAGACGCCGGCAGAACATGCGATGCTGGCGCAGCTTGGCTGCGGGGATGTGCAGGGCTTCGGCATCGCCCGCCCGATGCCGCTCGACGAAACCCAGAACTGGATGGCGCGCCACCGCGCCCGGCTCGGCACCGCGCCGAAGATCGGCCACCGGGCAAGGTGAGGACGAGGTGAGAGGAAGACGGGTGTGGCGACGGGGAAATCCTGCCAAAGCACGGAAATCTTGCCCGCCATGCCCCGGTGGACCCGGCAGAGGGGGAAAACCGCTTGACCTTTCCCGGCCCCTTCTGTTGAACCACCGCTGACCTTGAACAGGAATGGTGGTGGTCCGATGGACGATCAGAACAAGAATCTCATCCTGGCCTCCGCGCTCAGCTTCCTCGTGATCCTCGGCTGGTTCGTGGCCGGACCCATGCTGTTCCCGCAATGGTTCCCGCAGGAAACCGCCGCGACGACGACCCCGGCTGCGGATGGCGCTGCCACCACGCCGGCCACACCCGCCGCGGAGGCCGGCACCGCCACGGCCCTGGAAACCGAGCCGTTGCCCGAAGCCCCCCGGCTGACCATCGACACGCCGAAGCTGTCCGGCTCCATCTCCATGCTCGGCGGGCGGATCGACACCCTGTCGCTCAAGACCTACCACGAGACCATCGACGCCGGCTCGCCCAACGTGGCGCTCCTTTCGCCCGTCGGCCAGGACTTCCCCTATTACGCGGTCTTCGGCTGGTCGCCCGGCAAGGGGCTGAGCAATGACGACCTGCCCGGCGCGAAATCGGAATGGAAGATCACCTCCGGTGGCACGCTGGCCCCCGGCCAGCCGGTGACGCTGACCTGGGACAACGGCAAGGGCCTTCTCTTCACCCGGACCATCGCGGTGGATGAGGACTTCATGTTCACCGTCACCGATGGCGTCCAGAACAACGGCACCGCCGAGGCGCGTCTGGCCTCCTACGGGATCATCGCGCGCCACGGCCTGCCGAAAATGCAGAACATTTACGTTGTGCATGAAGGGGTTGTGCGCCGCACCGATGGCACGCTCGAAGAGCTGAAATACTCCAAGATGCCCGACATGCCGGTGGTGGAGCGGGAAGGCACCAATGCCGAAGTGGTCGAGGCGACGACCGACGGCTGGATCGGCTTCACCGACCATTACTGGATGACGACGCTGATCCCGGAACAGGGCAAGCCCTATACCGCCGTCACCAAATACGTCCCCAATGCCAATATCTACCAGACCGAAGTGCGCCAGCCGGTGATGACCGTGGCTCCCGGCGCCAAGGCCGAGGTGACGACGCGGCTCTTTGCCGGGGCGAAGGAATGGGAAACCATCCGCGCCTACCAGAACCAGAGCGGCATCCCCGGCTTCATCGATTCCATCGACTGGGGCTGGTTCTTCTTCCTGACCAAACCGATCTTCCACGTCCTGCACTGGCTGCACGGGCTGATCGGCAACATGGGCGTCGCCATCATCGCGCTGACCTTCGTGCTGAAAGTGCTGGTGCTGCCGCTGGCCTACAAATCCTATGTCTCCATGGCCCGGATGAAGGAGCTTCAGCCGGAGATGGAGGCGCTGAAGGAACGCGCCGGCGAGGACAAGCAGAAGTTGCAGAAAGACATGATGCAGCTTTACAAGGACAAGAAGGTCAATCCGGCGGCGGGCTGCCTGCCGATCCTGATCCAGATCCCGATTTTCTTCAGCCTTTACAAGGTGATCTTCGTCACGATCGAGCTTCGCCACGCCCCGTTCTTCGGCTGGTTGAAGGACCTGAGCGCGCCCGATCCCTCCTCGCTTTACAACCTCTTCGGGGCGCTGCCCTGGGCGGCTCCGGCGGCAGGGACGCTGACGCATCTGATCTTCATCGGGGTGCTGCCGATCCTGCTCGGGATCACCATGTGGCTCCAGCAGAAGCTGAACCCGGCGCCCGCCGATCCGGTCCAGCAGCAGATCTTTGCCTGGATGCCCTTCGTCTTCATGTTCATGCTGGGCGGCTTCGCCTCGGGTCTGGTGCTCTACTGGATCACCAACAACACCATCACCTTCACCCAGCAATATCTGATCATGCGGAGCCACGGCCACACGCCGGACCTGTTCGGCAATATCAAATCCAGCTTCAAGAAGAAGCCGGTGCCAGTGGAAGCGCCTGACAAGGTTCAGAAAAAGTGACAGGGCGGCTGACGGATATCACCCGCCACCCGATCAAGGGACACGGACGCGAAGCCCTCGCGTCCGTTCGTCTTTCAGCGGGGGAGTGTCTGCCCTGGGACCGGCACTGGGCCGTCGCCCATGAGGCTGCCCGCCTGCGGGAGGGCTGGAACCCCTGCGCCAACTTTGCCCGTGGCGCCAAGGCCCCGGCATTGATGGCCGTGACCTCCGAACTGGAGGAGGAGACGGCGACGATCACCCTGCGCCACCCGGAGCGCGGCGAGATCCGTTTCCGCCCCGACGACCCGCAGGACCTGCCCCGGTTTCTTGACTGGGTGACGCCGCTCAACCCGCCGGAACGCGCCCAACCGGCGCGGATCGTCAGTGCGGGCCGGGGCATGACGGACAGTGATTTTCCTTCGATTTCAGTGCTTTCCACCGCCTCCCTTGCCGATCTTTCCGCCCGGATGGGGATGGACCTGTCCAAGGATCGCTGGCGCGGCAACCTCTGGCTGGAAGGGGCCGCGCCTTGGGCGGAATTCGGCTGGATCGGGCGGCATCTGCGGATCGGCGGCACGCTCCTGCGGGTGGAGGAGCGGATCACCCGTTGCAAGGCGACGACGGTGGACCCCGAAACCGGGCGGATTTCGGGCGACACGCTGGCGGCACTCGACGCCCATTACGGCCACAAGGATTTCGGCATCTATGCCGTGGTGATCGAGGGCGGTCCCGTCTCGGTCGGCGATGAATGGAGCCTCCAATGAGCATGACCTTCACCCTTGCCCCCGAGGCGGAAGAGCCGCTGCGCGAGGCCGGACGCCTGCTGTTCGCCGGCCCCGTGACCTTCGTGAAGGGCGTCGTCGCCATGTCCGGCCTGCCCCCGGCTGACCGGGTGGAGGTCTGCTTCGCTGGCCGCTCCAATGTCGGAAAATCGAGCCTGATCAATGCGCTGACCGGGCGCAAGACCCTTGCCCGCGCCTCCAACACCCCCGGCCGCACGCAGGAAATCAACTATTTCGGCCTTGGTGAGCAGCGCTATCTCGTCGATCTTCCCGGCTATGGCTATGCCGAGGCGCCGGTGGCCATCGTGGCGAAATGGCAGGCGCTGCTGAAGCAGTATCTCGCCGGCCGCCAGACCCTGCGCCGGGCCTTCGTGCTGGTGGATTCCCGGCATGGGGTGAAGGCCGTGGATGAGGAAATCCTGAAGCTTCTCGACCGTTCCGCCGTGACCTTCCAGGCGGTGCTGACCAAGGTGGACAAGATCAGCCGCGCCGAGCGCGAGGCGGTGATCGAACAGGTCAAGGGCGCGCTCGGCAAACATCCGGCGGCCTATCCGGAGATCGTCGTCACCTCCTCCGAGAAGGGCGAGGGGATCGAGACGCTGCGGGCAATCGTCGCCGGTCTGACCTAGGAGCAGTCCATCAAGAGGCTGAAATACGAAGATTTTTCTGTATTTTCCGCGTCTTCAGACTGTCTTCACCGCGTCTTCACTCTGTATTCTCTTTGTAACTACATTTGTAAGGACAAGCGGCATCAACCTGGCCCCGGCGCATCAGACGTGCTGGGCGCCGTTGACCTCCAGCTCCGCGCCGGAAATGTAGCTCGACTGGTCCGAACAGAGGAACCAGATCGCATCGGCCACCTCGCGCGGCTGGCCGAGCCGCTGCATCGGCAGTTTCTCGACGATCTTGTCGGTGCCTGGCGACAGGATCGAGGTCTCCACCTCCCCCGGCGCAATCGCGTTGACCCGCACCCCGAGCGGCCCGAAATCATGCGCCATCTCGCGGGTCAGCGCCGCCAGCGCCGCCTTGGAGGTCGCATAGGCCGCCCCGGCAAAGGGATGTACACGCGACCCGGCGATGGAGGTCACGTTGACGATGGCCCCCTTCGCCGCCGTCAGTTCCTCCCGCAGGCCGCGGGCGAGGATGACGGAGGAGAAGAAATTGACATGGAAGACCTGCCCCCAGGTCCTCAGATCGGTCTCCAGCGTGTTGAGCCGCTTGCCGCCCTCCCCCTTCGGCGAGATGCCGGCATTATTGACCAGCGCATGAAGGCGCCCGTCGATCTTTTGCTTGATCGTCTCGATGGCGGCGATGGTCTTGTTCGGATCGGCTAGGTCGATCTGGATATGGTTCGCCTCCCCCCCCGGCCAGGGACAGCGGGCGTCGAAAGGCTGCCGGGAACAGGTCAGGACACGCCAGCCCTCGGCGCTGAACCGCTTGACCGTGGCATGGCCGATGCCCCGGCTCGCGCCCGTCAGGACCAGGGTTTTCTGCTCGCTCATCATGCCTCCGCTTTGCCGGCAGGCTGAGCCTTTTGCGCCCCGAGCGCAAGGCGGATTGCGCGCTTGGCAGGGGGGGACAAAGCGGCTATGAGGCGCAAAATCGGAGTGTCCCCCATGAAGCAGCAGACCCTCACCATGACCGATGCCATCACCACCGCGAAGATGCTTTCCGAGGCCCTGCCCTATCTGCAACGCTTCACCGGCGCTGTGGTGGTGGTGAAATTCGGCGGCAATGCCATGGGCGACGATGCCGCGATGGCGGAATTCGCCCGCGATATCGTGCTGATGCGCCAGGTCGGGGTGAACCCGGTGGTGGTCCATGGCGGCGGCCCGATGATCAACGAGATGCTGACCAAGCTTGGCATCAAGTCGGAATTCGTGCGCGGCAAGCGGGTGACGGACAAGGCCACGGTGCAGGTGGTGGAGATGATCCTGTCCGGCCTCGTGAACAAGCGCATCGTTCAGGCGATCATGGATGCCGGCGGCCGCGCCGTGGGGATTTCCGGCAAGGACGACGATCTGATGGTCTGCGAGGCGGATGATCCCGAACTCGGCTATGTCGGTCGCCCGGTGGAGATGAACGTGCAGGTGCTGCGCGATCTCTACAATGCCGGGATCATCCCCGTGGTCGCCCCGGTCGCCACCGGCATGGCGGACAATGAGACCTTCAACGTCAACGGCGATACGGCGGCAGGGGCGATTGCCGGGGCCTTGCAGGCCGACCGCCTGCTGCTGCTGACCGACGTGCCGGGTGTGAAGAATGCCTCCGGTCAGGTGATGACCCAGATCACCCCCGAGGAAATCCGCCAGATGACAGCCGAGGGCGTGATCTCCGGCGGGATGATTCCCAAGACCGAAACTGCCCTGATGGCGATCGAGCAGGGGACCCGCGCCGTCACCATCCTCGACGGCCGCATCCCGAACGCCTGCCTGCTGGAGCTGTTCACCGACCATGGCGCCGGCAGCCAGATCCGCTCCACCGAGCCGCGCGTGAAGCCGCGCCTGCGCCGCTGAACCTGCCCTTTCATACTGGCTCAAATATCCCCGCCGGAGGCTTCCCCGGCGGGCCGCTTGCCTGACCGCACAAATCCGCCGCCACCCGTCGTTTCAGGGCAATCCCGCCGCCAGGCTGCGCCTAGACTGACCGAAAGCGGAGGTCTGATGCACGAATCCCCTGCCCCCAGCCGATCCGCCCCCGAAGGCCTCGCCGAAATCGAGGCTCTGGCGGCGAGGCATCATCTGACCGTGCTCGGCGGCTTCGCCTGTGCGGGGGAGGCGGGCGTGCCGCGCGGCACGAAGACGATCCTGATGCTCGGCCCGCAGGAGCCTGGCTATTGGCCGCATCTGAAAGCGCAGGCGGAATGGCAGGACGGCGCGCCCGATCCGGTGGACCGCTGGTCGCGGCGGGTGATCGGCCGGATGGCCTGCGACCTTCACGCCAAGGCGCTCTTTCCCTTCGGCGGACCGCCCTGGCATCCGTTCTATGCCTGGGCCTTGCGGACCGGACGGGTCTGGGACAGCCCGGTGCGACTTCTCGTCCAGGCCGAACAGGGGCTGCTCGTCAGCTTTCGCGGGGCGCTCGCGCTGACGCAGGCGGTGGATATTCCGCCGCCCCAGCCCCGGCCCTGCGACAGCTGCGCGCAACCCTGCCTCACCGCCTGCCCCGGCGGAGTGCTGGGGATTGCGGGCTATGACGTGCCGGGATGCCACGCCTTTCTCGACCGGCCGGAGGGGCGCGATTGCCTGCAAAGCGGCTGCGCCGTGCGCCGCGCTTGCCCGGTCTCCCGAACCTATGCAAGGATGCCGGAACAATCCGCCTATCACATGGGGCAGTTCCACAGATGAAGCGCCTGATCCTGACGCGACACGCAAAATCCTCCTGGGATGATCCGCTGATGTCGGACCATGACCGCCCGCTGAACGAGCGGGGCAAGACCGCTGCGGCGGATCTCGGCCAATGGCTCGCCTCGCGCGGCTATGTGCCGGAGGAGGTGCTGTGCTCGGACGCGCTCCGCACCCGCAAGACCTATTCCGGCATCGCCCCGGCTTTGCCGGGAACCCCGGTGCTGGAGCTGAAGCCGGCGCTTTATCACGCCGGGCCGGATGTGATGTTGGCGGTGCTACGCCATGCCACGGCGGATGTGGTGATGATGATCGGCCACAATCCCGGCATTTCGGAATTCGCGGCCCGGCTGGTCGCCCATTCACCGCAGAACCCGGAGTTTCACCGCTATCCCACCGGGGCGACGCTTGTGGCCGATTTCTCGATCGGAAGCTGGGCGGGGGCGGGTTTCGGCCTTGGCACCACCGTCGATTTCGTCGTCCCGCGCGAGATCGACGCCTGAGACCATTCGCCGCTCAGGAGGTGCAGGTGTTCGGCACCCCCTTTTCAACGATCTCGCGCCAAGCCGGCCCCAGAAGCTGCCGTGCTGAAAGGGCATCGGAAAAGCCCGGCTGGCCGGGCTTCAGCATCTGCACCACCATGGCCTGATCGGCGGCATTATAGGTCTGGAAGCCGCCGAAGCCGTTGCCATAGGCATTGTAGGTCATGCCGGTGATATGGCTGCCGCTCTGGTCCGCGATGAAGACGAATCTGTCGCCGCCGCGCTTGATCACCTCGATGGCGGCGGCCTGATTGGCCACCTTGCGCGCGCCGCTCGGCCCGCAGGCGGGCGCGGCGACGGTCGCCACCTTGAAGGAGGATTGCGTCAGGGGCTGGATATCGGTCTGCGCGCAGGCGGCCAGAGCCGCGATCACAAGAACCATGCCGGGGAGTTTCATCATCATTTTCCAATCGGGACCACTCCCCGAGACTGGCCTGATTCCCTTCCTGAAAGCTTAAGGGCGGACCCTTCGGCCCGCCCTTTTCCTGAAAACACCCTCTTGCCGGAACGGGCCGGCCACACCCGGCGCCCCCTTCATCCCCTGTGCATAAATATCCTGCGGGGAGGTCCGGAGGGGTGCAAAACCCCTCCGGCGCCTGCAAAGGGCGCGACGTCCGCCGAGCTAGTGACCGAGGATCTGGCTGAGGA
>JAPUEK010000015.1 GCA_027492585.1 Paracoccaceae bacterium | reverse complement strand
CCGGGTCCATCACGAACCAGGTCAGGAACAGCGCGAGGCTGACGATCAGCATGTTTGGCGGCGCCTGTTGCAGGCCGAGCGCCTGGCGCAGGATCGACAGGACGGTGACGATGAAGGGAAAGCAGGTGATCATCACCGCCAGTCCCGGCACGATGCCGAGCACCGTCACCAGCAGCATCAGTTGCACCGAGCGGGTGGCGAGCGATCCGCCCTCCCCGAGGTCGATGGCGATCTGCTGGGCCAGAGCCGGGTTGCTGAGCATCACCGCCAGCAAGGCGGCAAGGCCGATCCGGCGGATCAAAGCCCGCCCCGCAGGTTTGCAACCTCAGTCAGCCGCACGGCCAACTGGCCGGAGGAATCCCCGTCCAGCTCCTGCAGTTCCCCCCGCGCGATGAGCCGGTCGCCGACATAAAGCTCCACCGGGTCATCGACCCGCCGGTCGAGCGCCAGCACCGCATCGCGGCTGAGCCGCAGAAGGTCGCGTACCAGCGGTCGCGCCTTGCCGACGGAAATCGTGACCTCGATCGGCACCTGGGCAAAGGGGTTGTTTTCGGCAGTTTCATCCATGGCTGCTGTCCTTCCTGTTCAAGGCAAAAAATCCCCGGACCGCCTCGGCGATCTCCGATACGGCGCGATCAAGGTCGAGGCGGGTTTCCAGCCGGCCGGAGCGGAGATAGGCCTGCCCCTCGCCGAGGCTGCCCTCCTCCTCGATGGCAAGCGGCAAAGCAGTTTCGCGGGCCAAAGCAGTTTCAACCGCGACCCGGTTGCAGGGATTGATCACCAGGGTCACCGGAGTATCGGCAAGCTTTCCGGCCAGCGGAATCAGGGTTTCGAGGAGCAGCGGGCAGAAGCTTTCCCGCGCGAGGGAGGGCAGAAGACGGGCGACCATCTCCTCCATCAGCGGTTCGAGCGCCTGCAGGATATGGCTGCGCGCCTCGGCATAGCTGAAGCTGAGTGCCTGAAGGTTGCGGGCAAGATCGGCGCGGAGACGCGATTGCTCCTCCCCCTGCGCGGCAATCGCATCCTCCCAGCCGGCAGCATAGCCGGTCTCGAAAGCATCGAGTTTGGCCTCCTCCAACGAGCCCGTGTCGAGCACGACCGTATCGGTCCGGGCGGGCGCTGCACCCGCATTTTCAAAGACTTCGAGTTTGAGCCTCATGTCAGCTCCGTTCCTCCTCATGCTCCATCCAGCCGCGGAGGATCTCGACCGATTCGCTCTGGCGCTGCTCGATCAGCCGGCGCAGGCGGGCAACCGGATCCTGGCCGGCGGGTTCTTCGGAGCGGTCCTCGACCAAGGCCATGTCTTCGCTTGCAGGGCCGTCGTCGATCTCCCCGGTCAGGACCTGCGCGGCTCCGCCCCCGCCCGGCAGCGCCAGCACCGCCCCCGGCGGCGCCAGGGCCGAGGCGCGCCGCGCGCCGGATACCAGCACCGGACGGATCACGAAAAGCCCGAGGATCAGCGCCACCAGCGACAGTACCCCGATCTGGATCACGCTCATCAGGTCGATGGGACCGAAGCGCGGCAGGATCCCCGCCTCGACCAGTTCGCCTGCCGCAGGGTCCGGCTCGAAGGTCAGCGATTTCAGCACCAGCACATCGCCGCGCGTCTCATCAAGACCCACCGCCGAGCCGACTAGCTCCCGGAGAACCGCCAGTTCCTCCTCCGGCCGCGGCTGAACGGAGACCGTGCCATCCGCAGCGGTCACGGTCTGGCCATCCACCAGAACCGCAACGGAAATCCGCTTCACGGCACCCGGCACCCGCAGCACTTCCCGCGAGGTTTCGGAAACCTCGTAATTCACCGTCTCCCGGTTTTCGGAATTCTCGGCCTTGCCAGAGGCACCCGCCCCGGCCTGCCCTTCCGGCAGGTTGGAAGCAACCGTCACCGCCCCGCCGGGATCGGTGCTGGAACCGCTCCGCACCTCCGTCGCGGAAGAAATCGCCACCCGGCCCTGCGGATCGAGCTTGCGTTCGGTGATCGCCTCCCGCTCCGTCACGACATCGACGGCAACCTCGACCACAGCCTTGCCCGCCCCGACGCGCGCCTCCAGCAAACGTTCGACATTGTGCCGGATCTCCGCCGCGCGGGCATCGCCGGCGGCGTCCGGGCTTTGCCCTTCGCCCTCATCGGGGATCAGTCCGCTGACCGAATCGATCACCGCCACATCCGCCGCCGCCATGCCCGGTACGGCTGAAGCTATCAGATGGCGCAGCGCCGCCGCCTGTGCCTTGCCGAGCCCGCCGGAAGCCGTCGTCACGGTGACACTGGCGCTCGCACGCGCATCGCGCCGGAAGATCTGGCTCGGCGCCTGGGCGATATGGACACGCGCCGCCCGGATCTGCGGAATCGCCAGAATCGTGCGCGCGAGTTCCCCCTCCTTCGCACGCCAATAGGCGGCATCGAACATCTGGGAGGTCGTACCGAACCCCGAAAGCCCGTCGAGGAGCTCATATCCCGTGCCAGAGTTGCGCGGCAGCCCTTCCGCCGCGAGCGTCATCCGCAACGGATCGCGTTGCGCCTCCTCGACATAGATCGAATCGCCGCGCACCTGATAGGCGGCCCCTTTCTGGTCCAGCGCCGCGATCACCTCCCCGGCCGATTTTCCGTCGAGCCCCGCATAGAGCAGCGCCATCCCGGGCACTCCGGCAAAGCGCGACAGGGCGAGCACCGACAGGAATACCGCAAGCGTCGCGCCAGACACGATCGCCCGCCGCATCAGGGTCAGATTCGCCCAGATCGCCAAAAGATTCTGCACCACCGACTCCTTCTTCCGGACTTCTGCCCTTGGCTGTCACCTTTGCGGATCGGCCTTAACAATCGGTTAGTGACATCGGCCTATCACTGGTCCTGCGCCGAACAAGGAGAGTGACCTTGGCCGAACCCGAAGCCCCCCCTGCCCCTCAGCCGAAAAAATCGAGGCGGCCCCTGCTGATTGGCCTCCTTTTGGCGGTTCTGTTGGGCGCGGGCGGGTTCTACGCCACCTGGTCGGGGCTGCTCTTCGGCCCGGGCGGAACGGTGGCCCATGCCGAAACGGAAGAGGCGGAGATCGCTTTTGTTCCGGTGGAGCCTCTGGTGATCTCGCTCGGGCAGGGCGGCGCGGCGCGGCACCTGCGATTCACCTCCCAGATCGAGGTGGGGGCCGCAGAAGTTGAGGAAATCACACATCTTCTGCCGAGAATCGTCGATGTGCTGAACGGCTATCTGCGGGCGCTCGACACCAAGGTTCTGGAAGATCCGACCGCCCTCGTCCGGATGCGCGCCCACCTTCTTCGGCGCATTCAGATCGTCACCGGCGAAGGCAAGGTGCGCGATCTTCTCATTACCGAATTCGTGCTGAACTGAGGGGAAGCAGATGGAACTGATCGCGGATGTGCTGATGTCGGCAGGGGCTTTCGGGGCAGCCATCTATTGCTATGTGCTCTCCGGCCGGCTGAAGCGGTTTTCGGCGCTCGAATCGGGGATGGGCGGGGCAATTGCCGTGCTCTCGGCGCAGGTCGATGACATGACACGGGCGCTGGAGATTGCACGACAGGCGGCGAGCGGTTCGGCGCAGAGCCTTGAGGGCCTGACCCAGCGGGCAGAGGCGGCTGCGGCGCGACTGGAGCTGCTGGTTGCCGCGCTGCATGATCTTCCGGAGCCGGGGGCGGGCAGCGATACGCGGCCTCGGTTTGTCCGCCGCAGGGGGCCACGTCCCGATATGGAGGCCGCGGAATGAAGCCGGGCCGGGGAGCATTGGCGATCCTGGCGTTGTTTCTCGCCTCTTCCGGGGCGTTGCGGCTCGGGGAAGGTGTCGGTCAGGCTCTCGCCAATGCGCCGGAGCAGTCTGCCGGAGCCGGAGACACAGCGGAACTCTGCCCCGCCCCGCCGGCCGCGCTTGCCCGCGCCCTTGGTGACCGGGAAGCCCGTGCCGCGGCTCACGAAGCGGCGATTGACGATCGCATGGCGGCGCTGAGCCTCGCAGAAGCAGCCCTGTCGAAACGGCTGGCAGAGGTGGAGGCGGCCGAGGTGGAACTGAAACGCGTCCTCGCCCTTGCCGATGGCGCTGCGGAGCAGGATCTGACCCGCCTCACCGCCGTCTATGAGGCGATGAAGCCCGCCGACGCCGCCAAGCTCTTTCAGACCATGGCACCGGATTTCGCCGCCGGTTTCCTCGGCCGGATGCAACCCCAATCGGCAGCGGCGATCCTGTCCGGGATGCCGCCCGACGCCGCCTATTCGATCTCGGTTCTGATCGCCGGGCGCAATGCCCTCGTTCCCAGGAACTAGAGTCAGCCTTTCTTAACCGGGCGCTGCAATGCTGCGCCAACGGCAAGCGGAGTTCCCATGTTCGGCATCATCGGCATCCTCGTCATCCTGGTGATGGTTTTCGGCGGATTCGTGATCCATGGCGGCCATCTGGAGCCGATCCTGCACGCGCTGCCCTTCGAAATGATCATGATCGGCGGGGCGGCGGTGGGGGCTTTCCTCGTGTCGAACGATCTCGCCTCGGTGAAGCAGACGCTGCGCGACATGGGCAAGGTCTTCAAGGGCGTGATCTGGAAACCCGTCGATTACCGCGATCTTCTTTGCCTGCTCTTCGAGCTGATCCGACTGGCGCGCAGCAATCCCGTCGGGCTGGAAGAACATATAGAGGCGCCCAAGGACTCCTCGATCTTCGGCAAGTATCCGAAAATCCAGAAGGATCACGATGCCACCGACCTCATCTGCGACACGTTGCGGGCGGCGTCGATGAATTACGACGACCCGCATCAGGTGGAAGAAGTGCTCGACAAACGGATGGAGGCGACATTGGCCCATGCGCTCCATTCGAGCCATGCGTTGCAGTCCATGGCCGATGCGCTGCCCGCGCTCGGCATCGTCGCAGCCGTTCTCGGGGTGATCAAGACCATGGGGTCGCTTGACCAGCCGCCAGAAATTCTGGGGCAGATGATCGGCAGCGCCCTCGTCGGGACCTTTCTCGGCGTGTTTCTCGCCTATGGAATCATGGGACCCTTCGCCGCGCGCGTCAAAGCGGTGGTCGAGGAGGACGCGCATTTCTATCAGCTCATCCGGGAGGTTCTGGTCGCCAATCTGCATCGCCACCCGCCGAACATCTGCATCGAGGTTGGCCGCCAGAATACGCCTCATCATATGCGCCCGACCTTCTCGACCCTTGAGGACGCCTTGCGCGACCTGAAGCAGGAGGCGGCATGATCCGCAGGTTTCTCCTCCGGCTCGTGGTGTTCGCTGTCCTCGCAGGCCCGGCCTCCACCACAGCGGCCCTCGCTCAGCCGGTGGCGCTCACATCGGGAGAGCATGACGGTTTCACCCGGCTCGTCGCCGATTTCGGCCATCCCGTCGATTGGCGGATCGGTCGGACAGAGGATGGCTATGCGCTGATGATCGAGGGCGCGCAGCCATCCTACGATCTGCGGCAGGTCTTCGATATCATCGGGAAAACCCGGCTCGCCGCGATCTGGGCGGAGCCGGAAACCGGCGCGCTCCGCATCGGCATTGCCTGCGCCTGCCATATGCTGCCGTTCGAGTTCCGGCCTGGCATCGTGGTCATGGATCTGAAGGATGGCCCCCCGAAAAAAGGCTCGTCCTTCGAGCTGACCCTGGCGGGGGTGGTGGCAGGAACCTTGAAAACGCGCCAACCACCCCGCCCGCGCAGCAGGCCCGCGGACCTGACCCCGCCCTACCGCTGGATCGGCACGGCTCTCATCGAAGAAAAATCCACGGGAGCGACGCTGCCATTCCCGGAAAACCCGGCAATGGAAGATTTGCGCGATACGCTGCTGCGGCAGCTCAGCCGGGGTGCGGCGGCGGGTGTCGTCGATCTGCATTTGCCGGAAAAGCCTCCGCAAGAGCCGATCGTGCCGTTCCCCTCCGCCCAGATCCGGATCGGGGATGCCGGCACCCTGGAGGCAGCTCCCGCCGATACCCTCGCCGCCGATGGAACAGGCTGCATAGCCGAAGACAGGCTCACCATCGAAACCTGGGGGCAAGACGGCCCGGCAGCCGGTCAGTTCGCTTCCGCCATGGCCGGCATGACCGGAGAATTCGACCGCCCCGAACCGGAAGCGATCCAGAAAGCTGTTCGTTTCCAGCTTTTCCTCGGCTTCGGGCTGGAGGCCAGGCAAACCCTTCTCGCCTTTTCAGAACCTCTGCCCGACGCGCCCCTCTGGCGGAGCCTCGCCTATATCCTTGATGCGGAGCTGGACCCTGCCCCCTTCTTCCGTGGTCAGACCGCCTGCGATGGAGCGGCGGCGCTCTGGGCGATGCTGAGCGATCCCGCTCCGAAACCCGGTGATGCCGTGAACAGCACTGCGATCCGCCGCAGTTTTTCCGCTCTTCCTGCCCATCTGCGTCGCCATCTCGGCCCGGCTTTGGCCGAACGGTTCCTGACGCTTGGTGATGGCGAGGCAGCACGGGCGATCCGCGATGCGATCTTGCGCGCACCCGGAGATCCAGGCGCGGAAGTCACCCGGCTTGAGGCTGAAATGTCCCTGTCCGCCGGCGATCCGGCAGAGGCCGAGACACAGATCGCTCCCCTCGTCACCTCCGCTGGTCCCGACAGTGCCGAGGCGCTCAGCACCTATGTGAAGGCGCGGGTCGCTCAGCTTCTGCCGGTCACGCCAGAAGTCGTAACGGCCTTGGAAGCCTTTCAGGCCGAAAGCGCGGGCAGCCAAAGCGCCCCTGTCCTCGCAGAAGCCCTGATCCTGGCCCGTGCGGCTTCCGGCGATTTTGCCGCAGCTTTCGCAGAGCTCCCTGAAAGCCCGCAAACCGAGGCAAGCATCTGGGCGCTGCTTCTGCGGCTGGGCAACGACGACGCATTTCTTGCCGAAGCGATCCGTCCCCCAGAAATGCTGCCGCCGCTGCGGCCCGATCTGTCCAAGGGCATCGCGGAACGGCTGCTGGGGCTTGGCTTCGGTGACCCGGCCTTGCTCTGGCTGCAACGGCTCGATCCATCTGATCCCCGCCGTCTCGCAGAAGCCTATCTGCTCCTCCGCGATGGCCGATCCGCGCTTTCTGCGCTCGCTGGTCGCAGCGCGCCGGAAGATCTGCGCCTCAAGGCCAAAGCCTTGTCTATCCTCAATAATCCTGCTGCGGCGGCAGAGGCCCTTCAGGCTGCCGGAGAGGAAGAGGCCGCCTGGCCCTCCCGTTCCCGTGCGGAGCTTTGGCCCGAACTTGCCGCAGACGGGCCGGAGCCCTGGCGCAGCCTCGCCGCAGAACTCGCTCCCATAGAAGCCATCCCGGACGAGGGACCCCTTGCCCGGGATCATCGCCTTGCCGCCGCCAGTTCAGAGACGCGTCGAGCCGCATTGGCGCTGCTCACCGCCGTCCCGAAACCAGAAGCGAACCCCTGAAATGCTTACGCTTTGGAAAGATTCTTCTCCTAGGCTCACCCCATCCCCGACCAGAAGGGCCGGGTTTCAATGGGGAAACCATGTGCTACCTGCCGCACGGTGCTTCGCTCGCTCTGCTTCTGTCGTGTTTGACAACGCCCGCCTATGCCGATCCTGCAACTGCCTGTGATGCGGCTGCCCGCCGGGCGGCAGAGGAAGCCGGGGTGCCGGAGCCGGTGATGCTTGCCATCGCCCGGGTGGAATCAGGCCGATCCCAAACCCCTTGGCCATGGACCGTCAACCATGCCGGTGAAGGCCACTGGTTCAAGACGGAGCGCGAGGCCCTGGATTTCGCGGAAGCCCGGATCGCAGAGGGCGAAAGCAACCTCGACATCGGCTGCTTCCAGGTGAACCTGCGCTGGCATGGCGAGAATTTTACCGGACTCGAAGCGATGTTCGATCCGGAAGAAAACGCCCGCTATGCAGCACATTTCCTCGGCCGGCTCCATGCAAGTGAAGGCAATTGGGTTAATGCGGTTGCAGCCTATCATTCCCGCACCCCCGCCCATGCCGAGGCCTATGTCGAAAAGGTCGAAGCCGTGCTTCTTGCCCTCGGCGAAGAGCCGGCCGTAGCGCCGCAGCCGGCCCTGACGAACAGCTTTCCGCTCCTGAAACAGGGGGCAACCGGCCGCATGGGATCGCTGGTGGCTCCGGCCGGGACCCTGCGTCCGATGATCGGAGGGCCATGATGAAGTTCAGCCGCTCCACGCTTTACCAGCCAACCATCCTCCTCGCCCTCGGCCTCATGGCCGTCATCGTGATGATGGTCCTGCCGGTCCCTGCATTTGTGCTGGATCTCGGCCTTGCCCTCTCCTTCGCGCTGGCAATCCTGATGCTGACCGTGGCCCTTTTCATCGAGCGGCCACTGGATTTCTCTGCCTTCCCGACGATCCTCCTGGCCTCGCTGATGCTGCGGCTTTCGCTCAACATCTCCTCCACGAAGCTCATCATCGGCCAGGGTCATACCGGCACCGACGCCGCCGGCCATGTGATCGAAGGCTTTGCCAATTTCATCATGGGCGGCAATCTGCTGCTCGGCGTGGTGATCTTCTGCGTGCTCCTGATCGTGAATTTCGTCGTGATCACCAAAGGCGCCGGGCGGATGGCCGAGGTCGGCGCGCGCTTCGCGCTCGACGGGATGCCGGGCCGCCAGCTTGCCATCGACGCCGATATGGCGGCAGGCGCCATCACCCACGCCGAGGCGCGACAGCGGCGCGAGCAGGAACTGGCGGAGACGAACTTCTTCGGCTCGCTCGACGGCGCCTCCAAATTCGTGAAGGGCGATGCGGTTGCGGGTCTGCTGATCACCGGGCTCAACATCGTGATGGGGCTGATCATGGGAGTGGTGATCCATGACATGCCGATCGGGCAAGCCTTTGAAACCTATGCGATCCTGACGGTGGGCGATGGTCTGGTCGGCCAGATTCCCGCAGTCATCATCTCTGTCGCCGCCGCCTTGCTTCTGTCGCGGGGGGGAGCGAAAGGCACGGCGGATGCCTCCTTTTTTGCCCAGCTTGGCCGCTATCCAGGCGCGCTTGGCACGGTTGCGGTGCTGATGGCGCTTTTCGCGCTGGTGCCGGGGATGCCGTTTCTGCCTTTCATGGCCGGGTCGCTCGCGCTCGCCGCTGCAACATGGCACGCTCGCAAAAAGCTGCTCACCCCCCCGCCAGACCCCGCGACTGTCGAGCCGCCAAAGCGCAAACCGATTGGCGACGTCCTCGATTTCGACGAAATCCACATCGAATTCGCCCCCAACCTCGTCGCCATGGCGCTCGACCCTGCGACAGGGCTGGAGGCGCGGATCGCCAATATGCGGACCCATGTCGCCTCGGCTTTCGGGCTCATCCTGCCAGAAATCCGGCTGACCGATGAAGGGGCGCTGCCCCCCGGCAGCTATCGCATCCGCTTGCAGGGGGTGGAGCGGGTCCGCGACCAGCTCCTCCCGGACCGGGTTCTGGCGCTGCTCGCCGAAGGGATTCCGGCCCCGGATGGCCGCGATGTGCGCGAGCCGGTCTATGGCGCGCCTGCCCGCTGGATCGACCCCGATGATCAGGAGGCGGCGGTGCTTGTCGGTCTGACCGTGGTTTCCCCCGCCGAAGTCCTGGCGACCCACCTGCTGGAGGTGATCCGCGGCAACCTCGCCCGCCTCCTGTCGCTGCGCGGCCTGCGCCGCCTGCTGGAGGAATTCACCGCCGTCTCCGATCCCGCGAGGGCGGAAGCGAACCGCCGGCTTCTGGACGAACTGGTGCCGGACAAAGTGCCGGTGGATCTGCTCCTCTCCGTCCTGCGGCTCCTGCTGGAGGAGCGGGTTTCGATCCGCAACCTGCCGCTGATCCTCGAAGCGGTGGCGGAGGCGCGCAGCCTGGGCGCCCCCGAAGCCGTCTGCGAGCATGTCCGCCAGCGGCTCGGCTTCCAGATCGTCGCCGAACTCAAACGGGAGGATGGGACGATCCCGCTCATCCAGCTCGCGCCGGAATGGGAAAAGACCTTCGCCCAATTCCAGTTGGACGGGGAGCGGGGTCAAAGGGATGTCGCGCTGCCGCCGGACCAGTTCAGCCGCCTCGCCAATGCAATGGCAGAAAGGCTCAGCCGGGCGGCGGAAAGCGGGGTGTTTCCGGCGCTCGTCACCTCGGGCCTGCGGCGAAGATTCCTGAAAACGGTGATTGGTGCCAAGGGGTTGAGTGCTCCGGTCCTCTCCTATGAGGAAATCGGCATGGAAGCGCGCCCGGCGATGGTCGGCATGGTGCCACCGTGAATGAGCTTCTGGCCGGATTGACCCGGATGAGCGGGTTCGGGGAAACAGGGGTTTGGGCGGCGGCACTCGTCTTCCTGCGGGTCGGCGCCGCGATGGCCCTGCTTCCGGCCTTCGGCGAGCAGGCGATCCCGCAAAGGCTGCGGCTGGTGCTGGCGCTGGCCTTCACCGCCATAGTCGCCCCTTCGGTCTGGGACCGGCTTCCGGAGGCGGGGTTCGCCCTGCCCCTGATCACCGAGGCCGCTGTCGGCCTCACGATCGGCGCCGTGCTGCGGCTTTTCATCCTTGCCCTTCAGACCGCTGCGATGATGATCGCGCAGGCGACCTCGCTGTCGCAGCTACTGGGTGGCATCGGGCCGGAACCCCTACCGGCCATCGGCCATCTCTTCGTCATGGCGGGGCTGGCGGTTTCGGTACAGGCGGGGCTGCATGTGAAGCTCGCGAGCCTGCTCATCCTGTCTTATGATCTGTTGCCGCCGGGCGATCTGCCCGGTTCGGGGGCCTTCGCCGAATGGGGGCTCTGGCGGGTGGCGGAGGCTTTCAGCCTTGCCTTCACCCTTGCCGCGCCCTTCACCATCGCCTCGCTGCTTTACAATGTGGCGCTTGGGGCGATCAACCGGGCGATGCCGGCGCTGATGGTCTCCTTCATCGGGGCGCCGGCACTAGCGCTCGGCGGATTGCTCCTGCTGGCGCTCGTCGCCCCGCTCGTCCTTAAGGTCTGGTTGGGTCATTTCGAAGCCTTTCTCGCTCAGCCTTTCACCCCACCGAACGCGACCGCCCTGCCATGAGCGAGGACAGCGACGACGACAAACAGCACGATCCTTCCGCACGGCGGCTGGAGGAGGCCCGCAAGAGGGGAGAGGTACCGCGTTCGATGGATCTGATGGCAGCGGCGGCCTATGCCGGGCTTGCCCTGACCAGCCTGATCGCCGGACAGGAGCTGCTGCACCGCGCCGGAGGCGTTGCCATGGTGCTGATCGACCAGCCGGATCGGCTTGCGGAACTGATGCTCGATGGCGCCCATGCCCCACTCGGCGGAATGGTTATGGCGCTCGGGGTCGCCCTCCTCCCGCTGTTCCTCCTGCCCATGGTCGCGGTGATCCTGGCGCTTCTCGGGCAAAGGGCGATCGTCTTTGCCCCACAGAAACTGGAACCGAAGCTGTCGCGCATTTCTCCCTTCGCCACAGCAAAGCAGAAGTTCGGGCGCGAAGGGCTGTTCGAATTCGTCAAAAGCCTCGTGAAGCTTCTGGCCGTCGGGCTGATCCTCGCGCTTTACCTGATCCATCGCGCGCCCGATCTCCTTCTCGGGCTGCACCTGTCTCCGGCACAGATCGCCGGGCTAATGCTGCGCTTTCTGGTGGAGTTTCTGTTCCTCATCACGCTGCTGACCCTGATTACCGGCGCCGCGGACTACCTCTGGCAACGCCAGCAGCACATCCGCCGCAACCGGATGTCCCGCAAGGAAGTGATGGAGGAGATGAAAGATGCCGAGGGCGATCCCCATGTGAAGATGCACCGCCGCCAGCGCGGGCAGGAGATTGCTACGAACCAGATGCTGCAGGATGTCGGCACGGCCGATGTGGTTCTGGTCAACCCGACCCACTATGCGGTGGCGCTGCGCTGGAAACGGACGGACCGCCATGCGCCCGTCTGTGTCGCCAAGGGCGTTGATGAGATCGCCGCCCGGATCCGGCAACGGGCCGCCACTGCCGGAGTACCGATCCACAGCGACCCGCCGACGACGCGCGCACTCTACGCTTCGGTCGAGATCGGCGCGCAGATCCTGCCGGAGCATTACCGCCCCGTCGCCGCCGCCATCCGTTTTGCCGAAGCGCTCCGCAAGAAAGGAAGACGCAAGTGACAGATGCCGCGAAGCTGAAGCAGTTGGGCGAACTCGCCGATCTCATCTTCGAGATGCGGCTGTCCCGGCTGGAAACCGCTGCACGGGCGAAGTCGGAAAGTGAGGCCCTGCTGCGTGGCCTCGATCAGCCTGCCGCTTCGGAAGAGGGTCTGATCGCAACGGCTGCTGCGGTCGCCGGCCTCGCCTATCAACGCTGGGCCGAGCGGCGGCGCAGCGAGATCAATCTGCAACTGGCGCGCCAGACCGCCGAATGGCATGAGGCCCGCGAGGGCGCCCGCGAAGCCTTTGGCAGGACAGAAGCCCTTCGTCGCCTCCTGGTGCCGAAACGCTGATGCCTAACTGTCCTGCCGGGCGATATCGCTGATCAGCACATCGGTCACTTCCGGCCCCAGCACAGATTGCGCCTTTTCCAGAAGTGCCTTCCGCAACAGGATCAGGTTGGAGCCGTCGGTGAAGGACCCCCGGAACCCCCCGGCATTGGCGTGATCGAAAAGGACCTGAAGGATGGCGTCACGCAGCTTCGGTTCCCTCGCATAGACATGTTCGGTGGAGCCGGCGGTCACCTCCAGCCCCAAAGTCAGGATCACCAACGAGGTGACGCGGCCCTCCGTCAGGACCGGCACGATGAACTGGTTGTTCAGCTTCACATATTCAGGTCCCTCGCCGGAGGCTTCCGCTTTGTTTCCTTCTGCGGGTGCGGCGGACTTTTCTTCAGCCGTCCGGGCCTCCCCCTCGCCTTCGGCGACGAGGGTTTCGGAATTGGTCTGACCGGCCTGCGCGGGTTCGGCTGGCCGAAGGTAAAGACCGGCCGCCCCTCCCCCGAGAAGGCCGGTCGCTGCAAGCAGAAGCGGAAGAAGTTTGCGGATCATGGAACCTCAGAACGGCAGGAGCACATCGGCCACTTGCTGGCCATAGCGCGGTTGCTGGACATCGGTGATCTGGCCGCGCCCCCCGTAGGAAATCCGCGCGCCCGCGATCTTGTCATAGGTGATCTCATTCTGGCGGGAGATGTCGATCGGGCGGACATAGCCGGTCACGATCAGTTCGCGCAGCTCGAAGTTCACCCGCACCTCCTGCTGGCCCTCGATCCGCAGGACGCCATTCGGCAGTTCCTCCACCACCGTTGCCGCAACCCGCAGCGTCAGCTTTTCCTTCCGCGCCACGGAGCCTGCGCCTTTGTAGGTCGAGGCGGAATTGGTTTTCACCGCATCGGCCATGCTCGCCCCATCCGCCATCTCGGCATCGGCGCGCTGCGGGATGCCGAACAGGGAGGGCATCCCCATCGTCTCCGCCCCGCTGCGGCTGCGCCCGGTGGAGTTGGAAATCTCCGCCTTCTCGTCGATCTCGATCACCACGGTCAGGATATCGCCCCGCCGCGCCGCCCGCCTGTCCCCGAAGAGAGAGGATCGCCCCGCCGTCCAGAGCGAGGAGGCATCGCTGGGTGCATCGGGGTCGGCATCCTGCGGCAAGGGGTTGGAGTACATGGCATGGTGCTGATAGCTGCCCTCCAGCGGGGAAAACTCCGGGGCGCGACCCACCTCACCCATGCGGGCGCAGGCGGCGAGGCAGCAGAGGGAAAGGAAGGTCGGGCGGAGCATCGGGTTTCCTTCAGTTTCCGGGGCTGACATAGACGGTGCCATCGGCGCCAACGCGCCCGGTCACCTTGCTGCGCGAGCCGAGGTTCATCACTTCAACCATTTCACCGGCACTGGCGCGGCCGAGAGCACGGCCCTCGGTCAGGATCGCCAGCACGCCGGAGCGATAGGCGAGCGGCACGATCTGATTGCGCTCCACCAGGGTGGGCGGGCCGAGATCCCCTGACCGGAGCGGCCGCCCCGGATAGATCGCCACCCGCAACTCCTGCCCTATGGCGGCGGCGGGATCGCTCAGCGCGCCGGGGATTTCGGCGGGAACCAGCGCCACATCCTCCTCCGTGACGAGGGCGTGCGCCCGCAGAATCCGGGTAGCCACGAGACTTTCCGCCGAGGCAGCCCCGGCCCAAAGGCTGAAGATCAGCACCAGCCGCATCAGCGCACCTGCGTCGTGGCCGAGAGCATCTGGTCGGCGGCGGTGATCACCTTGGCATTCAGTTCATAACCGCGCTGCGCCTTGATCAGCTCCGTCACCTCGCGCACCGGATCAACCGAGCTTTCCTCCAGATAGCCCTGTCGCAGCAGCCCCAGACCATCCAGCCCCGGCGTGCCGACCGCCGGCGGCCCGGAGGCCGGGCTTTCCAGAAAGAGGTTGGAGCCCATCGCCTCCAGCCCCTTTTCATTGGTGAAGCCCACGAGATTCATCTGGCCGAGCAGTTGCGGCTCCACCTGATCGGCGAAATAGGCGTAAACCTCGCCATCGGCATTGACCGAAATCGAGCGCGTATCCGAGGGGATGGTGAGGCCCGGCGCCACGGCATAACCATCCGCCGTGACGATCAGCCCCTCCGCCGTGCGCTTCAGCGCGCCGTCGCGGGTATAGGCGGAGGTACCGGAGGGCAGCGTCACTTCCAGATAGCCGCGCCCTTCGATCGCCACATCGAGATCGCCGCCTGTCTGCGAGAGTGTCCCCTGCGCCAGTACCACCGAGACTGCCGAGGCCCTGACCCCGAGCCCGACCTGCACGCCGGTCGGCAGCATGGTGCCATCCTGGGCCGAAACCGTGCCGGGCCGCGCAAGCTGTTGATATTGAAGATCTGCAAAATCCGCCCGCCGGGCGTTGTAGCCGGTCGTGGACATGTTGGCGAGATTATTCGACACCACATCGACACGCATCTGCTGCGCGCTCATTCCGCTTGCCGCGATCTGCAAGGCCCGCATCTCTACCTCCCCAGCGTCTGGATGACGCCCCTGACCCGTTCATCTTCCTTGTCGAGAAAACTCTGGCCGAGCTCATAGGCGCGCTGCACCGTCACCATCCGCGCGATCTCGGACACCGGATCGACGTTGCTCTCCTCAAGAAAGCCCTGCAGCACCGTGGCACCCTCGGCAGGTGCGACCTCCCCGGCGGTAAAACTGGTGCCGGATTGATGGCGCAGGCTCAGCGGATCGACCGGCTGCCAGAGCCCGATCCGTGCCAAGGGCGCCCCGCCCGCCGACAAGGTGCCGTCCGGCGCCAGCCCCACCGGCCCTGCACCGGGCGGCACGAAAACCGGCGCCCCCCCGGCATCGAGCAGGCGGTGGCCATCCGGATTGACCAGCTCCCCCTCCGCCGAGGGCGTGAAGCTGCCGGCACGGGTCAGCTCCTGCCCCTGCGGCGTCTCGATCAGGAAGAAGCCTTCGCCCTGAATGGCGAAATCGAAACTGCCGCCGGTCTGGGTCAGCCCGGCCTGGGAAAGATCGACCACGCGGGCATTTCCATTCGCCATCGACAGCGACGGCCCCTCCGGCAGCCGCGCGACGTGTTCGGAAAAGATCACGCCCTCGCGGCGGAATCCGGTCGTCGACAGGTTGGCGATGTTGTTCGCAACCACCTGCATCTCGCGCATCAGCCCCGACTGTCGGGAGAGCGTCACATAGCCCGCAGCATCCATCCTAGCCTCGCGCGATCAGGGGGATGATGCTGTCGGTGAAAAAGGCGACGAGGGTGGCTGTCATGAAGCTCATCGACACCCAGAAGACCGCGAGCATGGCGCCCACCTTCGGCACGAAGGTCAGCGTCATTTCCTGCACCGAGGTCAGCGCCTGGAAGAGGCCGATCGCCAGCCCCACCACCAGCGCCACGGCGAGCATCGGGGCGGAGATCAGCACCGCCGCCCAGAGCCCCTGACGCAACACATCGAAGAGCGCCGCCTCGCTCATACCGGCATCCTCAGGATTTCCTGATAGGCCTCGACCACCTTGTCGCGGACGGTGGCCACCGTCTCCACCGCGAGCTGGGAGGAGGCGAGCGCCTCCACCAGCGCATGGGGATCGGCGCCGCCGGTCATTGCGGCCTTGGCGGTCGCCTCCCCGGCGGCGAGGGTTTCGGCAAAGCTGCCGACCAGTTCCGCGACGGGGTTTGCGGCACCGCCCAGCCCGGCCTGCGGTGCCGCCGCCTGACGCGCCTGCGCGTAACTCTGGGTGGCAAGCGAGGTTCTGACATCCATTCTGGATCTCCTGTTTCTAGCGTCGGATGAGATCGAACAGGCTCTGCGTCATTTGCCGCGCCTGATCGAAGATCTTGAGGTTCGCCTCGTAGCTGCGCTGCGCTTCGCGCGCGTCGGCAATCTCGATCACCAGATCGACATTGGAACCGTCGTAATGGCCGGTTTCATCGGCCAGCGGATTGCCGGGGTCATACACGCTGTCGAGCGTGCTGCGGTCGAGCTGGACCGGGCCGGGTTCCACCCGCCCCGTCCCCATCTCCTCCCGGAAGGAGACAAGTTTGCGCCGGTAGCCCGGCGTATCGGCATTGGCAATGTTTTCAGAGACATGCCGGAGCCGCATCGACTGCGCCTCCATACCGGAGGCGGCAAAGCCGAGGGATTGGAGAAGGTCGCTCATCCCCGCCTCCTATCGCGCCCGGCCAAGGCTTGCGCGCAGGATGTCCGAGGTGCTGCGATAGATCGCCAGCGCCATCTCGTGATCCTGCCGGACGGAGGCGGCCTTCACCATCTCCTCCTCCAGCGAAACGGTATTGCCGGAGGGCGAGCCGGCCCCCGGCACCTTCCGCGCGACCGGCTCGGCCCCCGCAAGGCCCTGATGACCGGGAAGCGTCGCCTTCATCGGCAGCGCCGCCCCCTCCCCATAGATTTCGGCAAAGGAAGGTATCTCCATCGCCTTGAAACCGGGGGTGTCGGCATTGGCCACATTGCGGGCGATTGCCCCCAGACGCGCACTGGCATTGGCGGCCATCGCCTGTGCCATCCGGGTCAGTTCCAGCTTTTCAAACATCGGGGCTTCTCCCTCGACCTCTTTCACCAAGGCTTAAGAGTGATTCCTTTAGAAAGGGTAATCAGTGAACAAAGAGGGAATGAAATGGCTGCAGTTTTTGACGCCCTGCTTGCCGAACTGCGCCAGATCACGGTTGCGGCCCCCGTCGGCCGGATCTCCGGGGTCTCGGGCGGCACGCTGCAGGTGCAGGGCCTGGAGGGGATTGCGGCCCAGGGTGACCGGGTGCGCGTCGGCAGTCTCGGCGGCGAGGTGCTGCAGCTCTCACGCGAGGATGTCACGGTGCTGACCGACGGAACGGCAGAGGGGCTGGCGCTCGGCGACCGGGTGGAACTGTGCGGCCCCTCGACCATCGCCCCGGACGAGAGCTGGATCGGACGGATCATCGACCCCTATGGCCAACCGCTCGATGGCCGCCCCCTGATGCGCGGGGCGCAGACCCGGCCCCTGCGGGCGGAGGCCCCAGCAGCGGCGCAAAGACGGCGGCTAGGCGGGCGGCTTTCGACCGGGGTTGCGGTCTTCGATACGCTACTGCCACTGGTGCAAGGCCAAAGGATCGGGCTCTTCGCAGGCTCGGGCGTGGGGAAATCCTCGTTGCTGGCGAAATTCGCGCGGGGGGTGGCCGCAGATGTCGTGGTGATCGCGCTTATCGGTGAGCGGGGGCGGGAACTGCGGGAGTTCACGGAGACGGTCCTCGGTCCGGAAGGGATGCGCCGGACCGTGGTGGTCACCGCGACCTCCGATCAATCGGCGCTGAGCCGCCGGCGCTGCGCCTTTGCGGCGATGGCGGTGGCCGAGCACTTCCGCGACAAGGGTTTGCAGGTGCTGTTCCTCGCCGATTCGATCACCCGTTTCGCCGAAGCACATCGTGAGGTCGCCATTGCCGGAGGGGAGGCGCCGGCGCTGCGCGGGTTTCCCGCCTCACTGACACAGGCGATCATGGGGCTGGCAGAGCGGGCCGGACCGGGACCCGAAGGTGCGGGCGACATTACCGCGGTCTTCACCGTGCTCGTCGCCGGCTCGGATATGGAGGAGCCGGTCGCCGATATCCTGCGCGGCGTTCTCGACGGCCATGTGGTGATGGATCGGCGTATTGCCGAGCGCGGCCGGTTTCCGGCGATCGACCTCCTGCGCTCCGTCTCGCGAAGCCTGCCTGCGGCGGCGAGCGCGGAGGAGAATGAGATGATCCTGCAGGCCCGGCGCCATTTGGGGGCCTGGGATCGAGCGGAGCTGATGATCCAGGCCGGGCTTTATGCAAAAGGCTCCGACCCGGCAGTTGATACCGCGATCCGGCTCTGGCCCGGGCTCGATGGTTTCTTGGGGGAGGATGCGCCGGAAGATGGAATCCGCGGCAGTTTCAGACGTCTGGGGGAGATTCTCGGGGTCTGACTTCTGCTGTTGGCCCCGCCTATCATGGGGAAAGCTTCCAGCCTGCGATGCAGAAGCAGGGGGAGGCACATCTAGACCGCACTCGCCTATCCAATGGCAGTGGCCAAGAATCGCATCCGCCGCACCTTTGACCGTGCAAACCTTGCAGCCGCGGCGGAGATACGAAAGCCTGCCGGATCCGAAACACTCGCAGCAAGGCGGGGAAACGGGATAACCCAATCCCGCCAAGCCGGATTTAGCCCCCGCCAAAGGGCGAAAGCACCTCATATCAACCGGAACCGAAGCGGAAAGATCATTCGGCTCCAGCCGGTCATCCACTGTGATCAAATATCCTCGGGGGTGCGGGGGCAGACAGCCCCCGCCTGCACATCAGACAACGCTCCCCGATGCAGGAGAGGCCGCAACTTCCAATGCGAAGGCGGAGATCTGAAAATCTATCCTGACCGCGACGCCCGCATCCGCGAATTCAGCTGGCTCACCAAAGACAACGCCGTCGCCGATGAACTGGTCGCGGTCAGGGCGCTATCGACCTCCGACCGCAAGATATAGCGTTTCACCAGCCCTTCGACCTTGGCTGCATCGGTAAACTGCGCCACATCGCTGCTGCCAAGCTGGCTTTCCGCCTTGGCCTTGATCATCACCAGCTGTTTGTCGAGGTCGAGCGCGGCAAAACTGGTGGGCAGACCCAGCGCCTTCTGGAAAACGGAGCGCAGGGGCGCATTTCCGAGGATCGTGTACCACTTGGTATCTGCGCTTGCCGTTGTCTTGGCAGCGAGCACCGGCAATTCCCGGCTGGCGTTCAGCGCCAGACGCAGATCGGAGTTCTGCTCCCCCACCGCGACCTCGAAACCATGGTTCTTGTAGGCCGAAAGGATCTTGTCGGCAAAATCGGAGAGCTGGGTACTCGGCGTCGAGAAATCCCCGAAGCCGAAGGCCGCCGAGAGTTTCTCGTACTGCTTGTCGGCGAGCTTAGACGACAGCGCCCCGGTGCTCAGCGTGCCATCTTCCAGCACCTTGCGGATGAAGTAGCGGTTGTTGATATCGCCCTCCAGCCCGAAGGCGCCGAGGGCGATCTTCAGCAGCCGGCGGTCCCCCACCAGCTGCTCTGCCGTTTTCACCGAGCCGATCTTTTCCCGGAAATAGGCTTCCTCCCGCTTGTTGACCGGATCGGCATCGAAGGCCTTGGTCTGCGCCACCATCGTGCGCTTCAGAAAGGCCCAGCCCGCATAGCCTGTCAACGGCAGGGCTGGCGCAAAGCTCATGTCCGCCGCGCCGCCATCAGACGTTCTTCGCGTGGCAGCAGCCCGCGCAAAGCTTTCAACGCCTGATAATGCTGATCCTCCAGCACTGCCGCCGTCGCCTGCGTCAGCAATGCCCGGCTGTCGTGGTCGATGAGAACCTGGCTCAACTGCTCGATCCCGCGCAGAAGCTGCATCCGGGCATCATCAGGTTCCGCATCGCCGGAGAGCACGAGTTGCGCGATATAGCAGACCCGGCGCACCGGGGTGTTCACCTCCTGCGGGTGGATCGCATCGCGCAGGCGCAGGATGTTGGCATTGGGTGTCATGATGGCGAGGCGCGAGCGTTTATCGCCGTTCTCGATCACCGCGCCATTGATCAGCACCCGCTCATGCGGCCCGAGCTTCAGGACGAGGCCGCTCATGCCCCGCCCCTTTGTCCGCGCAGGCCGCGCATGACCGCCGTGTTGATATCGACGAGAACCTCGACCGAAGCCTTGCCCTCGCGCACGTCGCGGCTGTGATGGGCGGTGAATTCGTAGAGATAGAAAAGCTGGGCGCGCAAAGGGGCCGGCAGGCCGTTTTCCGGCCCGGCCACATCGGCAGCCAGCACCGACCAGAGTCGCAGGTTGTCGTCGAGTGCGGAGAGGAGGCCCGCGTGACCCCCCTCGCGTCGGCCCCAGGCCGCGGAAAGCCGCTGCGTCATACGGGCAATGAGATCGTATTCGAGCGCGCGCGGATTGCGCTGCGGGGATTCCGGGCGGGTATAGGCGGAACGCGCCTGCGCGCTCTGCGCGGCAGACTGGGCATGTGCCGTTTGCACGGCTGCTGTCGGGGCAGTCACGGAAGGGTCCTCCTTCAACCGTTGGGGTCAGCGGATGGGCCGGAAAGGCTTCCCCTTCCGGCCGCACCTGTCAGCGGAACAGCGAGAGGATGTTCTGCGGCGCCTGGTTGGCGATCGACAGCGACTGGGTGGCCAGTTGCTGCTGCACCTGAAGCGCCTGGAGCCGTGCAGAGGTTTCTTCCATATCGGCATCGACCATGGAGCCGATCCCGGCCTTCATCGCATCGGTCAGCTCGCTCACGAAATCTGCCTGGATGTCGATACGCTTTTCGACCGAACCGAAATCCGCGGCGGAGTCGATGGCGGTCTGCAACATGCCCTCGATATTGCCGAGCGCCGTCGCCGCCCCCGAAGCGGTGGAGACGTCGATGGTGGACAGCGCCCCGAGGCCACCCGCACCGGCGTTCTTGTACTGACCACTGACCGCGAGGTCCTTGGTTCCGGCATTGGTGAAGGAAAGCGTTCCGACGGTGCCGCTGTCATAATCCACTGTCAGGCCGGCAATGCCCAGCTGGTCGATGGAGTTCTTCAGGCCCACGGCCACCAGATCGGCCACGGTATTGTTGCCCGAAGCGATGTCGGAGGAGCTGATCGTGTAGGAGGCCGTCTTGTCGCCGATCCGCATGGTGATCTTGTCGCCGGCGGCCCAGGCATTGGCGCCATCCTGCAGTTCGATCGTATCGGTCCCGCCCGCCGCATCGAGTGACAGCACGAACGTATCGGCATTGGTGGAGATCGTCCCGTTGGTGGAACTGGCGAAGACATCATTGGCCACATAACCGCCGGTGGAGAGGTCATGCGCCGTCGCCGTGATCTTCGAGGCTGCGACCCCGCCCGAGCTGCGATCCAGCGAGGACAGGATATCGACCGTCGATTGCGAGCCGTCGACAAGGTTCAGCCCGTTGAACTGCGCCGCCCCCACCACCGATTCGATCTGGCCTTTCAACGCCAGGATATCGGTCTGGATCTTGGCCCGATCCACATTGTCTTCCTGTGCGGCGACGATCTTGCCCTTCATCGAGGTCAGGAGCGAGGTGACGGTTTCGGAGGCCTTGCGCGCCACGGCGATGGTGGAGGAGCCGAGAGCCAGGCTGTCGGAGATGCCCTTGAACCCCTCCACATCCGATTCCATCACCTTGGAAATCGCCCAGACCGCCGAATTGTCCTTGGCGCTGGCTACCGTCTTGCCGGTCGAAATCTCCGACTGGGTCGCATTCATGTTCTTGTTGATGCTCTTCATCGTCTGAAGGGCAACCATGGCACTGGTATTGGTCAGAATGGACGACATGTCCTTGTCCTCATGCGATCTGCCGACGCTTTCCGCGTGGCGGTTTGCACCATCCCGCCGGGATGGCTCTATGGTCGTTCTGTCCGGTGCGCCGGTCTTGTTCCGCCGCGCCACCCCCTCATGGGATGCAGGTCGATTGATGCCGTTGAAGTTCTAAGCCTTCCCTAATCGCGGCGCGCCGAATGGAAAGCATTTGAACCAACCTCTCAGAACCTGCCGGCCACCGGGCCGCCCGCAGTCAGGCCGGACAGCCGGCCCTTGCCGTCATAGGTGGACAGGCCGGAGAGGGCGCGGCGCAGTTCCTCCACGCGGCGGCGTGCGGAGCGGATGCCCCGCCGCGCGGCGGCAAGATGTGCGGCGTTGCGATCCGCCTTGCGCTGCAACCGCTCCAGCATCTCCGGTGCGGCAGGCAGCCCACCCGCTTCCAGCACCGCTTCGATCTGGAGGGCGAGGTCTGCGGCCAAAGGGAAATCCGCGCGGGCAATGGCGGATGCGGTCGCGTCGAGCAAAACCTCGATTTCCAACGCGCCGCTCATGCCGCGCGCTCCGAAAGGCTGCGGAACAGTTGTTCGGCCAGCCCGATGCCCCCCCGCTCCACCATCAGCCGCGCCTGCTCCTGCCGCAGGAAGGAGCCGAATTGCTCTTCGCCGATGCCGCCGCCCATCTCCTGCGCGGCGGCATCAAGCCCGGTATGGGCCAGCATTTCCGAGAGAAACGCCGTCTCCAGTTCGCGCGCCTTGGCGTGGAGCGCCTGATCACGGGTTAAAGTGGCCTTGGGGCCGGAGGTCGGGGCGGGAAGCGGGGGAATATCCATCGGGGGCTCCTCTTGCGGATTTTCTGCAGATTGAGCGACGGCGGTAAACAGCCGGTAACTGTTTTGCCGGAAGGTCGACGGACAACCTGCGAGTGACCGATGCCCCTTGCCCTTTTTCCGGCCCTGGCCGGCTTGCCGCCTCCGACCACCGCGCGCCCCAAGCCGCCGGAGCCCTCCCCGGAGGACGCGGAGGGCTTCACTGATCTGCTGGACGCGGAGCAGGATCACGACAAGGAGACGGAGGAAGAGCCGGACATTGCGCCCTTCGCGCCATCCCTGCCCCCTCAGGAACGAATTTCCAGCGCAGGGAGCGCACCCACGGCAACAGGCCAGATCGCTCCCCTCACGGCCATCACCGCAAAAACGGTGCCGCCCGAGGTGCCGCCCGATCCCCCGCAGTCCGATACCCGGCAGCCCGATGCCCCGACCATCGCCGAAAGCACCGAGGGTCCGACCCTCCGCTCCCCGGCCTCCCAAGAAAGCGCCTTCCTGTTGCGGCTGGCGGAGGAACGGCTGGGCAATGCCATCTCCTCCGGCCCGGATGTCGCCAGCGATCCGCCAGCCGAAGCGCCGATGGCGCAAGGTTCTGCTGCGGCGGGGGCGGGGATGCTTGCGGGTCAGGGCAATCTGGCGACGGGCCATCACCATGGCTCCGTGACGAAAGGGCGTGAGGCGGACGGTGAGGCGAACGCTGCGTCCGATGACCCCGGTTTCGCGCCACCCCTCACCGACCCAAACCCGGCATCCGAGCCGGCCAAACCGTCCGCCATTGCGGCAATGGCACTGTCCGCCCCCTCGGGCGAGGTTCCCGCTCCACGCTCCGCCCCGCCCGAGGCAACGCTTCGCCCCGCGGCCCCGCCGCAACAGATCGCGCAGGCCATCCTTACCGCACCTGCCTCAGGCCAGATCGCGCTGACCCTGGCCCCGGCAGAGCTTGGGCAGGTGCGCTTCGGCCTGCGGCGGCAGGGAGAGCGGCTCCACGTCACCCTTTCTGCGGAACGCCCGGAAACGCTCGATCTGCTGCGCCGCAATCTCCCCGATCTCGTGCAGGAGCTGAAGGCGGCGGGCTATGACGGGGCGAACTTCGAGTTCGAGGGCTGGCAGGACAATCCCCGAAGCCCCCGCCCTCCGGCCCCCTTTGCGCTGCTCACGGAGGACGGGGACGGGGGCCGCGCGGAGCCGCGCCGGCAAATCCCACCGACCATTTCCCGCCCCACGGGGCAGCTCGATCTGCGCGTCTAGAAAGGACAGCCATGGAAACCTCCTCCGTCTCCTCCGCCACGACCATCGGAACAACCAGCAGAAAGGCGCTGATCAGCAGCGATTTCAACATGTTCCTGAAACTGATGACCACGCAGATGAAAAATCAGGACCCGCTGAACCCGATCGATTCCTCCGATTACGCCACCCAGCTTGCGACCTTCTCGGGGGTGGAGCAGCAGATGAAATCCAACGACCTTCTGACCGCGCTCAGCAGCCAGATGAGCGTTCTCGGCATGTCGCAGCTCGCCGCCTGGGTCGGGCAGGAAGCGCGGGCGGAGGCGCCGGTCTGGATGGATGGCGATCCGGTGACGCTGGCGCTCAGCCCCTCTTCCGCCGGCGACAAGGCCACGCTCGTCACCCGCAACGCCAAGGGGGCGGTCGTGGCGCGGGAGGAGGTGCCAACCACATCCGGTCCCTATCAATGGCTCGGCGCGGATGCCTCGGGCAATCCCCTGCCGGAAGGGCTTTACACGCTGACGGTGGAAAGCTCACTCGACGGCGAGGTGGTGGCGACGACCCCGGTCGAATCCTATGCCCGCATCATGGAGGCGCGCAACGGCACGGGCGGCACGACACTGATCCTCGAAGGCGGGGTGGAGGTTTCGGCCGACAAGATCAAGGCGCTGCGCGTGCCGGGCTGAGCTTGCGCGGCACAAATTTCTTCCAGGAAATCTGCCAAGGGTTTTCGAAAACTCCTGATCCGTTCTCAGATCAGCGTTCCGGCCCAAAGCCCCAGCGCAAAGACCCCGATCGCCGCGAACACGAGCACCAGCCCACGCCGCGCCCGGCTGGGCGGCAGCGGGCTCAGCGGCTCCGCCTGCCGGATCAGCGCCGCCTCCACCAGCCCCGGCAGGCGCGGGCCAAAGCGCGCCATCACCCGCGCCGTCTTGGCCAGATCGCGCAACAGCGCCTTCGGGCCGACATTGCTCGCCACATAGCTTTCGACCACCGGCCGCGCCACCTGCCAGATGTTGATATGCGGATCGAGGCTGCGCGCCACACCTTCGACCACCACCATCGTCCGTTGCAGCAGGATCAGCTCCGTCCGCGTCTCCATCCCGAAACGCTCTGTCACATCAAAGAGATAGGACAGCAGCCGCGCCATGGAGATTCGGCTCGCATCCATGCCGAAGATCGGCTCCCCCACGGCGCGCAGGGCGCGGGCGAATTCGTCGATGTCCCGGTCGGGCGGCACATAGCCTGCCTCGAAATGCACCTCCGCAACCCGCCGGTAATCCTTGCGGATGAAGCCCATCAGGATCTCGGCATAGACGCGGCGGGTGTATTCGTCGATCCGACCCATGATGCCGAAATCGAAAGCGATGAGATCGCCATTGGCCGCGACCTTCAGATTGCCCTGATGCATGTCGCCGTGGAAGAGCCCGTCGCGCAGCGCATGGTTGAGGAAAAGCTGCAAGACCCGCGCACCAAGCACCTGCCGGTCATGGCCTGCGGCATCAAGCGCAGCATTGTCGGCAAGGTTGATCCCCTCGGCCCAGCCCATCACCATCACCGTGCGGCCGGACAGGTCCCAGAACGGCTCCGGCACCTGAAAGCCTTCATCCTTGCGGGTGTTTTCGGCAAACTCCGAGGCGGCGGAACATTCCAGCCGCAGGTCCAGCTCGCCCATCACCACGCCCTCGAAATGGGCGATCACATCGACAGGACGCAGGCGGCGGGCGAAGGGGGCGAGGAACTCGATGCTGTCGGCGGCGAAATAGAAGGCGTCGATGTCGCGGCGGAAGGCGCGCTCGATCCCCGGACGCAGGACCTTGACGGCCACCTCCTGCCCGGTTTCGGCAAGCCGCGCCCGATGAACCTGCGCGATGGAGGCGGCGGCGACGGGCTCGGAAAACTCCGAGAAGATCTCCTCCACGGGACGCCCGAGTTCCGCCGCGATCATCGCCCGCGCCTCCGCGGTCGGGAACGGCGGAAGCTGGTCCTGCAGGTACTTGAGCTGCTCGGCCATCTCCAGCCCGACGATATCGGGACGGGTCGAAAGGATCTGGCCGAATTTGATATAGGCGGGGCCGAGCGCGGTCAGCGCCCGCGTCACGGGCGGCAGCGCCGGGTCTCCCTTCAGCCCCAGCCATTTGAACGGCCAGCCCAGCAGCCGCGCGGCAAAGCGCAGGCGCGGCCCGACCTCCATCGCTTCAAGCGCCACGGCCATGGCGCCGGTGCGCTCGAAGGTGGCGCCGGTGCGGATCAGCCGCCAGAGGTTGTGCGGTCCGCGCATCAGACCTTCCAGCCGGAATGGAGCGCGGCAATCCCCATGGTCAGGTTGCGGTATTTCACCTGCGCGAAGCCCGCCTTGCGGATCATCGCGGCGAAAGTCTCCTGATCCGGGAATTTGCGGATGGACTCGACCAGATACTGATAGCTGTCGCGGTCATTGGCCACGGCCTGCCCCATCGCGGGGATGACGTTGAAGCTGTAGCGGTCATAGACCCATTGCATCAGGTCATTGGGGATCTGGCTGAACTCCAGCACCATCAACCGCCCGCCGGGGCGCAGCACACGATATGCTTCCGCCAAGGCATCGCCGATCCGGGTGACATTCCGGATGCCGAAGGAAATCGTGTAGACGTCGAAGGAATTGGCGGCGAAGGGCAGCGCCATCGCATCGCCCACCACCCAGTCGAGCCTGTCGGCCATCCGCTCCGCCTCGGCGCGCTGCCGGCCGGAGATCAGCATGGATTCGGTCATGTCGAGCACGGTGGCCGCAGCCCCCGGCGCGCGGTTGAGGAAGCGGAACGAGACATCCCCCGTCCCCCCCGCCACATCCAGCAGCTTCTGGCCCGGCCGTGGGGCCAGCCAATCCATCATCGCGTCTTTCCAGAGCCGGTGCATCCCGCCCGACATCAGGTCGTTCATCACGTCATAGCGCGAAGCGACGCGGGTGAAGACCCCATGCACCATGCCGGCCTTTTCAGCCTCCGGCACGGTCTGGAAACCGAAATGTGTGGTGCTGTCGTCGGTCATCGGGTTCATCCGGGCTTGCCGTTCCTGCGTTCGCCCTTCCTTATAGAGCGCCATCCCGTGCCTGCAATGCGCCGAAAGGTCCCGAAGCCCCATGCCCGAACTGCCAGAGGTCGAAACCGTCCGCCGGGGCCTGCTTCCGGTGATGGAAGACGCGGTGATCGCCCGCGCCGAAGTCAACCGCCCCGATCTGCGCTTTCCCCTGCCGGAAAGGATGGCGGAACGGCTGACCGGAGCGCGGGTTCTGGGCCTGCGGCGGCGCTCGAAATACATTCTGGCCGATCTCTCCTCGGGGGAAAGCCTGCTCATCCATCTCGGCATGTCGGGGCGGATGCTGATTTCCGGCGCGATGGTCGGCACGTTCCACCACGACCACCCTGCCCCGCAGAAGCATGACCATGTGGTGCTGCATATGGACAACGGCGCGCGGATCACCTTCAACGACGCCCGCCGCTTCGGGGCGATGGACCTGATGCCGACCGAGGGGGCGGAGACGCATCCGCTTCTGTCTGCCCTCGGGCCGGAGCCTTTGGGCAACGGCTTTGACGGCGCCTATCTCGCCGGACGACTGGCGGGAAGGGCGATGCCGGTGAAATCGGCGCTGCTCGATCAGCGAATCGTCGCGGGCCTTGGCAACATCTATGTCTGCGAGGTTCTCTTCCGCGCGCATCTCCACCCGGCGACCCCGGCGGGACGGGTGACAGAGGCGGCGGGCCTCGTCCCCCTCATCCGCGAGGTGCTGGTCGAGGCGATCGAGGCGGGGGGCTCCTCGCTCAAGGATTACCGGCAGGCGGATGGCGAGCTGGGCTATTTCCAGCACAGCTTCCGCGTCTATGGCCGTGAGGGCCAGCCCTGCGCCACCCCCGGCTGTTCCGGCTCCGTGGCGCGCCTCGTGCAATCCGGGCGCTCCTCCTTCTTCTGTCCGCTCTGCCAGCCGGTACAGGGATAGACGGTTTGATAACGCCGGCGTTACTGGTAAGGGAGCGCCAACCTGACCAGAGGGAGCCAGAGCCATGGCCTATGAAACCCTGATCGTCGAGATCGAGGATTACACCTGCCTGATCCGCCTCAACCGGCCGGAGGCGCTCAATGCGCTGAACACCCGGCTGATGCAGGAACTGGCAGAGGCGCTGACCGCAGCCGACCGCAACGACAAGATCCGCTGCATCGTGGTGACGGGTAGCGAAAAGGCCTTCGCTGCCGGCGCCGATGTGCGCGAAATGGTGGAAAAGGGCTTTGCCGAGACCTTCGGCGAGGATCTCTTCGGCCCGCAATCCGAAGCCATCGCCCGCATCCGCAAACCGATGATCGCGGCGGTCTCGGGCTATTGCCTCGGCGGCGGCTGCGAGCTTGCCATGATGTGCGATTTCATCATCGCCGCCGATACCGCGAAATTCGGTCAGCCCGAGATCAACCTCGGCATCGTCGCGGGGATGGGCGGCACCCAGCGCCTGACCCGCGCCGTCGGCAAGGCCAAGGCCATGGACATGAACCTGACCGGGCGCTTCATGGATGCGGCGGAGGCGGAACGCTCCGGCCTCGTCTCGCGCGTGGTCCCGGCGAAATCGCTTCTGGAGGAGGCGATGTCGGCAGCCAAGAAGATCTCCGAGAAATCCATCCTCACCGTGATGACGGTGAAGGAAGCGGTCAACCGCGCCCAGGAAACCACCCTGCGCGAAGGGCTGCTCTTCGAGCGGCGGATGTTCCAGGCGCTGTTTGCGACCGAGGATCAGGCCGAAGGGATGCGGGCTTTCCTTGAAAAGCGCCAGCCGCAGTTCCGCGACCGCTGATTCCCTGTTCCCTTTCCCGCCCGCTTGCCCTATAGGCCGACCCCACATGCGCGTGGGCCCGCTTAGGCAAGAATCGATTCCGTCCTTTCAGGGCGGGACTGGGGCGTTTCGTGCAAGCTTAGAAACCTGACGACCCAGAAAAGAGTTCCGCCCATGGCAAACACTGCCCAGTCCAAGAAACGCGCCCGCCAGTCCGAAGCCCGCTATGCGGTGAACAAGGCCCGTCGTTCGCGCATCCGCACCTTCCTCCGCAAGGTCGAGGAAGCTCTGGCTTCCGGCAATCAGGATGCCGCTGCCGAAGCCCTGAAGAACGCCCAGCCGGAACTGGCCCGCGGCGTGTCGAAAGGCGTGCTCCACAAGAACACCGTTTCGCGCAAGATCTCCCGCCTGGCCTCGCGCGTGAAGTCGCTCGGCACCCCGGCGGCCTGAGCCTTTCAAGGCTTTCGGAATCGAAAACGCGCGCCGCAGCGCGGCGCGCTTTTGTTATTTTCAAACCCGTTTCAGGCGGTGCCGTTGCCGATTTGCAAGGTGGTCGGGATTCGGTTTTGACAAAGACCTGTCAAGCTAAGAGTTCGGTTGCAGCCCCTCACGGGCGCTTGATACCGTCATGCAAGCGATTCACTTCGTCTTGGGGGACATGACGCGACAAGGAAACGGAAATTGCGACGGGCGCTGCCAAACTTGCCCTAGCTTCAGGAAATCTCCGTTCCATATCAATGCGTTGTGTGGTCTGCATCTGAAGGTGGCCTGCCATGCGGAAAATGCTCGCGCCAGAGGGGTTTGGCGCATACGGGCATTTGATGCCAGCCGGCCAATGACCTGAACGGTTCTGCACCGGCTCTGCCGCCGATGTCTGGCCCGTGGGTTTGGGATGCGCCGCTGTTCCCTGCGGCATCGTGGCTCGTGCTGCGCGAGACAACGAAAATCAGGACGCTGCCGGTTCTTCCGGGGAAGGCGTCGGGGGAAGACTTAAGAATGACAAACGAGGCCTGGGGCAAGGTTCGGGAAGAGCTGATCACGCGGATCGGCCGGAACAATTACACGACCTGGATCGAACCGATCCGTCTGTCGGATCTGGCGGGCCAGGTGGCCCGTTTCGAGGTGCCGACCACTTTCTTCGGCGACTGGGTGTCGCGCAATTTCTCCGAGCAGATTCTTCAGCATCTGCAATCCAAGGGCAATGATGTGGCCCGCGTGGAGTTCGTGGTGCCGAGCCGTCCGATGGTGACGGCGGCGGCGACGCGCAAGCCCGCCCCCGCGCGCAACCTGCGCTCCCGCGCGCCCTCTGATGAGGAGATGCCGGGCGCCTCGCTCGATGCGCGCTTCACCTTCGACAGCTTCGTCGTCGGCAAGCCCAACGAGCTGGCCCATGCCGCTGCCCGCCGCGTGGCCGAGGGCGGGCCGGTCACTTTCAACCCGCTCTTCCTTTACGGCGGCGTCGGGCTCGGCAAGACCCACCTCATGCACGCCATCGCCCACGAGCTTCAGGCCCGCCAGCCGCATCTGCGCGTGCTTTACCTGTCGGCGGAGCAGTTCATGTATCGCTTCGTGCAAGCCCTGCGCGAAAAGCAGATCATGGACTTCAAGGAGATTTTCCGGTCGGTCGATGTGCTGATGGTCGATGACGTGCAGTTCATCGCCGGCAAGGATTCCACGCAGGAGGAATTCTTCCACACCTTCAACGCGCTCGTGGACCAGAACAAGCAGATCGTGATTTCCGCCGACCGCGCGCCGGGCGAGATCAAGGATCTGGAGGACCGCATCAAGTCGCGCCTGCAATGCGGCCTTGTGGTGGACCTGCACCCGACGGATTACGAGTTGCGTCTCGGCATCCTTCAGCAGAAGGCGGAATTCTATCACCAGCAATACAAGGGCCTTGCGATTGCGCCCGGCGTTCTGGAATTCCTCGCCCATCGGATCACCACCAATGTCCGCGTGCTCGAAGGCGCGCTGACCCGGCTTTTCGCCTTTGCGAGCCTCGTGGGCCGCGAGATCACGCTGGATCTGGCGCAGGATTGCCTTGCCGACATCCTGCGCGCCTCGGACCGCAAGCTGACCATCGAGGAAATCCAGCGCAAGGTGGCCGAACATTACAATGTCCGCCTCTCCGACATGATCGGGCCGAAGCGGGTCCGCACCATCGCCCGGCCGCGTCAGGTGGCCATGTATCTGGCCAAGCAACTGACGCCCCGCTCCCTTCCGGAGATCGGGCGGCGCTTCGGCGGGCGCGACCATACGACGATCATGCATGGGGTAAGAAAGATTGAGGAATTGATGTCCACAGATTCGCAACTCTCCGACGATCTGCAACTCCTCCGCCGGCTGTTGCAAAGCTGATGCGGGCGCTTGTGATCCTCCTCCTGTCCGCCACGCCGTCTTTTGCGGCCCTGTCGGGCTATTATGACAGCGCCGAGAAGATCGGTGCGATTCTTGGCAGTTCCGAAGTCGCCGACGCCCTGCATCAGGCGCCGGTCCGGGCGGTGGAGAATATCGGCTCCTCCAAGTCGCATCACGATCTTTGGGTGGTCCGCACACGGGACTGCGATCTGAAGGTCGAGCTGATCCCCCGAAAGCCGTCGGGCGGGATGGTCGGCAAGACCACCTATAAGGTCAAACTGGCCGGAAGCTGCAACTGAGCGCCGGTCCGGTGCCGGGGCTCCCGGCCCTTGACGGCACGGCCAAAGCCCCGCAATGTCACGAAAACTATTAACCGGCTTTGGCCGGAATGGTCGCTTGTCCCTTGAGGGGAGCGGCAAGGGGATGGGAAAATGAAACTCTCGATCGAACGTGGCACGCTTCTGAAAGCGCTCGCTCAGGCGCAATCCGTGGTCGAACGGCGCAACACCATTCCGATCCTCGCCAACGTGCTGATCGAAGCAGAGGGCAATCAGGTGTCCTTCCGGGCCACGGACCTCGACATCGAGGTGGTGGATCGCGCGCCCGCGATGGTGGAGCGCCCCGGCGCCACCACGGTTTCGGCGGTGATGCTGCATGAGATCGTCCGCAAGCTTCCCGACGGATCGCTGGTGAACCTGACGGAGGATGCCGCCTCCGGCCGGTTGACGATCATGGCGGGCCGCTCGACCTTCAGCCTCGCCACCCTGCCGCGGGAAGATTTCCCGGTCATGGCAAGCTCTGAATATTCCACGAATTTCTCCGCCAAGGCCCCGGATCTGCGCCGGCTGTTCGACAAGGCGAAATTCGCCATCTCCACCGAGGAGACCCGCTATTATCTGAACGGCGTCTACATGCATGTGGCGACGGGCGAGGATGGTCCTGTGCTGCGCTGTGTCGCCACCGATGGCCACCGGCTGGCCCGGATCGACACGGGCCTGCCCTCCGGCGCGGAAGGCATGGCGGGGGTGATCGTGCCGCGCAAGACCGTGGGCGAGCTGCGGAAGCTTCTGGACGATGACGAGGCGATCATCGCCGTCTCCGTCTCCGAGACCAAGGTGCGCTTTGCGACCCCGGCGATCACCCTGACTTCTAAGGTCATCGACGGCACCTTCCCCGATTACACCCGCGTCATCCCGACCGGCAACACCCGGCGGCTGGAGGTCGATGCCTCCGAATTCGCCAAGGCGGTGGACCGGGTGGCGACGGTCTCCTCCGAGCGGTCGCGCGCGGTGAAGCTGAGCCTTGACGAGGACCGTCTGGTTCTGTCCGTCAATGCGCCCGACAGCGGGGCGGCGGAGGAGGAACTGGCGGTCGCCTATGGCGACGAGCGGCTGGAGATCGGCTTCAACGCCAAATACCTTCTGGAAATCGCAAGCCAGGTGGACCGCGAGAATGCGGTGTTCCTGTTCAACTCCTCCGGCGATCCGACGCTGATGCGCGAGGGCAATGACACCTCGGCGGTCTATGTCGTGATGCCGATGCGCGTGTAACGGGCCGAAGCGGGGGCTGGCCCCCGTCTCCCTGACGGGAGACTCCCCCAGGATATTTGCGCCAATGTGAAAGGGATCAGGTGGGCGGGCTTGCCATTTCCACGTTGAGCCTGTCGCATTTCCGCAGCCATCGCGCGGCGCGGCTGGCGTTCGACGGGCGGCCGGTGGCGCTTGTCGGGGCCAATGGCGCGGGCAAGACCAACATTCTGGAGGCGATCTCGCTGTTGTCCCCCGGTCGCGGATTGCGGCGGGCGGCGGCGGAGGATTTCGCGCGGCGACCGGAAGGGCTCGGCTGGAAGATCACGGCTTCGGTTCAGGGGCTGGGCGCCGCCCATGACATCGAGATGCAGGCCGCACCGGGGGAGCCGCGGGCGCTGCGGATCGACGGAAAGGCCGCGCCGCAGGCGATGCTCGGGCGCATCCTGCGGATTCTCTGGCTGGTTCCCGCGATGGACCGGCTCTGGATCGAGGCGGCGGAGGGGCGGCGGCGGTTTCTGGACCGGATGACGCTCTCCTTCCATCCCGATCATGCCGAGGCGGTTCTCGGCTATGAAAAGGCGATGCGCGACCGCAACCGGCTTCTGAAGGATCAGGTATCGGACCCCCGCTGGTATGGCGCGCTCGAGGCGCAGATGGCGGAGTTCGGGCAGGCGATCATCGCCAACCGGCAGCGGGCGGTGGAGCGGCTCATGGCGGCGCAGGAGGGGGCGGAGACGGCTTTTCCCCGTGCCGCCCTGACGGTCACCGGGCCGGAGGGGGGCGAGGATCTGGCCGCCGAGGATCTGGCGCAGGCCTTCATCGACAGCCGCCGGCGCGACATGGCGGCGGGGCGGACGCTGGCCGGGCCGCATCGGTCGGACTTCCGGGCGGTTTTTGCAGCCAAGGGCGTTCCGGCCGATCAAAGCTCCACCGGGGAGCAGAAAGCTTTGCTGATCTCGTTGCTGCTGGCCAACGCGCGGGCGCTTGCCGCCGACCTCGGCAAGGCGCCGGTGCTGCTGCTGGACGAGGTTGCGGCCCATCTGGACAGCGACCGTCGTGCCGCGCTTTATGAGGAGCTTTGTGCGCTCGGCGCGCAGGCGATCATGACCGGCACCGAGCCTGCCCTTTTCGAGCCTTTGGGCGTGCGGGCGCAAAGTTTCACAATCGCCGAAGACGGCACAGAATCGAGGATCACCCCGACATGACCCCGCAGCGCGTGACGCTCATTACCCTAGGCGTGGCGGATCTGGCCGCGTCAGAAGCTTTCTATGCCCGGCTTGGCTGGGTCAAGCACAGCGGCACCCCCGGCGTGGCCTTCTACCAGATGCACGGCGCGGCGCTCGGCCTCTTCGGGGTGGAGGCCCTGGCGGCGGATCAGGGGCGGGCGGGTGCCACGCTCGGCACCGGGGCGATCACGCTGGCGCAGAATTTCGCCACCGAGGCCGAAGTGGACGCCGCCTTTGCCACGGCTCTGGCCGCGGGGGGCAAGGCGTTGAAAGCGCCGGAGAAGGTTTTCTGGGGCGGCTATTCGGGGTACTGGTCCGATCCTGACGGCCACGTCTGGGAGGTCGCCATGAACCCGTTCTGGCCTCTGGCCGCGGATGGCAGTCTCTGGCTTCCCGATGCTGGTTGAGCGCATCCCGGAATGGGCTCTCACCACCGCTGACGAGGCATCGCTTGTCGAGTTGCTGGCCCGTGCCTTCGACACCGATTACGGCGGGCGCAGCTTCTTTCAGCAGCGCCACCACCTGCGGCTGGTGATCCGCGAAGACAATGCCGTCGTGGGTCACATGGCCCTGCTGTGGCGGGCGGTGCGGCTGGAGGGCCGGCTGGTCACCGTCGCCGGACTGGCAGAGGTTGCCACCGATCCGGAGCGGCGTGGCAAGGGCATCGCAACCACCCTCCTCAAGGCCGCGATTGCAGAGGCACGGGTCAGTCCCGCGGAGTTCCTGCTGCTTTTCGGAACCGCACCGCTTTATGCTGGCGCAGGATTTCACAAGGCCGGAAACCGGCTGATCCACCTCGGCCTCCGTGATGCCGTGACGGGCGCGCTCCACCGCGAACCGGCCGAGACGCTGATGGTCCTTCCCCTGCGGGGCGGGGCATGGGATGAGACGGCGGAGCTTGACCTGCTGGGTCATATTTTCTGAGGGCGCAATGACGGTAACCCTGTATCAACTGCTGCTTTACGCGGGCGGCATGGCGCTGCTCTGGGTCGTGCCGGGGCCGGTCTGGGTGGCGCTGACGGCGCGGGCGCTGAGCGGGGGCTTCGCCGCCGCCTGGCCCCTGGCGGTCGGGGTGACGCTCGGCGATCTCGTCTGGCCGATGGCGGCCATCTTCGGCTTGAGCTGGATCCTGTCCGTCTACGGGGATTTCCTGCAAGCCCTGCGATGGGTGGCGGCGGTGGTCTTTCTGGTCATGGGGGTGCTACTGATCCGCAAGCCCGCCGGCCCCATCGACGCCGACAGCCGCATGACCCGGCCCGGTGTCTGGGCGGGTTTTGCCGTTGGGGTGGCGGCGGTGATCGGCAACCCCAAGGCGATCCTTTTCTACATGGGCGTGCTGCCCGGCTTCTTCGATCTCAGCCGGGTGAACGGCAAGGATATCGCGGCCATTCTGGCGATTTCGACTTTGGTGCCGATGATCGGCAACCTCTGCCTCGCGCTTTTCCTCGACCGGGCGCGGCGGCTGCTGTCCAGCCCGGAAAGCCTGCGGCGGCTCAACCAGATTTCCGGTGGTCTTCTGATCTGCGTCGGCGTGGCGATCGCCTTCACCTGACCCCAAATCTTGTGTCCAAGGGGTGACATTCCCCCCCCCGACCGCTATAAATCGGGGGCAATATCAAGGGTTCCCACCGCATGGCCAGCGCGCCCCAGAAACCCGCCGAATACGGCGCGGATTCCATCAAGGTTCTCAAAGGGTTGGAGGCGGTTCGCAAGCGCCCCGGCATGTATATCGGCGACACCGACGACGGCTCGGGCCTGCACCATATGGTCTATGAGGTCGTGGACAACGGCATCGACGAGGCGCTTGCCGGCCATGCCACCGCCGTGACGGTGAAAATCCACGCCGACAACTCGGTTTCGGTGCGCGACAATGGCCGCGGCATCCCCGTGGACATCCACCCGGAGGAGGGGGTTTCGGCGGCCGAGGTCATCATGACCCAGCTCCATGCCGGCGGTAAGTTCAACAACACCGACGAGGGTGGCAATGCCTACAAGGTTTCGGGCGGGCTGCACGGGGTCGGGGTTTCGGTGGTCAATGCGCTGTCCGAATGGCTGGAGCTGACCGTCTGGCGCAACGACACCGAATACCGCGCCCGCTTCGAGCATGGCGATTGTGTGGTCCATGTGCATGAGGTCGGCCCGGCTCCGGGGATGCGCGGGACGGAGGTGCGCTTTCTCGCTTCCGCCAAGACCAACCTCCCGGACGGTACGTTCTCCAACCTCGATTACCAGTTCAAGACGCTGGAAACCCGGCTGCGGGAGCTGGCCTTCCTGAACTCCGGCGTGCGAATCATCATCGAGGACGAGCGCCCGGCGGAACCGCTGCATACCGAGCTCTTCTATGACGGCGGCGTACGGGAATTCGTGAAATATCTCGACCGTTCAAAGACTTCGATGATGGCCGAACCGATCTACATGATCGGGGAGCGCAACGGCATCACCGTCGAAGTGGCGATGTGGTGGAACGACAGCTACAATGAAATGGTGCTGCCCTTCACCAACAACATCCCGCAACGGGATGGCGGCACGCATCTTGCGGGCTTCCGCGGCGCGCTGACACGGACGATCAACGCCTATGCTCAGAGCTCCGGCATCGCCCGCAAGGAGAAGGTGGATTTCACCGGCGACGATGCCCGCGAGGGGCTGACCTGCGTGCTGTCGGTGAAGGTGCCGGACCCGAAATTCTCCAGCCAGACCAAAGACAAGCTGGTTTCATCCGAGGTGCGGCCCGCGGTCGAGAACCTCGTGAACGAGAAGCTGGCGGAGTGGTTCGAGGAAAACCCGGCCAATGCCAAGGTGATCGTCGGCAAGATCGTGGAGGCGGCGCTCGCCCGCGAAGCGGCGCGCAAGGCCCGCGAACTGACCCGGCGCAAGACGGCGATGGATGTGGCCTCCCTGCCCGGCAAACTGGCCGATTGTCAGGAGAAGGACCCGGCCCTGTCGGAACTGTTCATCGTCGAAGGGGATTCGGCCGGTGGCTCCGCCAAGCAGGGCCGCAGCCGCAAGCAGCAGGCGGTTCTGCCCCTGCGCGGCAAGATCCTGAACGTGGAACGGGCGCGGTTTGACCGGATGCTGTCCTCGGAAACCGTCGGCACGCTGATCACCGCGCTCGGCACCGGGATCGGGCGCGACGAATTCGACATTTCCAAGCTGCGCTACCACAAGATCGTCATCATGACCGATGCCGACGTGGATGGCGCGCATATCCGCACCCTGCTGCTGACCTTCTTCTACCGGCAGATGCCGCAGATCATCGACGGGGGATACCTTTATATCGCCCAGCCGCCGCTTTATAAGGTTTCTCGTGGGAAATCAGAAGTTTATCTGAAGGATCAGGCCGCCTTCGACGACTATCTGATCGAGATGGGCGTGGATGGCGCGGTGTTGCGCCTGCCCTCGGGGGAGGAGTTGGCCGGCGCCGATCTGGCCCGCGTGATCGACGGGGCGCGGCAGTTCCGGCGGATTCTCGACGCTTTCCCGACCCATTATCCGCGCGGGATTCTGGAGCAGGCGGCTCTTTCCGGCGCCTTTGATCCGGGCCGGGCGGATGCCGATCTCCAGCAGGTTGCCGATACGGTGGCGGTGCGGCTGAACCTGATCGCCGCGGAATATGAACGCGGCTGGACAGGGCGCATCACGCAGGATCACGGCATCCGTCTCAGCCGCATCCTGCGCGGGGTGGAGGAATTGCGGACGCTCGACGGTGCCGTTCTGCGCTCCGGCGAGGCACGGCGTCTGTCGCAGATCTCGATGCAGAGCCGCGATGTCTACCGCGACCCCGCGCGGCTCGTCCGCAAGGACCGGGAGCAGTTGGTCCATGGCCCCATCGACCTTCTGAAATCCATTCTGGCCGAAGGCGAAAAGGGCCTGACCCTGCAACGCTACAAGGGTCTGGGCGAGATGAACCCCGAACAGCTTTGGGAAACCACGCTCGACCCGGAGGCGCGGACCCTGCTGCAGGTGAAGGTGGACGATCTGGCCGAGGCCGATGACATCTTCACCAAGCTGATGGGCGATGTGGTGGAACCGCGCCGCGAGTTCATCCAGCAGAACGCCCTCTCCGTCGAGAATCTCGACTTCTGAGGGATCGGGCGCCCCAAGCCGGGCGCCCGCTTTCGTTCAGGCCACGTCCAGCCATCTCCCTTCGCGGGAAGAGGTCTGGATCGTCTCCACCAGCGTCTGTATCCGCAGCCCCTTGCGGAAGTTGCAGGGCTCGTCGCGCCTGCCTGCGATCGCCTCGACGTAACCCGCAACCTCGATGGCCTTGAGGTCGTTGAAACCGAGCTGATGGCCCGCCGCCACGCAGAACAGCCCATAGGGCGCATGATCCGGTCCCGCCTCGATCCGGCGGAAACCCTGACGGCCCCTGGCATCGGCGGTGTTGAAATAGTGCAGGACGTTGAAATGCTCCTGACTGAAGGCGAGCGCGCCCTTGGTGCCGTAGACCTCGAAATCATGCTGCATCTTGCGGCCAGTGGCGATCCAGTTGCCCTCGATGGACCCCGAAGCGCCATTCTCGAACCGCAGGAAAGCGCGCCCGATGTCATCCACTTCCACGCTGCGGGTGCCGCCCTTGCCGTCCGGGCGAGCAGGGATCATCGTCAGGCAATCGCCCATCACGCGGGAAATCGGCCCGCAGAGATATTCCGCCGTGGCAAGTGCATGGGAACCGATATCGGCCAGCGCCCCGCCGCCCGCGGGATCATGGCGGAAGGTGAAGGGGCCATTGGCGTCGGCCATGTAATCCTCGGCGTGAAGGCCGCGATAGCCGCGAATTTCACCGAGTTCCCCCGCCGCGATCATCTCGCGGGCAAGACCCAGCATCGGGTTGCAAAGGTAATTGAACCCGACCTGCGTCTTCACGCCCTTGGCCTCGGCCGCCTCGGCCATCTCGCGCGCATCGGCGGCCAGCGGGGCCAGAGGCTTTTCGCAGTAGACGTGCTTGCCTGCCGCAATCGCCGCCAGTGCCATTTCCTTGTGCAGCGCATTGGGTGCCGTGATGTCCACCACGTCGATGTCGGGGTTGGCGACGATCTGCCGCCAATCGTCGGTGGCCTGGGCAAAGCCAAGCCTCCCCGCCTCGCGCTGCGCTGCCGCCATGGTGATATCGGCCACGGTATGCAGCTCGATCTCATGGGACAGTTCGAAAACCTTCGGGGCCGAGATGAAGCCGAAGACATGAGCACGTCCCATGAAGCCGGTGCCGATCAGCCCGATGCGGAGCTTGGGTTTGGTCATTTTCTGTCCTTCCTGAAAACTCAATAGGCGGCTTTGGAACCGGCGGCGGCACCCTGCCCGGCAAGTTCGCGGAACCGTGCCACGCTCGCTCCGGCAGCGGCGGCGAGAAAGCGGGTATCCCCGCCCACGGTGGTCATGTCGAAACCCCAGCCAATGGCGCGCAAGGCGTAGTCCGGCGTCCCGCAATGGAGCGCGGCCCGCAGCCCGTTGGCCTTGCAGGCGGCAAGGATGCGATGGAAGGCCGCGATCATCTCAGGCTCTTCGCGGTCCATTCCCGGCGCAAGGCGGCCTGCGGACAGGCTCAGCGACAGATCCGCCGGGCCGACATAGATGCCGTCCAGACCGGGGGTCGCGCAGATCGCCTCCAGATTTTCCATCGCGGTCGCGGTCTCGACCATGGCGAAGGCAAGGACCTCGCCATTCGCTTCCGCCGCGTAGTTCGGCCCGCTGACGAAGGCCGCGCGGGTCGGGCCGAAACTGCGCTGACCAAGCGGAGGATAGCGCAGATAGCTGACGAATTCCGCCGCTTCCTCGGCGGTGTTGATCATCGGGCAAATGATGCCATAGGCGCCCGCGTCCAGCGCCTTCATGATCGCCCCGGCCTCAAGCCAGGGAACCCGCACCAGCGGCACCGTGCCGAACCCCCGGATCGCCTGCAACATCGGCAGGGCGTGGGAATAGTCGAGTGCGCCATGCTGCATGTCCACCGTCAGGCTATCGAAGCCCTGCGCGGCCATGATCTCCGCCACGAAGGGGCTGCCGATGGAGCACCAGCCATTCAGCGAGGGTTGTCCCTCGGCCCAGATCTGCCGCAGCCGGTTCCTGATCATTCCGCCCCCTTCGGCCCTCCTCCGGGCCATTTCCACGTTCCCATGGCAAAAAACCACGAAACCGGCCGCGTGACGAAGGGGTTTTTGACGAAGATGACGAAGCTTTGCCTGCGGAGATCTGCCCGGATCGGGCGACGGGCTTGCCGGAAAACCCGCAGGAGGCTAGCGAAGGGCCGAACCCGCTCCGCCCCCGGCAGCGCCCATTTCGGAGGAAGACCCATGAAAGCCCGTCTCGGCATCGCCCCTATCGCCTGGTGGAACGACGACCTCGCCGAACTCAGCGATGACGTGTCGCTGGAGGAATGTCTGCGTCAGGCCTCCGTCGCGGGTTTTACCGGGATGGAAACCGGGCGGCGCTTTCCGATGGATGTGGCGGTTCTGTCGCCGATCCTCGCCCGCTACGGGATCTCGGTCTGCGGCGGCTGGTTCTCCGGCCTGCTGCTTGATGGCGACATCGAGGCGGAAAAGGATCGCATCCGCGCCCAGATGGATTTCTTCATCGCCGCGAAGGCACCCTGCATCGTCTACGGCGAAACCGCGCGCTCGGTGCAAGGCGACCGCTCCAAGCCTCTGGCGGTGAAGCCGAAGCTGTCGGAGGATGAGATCAAGACCTACGCCCGCAAGATGACCGCCTTTGGTGAATGGTGCGCGGAGCAGGGGATGCCGCTTTCCTACCATCACCACATGGCCGCCGCGATCGAGACCGAGGCGGAGCTGGATCTTTTCATGAAACATTCCGGCGCGGGAATTCCGCTGCTCTTTGACGCCGGCCACATGGCCTTTGCAGGCGGCGACGTGCTGCGGGTGATCGACAACCACCATGCCCGGATCAGCCATGTCCACACCAAGGACGTGCGGATGGACGTGATCAACGGCCTCGACCGGAGCCGTGAAAGCTTCCTCGACGCCGTGGTCAAGGGCGCCTTCACCGTGCCGGGGGATGGCAGCCTCGATTTCGAGACCATCGTGAAGCGCCTTGCCTCCCACGGCTATGAGGGCTGGTTCGTGGTGGAAGCGGAGCAGGACCCCAAAGTCTCCCCGCCGCTGGAGATGGCGAAGATCGGCCACAAGGAACTGCTGCGCGTCATGGCGGCGGCAGGCTATGAGGTGGTTGCCTGACGCCGCGCCCCGGCCTTGGGCAATAACCATGGCACCGGTTCGGAGCCGCCTGATGCCGGGCAGTTCCGAGCCGGCGGCCATTGGTTCATGGACCAGAAGCTGCATCGCCCCGGTCATGTGCATTTATCTTGAAAGATGGATGGTGACCCCGGCAGGACTTGAACCTGCAACCTTCCCCTTAGGAGGGGGACGCTCTATCCGTTGAGCTACGAGGCCAGCGATGCCGCTTTGGTAATCGGGGCGCGGGGGCATATCAAGGTGGAAATCCCGTGCGGCGTCCGCGGGGCCTGCATCTGCCTGTCGCTGCCCCCCTGTCGCCCGGCGCCTGAGACCGCTAGTTTGGCACCGACCGCCCCCGGTCCAACTGAGGAACACCCCTTGCCGAAGCCGATCCAGCCGAGCACCGCCACGTCCGACACACTTCCTGCAATCGTCTTCGATCTGGATGGTACGCTGATCGACAGCGTGGGCGACATCCACGCGAACCTCAATCGCGTCCTGACCGAGCGCGGCCTGCGCCCTCTCTCCCGCGCACGGGTGCAGAGCTTCGTCGGCAATGGTGTCCCGACGCTGATCCGGCGCACGATGGATCATCTGGGGCTCGATCCGGCGGACCATGCCGATCTGACCGCCCGCTTTCTCCATCTCTACGAAAATGACCTGACCCTGACGAAGCCCTACCCCGGCGTCATCGCCGCTCTGGAGGCGCTGCGGGCCGCGGGCCATCCGCTCGGCATCTGCACCAACAAGCCGGAAGCTCCGACCAAGGCGATTCTCGACCATCTCGACCTTGCGCGCTTCTTCCCGGTGGTGATCGGCGGTGACAGCCTGCCGCAGCGCAAGCCCGATCCTGCCCCGCTGCTGGCGACGGCGAAGGCGATCGGCGGCACGATTCTCTTCGTCGGCGACAGCGAGGTGGATTGCGAAACCGCACAGGCCGCCGCCGTGCCGTTCCTTCTATACACCAGAGGCTATCGGAAATCGCCGGTCAGCGCCCTGCCGCATCGCGCGAAGTTCAACGACTTCACCCGTCTGCCCGGTCTTGTCGAAAAGCTGCTTGCCGCAAAGCCGGGAGGGGAAAAGGGGGAGTGACTTTTGGCCCACCACTCCCCCGTGGTCCCTTGCGTCTGGGTTGAGAGCTTGCAGGACGCGCAGGATATCGTCAGCCAAATGGCTGTTAGCGGTAACATAGCTGAGGATACGCTCTTGGACAAGGGGTGTTTTGCCGCTAACAAGAGGAAAGGCAATTTCCGCAGGGTCCCTAATCCGTGTCAAAACCGCCCGTCCCCGATCCTCGCCGCACCCTGACGCTCCGGGACGTGTCCGAAGCCTCGGGCGTCAGCGAGATGACGGTCAGCCGCGTTCTCCGCAATCGCGGCGATGTGTCGGAGGCGACGCGGGAACGGGTGCTGGAGGCAGCGCGGTCGCTCGGCTATGTGCCGAACAAGATCGCGGGGGCCTTGGCGAGCCAGCGGGTCAACCTTGTCGGCGTGGTGATCCCGTCGCTGTCGAACATGGTCTTCCCCGAAGTTCTCACCGGCGTTTCCGAAGTGCTGGAGGACACCGGCCTGCAACCCGTGGTGGGGGTGACGAACTACTCCCCCGACCGCGAGGAAAGCGTGCTTTACGAGATGCTGAGCTGGCGTCCCTCCGGGCTGATCCTTGCGGGACTGGAGCATACGGAGGCCGCGCAGGCGATGCTCGCGCAGGCGGGCATCCCGATTGTCGAGATCATGGATATCGACGGCAGCCCGATCGATTCCGCCGTCGGGATTTCGCATCGTCGCGCCGGGCGCAAGATGGCCGAGGCGATCATCGCCGCAGGCTACCGCCGGATCGCCTTCCTCGGCACCCAGATGCCGAACGATCACCGCGCCCGCAAACGGCTCGAAGGCTTCGAGGAGGCGCTTGCACGGGTCGGGCTTTCGCTCGCCGACCGGGAGTTCTACTCCGGCGGCTCTGCGCTTCTGAAAGGGCGCGAGATGACGGAAGCCGTGCTGAAACGCACGCCTGATGTCGATTTCCTCTATTATTCCAACGATATGATCGGGGCGGGCGGGCTGCTTTACTGTCTGGACGCCGGGCTCGATGTGCCGGGCAAGATCGGGCTCGCGGGCTTCAACGGGGTAGAACTGCTCGATGGCCTGCCGCGCCGCCTGGCAACGATGGACGCCTGCCGGCTGGAGATCGGCCGCCGCGCGGCGGAGATCATCGCGGGCAAGCGACCGGAGGGCCTGGTCGGCGGCGAGGTGATCGAGCTTTTCCCGACGCTGCAACCCGGCGACACTATCCGTCCGACCTGAGCCGTCCGACCTGAGCCGCCCGACCTGAGCCGCAAGACCCACACCTCCCCCGGCAGTCAGGCAGAACGCGCAAAACCGTGGCGCCGGTTGGCGCGCCCTTCCCCTTTCATCTTGCCTCAAATATCCTGCGGGGAGGTCCGGAGGGGTGCAAAACCCCTCCGGGGCCGGACGGAGGATGCAACGGGCGACGAATGTCGATATGGCTTGGCCACTCCGCGCGGCCATCTGTTCGCCCTGTGATCCGGGACGGCAACCGCAGCGTATCATATCCTGTCGAGGGAGGTTCCACCCATGCTCCGCAAGCTCCGCCTGCTGACCGCGCTCCTCCTCGGGGGGGTCACCCATCTGCCCGCCGCCCATGCCGCCGATGCGCCCGTGTTCAGCTTCGCCTCCATCGACGGCGGCACGATGAGCAGCGCCGATTGGCGCGGCAAGCCGGTGCTGGTGGTCAATACCGCCTCGCTTTGCGGCTTCACCCCGCAATATGCCGCGCTTCAGGAATTGTCGGACCGCTATCAGGGGCGGGCGGTCGTGCTCGCCATTCCTTCCGACGACTTCAATCAGGAGCTTGCGAGCGATGGCGAGGTCAAGGATTTCTGCGCGCTGAACTACGACCTGACCCTGCCGATGACCACGATCACCCATGTCGCCAAGGGCGATCTCCACCCCTTTTACGCCTGGCTGAAGGCCGAGCACGGCTTTGCGCCGGGCTGGAATTTCAACAAGGTGCTGATCGGGCCGCAGGGGGAATTCGTCTCGGCCTGGGGGCCGACGGCAAAGCCGCTGTCCGACAGGATCACCGGGGCCATCGACAAGCTTCTGCGCTGATCAGAGCGTGGCGGCCAGCCGCGCGCCCTGATCAATGGCGCGCTTGGCATCCAGCTCCGCCGCCACATCCGCGCCACCGATGACATGGGCGGCGATCCCCGCCGCCGTCAGCGCCTCCAGCAGGCCGCGCGCCGGAACCTGACCGGAGCAGAGCACCACATCCTCGACCGGCAGCAGTTCCTCCACCCCGTCGCGGGCGATTCGCAGGCCGTCCGCCCCGATGGACAGGTAGCTGACGCCGCCCTGCATCCTCACACCCTTGGCGGCAAGGGCGGCACGGTGGATCCAGCCTGTCGTCTTGCCCAGCCCGCGTCCCGGTTTTTCCGGCTTGCGCTGCAAAAGCCAGACCTCGCGCGCCGGCGGCTCCGGTTCCGGTTCGGCCAGCCCGCCGGGGGTCAGGGCCGGATCGCCCACCCCCCATTCGCGCCGCCACTCCTCGGGGTGGAGCGTCGGGGATGTCGGCCCCGCCGTCAGGAACTCCGCCACGTCAAAGCCGATGCCGCCCGCCCCGATGACCGCAACCCGCGACCCGACCTTCGCGCCGCGCAGCACGTCGATATAGCCGAGCGCCCGGTCCTGCCCGGCAATCCCCGGATCGCGCGGCAGAACCCCGGTCGCCACGACCACCTCGTCAAAACCGCGAAGGTCTTCCACGCCCGCTTCCTGCCCCAGCCGGATGTCGACGCCGGAGCGCGCAACCTCCCCCGCGAACCAGTCGACGAGGCCGTGGAATTCTTCCTTGCCCGGCACCTGCTTGGCGAGGTTCAACTGCCCGCCCAGCTCCGTCGCCCTGTCGAAGAGAACCACATGATGCCCGCGCTCCGCCGCAATCATGGCGCAGGTCATGCCCGCCGGGCCGGCCCCGACCACCGCCACCCGTTTCACCACATCCGTCGGCTCATACCGCAGCAGCGTCTCATGGCAGGCGCGCGGATTGACGAGGCAGGAGGTCATCTTGCCGCTGAATGTATGGTCGAGGCAGGCCTGATTGCAGGCGATGCAGGGGGCGATCCGCTCCGCCTGCCCGCGCGCCGCCTTGGCGACGAACTCGGGGTCCGCCAGAAAGGGCCGCGCCATGGAGACCATATCCGCCATCCCGGCGGCCAGCAGCGTCTCCGCCACTTCGGGGCTGTTGATGCGGTTGGAGGTGATGACCGGAATCCCCACCTCCGGCCGCAGCCGCCCGGTCAGATGGGCAAATGCCGCGCGCGGAACCGAGGTGGCGATGGTCGGCACCCGCGCCTCATGCCAGCCGATGCCGGTGTTGAGCACACTCGCCCCCGCCGCCTCGATGGCACGGGCGAGGGTCACGACCTCCTGCCAGGTGGAACCGTCGGGGATCAGGTCGATCAGCGAAATCCGGTAGATCAGGATCGCCTCCGGCCCGAGTGCGTCACGCACCCGCCGCACCACCTCCACCGGCAGGCGCATCCGGTTCTCATAGCTGCCGCCCCAGCGGTCTTCCCGCCGGTTCACATGGGTCACGAGGAACTGGTTGAGGAAATAGCCCTCCGACCCCATCACCTCCACCCCGTCATAACCCGCCTCGCGCGCGCGGGTGGCGGCGGTGACGATATCGGCGATCTGCGTCTCGATCCCCTCCTCATCCAGCTCGCGCGGGGGGAAGGGGGAGATCGGCGACTTCACCGCCGAGGCGGAAACGCAATCCCTGGAATAGGCATAGCGCCCGGCATGGAGGATCTGCATGGCGATCCGCCCGCCGTTGTCATGCACGCGGTCGGTGACGATGCGGTGATTGGCAATGTCCTTCCCGGTGAAAAGCCCGGCGGCACCGGGGTAGACCCCGCCTTCCCGGTTGGGGGCGATGCCCCCGGTCACCATCAGCCCGACCCCGCCCCGCGCCCGCGTCGCATAGAATTCCGCGACCCGGTTCCAGTCGCCGGATTCCTCAAGCCCCGTGTGCATGGAGCCCATCATCACCCGGTTGGGCAGGGTCACGGCGCCAAGCGTGATCGGCGCCAGAAGATGCGGATAAGCGGTCATGGATGGCTCCCCCTTGCCCGCAGTCTGCCCCGAGCCACCGGGGCCTGTCACGCCCTACGCCGCGTCACACAGCGCGTTGCGGCACAGGTTGACCCCGCCCGCGCGCCTGCTACACCCCGGAGCAAAGGAGCCGTCATGCCCGATCTTTTCGCCTATACGGACGGAGCCTGCTCCGGCAATCCCGGCCCCGGCGGCTGGGGCGTGCTGATGCTCGCGCGCGAAGGCGCCGAAGTGGTCAAGGAGCGCGAGCTCAAAGGCGGCGAGGCGCTGACCACCAACAACCGGATGGAGCTGATGGCCGCGATCTCGGCGCTCGAAACGCTGACGAAGCCGGTCGCCATCACCATCGTCACCGATTCGGCCTATGTGAAGAACGGCGTGACCGAATGGATCCACGGCTGGAAGCGCAACGGCTGGCGCACGGCCGGCAAGGACCCGGTGAAGAATGCCGAGCTCTGGCAGCGCCTCGATGCCGCGCAGGCGATGCACAAGGTGACATGGCGGTGGATCAAGGGCCATGCCGGACACGCGGAAAACGAGCGCGCCGACGCGCTCGCTCGCGCCGGGATGGCGCCCTTCAAGCCGCAGGCCGCCAAGGGCTGATCAGATCCAGTCCAGATTGACCCGGCCGGTCGGATAGCTTTCCGCAACGGCGGCCCGCAGCGCCTTGTAACGCTCGCGCAGATCCTTGAACTTGCGCTCATGGGTTTCGGCGACAAGCGCGCGCACCTGCGCGAAAAGCCCCTCCCGGTGCATCACTTCAAGGATGTCCAGCTCCGCCCCCTCGATGTCCATCTTGACGAAGGCGATCTCGCCGCGCGCGGCCACCTTCTCCCGGACAAGGCCGGGGAAGTCGAGCAGCGGCACCTCCACGGAATTGCCCGCGTCGATCCGCAGGCCGCCGTCAAGGATCGTGCTGCGGACCGAGGCCCCCTCGGGATTGGCGCCGAAATTGTCGGCCCGCATCAGCCGCACCGTGCCGGAGCCGACACCCACGGCGGCGTTGACCAGCGTGACATTCGGCAGCGCCCCGAATTTCTCGACCAGCGTTGCAAAGGCGAAAGGGTCCGGCTCATAGGCGATCACATCCGCCCCGGTCGCCGCCAGCCGCGCCGTCACCACCCCCATGTTGGCCCCGCAATCGAGCGCCAGATCCCCCGGCTTCAACATGGAGGTGATCGCGGTCAGATAGCCCTCCGCCCAGGCCTTGCGGAGCTGCTTCTTCTGGCGGCGGACCAGCGCCTCCACCTCCTTCGCCGTATTCGGCAAAGGCTTGGCAGGGCGCCGGTTTTTCTCCGGCACGGTCTGGTCCTCAAGATCACTCATCACGGCTGCTCCTCATTGCGGCGGCTGTCCCGCACTTTGCGGCAGAGTGCCGGAGAGCCGCCGTCCTGTCCATCTCCCGCGCGGCAAATCCATTGAAACCAAGGGGGTCTTCGGTCATGCTCCCCCCATGTCGCGCACTCGCACCATCCCGGATGCCACCATTTTCGCCGAAGTCATGGCCGGTCTGACCGCAACCGGCGGCAAGGGGGTCAGCTTCGGGGTGATCGGCAAAAGCTGCGGGCTCGCGGCCTCCACCCTCGCGCAGCGCTTCGGCTCGGTGGAGGGGATGATCCGCGCAGCACTTTCCGCAGAATGGCAGGCGCTCATCGCCCGCACGGCGGAGGCGGAACAGACGGCCCTCGTTTCCGCCAAGGGCGCGCAGGGGTTTCTGAAGATGCTGGCCCCGCCCGGCCCCACCCTCCTCGCAGCCAGCTTGCAGGATGAGGCGCTGAGGGCGCTCGCCGAAAGCTGGCGCGCGCAGGTCGAGGCGGCGCTTGTGCCGCGCCTCGGTGGAGGTTCCAGAGGGCGGGAGGCGGCGGCCCTGATCTTCGCCGCCTGGCAGGGCCGGGCCGACTGGGAAGCGGTCGGCGGCAAGGGCTTCCGCCTCGGCGATCTTTTCAAGCGGCTGGCCTAGCCGCCATCCCGGCGAAAGCTCCTGCCGCCGCTTCATCTTCTGTCGGAAAATATCCTGCGGGGTTCGCCGCCGCTTCAAGGAACGGTGGCATGGCGGAGGGGTGCAAGACCCCTCCAGGACCACGGCAAGGCTCTGCCCGTGCCGAATGGCGATGCCCTAGCGGCTCGCCCAGGTCTTCCAGATCCAGACGAGCAACAGCGCGCCCATCACCGCCCCGACGAAACCCGCCATCCAGCCGGCCATCATCACGAGCGCCCGCAGCGCGAAGCCCCCCACGAGCGCCCCGGCCACCCCAAGAACGATGGTCGTGGGGATATCCGTTTCCATCCCCATCAGGCGGGTTGCCAGAAACCCGGCCGCAGCACCGACGATGATCAGCAGGACAATCCCCATGGGTCTCTCCTCAGGCAGCGCCGGACATCGGCCCTTTCGCCTGAAGATCGGTATCCGGCGCCCCCGATGCAAGGCCCAGCATCGCCCGCGCGATCAGGGCGAAATCGCTGCGGCTGATCGGACGCAGCCCGTAGCGGAACACCATCCCCCAGGAGGGTTGGCCGCGCGTAAGTTCCAGCCGGTCGAGAAGCGGACGGATCGGCACCGGCTGCGCCTCCTGCCAGATCACATCGCGCCGCCACGGGATGAAACCGCCGCCCATATCATGCTCATAGGCGGCGCCTTCGGCAATCCGGCCAATGGCGGTGAAAGCCTGCAACGGCAGCCCGCCCTGAAAGCGGTCGCGGGAGGAATAGATCACCACGCCATCCCCCGGCCGCATCCGCCGCAAGGGTGCAGCCTTGCCATGGCAGGCCTGCACGATGCCCCAGGCCCGGCCGTTGGCCGCATGATCGCCGGAAGCCGTCACAACCCAATAGGTCTCTGTCATCTTCGCCTCCTGTCCCGTCCCGGCATAAGCCCGCACTCCTGACAGTTTGCGGCAGGATCAGCCGAGCGTCTCCGGCAGGGCGAAGCCGTTGAGGAAAGCCTCCGGCGCCATCGGGCGCTTGCCCTCGCGCTGCGCCAGCGTGACCTCCACCGCGCCTTGGCCGCAGGCGATGGTCAGTCCGTGCAGCACCTGCCCCGGCGCACCGGAGCCCGTGGCGAGGCGCGAACGGAGCAGTTTCACCCTCTCCCCCCCCACCTCGCACCAGGCGCCGGGAAAGGGGGATAGCCCGCGGATCTGCCGATCCACCTCGACGGCCGGGCGGGTCCAGTCGATCCGCGCCTCCGCCTTGTCGATCTTGGCGGCATAGGTCACGCCTTCCGCCGGCTGCGGCTCGGCGGGCAGCGGCAGACGGTCGAGCGCCTCGCCGATCAGACGCGCGCCCAGGGCCGACAGACGGTCATGCAGCTCCGCCGTGGTCTCCTCCGCGCCGATGGTGACGGCCTCGCGCAGCAGAACCGGGCCGGTATCCAGCCCCGCTTCCATCTGCATGATGCAGACCCCGGTTTCCGCATCCCCCGACAGGATGGCCCGGTGGATCGGCGCCGCCCCGCGCCAGCGGGGCAGCAGCGAGGCATGGATATTGAGGCACCCCAGACGCGGCGCATCCAGCACCGCCTGCGGCAGGATCAGCCCATAGGCCACCACCACCGCCACATCGGCGCCGAGTGCCGCGAAGTCTCGCTGCGCCTCTTCGCCGCGCAGCGAAACCGGGTGGCGGACGGGCAAATGGAGCGCCTCGGCAGCGTCCTGAACAGCGCTTTTCCGGTCCGCTTTGCCGCGCCCGGCGGGACGGGGTGGCTGACAGTAAACCGCAAGGATTTCATGGCGTTGAGCCAAATCCTGCAAGACGGGAACCGAGAAGTCCGGCGTCCCCATGAAAATGATTTTCATTTTCTTTTGCCCAGCTTGGCCGCCTTGGCTAGAAGCATCTTCCGCTTCAAGGGCGAGAGATGGTCGAAATACATCTTGCCGGCCAGATGGTCGATCTGATGCTGCACACTCGTCGCCCAGAGACCGACGAAATCGCGCTCCTCCACCACGCCCTCGGCGTTCAGGAAGCGCACCGTCACCGCCCTCGGCCGGCTGATCACCGCCGAAACGCCCGGCAGGTTCGGAGAGGCCTCCTCATGCTCACGCGGCTGGATGGAGGCATGGAGCACCTCCGGATTGGCCATCCGCACCGCCTGCCCCCGCGCCTCGGAGCAATCGACGACCGCAAGCCGCAGCGGCACGCCGATCTGCACCGCGGCAAGCCCATAGCCCGGCATCGCCTCCATCGTGTCGATCATGTCGGCCCAGATCGCCCGCACCTCTTCGGTGATCGCGTCCACATCAGCGGCGGGAGAGCGCAGCACGGCGGCGGGCCAGGGCAGGCAGGTCCGGGCCGTCACAGCCTGGCCTCCGCCAAGACCCGCGCTTCGGGGCTCAGGTGGTCCAGGGTCACGATCCCCTCCAGATGGTCATGCTCATGCTGCGCGCAGATGGCGGCAAAGCCGGTCAGCGTCTCTTCGCGGGGGGTGCCGGAAAGATCGACCCAGCGCATCCGCAGTTCCACCGACCGTTCCACCTCCGCCGTGACACCGGGGATGGAGAGGCACCCCTCCGGCCCGCGCTTGCGGGTCTCCGACCGCCAGAGGATTTCCGGATTGATGAAAACCTGCGGGTCGCGGCGGCCCTCTTTCCAGGTGACGTCCATGACGAAAAGCCGCAGAAGCTCCCCCACCTGCGGCGCGGCAAGACCGCGTCCGGGGGCGGCATACATGGTTTCCAGCATATCGGCGGCAAGGGCCGAGACATCCCCGGTCACCGGCACGCAACGCATCGCAAGCCGCGGGTCCGGCCAGCGGAGAATCGCCCGCTCCATCAGCCGCGCGCCCGCTCGCGCTTCAGCTTTTCCATCTTGCGGGTGATCATCTGGCGTTTCAGCGGGCCAAGGTAGTCGATGAACAGCTTGCCATCCAGATGGTCGATCTCATGCTGAACGCAGGTCGCCCACAGCTTGTCGAAGGTCTCCTCCTGCGACACGCCGTCGAGATCCGTCCAGCGGACCGTCACCACCGCCGGTCGCTTCACCTCGGCATAATGGTCGGGGATGGAGAGGCACCCTTCCTCATAGGTCGCCAGATCCTCCGAGGACCAGATGACCTCCGGGTTGAACAGCGCCATCGGGCGCGGCGGGCCGTCCTTGATGCAATCCATCACGATCACCCGCTTCATCACGCCGATCTGCGGCGCGGCAAGGCCGATGCCCGGCGCTTCGTACATCGTCTCAAGCATGTCCGCCGCCAACTGCCGCAGATCATCGGTGATCGCGGCGACGGGATCGCAAGACTTCTTGAGGCGCGGATCGGGGTGGAGGAGGATGGGACGGATCATGTTCGGGATTTACGGCGCGCCCTGCTTTGGTGCAAGAGGGGGGGCAAGAACGGGGCCGGCGGGGCATCAGGATACGGCGCCACGACAATTTCCCAAGCAATGTCGTACTATTAGTATATTATTCCAATTTATTAAAGTAAATAGGAATGACTTCCCGACTTATGAATGATAATCGGAACTTCTTACCGCATCCACCTGACAGGCGCATCATGGACTTCGATACCCCGATCAACCGTTTCGGCACCCATTCCGTGAAATGGGACGCGATGGAGGCCGTCTATGGCGTTTCCGCCAAGGATGGCATTGCCATGTGGGTGGCCGACATGGACTTCCGTCCGCCGCAAGCCGTGCAACGCGCACTCGAAGGGATGCTCGCACATGGCATCTACGGCTATTACGGCGACGACCGGGAATATCTGGAGGCGATCCAGTGGTGGATGGCCACCCGTCACGGCTGGCAGGTGGATGCCAAGGCGATCTTCACCACGCATGGGCTGGTGAACGGCACCGCCATGTGCATCGACAGCTTCACCAAACCCGGCGACGGCATCGTGCTGATGACGCCGGTCTACCACGCCTTTGCGCGCATCATCAAAGGCGCGGGCCGCGAGGTGGTGGAATGTCCGCTCGCCCTGGTGAACGGCCGCTATGAGCTCGACATCGCCGCATGGGATGCCAGGCTGACCGGGCGCGAGACGATGATGATCCTCTGCTCCCCCCACAACCCCGGCGGCCGCGTCTGGTCGGAGGCGGAACTGCGCGCCGTGGCGGAATTCTGCAAGCGCCACAACCTCCTGCTCGTGTCGGACGAGATCCACCATGATCTCGTGATGCCCGGCCAGAAACATCACGTCATGGCCAAGGTCGCGCCGGAGATGGCCGACCGGCTGGTGGTCATGTCGGCCACCACCAAGACCTTCAACATCGCCGGCGCCCATTCCGGCAATGTCATCATCCACGACCCCGCCCTTCACGCCCGCTTTGCCGAGCGGATGAACGCCATGGGGATTTCCCCCAATTCCTTCGGCATGTTCATGGCGACCGCCGCCTATTCGCCCGAAGGCGCGGATTGGGTGGATGCGCTGACGCTTTATCTCGACGGCAACCGCAAGGTCTTCGACGCCGGGCTGAACACCATTCCGGGCCTGCGCTCCATGGATCTGGAGGCGACCTATCTCGCCTGGGTCGATTTCGGCGGCACCGGCATGGCGCAGCCCGAGATCGCCCAGCGGATCGAGAAAGGGGCGCGGATCGCGGTGAACCATGGCGGCAGCTTCGGCCTTGGCGGGGAAAGCTACATGCGCTTCAACCTCGCCACGCCGCGCAGCAATGTGGTGAAGGCGGTGGAGCGGATGCAGGAAGCCTTCGCCGATCTGCAATGACAGGCTGCTGATGCGGGGGCTGGCCCGGCTCTTCTCGCTCCTTTGCCTGCTGGCGCTGCTGGGCCTCGGCCTCGCGGCGCTTTACCTGCGGTCGGTTCCGGTGCCGGAGGTGACGCCCCTCGCCGGGCAGGTGGAGCGGATCATCGTGGAGAAAGCCGCCCGCCGCATGGTGCTTGTTCAGGCCGGCAAGCCGGTGCGCGAATACCGCATCGCGCTCGGCTTCGCGCCGGAAGGCGACAAGGAGCGGCAGGGTGACGGGCGCACGCCCGAAGGCACCTTCCGCATCGACCGCCGGAACGAGGGTTCGGCCTATCACCTGTCGCTCGGCCTCGACTATCCGCAGGCGGAGGATCGGGCGCGGGCGAAGGCGGGCGGCTATTCCCCCGGCGGCGACATCATGATCCACGGCCAACCCAATGCGGTGCCGGAAGGGATGATGGTCAAAGGCGACTGGACGGCCGGCTGCATCGCGCTGACCAATGCCCAGATGCGCGAGGTCTGGCAGGTCGCGGGCATCGGCACGCTCGTCGAGGTCAGGCCTTAGGCAGATAGCCCGCCGGCGCGTTCTCATCCCGCCAGTAATCCAGCGGCGCCCGGTCCCGGATCGGGGTGGAGCGTTTGAAATCGCAGATCAGCTCGCCATTCTCGTTGGTGGAGGTGATGATCAGGCATTGGAACACATGCCGCGACCCGTCATAGACATCGACCAGACCGCGCATGTTCGGCGTCAGCGCCGCATCAAGCGCAAAACCGCCCTGCCAGAAGCGCAGGATGGGGAAAACCGCTTCCCCCACCTGCACACGCAGCCGGGATTTCCGGGTCAGGTTGCGCTTGCGCGCCGCCTCAAGCCCTTCACGAAGTTCCTTGGGCAAGAATTCCAGCATGTCGACCTCCCTCGCGGAAAGGATAAAACGCGGAATGCCTTTGAATATGACAAGGTGCTGAAAACTGCCGGAATCCTCGGCAGACGTGGCGATTATGTCGCAATAACACCGGCTTGGGCGGGGCGCTTGCCAAGGGCCGCTGCTTCGGCTTTCTCTCGGTCACCCTGACCGGAGCCTGACCATGAGCGCCGCCCTGCTGATTCCCGCCCTGCTGCTCGACGCCGCCTTCGGCGAGCCGAAGCTGATCTGGGATCGCTACCCCCATCCGGCGGTGCTGATGGGCCGCATGGTCGGTTGGGCGGATGCCCGGTTCAACCGCGGCGACAATCGGCGCGCGACGGGAGTGGCGGTGATGGCGGGGCTGGTCGCGGGGGCGGGGCTGCTCGGCTGGCTCATCCACCTTCTGCCCGATGGCGGGGTGGTAGAGGTGATCGTCGCGGCGATCCTTTTGGCGCAGCGCAGCCTCGTGCAGCATGTGCAGGCCGTAGCCGATGCGCTGCGGCTTTCGCTCGGTGACGGACGGCGCGCGGTGGCGATGATCGTTGGACGCGATACCAAGGCGCTCGATCAGGCCGGGGTGGCGCGGTCGGCGATCGAGAGCGCGGCCGAGAATTTCTCCGACGGGGTGATCGCGCCGGCTTTCTGGTTTCTGGTGGCTGGGCTGCCGGGGTTGCTGATCTACAAGATCGCCAACACCGCCGACAGCATGATTGGCCACCGAACCCCCCGGCATGAGCAGTTCGGCTGGGCGGCGGCGCGGTTCGATGACCTCTTGAACCTGATCCCGGCCCGGCTTTCGGCGCTCCTGATCGCGGTGACGCATGGCATCCTGAACCCCGCGCCGATCCTGCGCGATGCGCCGCTTCACCGCTCCCCCAATGCCGGCTGGCCGGAAGCGGCGATGGCCATCGCGCTCGACGTGGCGATCTCCGGGCCGCGCAGCTATCACGGCAAGCTGAGCGATTTCCCCTGGGTCTGGCCCGAGGGACGGCGCGACCCTGGCCCCGCCGACATCGACCGCACGGTCACTGCGCTCTGGCGGGGCTGGGGGGCGATGCTGGCGCTTGTCGTGCTGGTCGCCGCCATCACCGCCTGCTAGCCTGCCGGAAAAGGAGCCGCCATGCGCGCCATCACCCTCAGCCTGTGCCTTGCCGTGAGCCCGGCCCTTTCCGCGCCCTGCGGCGGCGATTTTCCGGCCTTCCTCACCGCGATGGCCGCAGAGGCCCGCGCGGCCGGCGCGCCGGAGGAGGCTATCACCCGCTTCTTCAAGGGCGCCACACAGGACCCGGCGGTGCTGAAGGCCGACCGCGCGCAAGGGGTCTTCCGCAAGACCTTTCTGGAGTTCTCCAAAAGCCTGATCTCGAAAAACCGCCTGCAAAACGGCCTTGCGAAATCGCGGGAGCTGGACAGCATCTTCGCCCGCGCCGAAGCCGACTACGGCGTGCCGCGAGGCATCCTGCTGGCCTTCTGGGCTTTCGAGACCGATTTCGGCGCGGTGCAGGGCAATTTCAACACCCGCAACGCGCTGCTGACCCTCGCACAGGATTGCCGCCGGCCGGAGATTTTCCAGCCGCAGGTGCTGGCTGCCATCACCCTGACCGGCATGGGCGATTTCGACCCGGCCCGCACCACCGGCGCCTGGGCGGGAGAGATCGGCATGGTCCAGATGCTGCCCAAGGACATTCTGGAGCGCGGGGTCGATGGCGATGGCGACGGGCTGATCACGCTCAAGACCTCCGCCGCCGATGCGATCCTGTCGGGGGCCGCGATGCTGCACCACCACGGCTGGCGCGCGGGCGAGCCGTGGTTGCAGGAAGTGATCCTGCCCGAAACTTTGAACGCCGAGACGCTCGATTGGGCGAAGTCCGGGCTGGATCAGGCCTATCCTGCCTCCGACTGGGCGGCGATGGGGGTGAAACCGCGCGAAGGGGCCTTTGCCGATCTGCCCGCCTCGCTGCTGCTGCCGCAAGGGCGCAAGGGGCCGGCCTTTCTGGCCTTTGACAATTTCAAGACCCTGTTCGAGTGGAACAAGAGCTTCGTCTATGTGACGACCGCCGCCTATTTCGCCACGCGGCTCGAAGGGGCCGCCGCCTATGCGCCGGGCCATCCGGACCCCGCCCTTTCGGGCGATCAGATGGTGGCCCTTCAGGAAAAGCTGACGGCGCGCGGCCATGATGTCGGCAAGATCGACGGCATCCTCGGGGCCGCGACCCGCAGCGCCATCCAGAAGGAACAGACCCGCCTCGGCCTGCCCGCCGATGCCTGGCCGACAAAGGAATTGCTCGATGGTCTCTGAGCCCGTCACCACCGCCGAACTGATGGCTGCCCTGCCGCATGTCCTGTCCGCGCCGAAAGAGCGCACGACGGTCGCGGGTCTTTGCCTGCGGCCCGGCTACAACCACCGGCTCTTCCCCGAACGGCTGGAGATGACGCGGGCCGAGGGCGTTCCCGGCGACGGCGGCCGCTGGCTGAATACGCCCTGGATGAAGCTGGCCGACGGCTCTCCCGATCCGCGCATCCAGGTCTCGATCCTGCCCCTGCGGGTCATGGATCTGGTCTGGCGCGACCGGATCGCCACGCCCCACCCCGGCGATCCGGTCATCGCCGATCTCGACACTTCGGAAGAAAACCTGCCCGAAGGCACGCTCCTCCGGGTCGGCACGGCGGTTCTGCGCGTCTCTTCCGTCTTCAACGACGGCTGCGTGAAGTGGAAAGCCCGCTACGGCAAGGATGCAAAGGACTGGATCGTGGCGCCCGGCCATCCGCCGCTGCGGCTGCGCGGCATCCTCTGCGCCGTGGAGGAGGACGGCGCGGCGCGGATCGGCGATGTGATCGAGAAGCTGCCCGCCTGAGGCAAGCCCCCTCCCCTGCCCCGACCCAGCCAGCGCAGACCAGCCCCCCTCCTTTCTTCTCTTCTCAAATATCCTGCGGGTCATGGATCTGGTCTGGCGCGACCGGATCGCCACGCCCCACCCCGGCGATCCGGTCATCGCCGATCTCGACACTTCGGAAGAAAACCTGCCCGAAGGCACGCTCCTCCGGGTCGGCACGGCGGTTCTGCGCGTCTCTTCCGTCTTCAACGACGGCTGCGTGAAGTGGAAAGCCCGCTACGGCAAGGATGCAAAGGACTGGATCGTGGCGCCCGGCCATCCGCCGCTGCGGCTGCGCGGCATCCTCTGCGCCGTGGAGGAGGACGGCGCGGCGCGGATCGGCGATGTGATCGAGAAGCTGCCCGCCTGAGGCAAGCCCCCTCCCCTGCCCCGACCCAGCCAGCGCAGACCAGCCCCCCTCCTTTCTTCTCTTCTCAAATATCCTGCGGGGAGGTCCGGAGGGGTGCAAGACCCCTCCGGCGCCACCATAGGGCGCACCCCCGCCGAATGGCCGGCCTATCCCTCCGCAGGCGGCTCCGCGATCCGTGCGAGCCCCTCGGCATCGCAGAGCGTCAGCTTCTGGCGCCCGCCCTCGACCAGCCCCTGCGCCTCCCAGGCGGAGAGGATGCGCGACACGGTGTGCAGCGTGGTTCCCGTCATCTCGGCAATGTCCTGACGGGTGATCGGAAAGTCGATCCGCATCCCCGCCGCCTCCTTGCGGCCGGCCTTTTCGGCCAGCCGCAGGACGGTATTGGCCACCCGCCGCTCCACCTCCTGCGTGGACATCTCGCGCAGCCGGGTATGCGCCTCATCCAGCCGCTGACCGATGGTCTGCATGGCATTGATCGCCAGCCGCGGATTGGTTTCCACCACGGCGTCCCAATCCGACATCGGCCAGCCGACAACCACGCAATCCACCGCCGCGCGGGCCGTACCGGGATAATCGGCGCGGTTCAGCGCGCGGGCAAAGCCGAAAAGATCGCCGGGATGCACCACCCGGACCATGACCTGCTGGCCGTCCGGCGTGACCTGGCTGACCTTCAGCCGCCCGTGCAGCAGCAGGTAGAAGGTGCTCGCCACCGCCCCCTGCTCGAAGACCGTCTCGCCTTGCGCCACCCGGCGCGAGGTGGCGCGGACCATCAGCCGGGCCAGTTCCGCCTCGGTCAGCCGCTGGAACAGCGGCAGATTTCGCACCAGTGCCGGCTCGATCGCCATGAAGCCTCCTTTGCTCCTGCCCCGCCCTTGGTGCCTCAAAAGGGCGCGCAAGCAAAGAGCCGGCGGCGCCTTCTAGCCCAAAAGCCAGCGGGAAACCCGACCGAGCAGGCCCTGCGGCACCTCCCGCACCAGCCGGAAACCCATATTGTCGGGCGGCGTGCCGACCGAACAGCCCCCGGTGCGCGGGTCGCGCTCGAACAGCGTCAGGGCGGCACGATGGCGTCCCTCCGCGATGTAGATGCCGCAGGCCGGTTCTTCCGAAAGGATAACGCCGGCCGCATCCATCTCCACCCGGCGCAGGCAGGTGGAGGTCCATTCCCAGACCGCCCCGCCGATGTCATGCACGCCGAGTTCATTGACGTTGAGGCTACCGACCGGGCGCAGCTCGCGGTCGCGGTCGCGGGACCGGGCGGCCTCCGCCTCGTATTCGGCAAGCCAGCGGACAGCGGGATTGGCCGGATCATCCTCGATGCCAAGCGCATCGTCGCGCCAGAGAGAGCCCGCCGCCTGCGCCCATTCGGCATCGGACGGCAGGCGCCAGGTGCCGCCGGTCTGTGCCGAAAGCCAAGCCGCATAGGCATTGGCGTCGAGCCAGTTCACCCCCACCACCGGCAGATCCGCCCGGTCCGTCGGCCCGCCCGGCGCATCGCAGGCGTGATCGGCGACGCAGAGCATGTACTCCCCGACCGACACCGGCTGGGCCATGATCTCCACCGGCGCCGGGATCTGCACCACGGCTTTGGGCGCGTCGGTATTGCGGCCCGCCCGCCGCCAGTCGCCATCAAGCCGATGCTCGAACGGCGCGGGGTCAAGGCGGACGGTCAGCGGCTCGGCGGCAAGGGCGGCCGCAGGAAGCGCCGCCAGCGAAAGGGCGAAGGGAAGAAAACGCATCGGAAACCCTCCGAAAGCGCCGCCCCCGGACACCGGGGGCGGCAAGGGGCTGAGATCAGATCGGCGAGGGGGCGAGGACCTGTTTCATCAGATCGTCGTTCCAGTCGCCCTCGACCTTGAAGTGGGCGGCAGCGCCAAGCTCGAAGGCCTCGATCAGGTTGTGGTTCACATAGGCGTAGATGCCCGGCTGCTCGAAGGTATAGATCGCCGCCCCCGCCGTGCCGCCCGGAATGAACCAGGTTTCCTGATCGAGCTGCGGCGGATTGCGGAACTTGCCCGTCGCCCAGACATAGTTGCCATGGCCGCCGATGAGGTGGGGCCGCGTGTCGCGGTTGGCCTGGCTGTGGATGATCAGCACCGTCTCACCGACCTTCGCCGTCATGGCATTGTCGCCGGTCAGCGCGCCGACCTTGCCGTTGAAGACGATATGCGTCGGCGTCAGCGTCCGCATCGCCTTCAGGGCGTCGTCATAGCTGTCGCCCACCGACTCGTATTTCTTGTAGGCTCCGGTCTCGTCGCGCGGCACATAGAAATCCTGCTCGCCGACATAGTAGATGCGGTCATAGCTCAGCGGCTTGCCTTCGTGATCCTTCAGCCCGTCGCGCGGCAGCACCATGATCGCGCCGTTCATGCCGGCGGTCACATGCCAGGGAACCATGCCGGGCGGGGCGCAGTGATAGACGAAGACGCCTTGCTTGGTGGCCTTCCACCGCAGGATGGTCTTTTCGCCGGGATTGACCTGCGTCAGCCCGCCGCCGCCAAGCGCCCCGGTGGAGCTGTGGAAGTCGATGTTGTGCAGAAGCTCGTTCTCCGGCGCGTTGATCAGCGTCAGCTCCACATAATCGCCTTCATGCACCACCATCAGCGGGCCGGGAACGGTGCCATTGAAGGTGAAGGCGAAGGTCTCGGTGCCATCGTCATCGAGCACGATCTTCTTCTCGTGGATGGTCATCTCGAATTCGACGACTTTCGGGCCGTCGGTCGCCACCTGCTCATGCTCATGCACGAAGGGCGGATCGACGAGCTTGACCTTGACGCGGGGCAGCGCCTCGGCGGCCTGGGCGGAAACCGGGGTCAGCACCTCCTGCGCCTGTGCCGCCCCGGCACGGACCTGAGTGAAGGCCCCTGCAAGGGCGGCCCCGGCAAGGATCGTGCGGCGGCTGATTGCGAATTCGGACATCTCTTTTCCTTTCGGCTCTCCGGCGGTTGCTCCCGCCGGGTTGCCCTTGGACTAGACCTTGCCGCCCCCGCCCTCTTTGCGCCGGAACAACCTTCGCCGCGCAATCGTTCCGCTCCTTGCGGCAGCGCAAAGAGCGGGCGTTTTGCCCGCCTATGGCTCGGGGAAACGAAAGGATCGGACGATGAGCGAGACAGAGACGAAGCGCAGGCGGGTGCCGCGCGGGTTGAAACAGGACGGGCCGGCGATCCTGTCCTACGGGTTCCGGCCGTTCTTTCTGGGGGCGGCGATCTGGGCGCCCCTGGCCATGGCGCTCTGGATCGCCGCCCTTGCGACGGGGCTGCCGCTTGGCGGCGATTACGGCGCGGCGCTCTGGCACGCGCATGAGATGGTCTTCGGATTTGCCCCGGCGGTTCTGGCGGGCTTTCTGCTGACCGCCATCCCGAACTGGACCGGAAGCTTGCCGGTCTCCGGCGCGCCTCTGGCCGGGCTGGTCGCTTTGTGGCTGGCGGGACGATTGGCGATGGCCGCGGCGGGAGTGATCGGGATGGAGCCTGCGGCCCTCGTCGATGCCGTCTTCCTGCCGGGCCTTCTGGCGATTGCAGCGCGCGAGATCGTCGCCGGGAAGAAGTGGAACGACCTGAAGGTTCTGGGCGGCGTGACGGCGGTGATGCTTGGCAATCTCGGCTTTCACGCCACCCTTCTCTGGGGCGGAGATCCGGTGCTGGCGCTGCGGGCGGCTGTCGCGGGTTATGTCCTTCTTGTGCTGATCATCGGCGGCAGGATCATCCCGAGCTTCACCCGCAACTGGCTGAACCAGCGGGGAGAGAGCCGCTTTCCCACCCCCTACAACCGCTTCGACATGGGGGTGATCGGGGCGAGTGCCGCAACGCTCCTGCTCTGGGTGGTGGCACCGGAGGCGCGTCTGACCGCCTTCGCCGCCCTGATCGCCGCCGGGCTGAACGCCGCGCGGCTGGCCCGCTGGCGCGGGCTGGCAACCTGGCCGGAGGCGCTGCTTTTCGTCCTGCACGCCGCCTATGCGCTTGTGCCGCTGGGCTTTCTGGCCCTCGCGGCCGCGCAGGCCGGGTTGGTGACACCCGCCTCCGCCCTGCATGTCTTCACCGTGGGGGTGATCGGCTGCACCATGCTCGCCGTGATGACGCGGGCGACGCGCGGACATACCGGGCGGGCGCTGAGCGCCTCCGCCCTCACCAAGGCCGCCTATCTGAGCCTCTTTGCCGCGGCACTCGCCCGTCCCCTCGCCGACCTGACCGGCGGACTGGGACTGATGGAGGCGGCGGGCGCGCTGTGGATTGCGGCCTTCGGGCTGTTCCTTGCCGAACATGCGCCGATGCTGATCTTGGCCCGGCGCAAGCCGCGGGGGGCGGAGTAGGGGAATATTCTGCGGTGCGCCCCCTGCTGGCGCCGGAGGGGTTTTGCACCCCTCCGGACCTCCCCGCAGGATATTTATGGCAAGATGAAAGGGGGCTACCGGGAGAGGTCCTGGAGCGGCTCCATCCGGTCGGGCGTCCAGTGCGGCTCCCAAGTGAGACGCACCTCGGCGGAGCGGATGCCAGGAACGGACAGCACCGCGGTTTCCGCGCCGAGCCGCAGCATTTCTGTCAAGGGGCAGCCGCGGGTGGTGGTGGTCATCACCACCTCCGCCCGGTCGCCGGTGATCCCGACCTCATAGATCAACCCCATGGCCACCAGATCCCGCCCGGTTTCCGGGTCGAGGATGCCGCGCAGGGCGGTGGTGACGGCGGCAAGGCGGGGATCAGGCATCACCCGCCCCCCGCCGCACCATGAGCCGATAGGTCGCCCCGTCGCTGCTGAACCCGCCCGCCCATTCATGGCCGCGCGCCGCAAGCTCGGGAAAGAGAAACACCGGCTCCCGGCCGAGAGCGGCAAAAAGCACCTCTCCCACCCGCATCTCTTCCAGTGTTTCGAGAATCCTCACCATCGGTTCCGGCGGCATCAGCCCCTCCAGATCCAGCATCTGCGACGGATCGGGCCAGAGCGCGGCATCGGTGACGCCTTGGCCTTCGGGTCCCGACGGCTCCTCACAGGCGGGGGAAAAGATCACTTCCCAGTCGCCGCCGCCAAGCGCCCGGTCGCTGGCGATAAAGCCGCGCTTGGCCATCACCCCGAACAGCGGCACCGGCCGGAACGGGGCGATCAGGCGCAGGCTCTCGCCGGGGGCCAGGGCATCGGTTGCGGCCATGATGGCGGCAAAAGGCTCCTGCCCTTCGGCAAGGAGGGGGCGAACGTCAAGGTCGCGGGTCGGTCGGGTCATGGCATCACTCACAGGACAGGAAGGATCAGGGGCGGCAGGGTGCCGGGCCGCCTGGCCACCGGCAGATGGACAAGGCGGCGGATGGCATGGACCTCCCGCACGAGGCCCAGAGCCGCGATCAGCAGGGCGAGGGCCGCGCAGCGGAACATCAGGGGCGCACCGGCAAGCAACGCCAGCGTGCCACCCCCCGCCCCAAGACACCAGAGCCAGAGCCAGAGCCGCACCGCATGGGCATCGGTCAGATCCTGCACCATCGGCACCGGCGCCCGGCCGATCCGGGTGGCAAAGACCTGGATCCAGGTCAGAAAGCTGGTGATCTTCACCAGTTGCGCCAGGGTGAGCATGGAGAGCCAGCCGGCGGCGGCGGCGAAAACCGTCGCTTCCGCCCATCTGCCGCCGAACCGCATCGCAGGCAGGATGAGCAGGGCGGCCAGCACCAGAAAGGCGAGGGCCGCGCGGCTCATGAGCATGTTGACCTCGGGCCGGGGCCGTTTGCGCGACCGCCAGATCGCGGCGATATCGACGAGGTAGAGGCTCGCCGCCGCCAGCATCGGCAGGACCGGCAGCCAGAGCGGAAAGTCCTGCCCGCGCAGCACCGCCAGCAGGCCGACCAGCACCAGGGCCGCCGCCAGAAGGGCCGCCGTGAAGGTCAGCGCCCGCAGCCGACCATCGGCCTCGGAGGCGAGGAGGAACATCGGGAAGAGCTTGTAGCTGACGCCAAAGGCCGCAAGGCTGAGCCACAGGCCAAGTCCCAGCAGAATGTGGAACGGCAGCCCGTCAGGCACGAGAGCGACCCCGATCCCCTGCCCCGCCAGAGCCTCCGCCATGCCCGCACCCGTCGCCCAAAGCCCGGCCAGACCGAAAAGCGCCAGCAGCACCGAACGCCCCGCCCCCTGCCGCCAGGCCTTCGCCCGCAGGATCGTGGCGCCGAGCATCAGCGCCACCAGAGCGAATCCTCCGCCCAGAAGCAGCGGTCCGAGCGACAGGAAAGCCAGACCCGGCTCCCACCCGGCCAGCCCGGCAAAGCCTGCGACGAGGGTCCCCACGCCCGTCACGCAAAGGCCAAGCGCCGGCAGGGCCAGACGCGGAAAGGCCAGAGGCTGCGCCACCAGAACCGGCACGAACTGGATCAGGGCGCCCAGCATCATCTGCCCGAGCCAGCCCAGCGCGAAAAGATGCACGGCCGCCAGCGCCAACCCGTTCTGTCCGGCGTCCGGCCCCGCCCACCCCGCGACAAGCGCCATCAGCGCCGCGAGCAGAAAGCCGAGCGCCGTCGCAAACCATGCCATTGTCCAGCGTGAAAGCTGCTGTCCCACCGCGCCATCCCCCCAGGGTTTCGCCGACCTTGCGGGAACGCCGCCCGCCCGTCTTTGCGATGGCACAAATTCCGCGAAAGAGGCGCGGCGTCCGAATCGTGGCATCTTTCGCAGGAACCGGGCGTTTCGCGGCATATGCCTTTCCGCCCCGCCCCGCCCCGCCCCGCCGATGGTTCCTCTTCCGGCATAGCTCCGCAAGCGCGTCCCGTTTTATCGCCATTTGGCGGAAATCCTGCCAGTCTGCCCTCACCGCCGCGCGCCGGTCCTCCTGAGGAACTGCGCCATGACCCGACCTTCCGACCTCGCGCGCCGCGTGTTTTTGGCGCTGACCACGCTTCTCGCCCCCCCGGCTTCATCGGCCTCGCCCGCGCCGTCGAGGCACCGCGCAAGGGCGGCACGCCGATCTGCCTCGACCGGCAAGGCCCATACCGCGCTCCATCCACCCTCCGGCGGCTTTACCGTCAATCCGGGCGTTCTCAACCAGATCACCGACGAGCTGACCTGGCAGAACCCCGAGACGCTGGAAGTGGAACCCTGAATCGCCGAAAGCTGGGGGGTCAACGCCGGAAAGACCGGAGGCACCTTCAAACTCCGCCCCGGCGTGACCGTTTCGGATGGCACGCCCCTTGATGCGGCGACGATCGCGGCGAATTTCCACAGCTTCGGGCTCCGCAGACCGGACCAGAATCTCCACCCCGCCGAGGTCGCCAACAATTGCGGCCTCAGCGAGACCATCAACCCGCTTACGGTGAAATTCACCATCAAGCCCCCTCGCCCGGCTTCCTGCAAGGAACGGTGATCGGCCCCTGCCTCGTGGTGCCTGCGACGCTGGCGCGGAAATTCGATGGGCCGGGCGATTCCGCCCTCGTCATCGACTCGGGCGCTTTCAGGGCGGTCAGCGCCCCCCACGGCCGCGAGATCGTCCTGAAAGCGCGGAAAACTACAACCGGCGCCGAAGAGCCTTGAGCAGCAGGGCGGGCCAACGTCGATGAAGTAAGGATTCTGGCGATGCCGGAGGATTCCGCGCGGATCGGGGCGCTTCTGTCCGGGCAGCGAGGCCGGGATCACCGAGGCGGGCTATCACCTTTATGCACCCTCGACGCGCGGAGTGAACAATTCCGTTGTGTTCCGGCCCAGGAACCCCTGGTGGCGGATGGGCGGGTGCGGCAGGTGCTGTTTCATGCAACCGATACCGAGAAGATCGTGGAGACGATCTTCTCGGTCAATTCCCCGCAGGCGACCTTGATCCTCGCCAGGACGGCCACCGGCTGTGCCGATCACTCCGAGAAGCGGAAGTTCGATCCCGAACTGGCGGCGAAGCTGCCGGAGGAGGCGGGTGGACCCTGAACGCCGATCTGTCCCACCCGAAAACGGATACAGACCGGCCGGCCCGGAAAGGCGGGCAGGTCTGAGTCTCTGCCGGGCTCCACTACGAATAGTCGTTCATAATGATTGGAGGGTTTTCGGAACCCCTGCCGCGGGGCCGGAAAACCTGTGCCACGACCTTCCCGACCACGCGCCATCCGCTTTCCATCTCTGCGAAAACATCCCCACCGCCGCCGTTTGCCGCCATCCCGGCACACCGGCTCATGACGGCAACCACGTGCTTCCGGGATGGGCTGCTCAAAACCTGCAAAGCCTCCCCGAAACTCCGCAGCCCTTTCATACTGGCCCAAATATCCCCGCCGGAGGCTCCCCCGGCCGCCCCCTCACCGATTGCTGTCGATCCAGCGCGACAGCATCTGGCGGTCCCGGAAACACTCATCCGGCACCGCCCGGCGCTTGATCCGGGCAAGGCGCTCGGCAAAGGCCACCTGTTTGGAGCTCGGACGCGGGTCGGGGGCAGCCGGGCGGAGCTTCGATTGTTCCTCGATCCAGCGGCTCAGGTCGCGGCGGTCCTGCTGGACGGCCCAGGGCAGGAGCGTCTGGTTGCGAAGGGCAAGCGAGCGGGCATAGGCAAGTTGCCGTTCGGTCGCTGGCAGGGTGAATGTGGTCTCTTCCATGGCGTCACCTCCACAGGGAACATGACTCATGATATAGAACAAAGTATGAACATTTTCAAGATCAGCCAACAAGCCCTACTGAACCCCACACGGAAGTGATCGTCAGACCCCCTCGGCCCGATGAACGCCCCGGCCCTTTCAAAAGCGCCAGAAGCACCTGTCTTTCCGCAATCTCATGGGATCGCAGCCGAAGATATCGCGGTCGGGCAGGAGGAGATGGGCCGAAAAGCCCGGAGCCAGACGCCCGCTGAAACCCCCGCGCCAGCAGGCGGCTGCCGCGCCGGTGGCATGGCCGGTCACGGCCTCCTCCAGCCTCTCCTCCGGTAGAAGGACCTCCGCCCGTCCGCGGTGGCACGGGGATCGCGGGCAACGGCCGTGCCGATGATCTCGAACGGGTTCAGCGTCGTCACCGCCCGGCCGGATTTCACGCAACAGCGCTCCGGCATCCGGCAGGCGACGGAAGGCATTGGTGCCGCCAAAACGCTCCGCGCCGATCATCGCCATCGTCTCGTCGGGACTGCCCGGATCGCAACAGGCCCGGAGCGGCTGGATAGTCGCCATCCTCCCCCCAGTTCGGCAAAGCGCGGCAGATCCGCCGCGACACCATCGAGCACCGCACGGGTGGCGGCATCGCCGCTGCAAGGATATGGAACCGCTCCCGATCCGGGGCCGTAAACGGCAGGGCGCTCTGCCCGGACGGGAACATCAGCGGAGCCTTGCCGCCCGCCGCATCGGAAGCCGCCACAAGGCAGGCCCGGTGACCCGCAACGTCGGCTTTCCCGCCGCATCGGCGCGGGAACAGCTGCGGATATGGCGATCGACGATCCGGGCGTCTCAGTGGGCAAGACGCAAAGCCTCCAGCTCCGCCCAGTCACGGGCTGGGATCACCTGCGCGGGCGACTGGGCGTCACGGGTCCAGCCGAAGAGGCAGAGGAAGGGCAGCGCGCCGACCTTGGTCAGATGCGGCTGATGCGGCGGGTTCCAGACCGGCACATGGGCGGGACGGAGCAGCAGCGGCTGATCCGGGCCAAAGCGCCAGCCATGCGGGCCGGTCAGCGGCGCGTAAAGCTCCGGCGCGGCATGGTGGTGGTCGCGGTAGAGCACCTGCGGCGCGATCAGGAAGAGACCGAAGTCGAAATCCGCGGCGGGCAGGCTCGCCTCCTCGCCGAGGATCGAGGCGAAGGCATGGCCGGTGGCGAAGCCCTCGCCGATTTCCGCGCGCGGATAGCCGTTATAGGTGATCCAGCGCAGATGGGGGCGGGCGGCGGCAATGGCAGCGGCAAGGCCGGGATGGGTGGCGGCAAGGGCGCGCAAAGCCTCCGGCAGATGGCGGTCCACGACCGGGTTCGGCTCCGCTGCAACGAGGCTTACCGGGCCGTGGCGGGCAGCGGCGATGCCTTGACGGACCTCGGAGATGCCGGGGCCGGGGAGGCCGGCGAGATAGAGATCCGCCGCCGCGATCAGCGCCCGGATGGTGTTTTCGGGGGCAAGCGGCAGCACCTCCGGCACAGGCAGGCCTCGCTCCGCCAGCACCGGCTCCGGCGGCTGCGCGTCACGCGCGGCGGCCACGCGGTAGGCCTCCAGCACCGCGGCGCTGATCGCCCCCGTCTGATAAAGCTCCATGGCGCGGGCATAACGCTCCCGTCCCGATCCCGGCTCCCCCAAAGGCACACCAAGCAGGCCCCGGCTCATTCGTTGGCCCGATAGGCGAGGCGCGCATCCTCGTCGCGCCGCCGCTCGGCCCGGTTCAGCACCCAGCCCGCCACCGCCACGCCCACCCCCACAACCAGCACGGTCAGCGTCGCCAGCGCGTTCACATCCGGGGTCACGCCGAGCTTCACCTTCGACCAGATCAAGAGCGGCAGCGTCGTGCTGCCCGGCCCGGTGGTGAAGGAGGTGATCACCACCTCGTCCATCGAAATCGTGAAGGCCAGCAGCCACCCCGACAGGATCGCCGGGCTGATCACCGGCAGGGTCACATCCCACATCACCTGCCAGGGCTTCGAGCCGAGATCCATCGCCGCCTCCTCGATGGAGCGGTCGGCCTGGCTCATCCGGGCCTGCACCACGGTCGTCACATAGACCATGGAGAAGGTGATATGGGCCAGCGTGATCGTGGTGAAGCCGCGCTGCGCGGGCCAGCCGATCCATTGCGCCAGAAGGATGAAGAAGATCAGCGAGGAAATCCCGGTGATCACATCGGGCATGATCAGTGGCGCCGTCACCAGCCCGGAAAAGAGCGTCCTCCCCCGGAAGCGGCGAAAGCGGGCAAGGGCGATCCCCGCCATGGTGCCGAGGATCGTGGCGCAGGTGGCCGAGACCACGGCGATCTTCAGCGACAGCAGAAGGGCCGCCATCATCTGCCGGTTGTTGAAGAGCGAGACATACCATTTCGTCGAAAACCCGCCCCAGACCGTCGCCAGACGGGAGCCGTTGAAGGAATAGACCATCATCGACAGGATCGGGATGTAGAAGAAGGCAAAGCCGAAGCAGAGCACGGTGATAAGGAAGATCGGCCGGCGTCTCATCGCTCGCCCCCTTCGGAGCGGGCCTGATAATGGCTGTAGACCATCATCGGCACGACCATGAGCAGCAACAGCGCCACCGCCACCGCCGAGGCCATGGGCCAGTCGGTCGCCACCGAAAACTCGTCCGAGATCACCCGCCCGATCATCGGGTCGGCGGCATTGCCGACCAGTGTCGGGATCACCAGTTCCCCCGCCGCCGGGATGAAGACCAGCATCCCGCCCGCGATGATCCCCGGCACGCTCTGCGGCAGGGTCACGTCCAGGAACACCCGGAACGGGCGGGAGCCGAGGTCCATCGCCGCCTCGTCCAGCACCGGATCGAGCCGCTCCAGGCTGGCATAAAGCGGCAGGATCATGAAGGGCAGGTAGGTGTAGACCATGACCAGCACGACCGCGAAGTTGGAATTCATCATCGGGATCGAGGTGACGGCCCAGCTTGCCGGCACGACCGTATTCCAGCCCTCGGTCAGCAGCCCGTTGAACCAGCTATTCTTGCCCATCAGCCCCATCCACGCATAGACGCGCAGAAGGAACGAGGTCCAGAACGGCAGGATCACCAGCATGAGGAGCACATTGCGCCAGCTCCGCGACACCCGCGTCAGGCCAAGCGCCATCGGATAGCCGAGCAGCAGGCACAGCACCATCGCAAGGGTGGCATTGCCGATCGAGGTCAGGAAGGCGCGGATGTAGAGATCATCCTGCATAAGCCGCGCGTAATCGGCAAAGCTGACCAGCGGATACTCCCCGCCGAAGCTGAAGGGCGGGGCGGTCGGGGTCTTGGTCGCCACGCTCATGGCGACGACGAGCAGGAAGGGGATCAGGAACAGCAGCACCAGCCACAGATAGGGCAGCGCCACCATCAGGTCGGACCATCCCCTGCGGTGAAACCATCCGGCGAGACGCGCGCGCATCTGCTATTCCACCAGCAGGATGGCGGCACCCGGCTCGAAGCTGAGCCAGACGCGGTCATACCAGTCGGCGACCCGCAGCGCCTCCGTTCCCCGTTTGGCGTTGACGGCATGGACCGCCACGAGATCGCCCGAGGGCAGGGTGATGCGGTAAAGGCTGTCCTTGCCGAAATAGGCCAGATCCTTGACCGTACCTTCGACGACATTGCCCGCCGCCGGACGCTCCTGCCGGATCGTCAGCTTTTCGGGCCGGATCGCCAGCGTCACCTTCTGCCCCGCGACCAGCCCCGGCACCGCCCGCGCGGTGATCGTGGCGGCAAAGGCCGGCACCTCCACCTCCGCCGTCTCCCCCGTCACCGAAACCACCTTCGCCTCGAAAGCGGTGATGGAGCCGATGAAGCCCGCCACGAAGCGGCTCTGCGGGAATTCGTAGATTTCGGTCGGCGAGCCGACCTGCTTCACCTGCCCCTTGTCCATCACCGCAATCCGGTCGGAGAGGGTCATCGCCTCCTCCTGATCATGGGTGACGACCATGAAGGTCACGCCGGTCCGTTCCTGAATGGACATCAGCTCGAACTGGGTATGCTCGCGCAGCTTCTTGTCGAGCGCCGCCAGCGGCTCATCGAGCAGCAGAAGCTTCGGCTGCCGGGCAAGGGCGCGGGCCAGAGCCACCCTTTGCCGCTGCCCGCCGGAGATCTGATGCGGCTTGCGGGTGGCGAAGGGGGCAAGCTGCACCAGTTCCAGCATCTCGCGCACGCGGGCCTCGCGTTGCGCCTTGCTCATCGCCTCGTGCTTCAGCCCGTAGCCGATGTTCTTCTCCACGCTCATATGGGGGAAAAGCGCATAGCTCTGGAACATCATATGCACCGGGCGGTCATAGGCCGGCACCCCGGCCATATCCTGCCCGTCGATGAAGATGCGCCCCGCCGTCGGTTCCTCGAACCCCGCGAGCATCCGCAGGAGCGTGGTCTTGCCGCAGCCCGACCCGCCAAGGAGCGAGAAGATCTCTCCCCGCCGGATCGTCAGGTTCACGTCGCGCACGGCCTGAAAGGTGCCGAAGGTCTTCGACACGCCCTCGATGCGGATGAAGGGGGTCTCCGTTTCCGCGGCGGGCGCGGCTCCCGTCACGACCGCTTCCATCTCAACCCCCGGTCTTGATCGCGGTCCAGATCCGGGTCAGCTCGCTTTCCTGCCCCGCCGTCTGCGGCTTCGGCGTATACATCCGCGCCAGAGTTGCAGCATCGGGATAGATCGCCGGGTCCGAGGCCACGGCCGGGTCCACGAAGGCCGTCGCCGCCTTGTTGGCATTGGCATAGCCGGTGAAGTTCGTGCAGGCGGCGATCACCTCCGGGCGGGTCAGATAGTCGATGAAGCGATAAGCGTTCTCGACATTCGGGGCGTCGGACGGGATGCACCACAGATCGAACCACGCAGGCGCGCCGGTCTTCGGCACATGATAGGAAAGGTTCATCGCAATCCCCGCCTCGGCCGCGCGGGCCTTGGCGACGCTGTAATCGCCCGACCAGGTATTGACCGCGCAGACCTCGCCATTGGGGATGGTGGTCAGGTAATTCGCATTGTCGAAGGTGGCGATATACTGGCGGATCTTGCCCATCGCCTCGGCCATCTTCGCATATTCCGCCGGCCCTGCCGTATCCGGGTCGATGCCGAGGTACTTCATCACCATGAAGCCGCCATCGGTCGGGCTGTCGAGGAAGGAAATCCCGCAATCGGCCAGCTTCGCCGCATTCTCCGGCTTCATCAGCGTGTCGAGCGAATCGAGATCGGCCTCCGGCAGCCGCTCCTTCACCATGTCGAGGTTGTAGGTGATCCCCACCGACCCCCACATGTAGGGCGCGCCATAAAGGTTGCCGGGATCAAAGCCCTCGATGATCTTCAGGATCGCTGGATCGTAATTCGACCAGCCGGGGATCTTCGTGCGGTCGAGCTTCTGGTAGACCCCCGCCGCGATGAACTTGTTGAGCGCCAGACCCGTTTGCAGCACCACGTCATAGCCGGTCGATCCGGCCAGCATCTTGGCCTGCATTTCCTCCGACGACGCGTAAAGATCGTAGACCACCCCGATCCCGGTTTCCGCCTCGAAATCGGCGACGGTGGTTTCGCCGATGTAATCGGACCAGTTGTAGACATTGACGCTTCCGGCCTGCGCCCAGGAGGGGCGGACATAGGGAAGGGCAAGCGCGCCGCCAAGCGCCGTCAGGGTCGCGCGCCGGCTGAGTTTCAGGGAAAGGGTCATGGAGCTTCTCCGCTGTTGATCCGCGCCTGCCGGCGCATCGTCATGGGTGAGGGTCGCGCGCCGCAGCGGCTCTGCCAAGCATTTCCTGATTGAGCGCCGCGATGTCCGCTTCGGGCGGGGCGGTCTCCATTCGCATTACCGGCAGGAGCCGGCGCAGCTTGTCGTGATGCTGCCGGAGCCCGAATTCCAGATCCGACAGATGGAACCCGTCGAAGGCCGAGGATTTCATCGACTCGTTCGACCAGATCGTCAGTTGCTGGTCCTCTGCCGAAGTATGCCGGTCGATCCGGTTGCCGAGATAGCGCGCCGCGCGGATCTCCCGCGTTTCTTCCGGCTGGCGGTAAAGCGCATAGGTCATCTCGGTCCTGCCCACCTCAAGCGGGATTTCGGCATAGTATTGCACGGTCTCGGGCGTGAAGGTGAACACGGTATTGGGAAACAGCCCGTAATAGTTCCACGCCCGCTGGAGCCTTTCCGGCAGCCAGTCCTGCCGGGGGGAGTGCCTGACATAGTTCCGCACCGACCAGTTGCGCCCCGGACGGTCGCCATAGGTGGCATTGGACTGGAACAGCCCGTTCTCATGCAGGATGTCGGTATAGCTGCGCCCGTAAAGCTCCTGCAGGGAGGGATGGGCAAAGGCGACGTGATACCCCTCGTTGTCCACGTCGCAGACCGACTTCCAGTTCACCGGAGCGGCACCCCAAAGGCCGCTGTCGCCGATGGGCAGCAGCCCTTCGGAGCGGAAATCGGTGAAGTCCTGCCCATAGGGTTGCAGACACTCCGCCACCGAGGGCTGCGGGCCGGGCTTGAAGCGGATGAAGACGAAGCCCTGCCAGATCTCCATCTCGATGGGTTTCAGGCCGAATTTCGTCCGGTCCATGCCGCCGAAGGTCTCCGGCCGCGCCGCGCCGCGCAGGGAGCCGTCGAGGTTGTAGACCCAGCCATGGAACGGGCAGATCATCGCCCCCCGGCAATGGCCGGAAATCCCGTCCACCACCCGCGCCCCGCGATGCCGGCAGAGGTTGTGAAAGGCCCGCACCACCCCGTCCTGCCCACGGACGGCAAAGGCCCTCTCCCCCAGCAGATCGAAGCTGCGCCAGTCGCCGGGGGCCGAGATGTCGTTCACATGGCAGACGACCTGCCAGTGGTTGAGAAAGACCTCCTCCTTTTCCAGCTCGAACATCGCCTGCGAATGATAGGTCCAGGCGGGCAGGCCGCGCCGGTCCCATTCCTCCGGGACGGGGATGGTTGCGGGGGTCTGGTCGGTCATGGCACCTTCTCCATCTGCCTGCGGACCCAGTTCTGAAAGCGGTGGATTTCATATTCCTCGGGCATCAGCCGCGCCGCCGTGAAAGAGGGCGAGCGCAGGCCCCGCTGGTTCATCTCCGCCGCGGCGCCGTCCTGCTCCATCACGATCTTCGCAAAAGCCGCGACTTCGGCGGCGTCGAAATCGGGCTGCGCCAGCGTCTCGGGCGGGAAATGCCATTCGGCGATGAGCCGCGTCCGCTCCGGCCCCAGCGGCTCCAGCCGGACGGAGCGGACATGATCCACATGCGCCACCACATAAGCCGAGGGCCAGAGGGTGACAAAGGTATAACCCGCCTCCCGCTCCGCCGCGCTCAGGCCCGCAAAGACCGGGCCGCAGGGGGCGCCGGTCAGGGTCCATGTCTCCGCCCCCGGTTTCAGGTTGCGCCCCACCGGCACCTCCGGCGTCCAGCCGGGCGCTTCGGACGGCGCCATCACCCCGGTCCGGTAAACAGGCACCATGTCGCACAGCTCCGGGTGGATGCCGGGGCAATGCAGGCATTCGGAGTAATTCTCCCAAAAGGATTTCCAGTTGCAGGCGATCCCGGTTTCCCAGCGATGCCCGGTGACCAGCCCGGCCATCGGCCAGTTGTCGAGCGTGGACAAAGGCACATCCGAGCCGATCTCCCCCGGTCGGGCGGCAGCGTTCAGAAAGACGAAGCCCGCCCAGACCCGCAGCGCCACCGGCACCAGCCCATAGGCGTCCCGGTCGAAATCCGCCGTGGGCTTCGCCGGCCCCGTCGCCACCAGCCGCCCCTCCGCCGCCGCATAGGCCCAGGCGTGATAGGGGCAGCGGATCAGCTTGCCGAGCGGTTCTTCCGGCGCGCGGCACAGCTCCGAGCCGCGATGCCGGCAGGCGTTGTGATAGGCGGTCAGCGCCCCGTCCTCGGCGCGGCACAGCACCACCTCCGCCTGACCAAGCCGCACTCGCCGCATCCTGCCGCGCGCCAGATCCTCCGCCCGCCCCGCACAGATCCATTGCCGGGCAAAGACCGTCTTCATCTCCCGCGCGAACCAGTCGGCGGAGAGATAGGCCGCCTTGGGCAGCCCCTCCGGGCAATGGTCCAGACGCGGGGAAGACGGATGGGGGGAGGAGGGGTGCGGCTCCATCACACCCGCCCCGGCGGCGTCGCCCGCTTGCGGGCCGGATTGAAGAACGGCCGCTCCACCACCGTCACCGGCAGCATCAGCTTCACATATTGCAGCTCGCGCAGCGCATAGATCTCCACCCAAAGGTCATGCCCGCCCCGGTGCCGCGCCGGCACCTGCGCCAAGGCGATGGATTTCTTGACCGAAGGCGACCAGGCGGCGGCGGTGATGAAGCCCGCCTCCACCTTCTTGCCGTAATAAAGGATCGAACCTTCGGCGGAGATGTTCCCCGGCACCTCCAGCCCGATCAAGGCCCAGTCCGAACCCTTCTCCCGCTCCGCCAGCAGCGCCCGGCGGCCGGTGAAATGGCCCTTCTCCCAGTCGATCATCCAGTCGAGACCCATCTCCAGCGGGCTGCGCGGGCGATCCTCGCGCAGGGCCTGATCGGCGGGGATGAAATCCATGTTGGTGATGATAAACCCCGCCTCGATCCGTGCGAGGTTCAGCGCATCCGTGCCGATCGGCCGGATGTTCCACGGCGCCCCGGCGGCAAAGAGGTGATCCCAGAACGGCAGCGCCTGATCGGGCGCCATCCACAGCTCATAGCCGAGATCGCCGGTGAAGCCGGTGCGGGAGACGGTGATCTCTCCGCCCTCAAAGGGGAAACGCGCCATGCGGAAGGGCTTCAGCGCCGACACGTCGAACCCCGCCGCCCCCAGCACCGTCGCGGAGCAGGGGCCTTGCAGCGACAGGGCGGCGATGTCTTCGGTGATCTCCTCCACCGTGACCTCGAAGCCCTCCGCACTGTCCAGCAGCCAGCCCAGATGCCGCTCCTGACAGCAGATCACGTAGTGATCCTCGGCATGGCGGAAGAGCGTCCCGTCATCGAGGATCTTGCCGGCATCGTCGCACCAGACCGTGTAATGCACCCCGCCGACCGACAGCTTGGCGGCATTGCGGATGGTCAGGCGGTTCAGATACGCCGCCGCCTCCCGACCCCGCACCGCATATTTCACCATCGGACAAAGGTCATAGACCGAAGCCCCGTTGCGGATGGCGGTATATTCCATGTCGCTGTCGCCATAGCAGAGCGCGGTCATGTAGCCCGCCCATGGCCCCCAGTGGTTCAGCCGGTTCGCGGGCGCGGTCCTTGCGTGGAACGGCGTTTGCAGGAGCGGCGTGCGGAAATGGTCGAGCGGGGTCTTCGAGGTTGCGATCATGCCCGGCCCTCCGCCAGAATCCGCTCCGCCGCGTTCCAGCCGGAGGCGCCGTTGATCCCGCCACCTGGATGGCTGCCCGCCCCGGCGAGCCAGAGACCCGGCAGCGGGGTCGCATATTGCGCCGCCTCGCGCAGCGGACGGTTGAAGAGCATCTGTTCCACCGCCAGTTCCCCATGGTGCCAGTTGCCGCCGACCATGCCGAAGCGCGCCTCGATGTCCTGCGGCATCAGCATCTCGGCATGGGTGATCAGCGCGCGCAGGCCGGGGGCGTGCGCCTCCAGCACCGCCAGCGTGTTCTCCAGCATCTCCGCCCGCGCGGCCTCCACCCCCGCCTTGGGGCTATGGGGCGCGAATTGCACGATGGCCGAAAGGCAATGCTGCCCCGCCGGCGCCAGACCCGGCTCATGGGCGGAGGGGAGGATCGCCTCCAGCACCGGGGCCTTCGGCACCTCGCCATATTTGCCGGGGTTGAAGCAGGCCTCCACCGCTTCCACCGAGGGCGCGATCACAAGGCGGGAGCGCAGATCGGCGCCCCGGAACTCCGGCACGCCTTTCAGCGCCAGATGCAGCTTGGCCGCCGCCCCGCGGGAGCGGATGTGATGGGTGCGGGTGAAGAACCCCGCATCCAGATGCCGCGGCCCGACGAGCCGTTGGAAGGTCAGCCGCGGGTTGATGGCAGAAACCACCAGCCCGGCGCGCAGCTCCTCCCCCGCTTCCGTCACCACGCCGGTGGCGCGGTCACCCTCGACCAGCACCCGCGCGACCGGGGAGGCGCTGCGGATCTCCACCCCCGCCGCCTGCGCGGCGCGTGCCATCGCCGCCGCAAGCGCGCCCATCCCGCCCTTCGGCAGAAGCGGGTCCGCGCCCACGGCCAGACGGTTGAGATAGAGGATCAGCGAATTCGGCGAGCGCGGCCCGAGCCAGCTGCCGAGCGTGGTGTCGAAGGCGATCAGCCCTTTCAGCCGGTCATCCGTCAGCTCATCCTGCACCACGTCATAGACGTTGATCAGGATCATCCGCAGGAATTCCCGGAACTCCGCCTGCCCGAGCGCCCGGATGCCAAGCCCATAGCGCGCGAGCTTGCCCCACTCATTCCCCTTGTTGGTCAGACGTGGCGGGGCGATGCCGCGAAAGGGCGCCAGAACGCGGGCGAAATCCGCAAGCTTGCGGTGCAGCGCCGCGAAGGCCTCCGCATCCGGTCCGCCCGCCCTGCCGCCCGAGACGATCAGATGATCGCCCGTCGCCGACAGCGCCGTGGTGGTCAGCGCCGGGTGAAAGGCCAGCCCGTGCCGCTCCAGCCCCATCCCGGCCATCACCCGCGGGTCAAGTCCCTGCGTGGTCTGCGCCAGAGCCGGCACATGGAAGCCCGGCGCAAACTCCACCGTTCCGGCCCCGCCGCCCGGCTGCGCCTTGGCCTCCAAGAGCAGCACCCGCCGCCCCTTGCCCGCCAGCCGCGCGGCACAGGCCAGCCCGTTCACCCCGCCTCCGATCAGGATCGCATCAAATGACGGCATAGGCTTCGCTCATTCCACTGGGGTGTTTCATCTCGCGCAGCACTTCGGCGGCGGCATTGCGGCCCGGCGCGCCCATCACCCCGCCGCCCGGATGGGTGGAGGAGCCGCACATCCACAGATCGCGGATCGGGCTGCGATACTGGGCATAGCCCGGCACCGGACGGTTGAAGAGCAACTGGTCGAAGGTCAGCTCGCCCTGAAAGATATTGCCCTCCGTCAGCCCGACCTCGGCCTCCAGCTCGCGCGGAGTGCGGACCTCGACATGCAGCACCCGATCCTTGAAGCCCGGCGAATAGCGCGCGATCTGGTCAAGGCAGGTCTGCCCGAAGGCGTCCCGATCGGCATCGGTCCAGTCGCGGCCCTCGATCTTCGGCGGGGCATACTGCACGAAGCAGGACATGAAATGCTTGCCCGGCGGGGTCATCGTCGGGTCGATCATCGTCGGGATCATGCAATCCTGGAAGGGATCGCGGCTGAACTGCCCGGCCTTCCAGTCGTCATAGGCCCGCTCCATCTTCTCGACGGAATCGGTGAAGTGGAGGTCGCCGCGGATGTTCGGCGCGCCCTCCGGCAGGGCGGGAAAGACCGGCGCGCTGTCGAGCGCGATGTTCAGCTTCCCCGAGGAGCCGCGGATCTTGAACGCCTTCACCCGCTTGACGAAATCGCCGGGCAGCTCGGCCTCCGGGACATGCTTCAGGAAGGTCCGCTTCACATCCATGTTGGAAATGACGCGCCGCCCCTTGATCACGTCGCCATTGGACAGCACCACCCCCGTCGCGCGCCCGCCGGAGACGAGGATCTGCTCCACCCCGGTGCCGGCCCGCACTTCTCCGCCCGCCGCCAGCAGGCTTTGGGTCAGCGCCCTGGTGATCGACCCCATGCCGCCGCGCGCATAGCCCCAGGCGCCGACATTGCCGTCCACATCCCCCATGTAGTGATGCAGCAGCACATAGGCCGAGCCCGGCGACATAGGGCCAAGCGCCGTGCCGATGATCGCGGAAACCGCCAGATAGCCCTTGATCACCGGGCTTTCGAAATATTCGTCCAGATAGTCCGAAATGCTCATCGTCCAGAAGCGCACCGTCTCCGCGATCTGGCGCTCCGACATCTCGCCCATCTTGCGGCCGAGCCACATCAGCTCCGACAGGTCGCGCGGCCGGAAGGTGGAAGGGTCCGGCGGGGTCCGCAACAGCATCGGCCGGATGAAGCGGCAGAACCGCAGCACGTCGCGCGAATAGCGGTCATAGGCCTCGGCATCGCGTTTGGAATGACGGGCGAATTCGCGGCGGTTCGCGTCGTGGTCGCGGAACATGCCGAGATAGCCGCCATCCTCCTTGAAGACCGCGCCGCCCTCATAGGGCAGGATCTGCAACCCATGTTTCGGCAGCTCCAGATCGCGCATGATCTCCGGCCGGAACAGCGAGGCGACATAGGAGCAGTTGGAATAGGTGAAGCCGGGGTAAAGCTCGCGGCTGACCGCCGCCCCGCCGATCCAGTCGTTCTTCTCCACGACGCAGACCTTCAGCCCCGCCCGTGCAAGGTAACAGGCCGTCACCAGCCCGTTATGCCCCGCCCCGATGATCACGGCATCATGGGTCATGCGGTTTTCGCCTCCGCTTCGAGCTGTTCCATGGTCAGGTCCACCGCCTGCTCCACCGCCTTCAGCGTATCCGCAAGGCAGGAGGGATCAAGGCCGTGCGCCTCGCACATGAACCACGGCTCACGGCTGTCCGGCTCCACGATGATGCCGAGGTCATGGAGGTAATGCGCCATCGTGTCGTAGAAGGTATAGTCGGAGGTCTTCCAGTCCCGGTAGTTGTCCGGGGCCTTTTCGGCGAAGAACAGGCCGAACATCGACGGATGCCCGGTGTAGGAATGGACGATCCCGCGCGCATCGAGGATACGGGAAATCCCCGTCATCAGGTTGCGGCCATGGCCTGCCAGCGTCTCCAGTGCCGGGGTCTCGTCGAGGATCCGCAGACATTCCTCGGCGGCGGCAAGGCTGACCGAATGGGCGGTATAGGTGCCGCCATGGCTCGCCCCGCCATAGCGGAAGGTCCGCATCACCTCCTCGCGCCCGGCGATGACGGAGATCGGATAGCCGTTGGCCACCGCCTTGGCGAAGGTGGTGATGTCGGGCGTCACCCCCATGATCCCCTGAATACCGCCCTTGCCGACGCGGAAGCCGGTCTTCACCTCGTCGATGATCAGGAGCACCCCGTATTGATCGCAAAGCTGGCGGGCGAGCTGGACATATTCCACCCGCGCCATGATCCCGCAGCAATTGCCCTGAATGGGTTCGATCAGCATGGCGGCAAGCTGGTCACCATGCTTGCGGAACGTATCCTCCAGCCGTTGCAGGTCGTTCATCGGCACAAGATGGGCGAGTTGCTTGACCGTATTCGGGATGCCCTTGCCATAGGGAACCATCTCCGGGTCCTTGTTGGAGCGGTGGTCCCATTCCTCAAGGTTCGCCATCCACATGGCCGCATCGAAAAGCCCGTGATAACCGCCCTCGACCAGCAGATAGCTTTCCCGCCCGGTATAGGCGCGGGCCAGCCGCAGCGCCGCCATCACCGCCTCCGTGCCGGAATTGGAAAAGCGCACCAGCTCCGCCGCCGGCACCATCTTGGCGATGCGGTCGGCGACGGTCAGCTCCTTCTCCGTCGAAAGCGCGAAGACGCCGCCGACCTCCATCCCCTTGCGGGCGGCCGCATCCACCCGGTCATCGGCATAGCCGAGGATCGCAGGGCCGTAACCCAGCCGGTAGTCCACATAGCCGTTGCCGTCGATGTCCCATGTCCGCCCGCCCTTGCCGTGATGGACATAGATCGTCCGGTCATCGCCCCAGTACCGGAAGGTGGAGGATACGCCGAGCGGCAGGCGCTCCACCGCCTTGCGGAACTGCGCGTTGGATTTCGTCAGATCGCGGCGTGGGGTCATGGGGTTCTGCGTCGTCATGCGGGACTCAGGCTCTGTTACGGATGCCTGAGCGTCCGCATTATTGACTGGTCTGTCAATCAGATTTCAGAAGTCGCCACCACCATCACCTGCCCAACAATCAGGCAGATGTCCGGATAAGTGGCAAACCAGCCCCGCCTCCCGCAGTTTTGGGTGGAGCAAAACCGCAGGCCATGGGACAAAAGATAGGTGAAGCCCCGGAAAGACCTCCCATGTCCATTCTCGCCAGCATCCACCACCTGACGCATTACAAATACGACCGCCCGGTCACGCTCGGCCCGCAGGTGATCCGCCTGCGCCCCGCGCCGCACAGCCGCACGCGCGTCGTCTCCCATTCGCTGAAGGTCACGCCGGCCGACCACTTCGTGAACTACCAGCAGGACCCTTACGGCAACTGGCTGGCCCGCTATGTCTTTCCGAACCCGGTTACGGAGCTGAAGATCGAGGTCGATCTGACCGCCGACATGACCGTCTACAACCCCTTCGACTTCTTCGTGGAGGCGAGTGCCGAGGCCTTCCCCTTCGCCTATCCCGAAGAGATCGCCGAAGATCTGGTGATCTACCGCACCCCCGAACCCGCCGGGCCGCTGCTCCAGCGGCTCCTCGCCTCGGTGCCGAAGACGGCGGAGCGGACGGTGGATTTCATCGTCGGTCTGAACGCAAGGCTCTCGCGGGAGATCGGCTATGTCATCCGGCTGGAACCCGGCGTGCAGACCCCGGAGGAGACGCTGGGGCTGGCGAAAGGCTCCTGCCGCGATACCTCCTGGCTTCTGGTACAGCTTCTGCGCCATCTCGGGCTCGCGGCACGCTTCGTCTCGGGCTATCTCATCCAGCTCAAACCCGATCTCGTGGCGCTCGACGGTCCGCCCGGCACCTCGGTCGATTTCACAGATCTTCACGCCTGGTGCGAGGTCTATCTGCCCGGCGCCGGCTGGATCGGGCTGGACCCGACCTCGGGCCTCCTGACCGGGGAAAGCCATATCCCGCTCGCCGCCACCCCGCATTTCCGCAATGCCGCCCCGATCTCGGGCATGGCGAGCTTTGCCGAAGTCACCTTCGACTTCGACATGACCGTCACCCGCACCGCCGAGCATCCCCGCATCACCAGGCCCTTCTCCGATGCCGCATGGGAGGAGCTGAACGCGCTCGGCCGCAAGGTCGATGCGGAGCTTGAAGCCGCCGATGTGCGCCTGACCATGGGCGGCGAGCCGACCTTCGTTTCCATCGACGATTTCGAGGCGGGGGAGTGGAACTCCGATGCCGTCGGGCCGACCAAGCGCGCCTTTGCCGACGGGCTGATCCGCCGCCTTCAGGCCCGCTTCGCGCCGGGGGGGTTCCTGCATTACGGGCAGGGCAAGTGGTATCCCGGCGAGACCCTGCCCCGCTGGACCTTTAGCCTCTACTGGCGCCGCGACGGCAAGCCGATCTGGCACGACCCCGACCTGATAGCGCCGGAGGTTTCCACCGCCAAGGCGACGGCGGAACAGGCGGCGGCGCTGATGGGCAGCATGGCGGAAACGCTCGGCCTGCCCGCCGAAAACGTCCTGCCCGCCTATGAGGACCCGGCGGAATGGATCGTCAAGGAAAGCAACCTGCCGGAGAATGTGACGCCGGAAAACTCGAAGCTGAAGGACCCGGAAGAACGCAACCGCATCGCCCGCGTCTTCGGGCGCGGCCTGACCGAGCCGTCGGGTTTCGTGCTGCCGGTGCAACGCTGGCAATCGCGGGCCGGCAAGACCTGGCTGTCGGAGAAATGGTCGCTGCGGCGCGGGCATCTCTTCCTCGTGCCGGGGGACAGCCCGGTGGGTTACCGCCTGCCGCTCGGCTCCCTGCCGCATGTGCCGGCGGTGAACTACCCCCATATCCACCCCGCCGACCCGCTGGAGGATCGCCCGTCCCTGCCGGATTTCGCCCCCGGACCGGCAAGCCCCGGTCCTGAGCAGGCCCGCGCCTCCTTCACCCCCGCCACCGCCGGGCAGGACCGGCGTGAACAGGTGTTGTCCGAGCTGGCAGGTTTCGTCCGCACCGCCATTTCGGTCGAGGCCCGCGATGGCCGGCTCTGCATCTTCATGCCCCCGGTCGAACGGGTGGAGGATTATCTGGAACTCGTCGCCGCCGCCGAAGCTGCGGCCCGCGCGCAAAACCTCCCCGTGCATATCGAGGGCTACGGCCCGCCGAACGACCCCCGGCTGAACGTGATCCGCGTCGCCCCCGATCCCGGCGTGATCGAGGTGAACATTCACCCCGCCCACAGCTGGGAAGATTGCGTGGCCACCACCGAAGCCGTCTATGAGGAAGCCCGCCAGATGCGGCTCGGCGCCGACAAGTTCATGATCGACGGCAAGCATACCGGCACCGGCGGCGGCAACCATGTGGTCGTGGGCGGCATCACCCCCGCCGACAGCCCCTTCCTGCGCCGGCCCGATCTTCTCGCCTCGCTCGTGCTCTACTGGCAGCGCCACCCGGCGCTCAGCTACCTTTTCTCCGGCCTCTTCATCGGCCCGACGAGCCAGGCACCCCGGATCGACGAAGGCCGGATGGATTCGCTTTACGAACTGGAAATCGCCCTCGCGCAGGTGCCGCTGCCCGGTCAGGGGATGGCCCCGCCGGCCTGGCTGGTGGACCGGCTCTTCCGCAATCTTCTGATCGACGTGACCGGCAACACCCACCGGGCAGAGATCTGCATCGACAAGCTCTATTCCCCCGACGGCCCGACCGGGCGGCTCGGCCTTGTGGAATTCCGCGGCTTCGAGATGCCGCCCAATGCGCGGATGAGCCTTGCCCAGCAGCTCCTGATCCGGGCGATCATCGCGCGGATGTGGAAGGCGCCGCTCAAGGGCAATCTCACCCGCTGGGGAACGCAGCTCGCCGACCGCTTCATGCTGCCGCATTTCGTCTGGGCCGATTTCCTCGACGTGCTGACCGATCTGCGCCACCACGGTTTCGCGCTCGATCCCGCGTGGTTCGAGGCACAGGCCGAGTTCCGCTTCCCCTTCTGCGGCGAGATCGAGGTGGAGGGGGTGAAGCTGGAACTCCGCCAGGCGCTCGAACCCTGGCATGTCATGGGCGAGACCGGGGCCATCGGCGGCACGGTGCGCTACACCGACAGCTCGGTGGAGCGGTTGCAGGCGAAGCTGACCGCCGCCGATCCCACGCGCTATACCGTCACCTGCAACCGCCGCGCTTTGCCCTTGCAGGCCGTGGGGGCCGGGGTTGCGGTCGCGGGCCTGCGCTACAAGGCCTGGCAGCCGCCGCTGGCGCTGCATCCGGTGCTGCCGGTCAACGCGCCGCTGACCTTCGACATCTACGACCGCTGGACGGGCCGCGCCCTTGGCGGCTGCACCTATCACGTCGCCCATCCCGGCGGGCGCAATTATGACACCTTCCCCGTCAATGCAAACGAAGCCGAAGCGCGCCGCCTTGCCCGCTTCGAGCCATGGGGCCATACTGCGGGTTCCTATCCGTTGCAGACCGAAATCCCGCATCCCGAGTTCCCGATGACCCTAGACCTGCGCCGCGCTCCGGGGATCTGATGGTCCGCAAGGCAAGAGCCAAGCCCCAGGACAGCAGATTGTTCGACCGCTACCAGCCGCTTCCGGGCGTGCCGGACGAATTGGTCGATGCTGCCGGGTTCATGCGGCCGGGATGGGAGGGGCTGATCGCCCATCTCTCCGCCCTGGCGCCTGCCGAGGTCGCGCAGGATTTCGCCCGCGGCGAACAGCATCTGGCCGATGCCGGGGTGTTCTTCCGCAAATACGGCGATCCGACCATCGCCACCCGCGACTGGCCGTTCAGCCCGGTGCCGATCCTGCTGCCAGAACAGGAATGGCGGGCGATCGAAGCCGGGCTGATCCAGCGGGCCGACCTGCTGGAACAGGTGGTGGCCGACCTTTACGGCCCGAACCGGCTGGTGGCGGAAGGCCATCTGCCCGCCCCCCTCATCGCCGAAAACCCCGAATGGCTGCGGCCCATGGTCGGCGTCGTGCCGCGCTCCGGCCATTTCCTGCATTTCATGGCCTTCGAGATCGGGCGCGGCCCGGATGGCCGCTGGTGGGTGCTGTCGGACCGCACCGACGCCCCCTCCGGCGCCGGGTTCGCGCTTGAAAACCGGGTGGCGACCACCCGCGTCTTCCCCGATCTTTACAACCGCACCAATGTCCACCGGCTTGCGGGCTTCTTCCGCTCCTTCCGCGATGCGCTCGACCGGCTGCGGTGCGATCCCGCCTCCCGCGTCGGCATCCTCACCCCCGGCCCTCTGACCGACACCTATTACGAACAGGCCTATATCGCCCGCTATCTCGGCCTTTCGCTGCTGGAAGGCGAGGATCTGACGGTGGAGAACGGCCAGCTCCGCATCCGCACGGTGAAGGGGCTGGCGCCCGTCGATGTGCTCTGGCGGCGGATGGACGGGATCTGGGCCGATCCCCTGGAACTGCGCGAGGACAGCCAGCTCGGCACGCCCGGCCTTTTGTCGGCGGTGCGGCAGGGCCATGTCGCCATGGTCAACGCGCTCGGCGTCGGCGTGCTGGAGACGCAGGCGCTGATGGCCTTCCTTCCCGCCATTTCCGAGGTGCAGACCGGCCGCCCGCTCAGCCTGCCGAATGTGGCGACATGGTGGTGCGGCCAGCCGGGGGAGCTGGCCCATGTCCGCGCCAATGCCGGGCGCATGATGATCGGCCCGGCCATGTCCACCCGGATGCCCTATGAAACCTCCGCCCGCCATGCCATCGGCGGGCAGATGCGGGGAGGAGGGGCGCAGGCCGGCGACGATGCCGACCTGCACGACTGGCTGACCGACAATGCCGCGGGGCTGATGGGCAAGGAATTGGTGACGCTCTCCACCACCCCCGTCTACGAGGACGGCGCCCTCGTGCCGCGCCCGATGACCATCCGCGTCTTCCTCGCCCGCACCTCCCGCGGCTGGGAGGTGATGCCCGGCGGCTTCGCCCGCATCGGCTCCTCCGCCGATACCACCGCGATCTCGATGCGGAACGGCGGCTCGGTCGCCGATGTCTGGGTGATCAGTCCCGCCCCGGTCGAACCCGTCACTATGCTCGGTCCGGTCGCCGGTCCTTTCCTGCGCGCCGAACCCGGCCCCCTGCCGAGCCGGGCCGCCGACAACCTCTTCTGGCTCGGCCGCTATACGGAGCGGACGGAGGGGCTTCTGCGCCTCCTGCGTGCCTACAACAGCCGCCTGCACGAGGCCGCGAGCCGCCCGCTCCTCACCGCGCTGCGGGCGCGACTGGCCACCTATGGCATCGACCCGAAGGAGCCGCTGCCGAAAGGCTTGCAGGCCACCCTCGGTTCCGCCGTCTATTCGGCCAGCCAGATCCGCGACCGCTTTTCCGTCGATGGATGGGCGGCGCTGAAGGATATGGAGAAATCCATGTCCCGCATCGCCCGCACCGCCGAAACCGGCATGGATGCGGCTTTGGTGATGAGCGTGATGCTCCGCAAGATCGCCGGATTTTCCGGGCTGGTGCATGAGAACATGTACCGCGCGGCGGGCTGGCAGTTCCTGACCATCGGACGCTCTCTCGAACGGGCGGCGATGATGACCGACCTTCTCGCGGTGCTCGCCGATCCGGCGGCGGCGGAAGGGGCGCTCGAACTGGCCATCGAGGTCGGCGACAGCCTCATGGTCCACCGGCAGCGCTATGCGGTGATCACCAGCCGCGCCTCGGTGATCGACCTTCTGGCGCTCGATGAATCCAACCCGCGCGCCGTGCGCTTCCATCTCGACGTGATCCGCAAGCGGGTGGATGAGATCACCGGCGGCTCCGGCGGCACGCTCAGCGATTTCCAGCGGCGGGTGCTGGCGCTTCAAACCGATCTGGCGCTCCATTCCGTCGCCAGCCTCGATACCGGGGCGCTGCGGCTTTTGCAGGGGCGCATCCTCGATCTGTCGCTGGCGCTGAACGCGACCTTCATGCACTGACCCCCATGATCTACGACATCAAGCTCCGCATCACCTATGATTACGCGAGCCCGGCGGTGAACGGCCGCCATCTGGCCTGCGTGATGCCGATGGAGGGCGGCGGCCAGCGGGTGATCGCGGGCCTTCTCTCCCTTGCGCCCCAGCCGGAGGAGCGGGTGGACCGCAGCGATTTCTTCGGCAATCCGGTAACGGAATTCGCGCTGCGCGCCCCGCATGAAGGCGTGGCCCTGACCCTTCAGGCGCGGGTGGAGCGTCTTGCCCCCGCGCCCGCCGGTCCTTCCCTGCCGCTCGCCGCCCTGCCGGAGGCGCTGTCGCGGACCGCCGATCTCTCACCGGGATCGCCGCTGCATTTCCTGTCGCCCTCGGTGCGGGTGCCGCGCCATGCGGGGATGGCGGCCTTCGCCCGCGCGGCCCTGCACCCCGGCCTGACCACGGCCGAGGCGGTGATTGCCGTGGGCCGGGCGCTGCATGGCTACATGCGCTTCGACGCCAAGGCGACGACGGTGGACACCCCCGCCGCAAAGGCCTTCGAACTGCGTCAGGGCGTCTGTCAGGATTTCTCGCATATCCTGATCACCTGCCTGCGCGGTCTCGGGATTCCGGCAGGCTATGTGAGCGGCTTCCTCAGGACCCTGCCGCCGCCCGGCAAGCCGCGGCTCGAAGGGGCGGATGCGATGCACGCCTGGGTGCGGGCCTGGTGCGGCCCGGAGGCGGGCTGGCTGGAATTCGATCCGACCAACGATAAGATGGCCGATGCCGACCACATCACCGTCGCCCATGGCCGCGATTATTCGGACGTGCCGCCGATCAAGGGCATCCTGCGCGGCTCCGGCGACCAGACGAGCAAGCAATCGGTGGACGTGGTGCCGGCAGGCTAGGGGCAACCCCTCCCCGACAAAGGGGGCCGGAACGGCAACGGAGCGCCTTACGCAAGCGCCGCTTCCACCCCGGAACCAATCGACAGCCAGACCGGAAAGCGCACGCTTACGCGCCTCTTTTCATCTTGCCTCAAATATCCTGCGGGGAGGTCCGGAGGGGTGCAAGACCCCTCCGGGGCCGCCACCACGCGCAGCCTCACCCAATGGCGATCCCCTCCCTGCATGGGGCAGGGAGGGGGAAGGCCGCCCGATCCGGCAGCGGCCACCGCCTCTGCCATGCGATGAACGTGCAACCCTCCGCCAGTGGCCCCAAGGGCCGGCCGGCCCCCGCCCCCCGAAGGGCGGGAGCCGGCCTCTGACGTTTTGCGAGACCGGCGGTCCAGCGGAGCCGTTCCCACGCGGGCGGGCAAACGCAATGCGTTCCCTGATCCGCCCGAGGCAGCCCTCTCACTTCCCGAACAGCTTCAGCCCCAGCACGAGGCCCAGAAGCCCCGCCCCGGCCAGCGGCAGCCCCACCGGAACCTCCGCCAGATCGGCCTTGAGCGCGGTCTTCAGCGCCACCGCCTGATCGCCCAGCTCGCGCTGCAAGGGCGAACGGCTCCGCGCGTTCAGCGCCGCGCAGAGCCCGGCGATCAGCGCCAGTACCGCCGACACTCCGGCCAGCACCAGCGCCGCATGGATCGGCGTCATCTTCGTGCATAGCCAGAGCCACAGCGCCAGCCCGAGGCAGAGAAGCGCGATCAGCGCCAGCCCCGCCGCCAGACCGCCGAAAAGCGCCGTCCGGAACAGCCGTCGCCGCGTGTCACGCAGCGACAGCCGGACAAGGGTGGAGACCAGCGACAAAGGCGCGGACATCCCTACCTCCGCGCCAGAACCAGACCGATCAGCAACCCGATCCCGGCGGAGATGCCCATGGCCTGCACGGGCTTGCGCTGCGCGTAATCCTCGATGTCGTGCCGGGTGTCGGCAACCTTGGCGCGGGCATCGCCAAGCCCGCTGTCGAGCCGCGCCCGCGCCTCGCCGAGGCCGTCGCTGATCCGGCTGCGGGCGCTGTCCACCGCATCGCCAACCCGCGCACGCAGCGCGGCAAGGCGTTCGGCGCCTTCCTCTTCCGCCGCCTCCATCGTGGCGGAGCCGAGCTTCTTCAGCGTGGCGAGGATTTCGGAAATATCTCCCTTCAGACTGTCGATCTGCGCCTGAAGATCGGCTGTCGCCTTGGGGTCGATGCCTTCCAGCGTTTCCTCAACGGCGGAGCGGGGCGTTCTGGCCATGTCGATTGTCCTTTCCAGTCAGGTCGCCGCAGCGGTCTTGCGCTTGCGGGGGGTGGGTTTGGTCGGTGCGGGAACCTTGCGAGGCTCGGCGCGGGTGAGGGCCTGTTCCATCGCGGCATCGAAATCCGTAGCCACGAAGTCAGCGCCGATCTCTTCTATTTCCTTGCGTTTCTCGGGGGAAAGATCAGGCATGGCGCGATCCTCCTCCTCCGTGACCGCGCCCGCCGGCATCTGCCAGACGACGACGCCGACCCGCAGCCCCTTGGCCGCCTGCTTCAGCCGCCGCACATGCAGCAGCGAGGCGCGGGTCGGGGCCGGGTCGAGGAAGCACAGGATCAGGCAGTCGCAGGCCCCGGCCTCAAGGGCGGCCATGCGGGCCGGGGCCAGATCGCCATGGGGATGGGCGCGGGCCGTGGCGCCCTCCACCTGCAGAAGCTGGGCGAGCATCGCGGCCGACACATCGTCGATGTCCCAGCGGCCGCCGACGACGGCGATGCGGAAACCCTTGCCCGGCAAGGTCTCCGCCCCGCCCTCCGTTCCGGCCACGGCCTCTTCGACTTCTTCGGCCACGGTTTCCGCCAGATTCGACACCATGGTCTGCGCCACCCCGGCAAGCCGCTCCTCCTGCGCGCGGGTCAGCACGCCGCGATCGCGGTCGTTCTGGGCCTGAAGCAGCGCGGGAATGGCGGTGCTCTGGTAGTAGTCGGCCAGATCCTCCTCCTCCAGCGCCTCCTCGGCGCGGAAGGTCGCCTCGATGGCATCCCCCGCCAGCAGCCGCTGGTAAAGCTGCGCCGAAGGGGTCAGCAGCGGCTCATCGCCGAACAGGATGTCGAAAAGCTCGAACTGCGGGATATGGCGGCCGAGCACAACGAGGCACACCGTCAGCGGCGTCGATAGCACAAGGCCGAGAGGCCCCCAGAGGAAGGTCCAGAAGATCGCCGCCACGATGATGGCCAGCGGGCTGACCCCGGTGCGCGAGCCGTAAAGCCAGGGCTCCACCACGTTGGAGGTGATCAGCTCCACCGCGATGAACAGCCCCGCCGTCCACAGCACGGCCGACCAGTCGGGCGAAACGGCAAAGGCCAGAAACAGCGGAAAGGCCGCCGACAGCGCCGAGCCGATATAGGGAACGAAACGCAGCACCAGCGTCAGCATCCCCCAGAGCGTCGCATTCGGAACCCCGATCAGCCAGAGGCCGATGCCGATGGGAACCGCATAGATGATGTTCACCAGAAGCTGGATCAGCAGATAGTTGGTCACGCGGGAGCCGGCATCTTCCAGCACCTGCGTGGTGCGGTGGATGTCGTTCGACCCCACAAGCCGGATGAAGCGGTCGCGCAGCTGCTCGCGCTCCAAGAGCATGAAGATCACGACCACGACGACAAGCCCCGCCGTCGCCACCGGGCTGATCACCGGCAGCACCAGATCCTGAAGCATTTGCAGGATGTTGGTCCGCTCGACCACTTCCACCGCCATCGGCGCATTCTCCGCCCCCTCGCCGCTGGCAAAGGCGGAGCCGATCTCGGCATTGATCGCGGCAATCATCCCCGACAGGCGCGAGGCGATGCCGCTGCCGTCCCCCGCCGATTTCAGGCTTTCGAGCTTGGCGAGAATATTGGCCTGAAAGGTCGGCATGTTCTGGGCGAGCTCGGCCAGCTGCCCCATGACCACCAGCAGGAAGAAGGCGATGGCGCAGAAGGCCAGCGCCACCACCACCAGCACCGACCACAGCATCGGCAGGCCCCGGCGGCGCAGCGCATCGACCAGAGGCGACAGGGCAAAGGCGATCAGCATGGCGATCGCCAGCGGCAGGAACACATCCTGCGCCAGCGCCAGAACCGCCGCGACGGCAACGATGGTGGCCAGCCGCGGCAGCGTGATCCGCCGGGGCGAGCCGTCCGGACCGCGTTCCGTCTGAGCCGTGATCATGGGGGCCATCTGTCCACTCATCAACAAACCGAACCTGTAATGTGGAGCGAAATGGCGCGCAGGCAATGGGAATCTCCGCTCCGTGTGCCAGATCGGCAAAGAATGGAACCCCGGCCGCCGCAAAAACCCGCGGCACCCCCCCTTTACGCAGCCCGGCGAAGCGCCGATGGTCAGGGCGCAAGGGGCAGGCGGCCTCAGGGACTTCCGATGTTCGATCTTGTGATCTTCGATTGTGACGGGGTGCTGATCGACAGCGAGATCATCTCTGCCCGGATGCTGATCGAGGAACTGGCCGGGCTCGGCGTCCATATCGACCTCGCCTATGTGTCCCGGCATTTTCTGGGCCGCAGCTATCCGACGGTGATGGCGCAGATCCGGCGGGAGTTCGGGCTGGACCTGCCGCCCGCCTTCGAGGAGCAATACCGCAACCGCCTGCTGGCCGCCTTCGAAACCGGGCTTCGGATCATGCCCCATGTCCGCGACGTACTGGAGGGGCTGCGCCTGCCCTTCTGCGTCGCCACCTCCTCCAGCCCGCGCCGGGCGCAACGCTCGCTTGAAATCGTCGGGCTGGCGGAGCTGATCGGGGCGGGGCTCTTCACCTCCACCATGGTTGCCCATGGCAAACCCGCCCCCGACCTCTTTCAATTTGCCGCCCGCACGATGGGCGCAGCGCCCGCGCGCTGCCTCGTCATCGAAGACAGCCTGAACGGCATCCGCGCCGGGCTGGCGGCGGGCATGACCGTCTGGCGCTTCGTCGGCGGCAGCCATATGGCCGAAGACCTGCCGGAAGAACCGGAAGACGCCCGGCCCCATCTGCGCTTTTCCTCCTTCGCGGATTTCTACCGGATCGACCCTGCCCTGAAAGTCTCCCCATGAGCCGCATAGACACCGAACCGAGCCTGCATGACGAAGCCGCCCGCGCCGGCTGGCTCTACTATGTCGGCGGCATGACCCAGGACCAGATCGCCTCCGAACTGGGCGTCAGCCGCCAACGGGCGCAAAGGCTGGTCAGCCGGGCCATGGCCGAAGGGCTGATCCATGTGCGTTTGAACCACCGGATCGGCGCCTGCCTCGATCTGGAGGCGGCGCTGGTGGACCGTTTCGGCCTGACCCGCTGCCGCGTCGCCCCCGGTCTTGGCGCCGGGGCGGACCCGGTGAGGGCGATCTCCCCCGCCGCGGCGATGGAGCTGGAGCGGTTCCTGCGGATGGCGGAGCCCTCGGTGATAGCCCTCGGCACCGGGAGGGCGCTGCGCGGCATGGTCGATGCGCTTGAGCCGATGGTGGCCGAGCAGCACCGCCTCGTCTCGCTGATCGGCAATATCGCCCCGGATGGCTCGGCGAGCTTCTTCGATGTCGTCATGCGGATCGCCGACAAGGTGCGTGCGCCGCATTACCCCATGCCCGTCCCCGTGATCTCCACCACGCCGGAGGAGAATCTGGCCTTTCACGCGCTCGGCCCGGTCCGCAAGGTCGTCGATCTGGCGCGGGCGGCGGATGTGAACTTCGTCGGCGTCGGGCAGATGTCGAACGACGCGCCGCTTCTGGCGGACGGTTTCGTGACCCGCGCCGAGCTCGATGAGATGCAGGCGGCGGGGGCGGTCGGCGAGGTCGCCGGCTGGGTCTATGATTCGTCGGGGATCTACCTCGATGTCGGCACCAACCGCCGCACGGGCGGGGTCCGCGTCATGCCCGGTCTGGATCGGCCCGCCATCGGCATCGCCGCCGGACCCTCCAAGGTGCCGGCCATCGCTGCGGCGCTGAAATCCCACATCATCAATGGCTTGGTCACGGACGAGCCCACGGCAAGGGCGCTTCTGGCCCGCTGATCTCTTCGCAGGTGCAGCGGAAGAGGGGGCTTGACGACACGGGTCCGTGTATGAGTAATTGCCCACCAAGCGATGAAATGCTCATTCGCTGCCGAGGGAGGATACTGATGACCACCACCATTCGCGCGCTCTTGGGCGCGACGGCTTTGCTTACCCTGATGGGTGCCGCAAATGCCGAAACCACGATCACCGTCGCCACCGTGAACAACGGCGACATGATCCGTATGCAAGGGCTGATGGACGATTTCTACGCCAAGAACCCCGACATCAAGGTCGAATGGGTCACGCTGGAAGAGAACGTCCTGCGCCAGAAAGTCACCACCGACATCGCCACCAAGGGCGGCCAGTTCGACGTGCTGACCATCGGCACCTACGAGGTTCCGATCTGGGGCAAGGCCGGCTGGCTCGTCTCGCTGAACGACCTGCCGGCGGATTATGACGCCGCCGATCTGCTGCCAGCGATCGCAGGCGGCCTTACCGTCGACGGCAACCTCTATGCCTCGCCCTTCTACGGCGAAAGCTCGATGGTGATGTATCGAAAGGACCTGATGGAAGCCGCCGGCCTGACCATGCCCGACGCGCCCACCTGGGCCGACATCAAGACCGCGGCCGCCGCGATGACCGACAAGTCGAAAGAGCAATACGGCATCTGCCTGCGCGGCAAGGCCGGCTGGGGCGAGAACATGGCCTTCCTGACCGCCATGTCCAACTCCTTTGGCGCGAAGTGGTTCGACGAGAACTGGAACCCGCAGTTCGACCAGAAGCCGTGGAAGGACACGCTCGATTTCTACCTCGACCTGATGAACAACTACGGCCCGCCCGGTGCCTCCAACAACGGCTTCAACGAGAATCTGGCGCTCTTCCAGCAAGGCCATTGCGGGATGTGGATCGACGCCACGGTGGCGGCCTCTTTCGTGACGGGCAAGGATTCGACCGTGGCCGACAAGGTGGGCTTCGCGCTTGCGCCGGACAACGGCCTCGGCAAGCGCGGCAACTGGCTCTGGGCCTGGTCGCTGGCGATCCCGGCCGGCTCGCAGAAGGTCGATGCGGCGAAGGCCTTCATCAACTGGGCGACCAACAAGGACTATGCCGCACTCGTCGCCTCCAAGGAAGGCTGGGCGAACGTGCCTCCGGGAACCCGCGCCTCGCTCTATGCGAACCCGGAATATGCGAAGGTCCCCTTCGCCAAGATGACGCTGGACAGCATCAACGCGGCGGACCCGACCCATCCCACCGTGGACCCGGTTCCCTATACCGGCGTGCAGTTCGTGGCGATCCCGGAATTCCAGGGCTTCGCAACGGCGGTCGGCCAGCAGTTCTCGGCGGCGCTTGCCGGCAGCACCTCGGCGGATGACGCTCTCGCCGCGGCGCAGGAACTGGTCAAGACCGAAATGACGAAAGCCGGTTACATCAAGTAAGCGGTCCTCCCTGGCAGGGCTGGCCTCCCGACTGGCCCTGCCGCTTTTCTCCGGCCCGCCCCTCATGGCGGCCCCGGTTTCCCCTTTCCCGCCCCCTTTCCCGAAGGACCCGCCATGGCCACCGAGCATTCCCGGACAGCCGCGCGCCTCATGGTCTCCCCCGCCGTCATCCTGCTGTTTCTCTGGATGATCGTGCCGCTGGGCATGACGATCTATTTCTCTTTCCTGCGCTACAACCTGCTGAACCCCGGCATGGAAACCTTCGCGGGCTTCGACAATTACTACTACTTCCTGACCAATGCCGCCTTCTGGGATGCGCTGATCAACACCGTCACCCTCGTCGTCGGCGTGCTGGTCATCACCGTCTTCGGAGGCATCGCCCTTGCGCTTCTGCTCGACCAGCCCTTCTGGGGGCAGGGCATCGTCCGGGTGCTGGTGATCGCGCCCTTCTTCGTGATGCCCACGGTTTCGGCGCTCGTCTGGAAGAACATGTTCATGAACCCCGTGAACGGCGTCTTCGCCCATATCGCCAAATCGCTCGGCCTCCAGCCCTTCGACTTCCTGTCGCAGGCGCCGCTCGCCTCGATCATCCTGATCGTCGCCTGGAGCTGGCTGCCCTTCGCCACGCTGATCCTGCTGACCGCCCTGCAATCGCTGGACCGCGAGCAGCAGGAAGCGGCGGAGATGGATGGCGCCTCGGTTCTGGCGCGGTTCTGGTATCTGACCGTGCCGCACCTGACCCGCTCCATCACCGTGGTCGTGCTGATCCAGACGATCTTCCTGCTGTCGGTCTTTGCCGAGATCCTCGTGACCACCAACGGCGGCCCCGGCACGGCTTCGACCAACATCCCCTATCTCGTCTATGCCCAGTCGCTGCTGAATTTCGACGTGGGCGGCGGGTCCGCCGGTGGCATCGTTGCCGTCATCCTCGCCAACATCGTTGCCTTCTTCCTGATGCGGATGATCGGCAAGAATCTGGATGCATGAACATGGCCCGTAAAACCACACAGACCCGCAAGGCCGTCGTCACCATCGCGGCATGGCTCATCGGGATCGTGATCTTCTTCCCGATCCTGTGGACCATCCTGATGAGCTTCAAATCCGAGGGCGATGCCATCAAGGCGCCGCTGGCCATGCTCTCCTCGCCCTGGACGCTGGAAAGTTATGGCGAGGTGCAGGCCCGCTCCAACTACGCGCTCCACTTCTGGAATTCGGTGGTGCTGTCGCTCGGCTCCACCCTGCTGGCGCTCCTGATCGCCATTCCGGCCGCCTGGGCCATGGCCTTCGTGCCGGGCAAGCGGACGAAGGATCTGCTGATGTGGATGCTTTCGACCAAGATGATGCCCGCCGTGGGCGTCCTCGTGCCGATGTATCTGATGTTCCGCGATCTCGGCCTTCTCGACAGCCGCATCGGCCTTGTCGGCGTGCTGACGCTGATCAACCTGCCCATCGTGATCTGGATGCTCTACACCTACTTCAAGGAAATCCCCGGCGAGATCCTCGAAGCCAGCCGGATGGACGGCGCCTCGCTGCGCTCCGAGATCCTCTATGTCCTGACGCCGATGGCGGTTCCCGGCATCGCCTCCACCATGCTCCTGAACATCATCCTCGCCTGGAACGAGGCGTTCTGGACCCTGCAACTGACCACCTCCAAGGCCGCGCCGCTGACGCAGTTCATCGCCAGCTATTCGTCGCCGGAGGGTCTCTTCTACGCCAAACTCAGCGCAGCCAGCACCATGGCCATCGCCCCGATCCTGATCCTTGGCTGGTTCAGCCAGAAGCAACTCGTCCGCGGCCTGACCTTCGGCGCGGTGAAGTGAGGTTCCCATGGGAAAGATAACGCTCTCCAACGTCCGCAAATCCTTTGGCGAGGTGGATGTCATCCCCTCGCTGGACCTCTCCATCGAAAACGGGGAATTCGTGGTCTTCGTCGGGCCTTCGGGCTGCGGCAAGTCCACCCTGCTGCGCCTGATCGCCGGGCTGGAGGATACGACCTCCGGCGCCATCGAGATCGACGGCAAGGATGCCACCACCCTGCCCCCGGCCAAACGCGGGCTGGCCATGGTCTTCCAGAGCTACGCGCTCTACCCGCATATGTCGGTGAAGAAGAACATCCTCTTCCCGCTCAAGATGGCGGGCATGGACCCGGCAGAGGCGGAAAAGCGGGTGGCCAATGCCGCCAAGGTGCTGAACCTGACGAACTACCTCGACCGCCGCCCCGGCCAGCTTTCGGGCGGACAGCGCCAGCGCGTCGCCATCGGCCGGGCCATCGTGCGCGAACCGGCGGCCTTCCTCTTCGACGAGCCGCTGTCGAACCTCGATGCCGCCCTGCGCGTCAACATGCGGCAGGAGATTTCGGAGCTGCACCAGACCCTCAAGACCACGATGATCTATGTGACCCATGATCAGGTCGAGGCGATGACCATGGCCGACAAGATCGTGGTGCTGAACGCCGGGCGGATCGAGCAGGTCGGCTCGCCGCTGGAGCTTTACCGCGCCCCGGCGAACACCTTCGTCGCGGGCTTCATCGGCAGCCCGAAGATGAACCTCCTGGGCGGCGCCGCGGCGGAACAGGTGGGCGCCACCACCCTCGGCATCCGACCCGAACACATCGACATCGTGGAGGACGGCCCCTGGCGGGGCGTCGTCGGCCTGTCGGAACATCTCGGCTCCGACACCTTCCTCAAGGTGAATGTCGAGGGCATCGGCACCCTGACCGTGCGCGGCTCGGGCGAGATCCCCCAGCGCCACGGCGACAGCATCGCGCTGCGCCCGCAGGCCGACAAGCTCCACCGCTTCGGACCGGACGGAAAGGCGCTGAAATGAGACTGGCCGGAAAGACCGCCCTGATCACCGGCGCCGCCCGCGGAATCGGTTTCGAATTCGCCCGCGCCTATATCGCCGAGGGGGCGGAAGTCGCGCTTGCGGACATCAACGCCGAGGCGCTTGCCCGCGCCGTGGCCGAGCTTGGCCCGAAAGCCCATGCGCTTCAGATGGATGTGACCCGTCAGGACAGCATCGACGCGGGTTTTGCCGAAGCCGTCAGCCACATGGGCAAGCTCGACATCCTCGTCAACAATGCCGCGCTCTTCTCCGCCGCGCCGCTCGCCGAGATCACCCGCGCCGATTACGACCGGCTCTTTGCCGTCAACGTCTCCGGCACGCTCTTTGCCATGCAGGCGGCGGCGCGGCACATGATCGCCCGCGGGGAGGGCGGCAAGATCATCAACATGGCCTCGCAGGCGGGGCGGCGGGGCGAAAGCCTGGTCGCCGTCTATTGCGCCACCAAGGCCGCCGTGATCAGCCTGACCCAGAGCGCGGGGCTGAACCTCATCGCTCATGGCATCAACGTCAACGCCATCGCCCCCGGCGTGGTGGACGGCGAGCATTGGGATGGCGTGGACGCCTTCTTTGCGAAATACGAGAACCGCCCGCTGGGCGAGAAGAAGCGCGTCGTCGGCGCCGCCGTGCCTTTCGGGCGGATGGGGACGGCGCAGGACCTGATCGGCATGGCGGTCTTTCTCGCCACGCCCGAGGCGGATTACATCGTCGCCCAATGCTTCGGCGTGGACGGCGGCAACTGGATGGCCTGACATGAATACTCCCGCGCTTCCCGCCCCCTCGCTTCCCGCCTATGACCGCAGCCGGCTTACCCCCGGCATCGTCCATATCGGCCTCGGCAATTTTCACCGCGCCCATATGGCGGTCTATCTCGACGACCTCTTTGCCCTCGGGGAAGGCCATGACTGGGCGATCCTCGGTGCGGGCGTGCGGGCGGGCGACGCCCGGATGCGCGAGGCGCTGATGGCGCAGGATTGCCTTTCCACCGTGATCGAGCTGGACCCGCGCGGCAAATCCGCCCGCCGCATCGGCGCGATGACCGGCTTTATCGAGGTGCAGCCCGACAATGCCGCCCTGATCGCCGCCATGACCGATCCGGCCATCCGCATCGTCTCGCTGACGGTGACGGAGGGGGGCTATTTCATCAATCCCGCCACCGGACAGTTCGACCCGACCGCGGCCGAGATCGCGGCCGATGCCGCCAATCCCGCTGCGCCCGGCACCGCTTTCGGCGCCATCCTTGCGGCACTGAAGGCGCGGCGCGCCGCAGGCACCCCGCCCTTCACCGTCATGTCCTGCGACAACCTTCCCGGCAACGGCCATGTGACCCGCGCCGCCGTCGCCGGCCTCGCCCGCCTTTCCGACCCCGCCCTCGCCGATTGGGTGGACGCGACCGTCGCCTTCCCGAACGGCATGGTGGACCGCATCACCCCCGCCACCGGCCCGCGTGAGCGCGAGATGGCCGCAAGCTTCGGCCTCGTCGCCGATCCGGTCCCCGTCACCTGCGAACCCTTCCGCCAATGGGTGCTGGAGGACAATTTCCCCGCCGGGCGCCCGCCGCTCGAAAAGGTCGGCGTGACCTTCACCCCCCATGTCCATGCCTATGAGGCGATGAAGATCCGCATCCTCAACGGCGGCCATGCGACCATCGCCTATCCGGGTGGGCTTCTGGACATCGAATATGTGCATGAGGCCATGGCCCATCCCCTGATCCTCGGCCTCCTGGACAAGGTGGAGCGGGAGGAGATCATCCCGACCGTCGCCCCCGTCCCGGATACCGACCTCGGCGCCTATTACGACCTGATCGTCGGGCGCTTCTCCAACCCCGAGGTGGCCGATACCGAACGGCGGCTCTGCCTCGACGGCTCCAACCGCCAGCCGAAGTTCATCGTCCCGCCGCTGCGTGACGTGCTGGCCATGGGCCGCGTGCCGGAGGGTCTGGCGCTCGTCTCCGCGCTCTGGTGCCGTTACTGCTACGGCGAAAGCGAAAGCGGGCGGGAGATCGCGCCGAACGATCCGAACTGGGACGTGTTGCAGCCCCTCGCCCGCCGCGCGCGGCAGGAACCGCTGGCCTGGCTCGACCTGCGCGATGTCTATGGCGAGACCGCCGATCATCCCGCCTTCCGCACCGCCTTCAAGGCCGCGCTCGAAAGCCTGTGGTCAAGGGGCGTGGCCGAAACCCTGCGCGCCTATATCGGCTGATCGGCCTTCGGGCGGGCAAGGCGCAAGGCCTCCGCCAGCACGGCGGCATTGCCGATATGGTTCATCAGGATCAGCACCAGCCGCGCGTTCATCGCGTGGCTGGCCTCCTCGCTCAGGCCGTCATGCGCGGCGATCAGCCGGGCATAGGCCTCATCGGCATTGCCGAGGTTCGGCGTGGTGATCAGCATGGCCTCACTCCTTCCCGATGGCGCGGGCGACGGCGGCCCGCACGGCACTGCCATCGAAAGCGTCCCAGCGGGCCGCGACATGCTGGTCGGGGCGGATCAGATAGACCGCCCCCGCCGCCCCGCCGAGATAGCGCTCCCGCAGGGGCTCATTCCCTTTCGCCGTGAGCGCCAGCCGCTTCATCCGCACGCCATGGGCTTCCATCTCCTCCGGGGCCTCGGCATCGAGGGTCAGAAGGGTGAAGCCATCGGAGAGGCTCCGCAACAGCCAGCCCTCCGACAGCGCCGCATCCGGGCAGACCGCACCGGGCCGGCTCCGCGCCGGCATGGCCGGATGATCCGGCCCGTTCAGCCGGGACCCGTCATAGATGCAAGGCAGCGACAGCCGCCCGGAATTCACCAGCACCCGCGCGAAGGGCAGATCCCCCGCCAGATCCAGCACAGCATTGCGGAACAGCTTCGAGACCGGCGATTTCGGCGTGATGAAATCGGTGGCGCGGGTGGAATTGAGGATGTTTTCCTCCGCCCCCTGGACCCGCTCGGCATCATAGCTGTCAAGGAGGCTGTCCGGCGCGGTCCCCTCCAGCACCAGTGCCAGCTTCCAGCCGAGGTTGTCGGCATCCTGCATCCCCGAATTCGCGCCGCGCGCGCCGAAGGGCGACACCTGATGCGCGGCATCCCCGGCGAACAGCACGCGGCCGTGGCGGAAATGCTCCATCCGGCGGCACTGGAAGGTGTAGATGGAGCACCAGTCGAGTTCATACTCCACCCCCGGTCCCAGCATCGCATCGACGCGGGCGCGGATGCGGGCCGGTTCCAGTTCCGCCTTGCGGTCGATGTTCCAGCCAAGCTGGAAGTCGATGCGCCAGATCCCGTCGGGCTGCTTGTGCAGAAGGGCGGAATCGCCGGATTTGAAATGCGGCTCGAACCAGAACCAGCGTTCGGTCGGAAAATCCGCCGTCATCTTCACATCGGCGATCAGGAAATTGTCCTCGAACACCCGCCCGTCGAAGGCGAGGCCGAGCATCCCCCGCAACGGGCTGCGCGCGCCGTCACAGGCGATCAGCCACTCCGCCTCCAGCTTGTAGGGGCCATCCGGCGTTGCGATCTCCAGTGCGACGTGATCCGCCGCCGGCCTCACCGCATCGACCCGGTTGCGCCCCCGGATCTCGATCTGCGCCCCCCCGGAGCGGGCCTTCTGGATGGCGTCATGCAGGAATTTCTCGAACCACGGCTGCTGGAGGTTGACGAAGGCCGGAAGCGCATGGCCCCCCTCCGGCAGAAGGTTGAATTCGTAGAGCAGGCGGTCTTCGTGAAAGACCTTGCCGACATTCCACACGACCCCCTTGCCGACCATCGGCTCCGCCGCGCCGAGCCGGTCGCAGATCTCCAGCGTGCGCTTGGAAAAGCAGATCGCCCGGCTGCCGAGCCCTGCCCCCTCGTTGTCGTCGAGGACCACCACCGGCACCCCCCGCCGCCCGAGGTCGAGCGCCGTGGCAAGCCCGACCGGGCCGCCGCCGACGATCACCACGGGATGCCGCACCGGCGCCTCCGCCGCCTGATCCGGCACCTGCCGGTAGGGGTAAAGCTCAAAGGCCAGCTCATAGCGCCGTTCGACCATATCCTTCATCCTCCCCCAAGCCCCCGTCAGCCCTGCAGATCCGCCCACATCTGCAGGTCGCGCGCCGCCGTCCAGATGCGCGGCGTGTCGATGCCGCGCGCCTCGTCATAGGCACGGGCGACGTTGAAGGGCAGGCAGTGCTCGTAGATCGCATAGTCGCGGAACTTCGGATCGCATTCCGCCCGCATCGCCTGCCACGCCTCGCGCAGGCTGCCGCCCCGTGCCGCCACCCGCGCCACCGGCCGATATGTGCTGTCCACGAAATCCTTCGTCCGGTCGAGCGCGGCATTGACCGCCGCCCGCCCGATCACCGCATCCCCCCGCCCCGGCGCGATGGCATCGAGGTCATAGGCCCGGATCGCCTCCAGCGTGGCGCCCCAGTCGCCGAAATGGCCGTCGCCGCAATAGCAGGCCGAATGGGCCTCCACGATGTCGCCGGTGAACATCACATTGGCATCCGGCACATGGATCACCGCATCCCCCGCCGTATGCGCGCGGCCAAGCTGGCGCAGGTCCACCCGCCGCTTGCCGAGAAACACGCTCATCGCGCCCTGAAAGGTCGTCGTCGGCCAGGTCAGGCCGGGGATGCTCTCATGCCCCTGGAAAAGCCGGGGGAACCGCTGGAACTCGCTGTCCCAGTCTTCCTGCCCGCGCTCCACCACCATGGCCCGCGCCGCCTCCGACATGATGACCTGCCCGGCCCCGAAGGCCGAAGCGCCCAGCACCCGCACCGCATGGTAATGGGTCAGCACCACATGGGAGATCGGCTTGTCAGTGACCCCCCGGATGCAGTCGATCACCTTCTGCGCCAGCCGCGGCGTCGCCTGTGCCTCCACGACCATCACGCTCTCATCGCCGATGATCACCCCCGAATTCGGGTCGCCCTCGGCGGTAAAGGCATAAAGCCCCTCGCCGATCTCCACGAAGCTGATTGTCTTCTCCGCAAGATCGCCTTGCGATGCGAACGCCTTGGCCATGGTCCTGTTCCTTATCGTGCGTAAGGGTCGGCCAGCGCGGCAAGAACCTTGCCGCTGCACGAGCCGAACCCGATGGTGAATCCCGCCCCCCGCGCAGCCCCGCGCAGGGTCAGGGTGTCATTGTCCTGAATGAAACTGCGGGTGCCGCCCGCGACCGGGAACGGCTCCTTCCCTCCCCAGCTCAGTTCCAGCAGGCTGCCCCGGCTCTGCTTCTCCGGCCCCGAAATCGTGCCGGAGCCGAGAAGATCGCCGACATTCATCGGGCAGCCGCAGGTGCTGTGGTGGGCAAGCTGCTGCGCGGCGGAGTAATACATCTCCGCGTAGTTCGTGCGGCTGATCACCGTCTCCGCCCCGCCCTCCGGGGTCAGCCCGACCTCAAGCGCGATGTCGTAGAGCATCGGCCCCGGCTCCCTCAGATGCGGCAGCAGCGGCACCTCGCGCGGCGGCGTCGCCACCCGGAACGGCTCCAGCGCCGCCTTCATCACGATCCAGGGGCTGATCGTCGTCGCCGTCGCCTTGGCCTGGAAGGGGCCGAGCGGCTGATATTCCCAGGCCTGGATGTCCCGCGCCGACCAGTCGTTCAAAAGCACATAGCCGAAGATCATCGCATCGGCTTCGGCCACCGTCACCGGCCCGTCCGAGGCGCAGCCGACCACCGCGCCCATCTCCAGCTCGATATCGAACCGGGCCGAGGGCGCAAAGCGCGGCATCGCCTCCTCCGGCCCCTTCACCTGCCCCCAGGGCCGCCGGACCGGCGTACCGGAGACGACCACCGAAGAGGCCCGGCCGTTGTAGCCGATGGGAATGTGCAGCCAGTTCGGCGGCAGGGCATTTTCCGCCCCCCGGAACATGGTGCCGACATTGGTGGCATGATGCCGCCCGGCATAGAAATCGGTGTATTCGCTGACGAGGAAGGGCAGATGCAACTCCGCCCCTGCCATCGGCACAAGGAACGGCTCAACCGCCGCCCGCTCCGCCGCCCCCTCCGCCAGAAGCGCCGCAAGCCGCGCCCGCAGCGCCGCCCAGACCGCCGGCCCCGCCTCCATCAGGTCGTTCCAGAACGGCACGTCGAGGTAAGGCCCGCCCTCCAGCACCAGCAGCCCCGCCTCCTCCAGCCCGGCCACGTCCAGAATCCTGTCGCCGATCGCCACCCCGCAGCGCGGCTCGCCCCCCGCCTGCGAGAACACCCCGCAGGGCAGGTTGTTGAGGGGGAACTCCCCCTCCGGCACATTCGCCGCCGCCAGCCATGACCGGATCAACGCCATCCTCGGCCCTTCCTTTCCATTCCAACCCGCCCGAAACTCCGCCTTCCGGGCCGCACCACATCAGGGCATCCCGGCAGAGCTCCGGCCCCATCCTTCAATCCGCCCCATCCGCCCGGCAGCAAGGACCCCCGCCCCTCACCGCCGTGCAACGTGCCGGACGGACCACTCCCCGGAGCGGCCCCCTGCTTCAGTCCCCGGCCGCGCCTCCGCCGGCTCTCTGCTGCACAGGGGACGCCCTTCAGCCCCCCGGCTTTCTTCTCTTTACAAGTATCCCGGGGGCGCGGGGGCCGGCCCCCGCTCCCGCCGTCCCCGCCCCTGCTCCGGTGGCAGTCACTTCACCCCCGGCGTGCCGTCGAATTTCTTCTCCAGCGAACCCCAGCAGTCGATGTAATCCTCCTGCAAATGCCCTGCCTGCACCGCCCAGCGCGTCAGGTGCTGCGGAAAGCGGGTCTCGAACATGAAACTCATGGTCTCGTCCAGCTTCTCCGCCTTCAGCTCGGCATTGGACGCGCCCTCGAAGGCATTGCGGTCCGGCCCATGCGGCAACATGCAGTTGTGCAGGCTCATCCCGCCCGGCACGAAGCCTTTGGGCTTGGCATCATAGACGCCATAGATATTGCCCATCATCTCGGACATGACGTTCTTGTGATACCACGGCGGGCGGAAGGTGTTTTCCGCCACCATCCAGCGCTCGCGGAACAGCACGAAGTCGATGTTCGCCGTCCCCTCGACCCCCGAAGGCGCGGTCAGCACGGTGAAGATGCTCGGATCGGGGTGATCGAACAGGATCGCCCCCACCGGGCAATAGGTCCGCAGATCGTATTTCACCGGGGCGTAATTGCCATGCCAGGCCACCACGTCCAGAGGGCTGTGGCCGATCCGCGTCTCATGGAACTGCCCGCACCATTTCACCACCACCCGCGACGGCACCTCGCGGTCCTCGAAAGCCGCCACCGGGGTCTTGAAATCCCGCCGGTTCGCCATGCAGTTGGCCCCGATCGGCCCGCGCCCCGGCAGCATGAACTTCTGCCCGTAATTCTCGCAGACGAAGCCTCGCGCCGGTCCTTCCAGAACCTCGACCCGATAGACCAGCCCGCGGGGCAGGATGGCGATCTCCTTCGGTTCAAGGTCGATGATGCCAAGCTCGGTGCAGAACCGCAGCCGCCCCTCCTGCGGGACGACCAGCAGCTCCCCGTCGGCGGAGAAGAAATACTCGTCCTGCATCGACTGGTTCACCAGATACATATGGCTCGCCATTCCGGTCTGGGTGTTCACATCCCCCGCCGTCGTCATGGTCCGCATCCCCGTGATCCAGGTCAGGGGCTGATCGGGGACCCCCACCGGGTCCCAGCGATACTGGCCGAGGCTGACGATCTCCGGGTCGATGCAGGGCGCCGATGTCCACTCCGGCACCGCGATCTTCCTGAACCGATGCGTGTGCTTCACCGAAGGCCGGATGCGGTAGCACCAGGTCCGCTCGTTCTGATGGGAGGGCGCGGTGAAGGCCGTGCCGGAAAGCTGCTCGCCATAAAGCCCGTAATTGCACTTCTGCGGGCTGTTCATGCCCTGCGGCAGGGCGCCCGGCAGGGCCTCCGTCTCGAAGTCATTGCCGAAGCCGGGCATGTAGCCCTCATGTGGCCCGGCCATGGAAACGGCGCGGATCATTCCTTTCGGCAAATCGAGTGCGGTCATGGTTGCCTCCCTTGAGCCTGCCTGTCGGGCAGAATTAATAGTTGCACTTGCAACCAAGTCAAGAAAAACCTGCGCCCCGGATATAGGGAATGGGCCGAACCCCGACTTCACCGGCTCCCCCCCGTGACACCCGCCGCCGCCTGTGCCAGTCTTGGCCAGACACCAGACAGGCGGCGCAATGCAGGACGGGACGGGGGACGGAGCGGGGGGCGACAAGACCGACCGGGGCGGCAAACCCGCCTTCGACCTCGACCATTTCCTGCCCTACCTGCTCAATCAGGCGGCGGAGGCGACCTCCCGCTCCTTTCAGGCCAGCTACCGCAGCCGCTACGGCATGACCCGGACGCAATGGCGGGTGCTGGCCAATCTCGGCCGCTTCGGGGCGATGACGGCCAGCCGCATCTGCCAGATCTCCCATATCGAGAAAACCAAGGTCAGCCGCTCGGTTTCCGCCCTGGAGGGCGAGGGCCTCCTCTCGCGCCAGCGCAGCGCCGAGGATGGCCGGGCGGAGATCCTGTCGCTGACCGACAAGGGCCGGGGGATCTTCGACGACCTCGGCCAGCACGCCCTGACCTATGACCGCACCCTGCGCGGGATGCTGGGGGAAGAACAGGCAAAGGAACTGGACCGCCTGCTGCGCCTTCTCGCCGCACAATCGGCGGAGGACGAGGCGGAGGATTAAGCCCACCCGGCCTCAGCACCGGGCGTGGCCAACCCGAAAGGATAGCCTCGCCTTCCCCTCCATTTTCGGTTGGAAAATATCCTGCGGGGAGGCCCGGAGGGATGCAAACCCCCTCCGGGGTCACAGCCGGGCGCAAGTTCCGCCGAAAGTCGGTTGGCCCTCGCGCGCGCAGCCCCTTTGCCAGCCCCCCCTTTGTTTGGGGGAGGGGCGGGCGATCCGGCAGAAGCCGGCCGGCCTTCCCCCAATCCCCTGATGACGCCGCTCCGCCGGGGATGCTAGACCTGACCCAACCGATCCCCGACGCCGGAAGAGACCCCATGACCGACCATGTTTCCACCCATCAGGCCGAAGAGGATGCCCGCAACGAGGCCATCCTGATCTACGTCAACGGCCGCATCGTGCCAAAGGCCGAGGCCATGGTCTCCGTCTACGATTCGGGTTTCATGCTCGGCGATGGCGTCTGGGAGGGGATCCGGCTCTACAATGGCCGCTGGAGCTTCCTCGACGAACATATCGAGCGCCTGTTCGAGGCGGCAAAGGCCATCGACCTCGACATCGGCCTCACCCCCGCGCAGGTCATCGCCGCCGTCCATGACACGCAGAGGGCCAACGGCATGGAAACCGACGCCCATGCGCGGCTGATGGTGACGCGCGGGGTCAAGACCCGGCCCTTCCAGCACCCCAAGCTCAGCCAGCGCGGCCCGACCATGGTGATCATCATGGAGCACAGCCGCCAGAAGCTCCCCCGGCCGATCCGGCTCGCCACCGTTCCGCATCTGCGCGGCCTGCCGATGACCCAGGACCCCAAGCTCAACTCCCATTCCAAGCTCAACTGCATCCTCGCCTGCATCGCTGCCGAAAAGGCCGGCGCGGACGAGGCGCTGATGCTCGATGTGCATGGCTTCGTGAACACCACCAACGCCTGCAACTTCTTCATCGTGCGGAAGGGGGAGGTTTGGACCTCCACCGGAGACTACTGCATGAACGGCATCACCCGCCGCAAGGTGATCGACCTGTGCAAGGCCAACGGCATCCCGGTCTTCGAGCGCAACTTCTCCCTCGTGGACACCTATGGCGCGGAGGAGGCCTTCCTCACCGGCACCTTCGGCGCGCAGACCCCGGTGGGCATGATCGACGGGCGGGTGATCGGCACCGGCCAGATGGGTCCGATGACCGAACGGCTGCGCGGGCTTTACAAGGCGATGGTCGGCGGCTGAGGCCGCTCCGGCCCCGCCGGATGTAGTTACAAAGCGCATACGGAACGCATACGCAAAGAAGACGCCGCGAAGACGGAAGGAAGACGATGAAAATAGCCATGTGGAGCGGCCCGCGGAACCTCTCGACCGCGATGCTCTATTCCTTCGCCGCACGGGGCGATTGCGCCGTGGTGGATGAGCCGTTCTACGGCGCCTATCTGGCGGCCACGGGCCTTCCGCATCCGATGGCGGCGGAGGTGATCGCCTCCCAGCCGACCGATCCTGCGGTGGTCGCGGCGCGGTGCATCGGGCCTGTGGCGGATGGGAAAACCCTTTCCTATCAGAAGCATATGACGCTGCACATGATCCCGGAATTTCCGCGCGGCTTCCTGCGGGAGATGGAGAATGTCTTCCTGATCCGCCATCCGGCGCGGGTGGTGGCCAGCTATGCCAAGAAGCGCGAAGGGCCGACCCTTGCCGACATCGGCTTCGTCCAGCAGGCGGAGCTCTTCGACGAGGTGGCGGGTTGGCTCGGCCGTGCGCCGCTGGTGGTGGATTCCGCCGATATACGAGACAACCCACGGGAAACCTTGGGGAAACTCTGCGCTGCCCTCGGCATCCCCTTTACCGAAGCGATGCTGCACTGGCCTGTCGGGCCAAAGCCCTATGATGGGGTCTGGGCGCCGCATTGGTACAATGCCGTCCACAAATCCTCCGGCTTCGAAGACCCCGAAGGCCCGCTCCCCGACCTTCCCGCCGACTATCAGCGGCTTGCCGATCAGGCCCTGCCCTATTTCCAGCGCCTGGCTGCCCTGAAGCTCTAGCTTTGGGGTGCCGGAGAGGTTTTGCACCCCGCCGGACCTCTCCGCAGGATATTTTCAGACAGAAAATACAAGGAAGCAGGGGGCGCCGCACGGGCTCGGCGCCTCCGTCCGACTGTTGATTGGCCCTGACCCGACAGGGCGCGCGTAGGGGAAAGCCCCGTTTGCGATTGCTTAACGGCTTTACGCTATCCCGTCCTCTGGCAGGGGATTGCACGACCCTGCCCTGCGCGCGTTCTTCCCTCCCGCAGGGGCTCCGCGCCGCCTCACCTCCCCTCTGCACCGTTCGCAGCCCCTCCCCTTTCTCCTTCCCAAACATATTCATCTTTTCATATTGCATTTCCTGAATTCAATACACATTCTAAAGGCGGAATACTTTACGGGCGACGGAGGAGTCTGCCCCGGAGAATCGACAACATCAGGGGGAGGAGACGGAAATGGCGCATGTGGTTGTACTCGGCGCAGGACTTGGCGGGGTCATCATGGCCTACGAGATGAAAGACCATCTCGGCCAGGGCGACCGGCTGACGGTGATCAGCAAGGGAACGAGCTACAGCTTCGTCCCCTCCAACCCCTGGGTGGCGGTCGGCTGGCGCAAGCAGGAGGAGATCGAGGTCGATCTCACCGAGGTCATGCGCCGCCGCGACATCACGCTGATGCCGCAGGGCGCGGCGCGGGTGCATCCCGCCGAAAACCGGGTGGAGCTGACCGACGGGCAATCGGTGAGCTACGACTATCTGGTGATCGCCACCGGCCCCGACCTTGCCTTCGACGAGATCGAGGGCTTCGGGCCGGAACACCACACCCAATCCGTCTGCCATGTCGACCACGCGCTTCAGGCCGAACGCGCCTTCCGGCAACTCGTTGAAAAACCTGGCCCGGTGATCGTGGGCGCGGCTCAGGGGGCAAGCTGCTTCGGCCCCGCCTACGAGTTCCTCTTCATCCTCGAAACCGCGCTCCGCAAGGCGAAGGTGCGCGACCGTGTGCCGATGACCTTCGTGACCTCGGAGCCCTATATCGGCCATCTCGGTCTTGACGGGGTGGGCGACACCAAGGGCCTGCTCGAAAGCCAGATGCGGGAGCATCACATCAAATGGATCACCAATGCGCGGCTGAAATCGGTCGAGGCCGGCCTGATGCATGTCGAGGAGATCGCCGAGGACGGCAGCGTGAAGCGGCCGCATGACCTGCCCTTTGCCTTCTCGATGCTGCTGCCGGCCTTTCGCGGTGTCCCTGCCGTGCGCGGGGTGGAGGGGCTGACAAACCCCCGCGGCTTCATCCTCGTGGACAAGTATCAGCGCAACCCGACCTTCCGGAACGTCTTTGCCGTGGGCGTCGGCGTGGCGATTCCCCCGATGGGACCGACGCCGGTGCCGATCGGCGTGCCGAAGACCGGCTTCATGATCGAAAGCATGGTGACGGCCACGGCGCAGAACATCGCCTCGCTTCTGAAGGGGCGCGAGCCATCGGAGGTCGGCACCTGGAATGCCGTCTGCCTTGCCGATTTCGGCGACGGAGGCGTGGCGTTCGTCGCCCAGCCGCAGATCCCGCCGCGCAACGTCAACTGGTCCTCGGAAGGCAAGTGGGTCCATTACGCCAAGATCGGCTTCGAGAAATATTTCCTCCGCAAGATCCGGCTCGGCAAATCGGAACCCTTCTATGAGCGCCTCGCCCTGCAGGCGCTTGGCATCGACAAGCTGAAACAGACCCATACCGAATGACCGAAAGGACCCTGCCATGACCATTTCCCAAGCCGTCCAAGCCTTTGCGGGCTTCATGGTGCTGCTGTCGCTGGCGCTCGCCTGGGCGGTCTCGCCCTGGTTCCTGGCGCTGACCGCCTTTGTCGGGGCGAACCTGCTGCAATCGGCCTTCACCGGCTTCTGCCCGGCTGCCTCGGTCTTCCGTCGCATGGGCTTCCGCAGCGGTCCCGCTTCCTGATCCGCCTCCACACCTGACCACCACGAGGACCTCACCATGCCGCGCCTGCCTCTCGCAGCAGCTTTCGGGCTGGCTTTCGCCACCCTGCCCTTTGCCGCCCCTGCCACGGAGATCGTGGTGCAGCCGGTCGAAGTCACGGAGATGAAAGCGCTTTTCGGAAAGATCGAAAGCCGCTTCACCGTCCCTGCCCGGTCCCGGATCGGCGGCACGCTGGTACGGCTCGACGTGGCGGAGGGCAGCCCCGTGACCGCCGGGCAGGTGATCGGCCGCGTCGCCGATGAAAAGCTGGAACTGCAACTCGCCGCCGCCGAAGCGCGGCTGCGCGCCGCGCAAAGCCAGCTCGACAATGCGCGGACGGAGCTGACCCGCAACGAGGAATTGCTGGCCCGCGGCGCCACCACCGCGCAGCGGATGGACCAGATCCGCACCACGCTCAGCGTGGCGCAGAACACCGTGGCCGAGGGGGAGGCTGCGCGTCAGGTCATCGTGCAGCAGATGGAGGAAGGGGCGCTGACCGCCCCCGCCGCCGGCCGGGTGATCTCCGTCCCGATCCGTCCGGGCGAGGTGGTGATGCCCGGAGAGGCCGTCGCCACCATCGCCGGAGGCAGCATGTTCCTGCGCCTCGAACTGCCGGAACGGCATGGGCAGGGGCTGGAGGAAGGGGCCGCCGTCTCCATCGGCGAGGACGGCGCCACCAGGACGGGACGGATCGAGAAGATCTACCCCCTGATCGAGGACGGCCGGGTGACGGTCGATGTTGCGGTCGAAGGACTGGACGACGGCTTCGTCGGCAAGCGTGTGCTGGTGCGCGTGCCGATCGGCGCGCGTGCGGCACTTGCCGTGCCGCAGCAGGCGATCCGGCGCAGCGCGGGGCTGGATCTGGTCACGCTCCGCAGCGGAGACGGGGTGCAGGAGGTGACGGTGGTGCCGGGTCCTCTGGTGGACACCCCCGCCGGACCGCAGCGCGAAATCCTCTCCGGCCTGCGCGCCGGTGACGCGGTGGTGCTGCCATGAGCCATCCGCCCGAAACCCTGACCGGCTCCCCGCGCGCCGGGATCGCCGGGGCGCTGACCCGCAGCTTCATCACCTCGCCTCTGACGCCGCTCTTCCTGTTCGCCGCCCTCGTGCTCGGCGTCGTGGCGCTGCTGACCCTGCCGAGGGAGGAGGAGCCGCAGATCTCCGTCCCGATGGTGGATATTCATGTGCAGGCCGATGGGCTGCGCGCCGAAGATGCGGTGAAGCTGGTCACCGAACCCCTGGAAACCATCGTCAAATCCATTCCGGGGGTGGAGCATGTCTATTCCCAGACCCGCGACGATGCGGTGATGGTGACGGCGCGCTTCCTGGTCGGAACCGAGGCCGATGCCGCCATCCTGCGCGTCCATGAAAAGCTGCGCGCCAATGCCGACCGCATCCCCAAGGGCATCCCGGAGCCGTTGATCGTCAGCCGTGGCATCGACGACGTGGCGATCATGACCGTCACGCTTTCCCCTCTCCCCGAGCGGGCCGGCCGCTGGACTTCCGCCGATCTGACGCGGGTGGCAAGGGAAGTGCAGGTGGCTGTGGCCGCCCTCCCGGAGATCGGGCTGACCTATCTTGTGGGCGAGGTGCCGGAGGAGATTCACATCCGCCCCGACCCCGAACGGCTCGCCGCCGCCGGGCTGACGCTTCAGGCGCTGTCTGCCAAGGTGCAGGGCGCCAACAGCGCCTTTTCGGTGGGGATGCTGCGCGAGGATGGCCGGCAGATCGGCCTTTCGGCGGGCAAGACCCTGACCGATCTGGCCGAAATCCGCGGTCTTCTCGCCACCACCCGCGACGGTCGGCCCGTCTATGTCCGCGACGTGGCGGATGTGACGCTCGACACCGATACGACCGAGGCTCGGGTCTTCAACCTCACCCGTGCCGAGGGCGGCTTTGCCCGCGTCCCCGCCGTCACGCTCGCCATAGCCAAGCGTCCCGGCGCCAATGCCGTGGCCATCGGCGAGGAGATCCGCGCCGCCCTCCACAAGTTGCAGGGCTCTGTGATCCCGGAAGACATCACCCTCTCCATCCCGCGCGACTATGGCGAGACGGCCAATGAAAAGGCCAATGAGCTGCTCTTCCACCTCGGGCTCGCCACCCTGTCCATCGTCGCGCTCGTCTGGCTGGCGATCGGCTGGCGGGAGGCTCTGGTGGTGGCGATCGTCATTCCGGTGACGATCCTGCTCACCCTCTTCGCGGCGCGGATCATGGGCTATACGCTGAACCGGGTCAGCCTGTTCGCGCTGATCTTCTCCATCGGCATCCTTGTCGATGACGCCATCGTGGTGATCGAAAACATCGCCCGGCACTGGGGCATGGGCGACGGGCGCTCGCGCCGGCAGGCGGCCATCGACGCCGTGGGCGAGGTCGGCAATCCCACCATCGTCGCCACGCTGACCGTGGTGGCGGCGCTGCTGCCGATGCTCTTCGTCTCCGGGATGATGGGTCCCTACATGAGCCCGATCCCCGCCAATGCCTCGGCGGCCATGGTTTTTTCCTTTTTCGTGGCGGTGATCATCACGCCCTGGCTGATGCTGAAATTCGGCAAGCCGCACGGGGGGCATGGCGGGGCGCATGACGCCGCCGACGGCGGGGTTCTCGGCCGTGCCTATCGCCGGGTTGCAGCGCCGATCCTCGCCTCCCGCCGCCGCTCCGGCCTGTTCCTTCTGGCGGTGGTGGTGGCGACCGGCACCTCCATGCTGCTTTTCACCAGCAAGGCGGTGACGGTGAAGCTCCTGCCCTTCGACAACAAGTCGGAGCTGTCGGTGCAGCTCGACCTGCCGCGCGGCACCTCCGTCGAGGATACAGACCGGCGTTTGCAGGAGATCGCAACCGCCCTCGCCCCGGTGGAGGAGATCACCTCCATCCAGTCCCATGCCGGAACGGCGGCGCCCTTCAACTTCAACGGGCTGGTGCGCCACGCCTATCTGCGGGCCGAACCGCAGATGGGGGATCTGCAGATCAACCTTTCGCCCAAGGGGGAGCGGACGCGCGAAAGCCATGAGATCGCCCTTGACCTGCGCCAGAGGATCACCGCCCTGACCCTGCCCGAAGGCAGCGTCGTGAAGGTGGTGGAGCCGCCCCCCGGCCCGCCGGTGATGGCGACGCTTCTGGCCGAGATCTACGGCCCGGATGCCGAAACCCGACGGGCCGTCGCGGCGAAAGTGCGCGAAACCTTTGCGACCGTCCCCTACATCGTCGATATCGACGACAGCTACGGCGCTCCGGCGGAGCGGCTCCGTCTGGTGCCGGAGGATGCGGAGCTGGACCTTTTCAAGGTCGAGCCGGGGGATGTCTTCGACACGATCCGCCTGCTTTACGGTGGCCAGACCGTCGGCTACTCGCACAGGGAGGAAGGCCGCCGCCCGCTGCCCATCGTGCTGGCCCCCGCCAAGGCCGACCGGGTGATCGACGAAAGGATGCTCGCCACCCCGGTTCCGGCCAATCTTCTGCCCGGCGACCGCAATGTGGTGGAACTCGGCGATGTGGTGGAGGTGCGACGCGAGAAGGCCTCCTTCCCGATCTTCCGCCACAACGGCACCCCGGCCGAGATGGTCACGTCCGAGCTTGCCGGCGATTTCGAGGCACCGCTTTATGGTCAGCTTGCCGTGGCGGAGGCAATTGCCAAGGCCGATTGGGGTACGGTGCCGAAACCCGAGATCCGCCAGCACGGCCAGCCGGAGGAGACCACCCGCCCCGTCCTTCTGTGGGACGGCGAATGGGATGTGACCTGGGTGACCTTCCGCGACATGGGGGCCGCCTTCGGCGTGGCGCTTGTCGGGATCTACATCCTCGTCGTCATGCAGTTCGGATCGTTCAAGCTGCCGCTGGTGATCCTGACGCCGGTGCCGCTGACGCTCATCGGCATCCTGCTCGGCCACTGGATCTTCGGCGCACCCTTCTCGGCGACCTCGATGATCGGCTTCATCGCACTTGCGGGGATCATCGTGCGGAACTCCATCCTGCTGGTCGATTTCATCCGCCACGCCCCGAAGGAGGGACGGAGCCTTCCCGATATCCTGCTGGAGGCCGGGGCGATCCGCTTCAAGCCGATCCTGCTGACCGCCCTTGCCGCGATCATCGGGGCGGTGACGATCCTGACAGACCCGATCTTTCAGGGGCTGGCGATCTCGCTCCTGTTCGGGCTGGCGTCCTCGACCCTGCTGACGGTGCTGGTGATCCCGGCGATCTATGTGCTGCTGCGCGGGGAAAGGCGGGCGTGACTGCCTGGGTCACGACCGACATCCGGCGGATGTTGCGCCCCGTGGCGGGCGGGGGGGGGGGGGGGGGGGGGGGGGGGGGGGGGGGGGGG
>JAPUEK010000014.1:17128-25921 GCA_027492585.1 Paracoccaceae bacterium | reverse complement strand
ATTCCTATTTATCCACTGGGGGCGGGTTTTATTTTCTCGGTGTTTTTTTCTTTTTTTCTTTTTTTTCTTTTATTTTCTTCTCTCCGCAGGAGTGTCAAAAACTGTCCGTGTAATGTCCATTCTGTCTTTCGGACAGAATGGACAGTCCACTAAACCTATGCGCGACCGGCGCGGAACCACCCTTCCCGGTGCGCGTGTTCAATCGCCCGCAGATAGACTAGCCCCGTGCGGTTGCCGATGCAGTTTTCTTTCAACCATCGGTCGATCCTGGTCATCAGGATACCATCGGCACAGACCTCATCCGACAGACCTGCTTTGCGGAGCCCCTCGATCATGCGCTGGAACCGCTTCACCTCAGCTTGCGACTCTTTCGACAACTCGCGGGCCTCGCGGCGGTTCAGCACGTCCAGAAGCTGTTCGGTGACGACGCGGTGATAAAGCCGCACCTCGCCGTTGCCTTTCCCCAAGCACATGCACGGCCCCCAATTCCGCAGCGGCCCGCGCTCGCCCAAAGCCCTCAGCGCGCGCCAATGCCCCAGGTCGATGCGTAGAAGCTTCGCAAGCTCCTCATCGTCATCAGGAAGTGTGCCGATAGGGCTTTGCGCCGTAGCTATGTCGAACAGCGCCCGAGAGATTCCCTGTACCTCATAGGTGCATTTCAGATGGCCAGACGAGTTGAGCCACCGAGATGGTATCCATTTGACAAAAGCGAGTTCCGGCAGGCGTTCTTCCCGACTGATCGGATACTCTGCCAGCTCGGAGGTGGTGGCCAGATGGTGGTGCCGCGCGGTGATCATGCAGCCAACTCCCTCTGACGCTCAGCCATCGCAGCGCGGGTTTCCTTCGCGCTGGCGGTCATAGCAGCGATCAGCGCCTCTTGCGCCACCCCGGCGCGGAACTGGATCAATGTCATTTTGGGATGCCAGCCGGAACAGCGTGGAGGCAGACCTAACTGTTTGGCCCGCCACGTCAGTGTGCTGCGGGCGCGACCATATAGCACCGAGATTTCCGCCAAAGACACTCCGGCGCGCCAAAGAGCCGCAAACTCGGCCTGATCATAGGTGACCTTTGGCCCCATCTGACGGGGTGGCAAACCCATGCGCCGGGCGATATAGGTGATATGGCGAGATGAGTATCCGGTCAGCGCTGCAATGCAGTCCGATGTCATTCGTGGGTCCGACCACAGGCGCATGAATTCTGACGTATCGACACGGTGGCCCGCAGGCCGACGGGGCGGCAATCCCAGCCGTTTGGCTCGATCATGCAGACGTCCGGGCGACAGGCCAACAGATTTGGCCGCCTGCGCCATTGTCATCGTCTGGTCAGCCCACGCTTCTCGGATGCGCGCGGTCGAGATGCGCTTGTCAGTCATCCTGGTCACGCCCCTCTTGCCGTGCCTTCGCAGCGCCGATTCCGTGCACCACGGTGGCGTGATCACGGTTCAGGAATGCGGCGATGTCTTGAAGCGAATGCCCCGAAGCGCGCGCGGCCAACATGAATTGCTGGCGCGGCCATGCCACCACGCGCACTTGGGATGGCCCCCGCAGATCGTCCACGGTTATCATTTCAACTGCGGCCACAGCCTTGGCAATGCGTGTCAACCGCCCCACTGGACCAGTCCCATATATCTCGGCCACCGCATCAATTTGCGCCTGCAATACCTCCATCTGCGCCCGCAGAACCTTATTCCACGCCTCGGCCACCTCCAACTTGGCAGCAAGATCCGCCCCACGATCAGGGCGGGATTGACCGGGTGGAACCGCCGTCAACCTGCGGAGCGGACTGGTCATGCTGTGACAACCTTTCCGCCGACTCTCTTGTCATGGCCATGCACACAGGCATTGGTCCTGGCGGTCAGCGCCGCGATGCGGCTATCCATTTCACTCAACGCCTTCCGCATGTCCGCCTGCATTGCAGACATCGCCGCCAGTTCGATCAGTAGCGCCTCCACCTCTTCATTGCCCGCCGGCCCGAAGAAATCCTCGCGCAGAGCCGAAACCCACCCCGGCATGATGCCATCGCCCAATTGATCGCACAGCCTGCGATCAGTCATATCGCCGCGATACCGCCTGGCGGCATTGTCGTAAGCATCCTCAAGCGCAAGAATGATCAGGCGCTTCTGGTCGCGGGTCGGCTGGCGATTACCGGAGGGCTCCGGCGGACCCGCAGGTTGTTTGGTATCCATAGTAGGTTCCTTTCTGGCGGCGCGCGCGGTCTCACAAGTCGGGCAACGCAGCCGGTTCTTGATCTGTGACCAGCCCATCTTATGAAGGGCTGCCAAAACGGCAGAAACCGAGTGCAAGCTCAATTGCGGCTGCCCACCGCGCCCAAAATATTTTGTCGAGCCGTGCTGTGCGGAAATCGAAGTTTCGGATCCGCAACAGTCACAGACACAAAAAGCCAGCGGTTTACCGTGAAGCCCCTTTATCGCTGAGATCGTCATGCCCCACCCCCTTGCTGCCGGGCGCGGGCGATGCGGGCTTGACGGTCGGCCAGCCATGCAGATTGCACCTGCGACAGATAGCGTCTTGCGGCGGCGGTGCGAGCGCGCACAGCCTTGTCGCGGGCCTCATACTTGCCCATGCGCCAAGTCAACAAAGCCAACGCCATGCGATGCCCCCACGCCCGCAATTCTGCCGTTCCCGCTCGTTCGCAGGCCATGCAACAATACATCTGCCAGTCGCGCGCAAGCGTGAAATCGCGGGCGCAATCCGGGTTGAAACAGATGCCGGGCCAGTGCAGCGGCGCGGTGGTCAGTTCGGCAAAGGCGAAGTCGCGGAACGCCTCTGGCACAATATGCCGTGGCACGGCATATTCGGGACGGGCTGCCGGGCTGGTGTGGGTGCAACGCGCCATCACCAATCCCCCCGCGACAGCCTGTCCAGCGCGTGGCGCACAGGGTCTTCAACTTGCAGATAGATCGCCTGCGCCAGAATGCGGGCCTCGGCCTCGCGCCAGCGGCTCGGCATCCGGGCATATTCCTGCGGCACATGGATGCGGACGAAGATCAGCGATTCCAGCCGGTCCACCAGTTTCAGGCGCAGCACATCGGCAGCAGACAGTGGTGGCATGGGCTGCCCGCAGATATCGGTCAGCGCCTGTGCCTCAATCGCAGCATGGGCCTCGATCACCGAAGGGTCAGCCCTCTCCTTGAAAGGCAACGCCAGATCCCCGGCCTCATACTCGCCCACGTCATGGTGCAGGGCAGCCCACATCAGCGCACGGCTGGCATCGGGCCAAAGGGCGCAGACCATCTGGGCGCAGCGGCCCTGATGGTCGGCAATGTTCTGGCCGACGCGGGCCACAGCCGGGTTGCAATGCCAGCGCCGGGTTTCGCCGGAGAGCCACAGGTCAAGGAGTGTGTCGGTCATGCCGCTCCCCCAAGGGCAAAATCCATCTGCCCACCAGCGACCTCGGCCGCGACACGGGCCACGGCAGCCTCAAACCAGCGGGGATCCTTTTCCACGCCGATGAACCGCCGCCCGGCGCGCAATGCCGCCACGGCGGCGCTGCCAGACCCGAGGAAGGGATCCAGCACCAGGTCACCAGGGGCGGTGGTCAACTCGATCCAGCGGCGGAACAGCGCCACCGGCTTTTCGGTCGGGTGGCCGGTCACGTCGATTTGCGGGCAGCGCACCAGTGGATGCGCGCCCTTGTCATTGATAGGACGCGCGCGGCCCCGCCACATATAAAGACCGAACTCCAGCCCCGACATAAACCATCTGTTGGGGGTGACCGTGCGCTTGTCCCAGACCAACAGACGGTGAAATTTCCAGCCTGCCACTTCCAAAGCGCCCTGCGCCTCGGCAAGATTGCGGTCATTGGCCATCACGATGGCATCCGCATCATCGCGCGCAGCGGCCCAGATCACCGGGGCCAGTTCGGCCCAAGGCACCAGATCAAACAGCGCGCCGGAATTGTCATAGCTTTCACGCGCAAACAGGCCGCGCATTTCGCCGGTGCTGTTGCCGCCCGCCACCAGAGGGTAGGGCGGATCGGTCAGCACCAGCGCCGCGCGCTCGGTCAACTGCGGCAGCACCTCGCGCATGTCGCCCTGAATCAGGATGCACGCGCCAATCTGGACCATCTGCCCGACCATCAGCCCACCCCTGCAAAAAGCCGGGCGGCACGGCCCGCGCCGCCCGGTAGTACAACAGGGAGGATGGGGGCCACGCCCTGCGGCCCGCCACGGCCCCCCGGTATGGCGCCAAGGGGCAAAAACACGCAAACCCCGGCCAGCGTAGTGGTGGGCGCGGACAGGCGGCTAAACCGCCCGCGCCCCTTGCCCCGGCTGGAATCTCCCAAAACAGCCGGAACACGCGGGAGGAACAAACCGCCGCGTTTGATATTTGATCCATAGGGTTTGCCGCAGGACTTGCCGGCTTGACATTGCGCCGACGCGCCCGGAGCCTCGGAAACCTGATCAACTGTGGTCACGGCATGAAGCAGCAACTCCCCGCCGCACATGGCCACCCCAACGGAATGGAAAAGATGACCATGAAGCGTCACCCCGTTACCGGGGCATTGATCAATGACATCACGCTGGCGCACGGGCCGGTGACGCCAGAAGAACGGCAAACTGCCCGCCTTCTTTTGGAGGAAGGCCACGCCCGATGGGTTGTGGCCGCCATTCTCGGGCGCTTCCCGCTGGCTTTCGACGGCACCGGCAAGACACCGGCTGAAAAGCGCGCGCGCCTTGGCGGTGGCATGATGCTGGCAGCCGCCCGACATGACCCCCGGCAGATCGGCATGGAGGATTACGTTGAAGACTTCTTCAACGATCTGTTCGGTGGCGATGGTCACGACTGACATCCTCAGGCCTCCGCCCCATCAAGACCCATCAGCAGCGGGCGCTCACCGTTCAACCCCATGAAGCCCCGCGCCCGGTCCAGCGCATGAAGAGTCTCCGCATCGAATTGCAGGCGATCATGGCGCAGGACGCGATAAGAAACGACGCGAACGGCCCCATCGTCATCGCACCACGTCCATACTGCGGCGGCGGCAGAGGTGGCATAGTCCTGGGTCAGATCAACCCGGCAAGTCCTGCCCAGACCCATAACGAGGACGCTGCGACCCACCAGATGCGCGGGAACGCCGCGCCCGTCATGGTCCAGCCAGTCACCCCATGCGGCAAGGAGCGGATCACGCATTTCAGCCGGGGGCAGCATCATGCGGCACCCCCGACTTCCAATATGAGCGTGGGGCCGGGATCCATCGCCAAGGTCAGATCGGGAGCGTCGGTCATTTCCGCCCCATCCGCCGGTCGATCCAGTCGAACGCCACGCAATCATCCGCAACCGGCGGGCGCATCTGCGCTGCATCGTCGGATTTCAAGGCCCCGGAATCCTTCCCCGAAAACTTTCCGCGACGGCGCTCCGCCCGGCCAGCCCACCAGAAGCCGAAGGTGGCCACGCGCAGCGCGGCCAGCAGTTCAGCCCCAAAAATTGCCCCCAGCACCGCCCTCATGCTGCCCCCGCAAGCACGGAAAGGGCGGCGCTGCGTGTCGCCGGATTGCTGACAGCGCGCGCGACGACCCATCCGGAAGGCGCGTTGCGCCCTTCCCACCAGTTTTCCGCCGTGGTGCTGTCCACCTGAAATTCATGCGCCACATGGGCCGGGCTGTCGAACTGCCCGCGCACGAAATGCTGCCAGACCTGCACGAAGTGCTGGCGATAGGTCAGCACCTCACGGCGCTGGCTGGCGGCGGAAAACTTTCCCGAAGACATGCGGGCAACTCCTGTGCTGATCTGACCGGGTGAAGTGTCAGAGAAATCAGCGTGAAAGGTGGGAGGCGTCGTCTGTTGCATCAGGCGGCGTCCTCTTGTTTTCCGGTCGCGCGCTTTGCGCGCAGGGCGGCCATATAGGCTCTGATCGCATCCGCCGTGATCATGGTCGGGCTGGCCTCACCGGCCTTCCACTTCTGCCAGCGGCCCCATTCAGCCTTGATCGCATCGCGCAGCAGTTTCTGCGGCGTGATTTTGAACTCGGCGCAAAAGGCTTCGATATCGAGGATGAGACGTTCCATGGATAAACAAATAGGGTATAAATACTCCATAGCGCAAGAGCATTTTTACCCGATTTCCGCCGTGCAGCGGCGGGGTATATTTCCCCCCATGGAAGATACCTTCATCAGCGCTCTGAAGTTTGCCATTGAAACGACACAGCGGTCGCTACGCAGCGTGGCTATTGAGGCGGGCGTTTCTTACGACAAGCTCAAGAATCTGAAGCAGGGTAAGGCCGAGACCACCGGCGTCGATGACGCTAGAAAGGTTGCCAGGGCATTCGGCGTAACCCTTGATGACTTCTACGAGGGCAGACTATCTCACGCGACGAACTCCGTCGCAGTGGTTGGCCATGTCGGCGCCGGGTCCGAGATCGACTTGTTCGACGCCTACGAAAAGGGCGACGGCCACTATCGCATCCAATGCCCGCCGCAGCTCAGCCCCAAGGGCATGGTCGCGGTGGAGGTGGTGGGCGACAGCATGGCCCCTGTCTACAAGCCGGGCGCGGTCCTGTTCTACACCCGCACCACCATGGGCGTGCCGACCGAAGCCATCGGCCAGATTTGTGTCTGCGAAGATGACACCGGCAAGGCCTGGCTGAAACAGGTCCGCCCTGGGCGAGAGGAAGGCACCTTCACCCTGATCTCGCTGAACCCCGACCACGACCACCGCCACGGCGCCACCTTGAAATGGGCCGCCCCGGTGCGATTTTCCCTGCCGCCGGAATTTGTCCGGCGGATTGATTGATGGTGGCTACAGTTGCGGAGGCCATCGGCCACAGCCTTCCCCGCTGATGACAACAAGTATGAGCTGTGAATCATGAAATATATCTCACTTCCAGCATTTGTTTACGTCGCCTCTGTCTTGTCGTCATCCGCACAAGGCTTCGATGATCGGCTCGCCGACGGCTATCTTGCTGCCTACTGCACGACGGATCTCGGCACCCCAGGCTTTACAGTGCTGATGGCTGCTCGCCCGGATGGCTTGCGACTGTTGCCGGCAAATACCCCGGTAACCTCAACGGATGAGGTCATCACCTTTCGCGACAGGGGTGCGACGATCAGCATATCGGAAACTCAACAGTATGCGCGCGTCTCCGACGATGGCGTTGAAACCGGCGTCTGCGTCAATCTTACATCTACCCTGTCCAGCGTCATCAAGGATGCCGCCACATCGTTTCCTGAAGATTTCCAAGCATTTGTATTTAATACGGGTTTTGGCATTGATCCCGACAACGACCCGATGCGTTCCGCGCTGGCGAGCGCTAATGCCGCCAACGTGGCATTGGCTGCCCTGTTGGATGAGGTGCAAAACGCCGCGGCCGCTAGTGCAGCTGAAGCTTCTAATCTCCGCGCCTCTCTGGAGGAGAGCCTGAACCGCCTCGAGGTGGTAAAGTCAAAACTGACTGCATCCAAGGAAGAGACCATCGCTCAGGCTGATGCGGTGGCCGTCGCCGAGATCGCAGAGCTTCGCGCTCGCCTCACGGAGGCCAATGCCGACCTGGACAGGGTAAAGCGCCGCGTCTGCAAACTGGACCCGACAGCAACGTTCTCTGTCTGCAAGGATGGACAGTGACAAGTTGAAATCGCCCTCAGGCAATTACCCCATCGGTATGCCAAGCTCTGCAAGCTTCTGCTTCGCATATCCCTCTGCCACGCGATACAGCATCTGCAAACTTGCACCGCCAAGATGTCCAGCCGCTGATTTCGTGGCCTCCCACGCGTCATTCTTGCGCGTTAAGGCGAGGAAATCATGGCCGGTGTTCGTAATCCTGTAGGCGCTGCCACCAGGCTTCATTGGTGCAAGAAATCCCGCATCTACCAGCAGCAGCACATGATAGTGTCGCTTGGCATCTTCCTCTGACATGCTGAGCATCAGTGCGCTTAGGTGCATCCACTGATCGCTCCGCTCCATCTCTTGAAGCAGGCCCCGCAGATAGTCGTCATCCCGCTGCAATTCGAACCCTCCAGCCAGTATCAGGCCGAAGGATGGGTCATCATGCGGCGCCGCGCAACTTTTCTGCATCAGAACGTCCTTCCTGTGAGCAAAGCCTCACCGCCAGCCTGCCACCCCGACAGCAACCTGTAAAGATGACATGGGGTAATTTTACTCTTTCATGCTTGACAGGGTATATTTACTCCATATTATCACATCCATCGTAACTCGATGGAGGCAACATTGCTCGACTCGCCCAACCCCACCCAGACAGCCGCGACATCGCCCGGCATTGCCGATCACCTGATCGGCAAGCATGTCATCATCCGCGCGACGCGCGCGGGGGTTCATGCTGGCATCCTCGCCGCCCATGACGGGCAGACGGTGCGCCTGACCCACTCCCGCCGTCTGTGGCGCTGGTCCGCCGCCAAGGGCCACACGCTCAGCGGCGTTGCCCTGAACGGCCTGCGCGATGGCGCCACCAAGGGTTGGACCAAGATCGCCGCCCCCGTGGCCTGTCAGTTCATCCTGGACGCCTGCGAGATCATCGCCACCACGGCCGAGGCGCAGGCCAGCATTGAGGGATGGCCGGCCCATGAACCCTAAACCCGAGACTATCCGCCTCACGGCGGAGGCTCTGGGGGACACCGGTATCAGCACCCACGACGGATACGGATACGGAGACGGAGACGGATACGGAGACGGAGACGGAGACGGAGACGGAGACGGAGACGGAGACGGAGACGGAGACGGATACGGATACGGAGACGGATACGGAGACGGAGACGGATACGGAGACGGAGACGGAGACGGAGACGGAGACGGAGACGGAGACGGAGACGGAGACGGATACGGA
>JAPUEK010000014.1:0-17028 GCA_027492585.1 Paracoccaceae bacterium | reverse complement strand
AGACGGAGACGGAGACGGAGACGGAGACGGAGACGGAGACGGAGACGGATACGGAGACGGATACGGATACGGAGACGGATACGGAGACGGAGACGGATACGGAGACGGAGACGGAGACGGAGACGGAGACGGATACGGAGACGGAGACGGATACGGAGACGGAGACGGCTGAGCCGGTCCCCAGCCATGTGCAATCGGCAGGCGGTGCGCCGCCTGCTGCCATCCAACAGGAGGCCCCGATGTCCGCCACCCAGACCACTGCCGTACCGCGCGTCCTGTCGGATGCCACCACGGTGCTGACCAATCCTGCAAATTATCCGCCGACGCTGGTGCAACTCGCCCGCCTGGCGTTGATCTCCGCCGCTGGCCGCACCCTGCCGCAGCGCATCCGCGACCCGCTGACCAACCTGACCGCCCCTCGCGTTCTGCCCAGCCTTCACATGATCAACGGTGGCCGGTCATGAAAACGGCGATCACCAAATCAGAATATGCGATCCTCACAGCCCTCGACGCCGCAGACGGCAAGTCCCTTAGCTTCCTCGATCTTCGCAAGATGTCCGGCATCCCGACCACGAGGGGCTTCCGCAATGTCCTGCATCGCATGATTGCAGGCGGCGTGGCTTGCCGCAGCGCATCCGCGACGGCGCGTCAGGTCAGCCCCGAACAGCGGCTGGCGATGGAAATCCTCACCGAACTGACCCGCGCCCGCGCCAAGTTTCCCGGCGAAAACGTCACCTTTGCCGCACTGGTCGAAGAGGTGGGCGAACTCGCCACCGCAACCTTCGCCGAACCCCGCGCCAATGTGCGGAAAGAGGCGGTGCAGGTGGCCGTCATGGCCATGCGAATGGTGCTCGATGGCGACTGCACCTTTGACGATTGGCGCGAAAAGCAGGGCCTCGATCCGCTGATCGCGCACAGCAGCACCGGGCAGGTGGCATGACCATGGCCACAATCGATCAGGCCACTACAGACATCAAAACCCGCAGCGCACTTCGCAAGGTTTACCACGGCCTGACCTATATTGCCACCTTTGGCACGGGCTGGCTGGCGGGCCTGATCACCTGCGCCGGTGCAGTTCTGGGCTGGTGGTGATCATGCGCGCCATAGCCCTCACTTACACCGCCAACCCCGAAAGGAGGCCCACCTTGGCTGACGACAAACCCTTTGAACTACGTACAGCAGATCAGATCCTCGCCATGCCCGACAATGGCGACTTCCTTGGTCAGTTCATGGATGATCACCGCCAGCTCATCCTTGATATGCACCAGGCCCAGATGGAACAGGGCGGCAAGGTCAAGGGCGGCTTCACGATCACCGTGGAATATACGCTGGACCGCCAGCTTTCCATGACGGTGACGGCAGAGGCCAAGATCAAGGCTCCGAAAAAGCCCAAAGCATCCGCCGCCCTGTGGACCACCGCCGACGGCATGTTGACCCCGCAGAACCCGCGCCAGCCCAGCTTGCCAGGCATTCGCGACGTGTCGCCCCCCACCCAACCCATCCGCGCCTGATCAGAAAAGGAAAGCGCATGTCTTACGACGACGAACCCGCCCGCGAGAACATCGCCCAAACCGTGGCGAAGATCATGGAAAAGCTGCCCATGCCCACGCCGCTTGAGGCTCACCTGATCCCGCGCGATCTGGCCAGCCCATTGCTGGTGGCGCTGCCACTCACGCATAATGTGCAAGACTTCACCAAGGCGCTGCGCGATGCACAGTCGGTTCTCAAACCCTTTGTCCGCAAGGGAACCGCCAAGCTGGCGAACCTTGCCAGCCTGATCAGCTGGGGCCTGCGGTTCAAGGCCGCGAACTCGGTGCTGTTTGCCCTCAATCAGGGCGAGGCTCCGACGTTGACCTGCATCGCCGATTACCACCTCGAAGGCCCGCCGATGATCGACAACATGGGCGACACCACCGCCCGCCACGGCCAGCACCGCGCCAGCTATGCCTTCCCGGTTTCGAAAAAGTGGCAGGCGTGGATGAAGGCCAGCGGCACGGCCATGTCCGGCATCGAAATGGGCCAGTTCCTTGAGGACAATATCCTTGACGTGATCGACCCGCCCACGTCCCTCACGCTGCCCGGCATCGCCGGGGCCGAGGCGACCGAGGCCGAACATCGCCTGATCGACATCGCGCGCCGTCTGGAAGGCAGCTATGGCAACGCCTCGCAACTGATGGGCATGGCGAAATCCTTCACCGTGAACGAAGCCGCCGATTACACCGTGGCCCACAACTCGACCACCGGCGAAGCCACGGTGCAGATCAAATCCGAACACATGGACGCGAACGGCCAGCCCATCCGGGTACCCAAGCTGTTCCTTATCGCCATCCCGGTGTTTGAAGACGGCCCGGCCTATCGCCTGCCGGTGCGGTTCCAGTACAGAAAGGCCGGGCAGACGGTCAAATTCTTCCTCACCCTCCACGATCCGAAGTTCGCCCGAGACCATGCCTTTGACGAGGCGGTGCAACTGGCCAAGGCCGAAACCGGAATGCCCCTGTTCATCGGTCAGCCCGAAGCCCCGAACTGACCGGCTGCCTGATCTGCCCCTTCGACCAGAGGGGGCAGCGACAGACAGTCGAATGGAGGCCCCGATGCCCAAACCCATCCTTGCCGCCGCGCAATCCGCCGCAAGCACATACCTGGCCGCCTGCGGCGCAACCTCCATCGTGCGGGTCGAAATCGAACTGGTCAACAAAAGGTTCCAGAAATGACAGAGGCCAGCCACCACCGCTTTGCCGAATACGCCACCAGCGGAGCCTTTGCGGTCAACCTGACCCGCAAGCAGGTGTCGGCCCTTGCCATGCTGTCCAACACCGGCGAACACCGGATGCAGTTCGTCGGGATGGATGGCCTTGAACGCAAGGGACTGGCCACCGTCCTGCCGCCAGACTCTGAATACGGCTATACGGAAAACCGCATCACGCCTGCGGGCCTGCTGGTGTCACGCCTCTGCGCCATGGCCGGACTGACCAATTCCCCCTTGCCGACCGAGGCGCAAGAGATAGAGGCACTCCACCGCGATCTGGCAGCCGCCCGCACCCTCATCCGCGAACTGCGGATGGACTGCCACAGCCTTGCCGCCCGTCTGGACGAACAGACCCGCGATGCCGCGATGCTGGAAGACAAGCTGGCCGGCCGAAAGCCAAGAATCCGCTTCGGCCACCCGCTCTATTCGACCGACCCGCAGCCGCAAAAGCTGGTGGAACACATGGCCTTTCTGCGGGGGTTGAAATGACCGAAGCCCCGCGCGTCCTCATATGGTGGTCAACAGGCGCGGCCAGCTATGTGGCTGCCAAACTTGCCCTGCGCCAGCACCCCGATGCGCTCCTTGTGCGTTGCGATACCGACAATGAGGACGTGGACAACTACCGCTTTGAGGCCGACGCCTGCCGCCGACTGAATCGAGACATTACAACCATCAGATCAACCGAGTATCGCAGCGTCTGGGATGTGTGGACCCGCCGCAAGTTCATTGCGGGAAGAAAGGGCGCACCCTGCACATCAGAAATGAAGGTGGCGCCCCGCCTGGCATTCCAGCGTCCTCATGACCTGCATGTGTTTGGATACACCGCCGACCGGCTGGATGCCCTGCGCTACAAGCGCATGACGGAGACTTTCTTTGAACTGCACACTTGGGCACCACTTATCGACAATGGCGTTACAAAGTTCGGGGCGCTGGCCATCGTTGAAAGGGACGGGCTAGAACTTCCTCGCAGCTACGCGATGGGCTTCCCCAACGCAAACTGCCTTGAAACCGGGTGCGGAAAGGCGACTGACCCAAAATATTGGGCACTGTTCCGCTACCACTTTCCTCATCGGTTCGACCGCACGGCAGCACTCTCGCGCCAACTTGGTGCGCGCCTAACCCGGATAGATGGCGAACGGCGCTTCATTGATGAGATACCGGCTGACCATCCCATGCTGGACCCGATCGTGCCAGCCTGCGATTTTCTCTGCGCCGCGACAGATTGGGATGGTGACGAATGACCGCCCCCCTGCGCGTCCTCATCGGCTGCGAAGAATCAGGCATCGCGCGGCGGGCCTTTGCCGCGCTTGGGCATGACGCTTGGTCCTGCGACCTCATCCCCGCCGCCGATGGCAGCAACCAGCACCTGATTGGCGACGTGCGTGACTTTCTGCATTGGGGCTGGGATCTGCTGGCGGTGTTCCATCCGCCCTGCACCCGCCTCTGCAATTCCGGGGTGCGGTGGCTGACGGGCCGCGATGGCGCCCCACCCAAGAAGCTGCCCAAGGCCGCCCCGACCGAGGCGACCGCCGCCGAAAAGGCCGCTTGGGCGGAAATGTCATTTGATGATCGGCTGGCAGTGATGTGGCGGCTGCTGCACGAAGGGGCCGATCTTTTCTCTGCCGTCTGGAATGCGCCGATTGAACGGGTGGCCGTTGAAAACCCGGTCATGCACAAACACGCCAAGGGCCTGATCACCAACTATCAGGCCCCGGCGCAGACGGTGCAGCCGTGGTGGTTTGGCGAACCGGCTTTTAAGGCCACCAGCTTCTATCTGCGGGGTCTGCCGCCGCTGCGCGCCACCAACCGCCTGAGCCCACCCCGCAAAGCCGACCAGCCCGCCGAACATGCCGCATGGTCCATCATCCATCGCGCCAGCCCCGGCCCCGATCGCTGGAAACTCCGCAGCCGCACATTCGAGGGCGTGGCAGCCGCCTGCGCTGATCAGTGGGGCGCCAGTAAGGAGGCGGCGGCATGAAAGATCCAGCAAGCGTTAACGCTGCGGCGGCGCAGGTGCTGCGGCCCCTCTATCACGTGTGCAACGGCGCAACATCGCGAGCAATTGCATATGTTTCGGTAGGCACACTCGCCGAACTCCTCGACATCAGCCCGGCGACGATTTGGGATTGGGTCAAGCACGGCCATCTACCGCGACCCATCAAGATCGGCGGCAGTTCGCGCTGGCGGTGGTCGGACGTTGAAAAACATCTCACTCACTCAAGAGAAAACAGTGAGGATGATCAGAACGATCCGATTCTGAAGGCAAGCCGTGGCTAACCTCACTCTCGAAAAGTACGTGCAGCGCAAAGTCCGTTGCGGCCGGGAGTTTTTCTATTTCCGGGTAGTGCGATCTGGGAAGGAGGAGAGGATTCCTCTCCCCCACCCATTCGAGGCCGGCTATCGCGCGGCATACGATGGGGCCCATGTAAAGCTATTCGGCATCCCGCCCGGCCTGGAGATATCTCCGACTTCTGTGATTGCGATGGCTCGGGACCATCGGCAGTCTGCAAGGTATCTGCGGTTGCCGCCGACATCCAAGAATTTGCGGGATTTGGCGAGCGCCCTCATCGTGGAACGCTGGGGTGTGTTCGAAGCGTCCGCTATCAGGCCAATCCACGTGCAGGCCCTTTACGACAGCTTGACGGAGCGCCCAGCCACAGCAAACCGGCGCCTTGACGATATCAGCGCCATCTTTGGCTGGAGCCGCACAAGGGGATTTTGCGACGAGAACCCATGCATTGGCATCGAGCGGGTTGAAAACGAAGGATCATACGAGCCGTGGCCCAATGAAGCCCTGACTAAACTCATCACTGAAGGGCGCCCAGAAATTGTGAAGGTGGCGCTCGTCGGCATCTACACCAGCCAACGCCGGGGTGATGTATTGCTCAAACTCACTGATGCCTCAATCGACGAAGCCACCTGGTACCTGCGGCAAGGCAAAACCAAAACTGAGGTGCCGGTGCCGCTGCATCCAGTTGTACTATCGATCCTCGATCTGGAGCGAGCCGAACGCCGGCGGTTGGGGATCCTTGACCCACGCCGCCCACTTCTGACCAACTCGCGCGGCAAGGTGTGGACCTCTAGCGGGTTCGGTGCGTCCTGGCGCACCGAACTGATCCGGTTGGGCCTCCGCCCCGACACAAACAGGGAGTATGTGGTCGGTGATTTTCAGCCGACATTCCACGGACTCCGGCACACTAGCGCCACACTCATCGCCAACGCGGTCGCGCAGAATCCCGCAACATTTGGTGGCATTGAGCGGGTAAAGTCGATGCTGGGCCACCTATCCGCGAAGATGGCGCGGCACTACGCCCGGCGCGCTGCGACTGAACACCTGAACGCTGAGACGATTCTGCTACTGCCCACCATTGGGAACACCCCCAGCTGGATTGGGAACATCGATGAAGAAGATGCCGTAAGCCATTGAAAATGGTGGGCGGTGAGGGACTCGAACCCCCGACATTCTCGGTGTAAACGAGACGCTCTACCAACTGAGCTAACCGCCCCCGCCCGGCCTCATAGCGCGAGCGCGGGCAGGGAGGCAAGCGCTTGTGCGCCGGGTTGGGGATAGCTCCCGCGTTTCGCGCCGAAATCTCCGCCCCTGCGGTCAGGGCCTGCGGCTGCCCCGAAGGCTTTGACGGGCGCAGGGCAGTCCGGCATCAAACGGCGGGCGAATGTGATTCCGGCCTGCGCCCTGCCCTGCCCAGCGGAGCCTCCGGCGGGGATATTTGAGGCAAGATGAAAGGGCTTTTCCATCCCGGATATGCCCCTGCCACGGCGCCGTTGCAGAAGGGTGCAAAGGTCCGGGAAAAGCAAAAAGCGCGCCTTGCAGGGCGCGCTTTCCGGATCATGGTGGGAGATAAGGGATTTGAACCCCTGACATCTTCGATGTGAACGAAGCGCTCTACCGCTGAGCTAATCTCCCGTTGGCGCGGTGTTTAGCTATCTTCGCCGTCCTCTGCAAGAGGCTCTTTTTCGTCGGTTTTCCCTGCCGATTTCGCGGGTTTCGTCCCGCCGCCGCGTTTCAGCTTCAGGGTCAGCATGGCGCCCTGATCGCCGGTTTTCGTGCGGCCGACCCGCGCCTTGCCGAGCGGCGGCAGGTTCAGCGCATCGCCCTTGTCGAGAGCCGCGCCGATGGCGGCAAGGGTCGCCTCCACCACCTCGCGCACCGCCGGCTTCTTGCCGCCGGTCGCCACGGCCACCTGTTCCACCAGATCCTTGATCCGCAGTTGCGGAGCGGTCGCGGAGACCTCCGCCTCCCCGGCCTCGCCGTCCGTCACGACCGCGATCTTCGGGGCAGCTTTTGCGCCGGTCCGGGCGGCGGGCTTCGCCGCGGTCTTGCCGGAGGGTTTCACGGCGGTCAGTTTCTTGGCGGGAGAGGAGGCCATGGCGATCCTGTGATGAGAGGTTGGTGCTGAATTATCTCCGAGATTATCTATATCTTGGAAACAATGCCACCAATATACACAGAATAACCGGCATATTCGATCCAATCCCCCGGATTTGATGCAGTTTCCCTTGACCGGAAAGCCGGCCCGGCACGAGGATCGCCGAAGGTTGAGCCGCGAGAGGAGATCGAACATGCGCCGACTGATTGCGACGACTTCGGTTGTTGCCCTGCTGGGACTGCCCGCCCTTGCCGGCGGGGTCGCCGAACCCGTGATGGAGCCGGAGGTGGTCGCGGCCAAGACCTCCTCCAGTGCCGGGGGGATCATCGTGCCGCTTCTGCTGTTGCTCGTCGTCGCGGCGGCAATCGCGGGAAGTAACGGCAGCGATGATGTGGTCGCTTCCGACCGCCGGATCAAGACCGATGTGGAATGGGTGGGCATGGCCAAGGGCCTGCCGGTCTACCGCTATCGCTACATCGGCTCGGCGCAGAAGTTCGAAGGCGTGATGGCGCAGGACGTTCTGGCGAAGATGCCCGAAGCGGTCGTGACCTATCCGAACGGGCTGATGGCGGTGGATTACAAGCGCCTTGGCGTCAGGATGAAGGTCATCCACTAAACGCTTGCACGAAAACAAGAAAGGCGCGCAGGAGCGCGCCTTTCTCTTTGGGTCCGGCCTCAGTGGGCGATCTGCGAGGGGGTGGTTTCGGCGGCCGCCTTGCGCGCCGCCGCGGCGGCTTCCTCGGCCAGCTCATCCCATTCCACCGGCTCCGGCTGACGCACGAGCGCCTGTGCCAGAACCTCGCGCACATGCGTGACCGGGATGATCGTCAGCCCCGCCTTCACGTTCTCGGGGATTTCCACCAGATCCTTGGCGTTCTCCTCGGGAATGAAAACGGTCTTGATCCCGCCACGCAGCGCCGCGAGCAGCTTCTCTTTCAACCCGCCGATCGGCATCGCATTGCCGCGCAGGGAGACCTCGCCGGTCATGGCGATGTCCTTGCGAACCGGGATGCCGGTCAGGGCAGAGACGATCGCCGTCACCATCGCCAGACCAGCCGAAGGCCCATCCTTCGGCGTCGCCCCGTCCGGCACATGGACGTGGATGTCCACCGTGTCGAATTTCGGCGGCTTGATCCCCAGTTGCGGGCTGATCGAGCGCACATAGGACGAGGCTGCGTCGATGGATTCCTTCATCACATCGCCCAGTTTGCCGGTCGTCTTCATGCGGCCCTTGCCGGGCAGCTTGAGCGCCTCGATATGCAACAGATCGCCGCCCACCGAGGTCCAGGCGAGCCCCGTCACCACGCCGACCTGATCTTCCTTCTCGGCCAGACCGTAGCGGTAACGCTTCACGCCCAGATAGGATTCCAGTGTCTCCGGCGTGACCTCGACGGTTTTCGTGGTCTTCTTCACGATTTCCGTCACGGCCTTGCGGGCCAGCTTGGCGATCTCGCGCTCCAGGTTCCGCACCCCCGCCTCGCGGGTATAGGTGCGGATCATCTCCATCAGCGCCTCGTCCGTGACCTTGAACTCGCCCTTTTTCAGGGCATGACCCTCGATCTGCTTGGGGATCAGGTGACCCTTGGCGATCTCGCGCTTTTCATCCTCGGTGTAGCCGGCGAGGCTGATGATCTCCATCCGGTCCAGAAGCGGGCCGGGCATGTTGTAGGAGTTCGCCGTGGTGATGAACATCACGTTCGAGAGGTCGTATTCCACCTCCAGATAGTGATCGACGAAGGTGGAGTTCTGTTCCGGGTCCAGCACCTCCAGCATCGCCGAGGCGGGGTCGCCGCGGAAATCCTGGCCCATCTTGTCGATTTCATCGAGCAGGATCAGCGGGTTGGTGGTTCTCGCCTTCTTCAGCGCCTGAATGATTTTGCCGGGCATGGAGCCGATATAGGTCCGCCGGTGGCCGCGGATCTCGCTCTCGTCACGCACCCCGCCGAGCGAGATGCGGATGAACTCGCGCCCCGTCGCCTTGGCGACCGAGCGGCCGAGCGAGGTCTTGCCGACGCCGGGAGGGCCGACGAGGCAGAGGATCGGGCCTTTCAGCTTGGCAGACCGGGCCTGAACCGCCAGATATTCGACGATCCGCTCCTTGACCTTCTCAAGACCATAGTGATCGGCGTCGAGCACCTTCTGCGCCGCGCCAAGGTCTTTCTTGACGCGCGACTTCACACCCCACGGCACGCCGAGCAGCCAGTCGAGATAGTTCCGCACCACGGTCGCTTCGGCGCTCATCGGGCTCATGGACTTGAGCTTTTTCAGCTCGCCCTCGGCCTTGTCGCGGGCCTCCTTGGAAAGCTGGGTCTTCTTGATCCGCTCTTCCAGTTCCGCCAGCTCGTTCTGGCCATCCTCGCCGTCGCCGAGTTCCTTCTGAATGGCCTTCATCTGCTCATTCAGATAATACTCGCGCTGCGTCCGCTCCATCTGGGTCTTGACGCGGGACTTGATCTTCTTCTCGACCTGCAGGACGGACATTTCGCCCTGCATCTGGCCATAGACCTTCTCCAGCCGCTCGGCCACGTCGAGCGTTTCCAGAAGGTCCTGCTTCTGGCCGACCTCGATGCCGAGATGGCCCGCGACCAGATCGGCCAGCCGCGCCGGCTCACGGGTTTCGGAGACGGCGGAGAGCGCCTCCTCGGGGATGTTCTTGCGGATCTTCGCATAGCGCTCGAATTCCTCGGCGACCGAGCGCAGCAGCGCCTCGACCGAGGCCTTGTCGCCTTCGGTCTCCGTCAGCCGTTCGGCGCGGGCCTCGAAGAAATCGGGGTTGTCGAGGAATTCGGTGATCCGCACCCGCGCCTTGCCCTCGACGAGCACCTTCACCGTGCCGTCGGGAAGCTTCAGCAGTTGCAGGACATTGGCCAGAACGCCGGTGCGGTAGATGCCGTCGGTCTGGGGATCGTCCACCGAAGGATCGACCTGCGAGGACAGGAGGATCTGCTTGTCGTCCGCCATGACCTCTTCGAGAGCCTTCACCGATTTCTCGCGGCCGACGAAAAGCGGCACGATCATATGCGGGAAGACCACGATGTCACGCAGCGGCAGAACCGGGTAACTCAGCGAAAGGGAATCAGTCATATGCGTTTCCTTCTGGCAGGAAGGCTTGGGCCCCGATCATCGGCAACACGACAGCCTTCCCCTGTGGTCTCTATATCTGGTGGTGTCCCTTGCAGGTTTCAACCACGGCATCGGCGGATCATGCGCCTCTGTGCCGGGGGCTTCAAGACACGATTTCGGGCAGGGTGAACGGCGGGTTTCTGCGGGGATGGCGACGGGGCGGCGGGCGCTGCGCCCCGCTGCGGCCCCGGAGGGGCTTTGCGCCCCTCCCGACCTCCCCGCAGGATATTTGAGGCAAGATGAAGGGGGAGAAGCGCCTCTCCCTCCGTCGGCTAAAGCGGCTCGATATCCCCCTGCCCGCGCAACGCATGGAACTCCGCAACGAAACCCGCCAGCCGCCCCGCGGCGACGGCCTCGCGCAGACCCTGCATAAGCTCCTGATAATAATGCAGGTTGTGCCATGTCAGCAGCATGGAGGCGATGATCTCCTGCGCCTTGAAGACATGATGCAGGTAGGCGCGGGAATAGGAGCGGCAGGCCGGGCAGGTGCAGGCTTCATCCAGCGGGCGCGGATCGTCCTGATGCCGCTGGTTCTTGATGTTGACCTGGCCCCGCCGGGTCCAGGCCTGCCCGGTGCGCCCCGAGCGCGAAGGCAAAACGCAATCCATCATGTCGATGCCGCGTTCGACCGCCCCCACGATGTCGTCGGGCTTGCCCACCCCCATCAGGTAGCGCGGCTTGTCCTCGGGCAGCATCCCCGGCGCGTAATCGAGGACGGAGAACATCGCCTCCTGTCCCTCGCCCACGGCCAGCCCCCCGACCGCATAGCCGTCGAAACCGATGGCCCGCAGCGCCTCCGCGCTTTCCGCCCGCAGCTCCCGCGTGACCCCGCCCTGCATGATCCCGAAGAGCGCATGGCCCGGCCGGTCGCCGAACGCATCGCGCGAGCGTTGCGCCCAGCGCATCGACATCCGCATGGATTTCGCCACCGTCGCCTCATCGGCGGGCAGCGCCGGGCATTCGTCGAAACACATCACGATGTCGGAGCCGAGCAGCTTCTGGATCTCCATGCTGCGTTCCGGGGACAGCATATGCTTCGAGCCGTCGATATGGGAGGAAAAGCGCACCCCCTCCTCGGTCAGCTTCCGCAGGGAGGCAAGGCTCATCACCTGGAAGCCGCCGCTGTCGGTGAGGATCGGGCGCTCCCAGTTCATGAAGCGGTGCAGGCCCCCCAGCCGCGCGATCCGCTCCGCCGTGGGGCGCAGCATCAGGTGATAGGTGTTGCCGAGAAGGATGTCCGCCCCCGTCGCCCGCACGCTGTCGGGCAGCATCGCCTTCACCGTGGCGGCGGTGCCGACCGGCATGAAGGCCGGGGTGCGGATCTCGCCGCGCGGGGTGGAGATCACCCCGGTCCGCGCCGCCCCGTCCCGCGCCGCAACGGTAAACCCGAACCTCTGCGCCATCCCTCGCCCCTTCCCTGCATCCACTGTGTCCAAATATCCCACGGGGGTCCGGGGGTGCGAAACCCCCGGTCCCGCCGCAAACACAAACCCGCCGCCTAGCGGTTTCCCCGCAGAAGGGAAAGCCCCGCAAGAAGAAAGGGGGAAGGCACCGCCCTCCCCCTCCGGTCATTGCTCCGCTTCAGCGCCGATCAGCTGCAGCCGCTCGTGCCGCCGCAGGTGTTGCACTTCATGCAGGTGCCATTGCGGACCAGCGTGTAATTGCCACATTCCCCGCAGGGATCGCCTTCGTAGCCCTGCATCTTGGCCTTGGTGCGCGCATCCATGCTGACCGTGCCGGTGCCGAGCGCCGTCGCAGCCCCGATCCCCGCCGCCATGCTGCCGCGCGCGGTTTCCGGCACCAGCATGTTCAGCGCCGTGGCCGGATCGCCTCCGGCCAGAGAGGTCCCCCCCATGCCTCCCTGAAAGACCACCAGTTCCTGCGGCAGGCGCTTTCTCAGATAGCCGGTCGAAGAGATCGACTTCAGCATCTCGATCGACTTAGAGGCGGCGCTGTCGCTCACCTCGCCGAAGTTGCGTTTGCCCTCGTCGTCGCCACGGCCAAGATCGTCGAAGGCCGCGCCCTGCGGCTTCACATGGGCAAGGTCGGTGCGGTCGAGATAGGAGATCGCCAGTTCCCGGAAGATGTAGTCCAGAATGGACGTGGCGTTCTTGATGCTGTCATTGCCCTGCACCATCCCCGCCGGCTCGAACCGGGTGAAGGTGAAGGCCTCGACGAATTCCTCCAGCGGCACACCGTATTGAAGCCCGACCGAGACCGCGATGGCGAAATTGTTCATCATCGCCCGGAAGCCCGCGCCTTCCTTGTGCATGTCGATGAAGATTTCGCCCAGCCGCCCGTCGCCATATTCGCCGGTCCGCAGATAGACCTTGTGACCGCCGACGATGGCCTTCTGGGTATAGCCCTTGCGGCGCTCCGGCAGCTTTTCGCGGTTGGTGCGGATGACTTCCTTGATGATGATCTTCTCGACGATCTTCTCTGCGATCACCGCCGCCTTTTCCTGCGCCGATCCGGTGGCGAGGATTTCCTCCGCCTCCTCGTCGTCCTCGATCAGCGCCGAGGCCAGCGGCTGGCTCAGCTTGGAGCCGTCGCGGTACAGCGCGTTGGCCTTGATGCCGAGACTGTGGGACAGCTCATAAGCGGCCAGCGTTTCCCCGATGCTCGCCGAATTCGGCATGTTGATCGTCTTGGAAATCGCCCCGGAGATGAAGCTCTGCGCCGCCGCCATCATGTGGATGTGGCTGTCCACCGACAGATAGCGCTTGCCGGTCTTGCCGCAGGGATTGGCGCAATCGAAGACGGCGTAATGCTCTTTCTTCAGGAAGGGCGCGCCTTCCAGCGTCATCGTCCCGCAGACATGGTCATTGGCCGCGTCGATCTGGGCCTTGGTGAAGCCGAGATGACGCAGAAGATCGAAGGTCGGATCGGCCAGCTTCTCTGCCGGGATGCCGAGCGCGCCCTTGCAGAACGCCTCGCCCAGCGTCCACTGGTTGAAGACGAAGCGGATGTCGAAGGCCGAAGGCAGCGCCGCCTCGATCTTTTCCAGCTCGCGCGGACCGAAACCGTGGCCCGCGAGCGAGGTGGTGTTGATGCCGGGACAGTTGCCGATGGAGCCGTGGCCGACCGCATAGGCCACGATCTCCGCCGCCTGGCTCGTCGAATAGCCGAGCGTTTCGAGCGCCGCCGGCACCGACTGGTTGATGATCTTGAAATAGCCGCCGCCGGCGAGTTTCTTGAACTTGACCAGAGCGAAGTCCGGCTCGATCCCGGTGGTGTCGCAATCCATGACAAGGCCGATGGTGCCGGTCGGGGCGATCACCGTGGTCTGGGCATTGCGGAAGCCGTGCGCCTCGCCGAGGGCCAAAGCCTCATCCCAGGAGGATTTCGCAAGGGTGACAAGGGTTTGGTCGGGGCAATTCACCTGATCGAGAGCCACCGGATTGACGTTGACCGCCTCATAGCCCGCAGTCTTGCCATGGGCGGCGGCGCGGTGGTTGCGGATCACCCGCAGCATATGGGCGGCGTTGCGGGCATAGCCGGGGAACGCGCCCAGCTCGCGCGCCATCTCGGCCGAGGTCGCATAGGCAACGCCGGTCATGATCGCGGTCAGCGCCCCGCAAAGCGCGCGGCCCTCGCGGCTGTCATAGCCAAGACCCATGTTCATCAGAAGCCCGCCGATATTGGCGTATCCAAGGCCAAGGGTGCGGAAATCATAGGAAAGCTGCGCGATTTCCTTCGAGGGGAACTGCGCCATCATCACCGAGATTTCCAGCGTCACCGTCCAGAGACGGCTGGCGTGCATATAGGCCTCCGCATCGAAACGGCCGTCCTTGTAGAAGGTCAGCAGGTTCATCGAGGCGAGGTTGCAGGCGGTATCGTCCAGGAACATGTATTCCGAGCACGGGTTGGAGCCGCGGATCGGCCCGTCCTCGGGGCAGGTGTGCCAGGCGTTGACGGTATCGTGGAACTGGATGCCGGGGTCCGCACAGGCCCAGGCGGCATGGCCGATCTGGTCCCAGAGCTCACGCGCCTTCACCGTCTTGGCGACCTTTCCATCGGTGCGCCGGATCAGCGCCCAATCGGCATCGGCCTGCACCGCCTTGAGGAAATCATCCGTCACCCGCACCGAATTGTTGGAATTCTGGCCGGAAACGGTGATGTAGGCTTCGGAATCCCAGTCGGTGTCATAGGTCGGGAATTCGATGCTGGTGAACCCCTGACGCGCATATTGCAGGATGCGGTTGGTATAGGTGTCGGGGATCATCGCCTTCTTGGCCGAGCGGATCGCGGCCTTCAGGCCCGGATTCTTCGCCGGATCGACCGAATCCTCCGCCGAGCCGTCCCATTGCCGGATCGCGGCGAAAATCTCGTTCAGCTTCAGCTCATGCGCCTTGGAGCCGGCGACGAGGGAGGCGACCTTCTGCTCCTCGATGACCTTCCAGTTGATGAACTGCTCGATATCGGGGTGATCCATGTCGCAGATCACCATCTTGGCGGCGCGGCGCGTGGTGCCGCCCGATTTGATCGCGCCCGCCGCGCGGTCCCCGATCTTGAGGAAGCCCATCAGCCCGGAGGATTTGCCGCCGCCCGAAAGCCGCTCCCCTTCCCCGCGCAGACTGGAGAAGTTGGTGCCGGTGCCGGAGCCGTATTTGAAGAGCCGCGCCTCCCGCACCCAGAGATCCATGATCCCGCCCTCGTTCACCAGATCGTCGGAGACCGACTGGATGAAGCAGGCATGGGGCTGGGGATGCTCATAGGCGCTGTCGGATTTGGTCAGCGCGCCGGTCTTGTGATCGACATAGTAGTGACCCTGCGCCGGGCCATCGACACCATAGGCCCAATGCAGCCCGGTGTTGAACCATTGCGGCGAATTGGGCGCGGCCATCTGGCGGGCCAGCATGAAGCGCATCTCGTCGAAATAGGCCTTCGCATCCTCTTCGGAGGAGAAATAGCCCCCCTTCCAGCCCCAATAGGTCCAGGCCCCCGCAAGACGGTCGAACACCTGCTTGGCCGAGGTTTCGCCGGTGAAGCGCTGATCCTCGGGAAGCCCGGCGAGGGCTGCGGTGTCGGGCTCATGCCGCCAGAGAAAGCGCGGCACCCCCGCCTCCTTCACCCGGCGCATCTTCGCCGGCACCCCGGCCTTGCGGAAGTACTTCTGGGCAAGAACGTCGGAGGCGACCTGGCTCCAGCCCTCCGGCACCTCGACCGCCTCGTTGCGGAAGACCACCTTGCCATCCGGGTTCCGGATTTCGGAGGTGGTCGTCACAAACGCCATCGCCCCGTAGGCCCCGGCTTCCGCCGTGGTGAACTTCCGCTCGATCTTCATGCCCCGTCTCCGATTGTTGCGGCGGGGTCTCTGCGCCCCGTCCGATTGTGTCCGATCCCTTCCCGCACCCCCGGACACGATTCCACAGGGCGCCCGCCACGGCGGGCAAGCGCTGACCCGCCCTTGTCGGGCCGGCTTCGGTTCTGCGGATCGCACCTCCCGATTGGCGCCACTATATCTTGTGGCTCATCCGGCGGCTTGATCAAACTGTCGCAAATCGACACCGCCATCAACGGATTTTTTAGACTTACCCACCAGATTTTGTGCTTGACGCAGTTCAGCATCCCAACCCGTCGCGTCACGCATCCGTGAAGGATTTGTGAGGTTGTGGCGGCAACCCCGCTTCAACCAATCTGCGAATTGCCGCTGAAATCCGTGGAACCCGGCAGGCTTGCCGCCCCTGCCTCAGTCCGGCTGGCAACTGCCTTGTTCGCGCAAGGGATGATTCACGAAACCCGTCACGATCGCCGGTTGATGAGCACGATTCCCGCCGCCACGAGCCCCGCCGCCCCGAGAAGGCCCGGCGCCAGCGACTCACCGAAGATCAGATGGCCAAGGCCGATGGCGAAAAGCGGGGTCAGGAAGGAAAAGCTCGCCACCGTCGAGGTCGGATAGACCGAGAGCAGCCAGAGCCAGCAGATGAAGCCCCCCGCCACCACGACCGAGGCCTGAAAGACCAGCCAGACCCAGTGCATCGGCTCGACCTCGCGCAGAAGCGGCCCGAAGAAGGGGGCGGCCAGCAGCAGGATCGGGGCGGAGACCAGCACCATCCAGAAAAGCTGCACCTCCGGTCCCGCCTCGCGCAGGCGGGTCTTGCGGGCGAGAAAGGCCGTCCCCGCCCAGCCCCAGGCGCCGACGAGCGCGAAGAGATCGCCGATGACGCTGCCCGCCCCCGGCCCGCTCGCCCGGCCGAGAATCGCCCAGGCCGTGCCGGCGAAGGCAAGCGCCAGCCCAAGCGCGCGCAGCCGCGACAGCCGCTCCCCCGGCAGGTAGAAATGCGCCAGAATCCCCATCCAGACCGGCATGGAATAGAAGATGACCGAGGCCCGCCCGACCAGCGTGAGGTCAAGTGCCATGAAAAGGCAGAGGAATTCCGCCGCAAAGACCGCCCCGATCGCCAGCCCCGGCAGAATGTCCGCGCGCCGCACCCGCTCCGTCAGCCCGCGATGGCGGAGCCAGCCCCAGACGAAAACCACCGCAAGCGCCGAGCGCAGCCCCGCGAAGAACACCGGCTGGAGACCGCGGTTGACCTCCTTCACCACGATCTGGTTGACCGCGAGCAGCAGCGTCACCCCGATCAGCGCGGCCAATCCCACCCCGTCCAGCCGGTCTTTCCGCATCTTCCGCCCCTGCCACCCCACTGCGGCGCTACCCTTTGCCGCCCCCTCCGGACTGTCAAGCACCGCTCCTCTGCGCCGCTTCCTCTCCCTCCCTTTCATCTTGCCTCAAATATCCTGCGGGGAGGTCCGGAGGGGTGCAAAACC
>JAPUEK010000013.1 GCA_027492585.1 Paracoccaceae bacterium | reverse complement strand
GGTTTTGCACCCCTCCGGACCTCCCCGCAGGATATTTATGCACAGTGGATGGGGAGGTTGGCAGGGGGAGCTGCCGGGCGGGCTGCGGTCTTTCGGGCAGGCTGCCGGCCCTGCGTTTCGGATCTGGGCGGGTGGCTTGGTTCCTTCGTGGGGAAGGGAGAGGGGCAGCAGAAGGCTTCCCGGACAGAACATATGCCAAGACTGCCGCTCGCCCCGGCTCACCGCTCCTCCGGCCCCTCCTCTTGCACCTCCGCCAGTTCCCCTTCCAAGAACCGCTCGAAAGCGTCGAGGTCCACCGGCTCGAACTGGCCGAAACCCTGCATCCAGACGGAGGCGCCGCGCAGGGCATCGGGTTCGAGCTTGCACCAGATCACCCGCCCGCGCTTTTCGCGGCTGATCAGGCCGGCTTCGGCGAGGATGCCGAGGTGCTTGGAGATCGCCGCCAGCGACATCTCGAAGGGGGCGGCGACATCGGTGACGGCCATGTCATCCTCAAGCAGCATTGTCAGGATCGCCCGCCGCGTCGGGTCCGCCAGAGCCGCGAAAACTGTGTCGAGCCGGAGGGTCATGCCGTGACTATCCGGCTTGCCATCCGGATCGTCAACCGGATGGTTGAATATGCCGAGGGCGGCAGCGGGGCCGGTCCGTTGCCACCGCCGCCGCAAGGAGGTCGCGCGAATGAAAGGAATATCAGTGGCTTGCGTGGCATTCCCCCTCCGGTTTCCGCGCTTGACTCACCTCCCCCTCTCCCGTAGCTAACCCGCAACCCTTCTGAGGTGTTTTGCATGGTTTCCGAAGCCGACCGCGCCAGACTTGAGGCGCTCGACAAGCGGATCGCCGCGGCGAAAGAGGCGGCGGAACCAAAGCGCAGCCCTCGGCAGGACAGCCATAGTCAGGCCCAACTCGCCTGGCGCATGGTGATCGAACTTGTGGCCGGTCTCGCAATCGGCTTCGGCATCGGATACGGGCTGGATACCCTTCTGGGGACGATGCCGGTGTTTCTGGTGCTGTTCATCTTCGCGGGCCTCGCGGCGGGTGTCAAAACCATGCTGCGGTCGGCGAGGGAAGTGCAGGAAAAGGCGGAGACATCCGCCAGGCAAGGGGAAGACTGACGTGGCAGGGGAAGAGCATAGCGAAGGTGGTCTGGCGTTCCATCCGCTTCAGCAGTTTGAAGTGCATCCGCTGTTCCGCCATTACGATCCGGCAACCTGTGTTCCGGCGAATGGCATCACCGAAGGCTGCATCAAGTGGTATGAAATCACCAACGTGACGCTCTGGATGGCGCTTGCCCTCCTCGTGATCGTCGCAGTCTTCGCCATCGGCTCGCGCGGCCGGGCGATCATCCCGACCCGCATCCAGTCCATCGGCGAGATGGCCTATGGCTTCGTCTACAAGATGGTCGAGGATGTCGCCGGCCACGATGGCGCCAAATACTTCCCGCTGATCATGTCGCTGTTCCTGTTCATCCTGTCGGCGAACATGCTCGGTCTCTTGCCCGGCTCCTTCACCCCCACCTCGCATATCGCGGTGACGGCGGTGCTCGGCTTCGGCTTCTTCATCTTCGTGACGCTTCTGGGCTTCTTCAAGCACGGCGTCCACTTCCTCGGCCTGTTCTGGATGAAGGACGCGCCGCTGATCCTGCGCCCCATCATCGCGGTGATCGAGGTGATTTCCTACTTCGTGCGTCCGGTCAGCCATTCGATCCGTCTTGCCGGCAACGTCATGGCGGGTCACGCGGTGATGAAGGTCTTCGCGGCCTTCGCCCCCCTGATCCTGATCTCGACCATCGGCGTCGTCGTGACCCCGGTGTCGATCCTGGCGATCACGGCGATCTATGCGCTCGAAGTGCTGGTCGCCTTCATCCAGGCCTATGTCTTTACCATCCTCGCCTGCGTCTATCTCAAGGATGCGCTGCATCCGGGTCACTGACCCTCAGGCGATCCCGCAACTCAAGCTATCCATCGTAAGGAGAAGAACCATGGAACTCATCGCAGCAGCTTCGCTGGGCAAATTCATCGGCGCCGGTCTGGCCGCCATCGGCTCCGGCGCTGCCGCCATCGGTGTTGGCAACGTCGCCGGCAACTTCCTCGCCGGCGCGCTCCGCAACCCGTCGGCCGCTGCCTCGCAAACCGCGACGCTGTTCATCGGTCTGGCCTTCGCCGAAGCCCTGGGGATCTTCTCGTTCCTCGTGGCCCTTCTGCTGATGTTCGCAGTCTGATCCAGCCCGCATCCTTACGCTCAGGGATGCCGCAGGCGCGGCATCCCTGAAGTCACCAAAGGGCCGGACGGAGGGACGACATGGCTACCGAAACGACAGCGCAAGACGTGGCGCAAGGGGCGCATGAAGTGGCCAAGGCAGGGATGCCGCAGCTCGACTTCTCGACCTTCCCGAACCAGATTTTCTGGCTGCTGGTCACGCTTGTCCTGATTTACCTGGTGCTGTCGCGCATCGCCCTGCCGCGCATCGGCGCGACGCTGGCGGAGCGGAAAGGCACCATCACCAACGACCTCGCCGCAGCCGAAGAGCTGAAGCAGAAGGCCGTTTCCGCTGAGAAGGCCTATAACGACGCCCTGGTGCGCGCCCGTGCCGAAGCCGCGAAGATCGTGGCCGAAGCCAAGGCCGAGATCCAGAAGGATGTCGCGGCCGCCACGGCGAAGGCCGAGGTCGAGATCGCCGCGAAGACGGCGGAATCCGAAAAGCACATCGCGGAAATCCGCGCCGGTGCGATGGATGCCGTGACCGAAGTGGCCCGCGACACCGCCAAGGAGCTGGTTGCAGCGCTCGGCGGCAAGGCGGATGCGAAATCCGTGACCGAGGCCGTGACCGCGGCACTGAAAGGATAAGTCGATGAAAAAGCTGATCCTTCCGCTGACGACCTTTGCCGCGACCCCGGCGCTTGCCGCCTCCGGCCCGTTCTTTTCGCTGCACAACACCAACTTCGTTGTGGCGATCGCCTTCCTCGTCTTCATCGGCATCCTGCTGAAGTTCAAGGTGCCTGCGAAGATCGGTGCGATGCTGGATGCCCGTGCCGCGCTGATCAAGGCCGAACTCGACGAGGCCAAGGCCCTGCGCGAGGAAGCCCGTGCGCTGCTGTCTTCCTATGAGAAGAAGCAGAAGGAAATGCAGGAGCAATCCGACCGCATCGTCGCCACCGCCAAGGAGGAGGCCATGGCCGCCGCCAAGCAGGCGAAAGAGGATCTGAAAGTGTCGATCGCGCGCCGTCTGGCTGCGGCCGAAGACCAGATCGCCTCCGCCGAGGCTTCGGCGCTGCGTCAGGTGCGGGAAAAGGCGGTTTCGGTCGCCGTTGCGGCTGCCGGCCAGATCCTTGCCAAGCAGAGCACGGCGGAAAGCGCTGCCGCTTCCATCGACGCGGCGATTGCCCAGGTCGAAGCCAAGCTGCACTGAGCCGCCTTGCCAGATTGTGTCAAAGGCCCGGTTCGCGCCGGGCCTTTGCCATTCGGCGCCGGATTTCTTTGACGGATTTTGCGGCTAGCGGGAATGTTCGTGATCGAGCCGCAGGCGCGCCACCGTCTCGTTGCGCTCGGCCCGGATCTGGTCCTGCATGGCGGCCTGCACGAAGTCCATATGCGCTTCCACCGCGCGCCGTGCCGCTTCGGGGTCGCGGGATTGCAGGCCGGTGTTGATCGCGCGGTGCTGCTCCAGAAGCTGATCACGGGTGGTCCGGTTCCGGAACATGATCTGGCGGTTGTAGAACACCCCCTGCCGCAGCAGGTCATACATGGACCGCATCATGTGCAGCATGACGACATTGTGGCTCGCCTCGATGATCGCCATGTGAAAGCTGGCATCAAGCTCCGCCTCGTCGCTCGGGTCGCGTTTCTGATGTGCGGCCTCCATCTTGGCGAAGATCGTGGCGATGAGCCGAAGGTCGGTATCGGAGCCGAGCCTCGCCGCCCGATCCGCGGCAAGCCCCTCCATGTCGCGCCGGAAGGAGAGGTAGTCGAAGACCGCCTCGTCATGCAGCGCAAAGAGCCCGACGAGCGCGGGCGAGAAGGCGGAGCCGAGCACATCGGCCACGAAGATCCCGGCATTGGGACGGCTGATCAGCAGACCGCGCGCCTGAAGATCGGCAACGGCATCGCGCAGGCTCGGGCGGGAAACGCCGAGCCGGTCCGAAAGCTCCCGCTCCGAGGGCAGTCTTTCGCCCGGTTGCAGGATGCCGCGCAGGATCAGAAGTTCGATCTGGCGGATCACGCTTTGCGAGAGTTTTTCGGCTTCGATCTTCTGAAAGGGCATGGGCGGCTCCGGATTGGTCCGAACATATGACCAATGGCGCCCTGCCTCAATGACAAAGGGCCGGGCATGAGCCCGGCCCTTTGCAAAGGCTGATGCGCGACTCAGGCCGTCGGGCGGATGATGATTTCCACGCGGCGATTCTTGGCGCGACCTTCGGCGCTGAGGTTCGAGGCGATGGGCTGATCCTCGCCGCGACCATAGGCGGCGATCCGCGAGTTCGGCACGCCGCTTTCGCGCAGCACATTGGCGACCGAGACGGCGCGGCGCTGCGACAGATCCTGGTTGTAGGCGGCGGAGCCGGAATTGTCGGTGTGGCCCACGACCTCGATCTTGCTGTTGGGATATTTCAGCAGGTTGGCGGCGACGGTCTTGATGTCGCGGGTCAGGTCAGGGCGCAGCGTCGCGCTGTCCGTGGCGAAAAGCACGTCCTGCGGCATGTTCACAACCAGATAGTCGCCGTAATTGGTGACCGAGATGTTGGAATTGCCGATGGAGCCGCGCAGGTCCGCCGCCTGCTGGTCAAGCGACTGGCCGATGGCGCCGCCGATGGCCGCGCCGATGGCGCCGCCGACAACGGCCTTGGCCAGCTTGTCATCGCCCTTGGAGGTCGCCCCGGCGAGTGCGCCGATGACGCCACCGATCACGGCACCGTTCTTGGTGCGGGCATTGGGGTCTTGCGGAGCGTAATTCGGATCGACGCAAGCGGTCAGGCCGATGGCGGCCACGGCCGAAAGCAGAATGGGGGTTTTGAACATCATGATTTTGCTGCCTCTGCTGCAATGTCCGGCCGCTCAGGGCCTTGGTCCGTTTATACCAGTCTTGCCCGCCGGGGGACAGGCCCGCCGAGAGTTCAGCATGTTTCCGCCCATCAACTTGCCGTGGCAACATCCTGCCGGGCCGCCTCCCAGGCCAGCATGGCGCGTTTCACCGGCAGTCCCCAATGATAGCCGCCGAGACCACCGGACTTCCGCAGGGCGCGGTGACAGGGGATCAGGAAGCTGATCGGATTGCGCCCGACCGCCGTGCCGACCGCCCGAACCGCCTTGGCATGGCCGATGCTCTGGGCGATCTCCGAATAGGTGGTGACATGGCCGGAGGGGACGGAGAGCAGCGCCTCCCAGACCTTGATCTGGAAGGGCGCCCCGATGAGGTGGAGCGCGGTTTCCTGCCCGCCGAAGGAGGCTTCGGCCAGCGGTATGACCGCCGACGCATCCTCGACATAGCTGGCCCTGGGCCACCGCTGCTTCAGGTCGAGAATGGCGGCGGCCCGCCCCATGTCTTCGGTGAAGCCCATGCCGCAGATGCCGCGATCCGTGGCCATCACCACACATTCCCCGAAGGGGGAGGGGAGGAGCCCCCACCGGATCTCCAGCCCTTCGCCGCCACGGGCGAAATCGCCCGGACTCATCGCCTCCCATTTGAGGAAAAGATCATGGAGCCGCCCGCCACCCGACAAGCCCGCCTCATGCGCGGCGTCGAGCACGGTGAACCGCTCGCCCAGCAGCCGCCGGGCATGGTCCAGCGTCAGATATTGCTGATAGCGCTTCGGCGAGACGCCGACCCATTGCGAGAAGACCCGCTGGAAATGCGCCGGGCTCATCCCCATCCGCCCCGCCAGATCGTCGAGCGACAGGGAGGCCCCGCCCTCGTCGATGATCTTCAGCGCGCGCGCGATGACGGCATAGTGGTAGCTGGGCGATTGATCGGTCATGTCGGTCTCCTTGCCCTCCAGAATTAGGCGCAGCCGCCCCGCTTTGCGACCCGATTCCTGCGGCTTTGGCGCTTGCCCGCGGGCCTCGGCGCGGTGCATACCGGGCCATGGCCCGACAACTCGATTATGCCGCGATGAAACGCATCTTCACCCGGTTCCAGGATCTGGAGCCGGAGCCGAAGGGCGAGCTGAACCATGTCAACGCCTATACGCTGGTGGTGGCCGTCGCGCTCTCGGCGCAGGCCACCGATGCCGGGGTGAACAAGGCGACGCGGGAGCTGTTCCGCATCGCCGACACGCCGGAAAAGATGCTGGCTCTGGGCGAAGAGGGGCTGATCGGGCATATCCGCACCATCGGCCTTTTCCGCAACAAGGCCAAGAACGTGATCCGGCTGAGCCGGATCCTCGTGGACAGCTACGGCGGCGAGGTCCCCTCCTCCCGCGCGGCGCTGCAATCGCTGCCGGGGGTGGGGCGCAAGACCGCCAATGTCGTTCTGAACATGTGGTTCCATCAGCCCGCGCAGGCCGTCGATACCCATATCTTCCGCGTCGGCAACCGCACCGGCATTGCCCCCGGCAAGGACGAAGCGGTGGTGGAGCGTGCCATCGAAGACAACGTTCCCGCCGAATTCCAGCAGCACGCCCATCACTGGCTAATCCTTCATGGCCGGTATATCTGCACCGCGCGCAAGCCGAGATGCGGCCTCTGTCCGATCGAGAATGACTGCCAGTTCGAGGAAAAGACCCTATGAAGACCTATCAGGTTGTCGGCATCGGCAATGCCATCGTCGATGTGTTTTCCCAGGCCGACGACAGCTTTCTGGAGCTGATGGGCATCGAGAAAAGCATCATGCAGCTGGTGGAGCGCGAGCGGGGCGAGCTTCTCTACGCCGCGATGAAGGACCGGGTGCAGGCGCCGGGCGGCTCGGTCGCCAACACGCTGGCGGGTCTTGGCAATCTCGGCCTCCGCACCGCCTTCATCGGGCGCGTGCATGACGATGCGCTCGGGCGGTTCTACGCGACATCCATGGCGGCGGGCGGCACGGATTTCGTCAACCCGCCGGTGCCGGGGGGGGAACTGCCGACCTCGCGCTCGATGATCTTCGTCTCCCCGGATGGCGAGCGGTCGATGAACACCTATCTCGGCATCTCCTCCGAACTCGGCCCGCAGGATGTCTCCGATGCGGTGGCGGGCGCGACCGCCTATCTCTTCCTCGAAGGCTATCTCTACGACAAGCCCAAGGGCAAGGAGGCCTTCGAGCGTGCCGCCAGGCTCTGCCAGCAGGCGGGCGGCAAGGCGGGGATCGCGCTGTCCGATCCCTTCTGCGTGGACCGCCACCGCGACGATTTCCGGCGGCTGGTGAAGGATCTGGACTATGTGATCGGCAACGAACACGAATGGTCCTCGCTCTACCAGACCGATCTCGAAAGCGCCCTGAAACAGGCGGCTGCGGATGCGGGCGTCGTCGTCTGCACCCGCTCCGGCGACGAGGTGATCCTGATGCGCGGGGAAGAGCGGGTCGTGGTGCCGGTGCGCCGCGTGGTCCCGGTCGACGCCACCGGCGCGGGCGACCTTTTCGCCGCAGGCTTCATCTATGGCATGGCTTCGGGCCAGTCGCTCGCCACGGCGGGCCGCATGGGCTGCACCGCCGCCGCCGAGGTCATCTCCCATTTCGGCGCCCGCCCGGAAGCCGACCTCAAATCGCTCTTCCGCAGCCAAGGGCTGATCTGAGGCCTTTCATACTGGCCCAAATATCCCCGCCGGAGGCTTCCCCGGCGGGATCGGGCGCTATCTTACGGCGTCGAGCACCGCATCCTTCATCCGGCAATCCCGCGCCACGTCGCGGCCGCAGTCGCGCGGGGCGAGGTCCTTCGTCAGGCAGATCCGCACCTCCTGGATCATGCCCTCGTCGCAGGTCACCGTGACACCCGCCCGCGACAGCGCCGGATTGCTTTCGACGAAGGCATCCTCGATCACCGAGGCCGGAACCTTCAGATCCTTCGTGATCCTTGCGAATATCGGCGGGATGGTGACGCTTTCCTGCGCCCGGCGGATGGTCCTGTAATACTCCGCCGCGCTCAGCCCCGAACAGCGCCCGTGCTTCTTCCACTGATAGAAGGCCAGACCGGAGCCGCCCATGATATCGGCCATCGCCGCCGTCTCGCCGCGCGTGGGGTCGCCCTGCCCGGTGCGGCAATAGGACGGGTAGCCCGTCTCCGCCTGCGGCCAGAGCCCGTGGACCACCCAGGTCAGTCCGCGCCCCTTGTCGCATTGCGGATCGCGGCGGGCATCGCCTTCGAGCGCACACCAGTTCGCGGACCAGGACAGCGACAGGATGTAATAGTCGAAGGCCCCGGCCTTCTCGCCCTCCGCCCGCAGGGAGGTCGTGCCGACGAGCAGGCCGAGCGCCGCGAGCGCCAAAATCCCCAGACGCATTTCCGCTTCCCCTTCCGGTGAAATCGCACTATAGGAGCCGTTGAAATCCCCGAAAACGTGGAATTCGCGGCCCCGGTCGCAGCCGTTTTCCCGGCTCGGGGGAGATTTGTAAAGGCCCGCCCGATGCGGGGCATATGGTAAAGGATCGCCCGATGACGAGACCGCTTATGGCCAAGGCCACTGCCGTTTGGCTGGTTGACAATACCACGCTGACCTTCCGTCAGGTCGCCGAATTCTGCGGGATGCACGAGCTGGAAGTGCAGGGCATTGCCGACGGCGATGTGGCGACTGGGGTGAAGGGCTTCGATCCGGTCGCCAACAACCAGCTCGACGCCATCGAGATCGAGAAGGGTCAGAAGGACCCGCTCTACAAGCTGAAGCTGAAGTTCAACGCCGCCGCCGTCGGCGAGGAAAAGCGCCGCGGCCCGCGCTACACGCCGCTGTCGAAGCGGCAGGACCGCCCGGCGGCGATCCTCTGGCTGGTGAAGTTCCACCCGGAACTGTCGGATGGCGCCGTGGGCAAGCTCGTCGGCACCACGAAGCCGACCATCCAGGCGATCCGCGAGCGGACCCACTGGAACATCAACAACATCACCCCCATCGACCCGGTGGCGCTCGGCCTCTGCAAGCAGTCCGAACTTGATACCGCCGTTCAGGCCGCCGCCCGCAAGCGCGCCGCCGAAGGCACGGTGATGACCGATGACGAGCGCCGCAAGCTCGTCTCCACCGAGCAGAGCCTCGGCATGGCACCGGAGCCGAAGATCCCCTCCGGTCTCGATCTCTTCACCGAAGAGCGCGAAGAGAAGCCTGCCGATTTCTCGGATGCCGAAAGCTTCTTCAACCTGCCCCATGGCGAGGATGACGACGAGGACGAAGACGACGATCTGCGCCGCTGATCGCCGCCCGTATCGGAAACTGGAAACCCCGGCCGCAAGGCCGGGGTTTTTTCCTGCCGCGCGACCAGCCGGCTGGCAGCCTCAATGGGCCAAGAGCACCGGCACCTCGACCAGCTCCAGCATGTTGCGGGTCGCGCCGCCAAGGATCGCCTCGCGGAAGCGCGAATGGCCATAGGCGCCCATCACCAGCAGATCGGCATTGGTATCGCGCATCTGCCGGGCCAGCACGTCGGAGATTCGCGGCAGGCTGCGGGCCAGCACCGCGACCTCGGCCTTCACGCCATGGCGCACCAGCATCTGGCACAGAAGGCCGCCGGGATCGGAGCGTTCCGGCCCGTAGGCGGGCGGATCGACGACGGTGATGGTGACGGAATCGGCGGCCTTCAGCAGCGGCAGGGCCAGACGGGTGGCCGTCATTGCCTCCGCGCTCTGGTTCCAGGCGAGCACGACGCGGCGGGGCAACGGATTCGGGCCGAGACCCGCTGCCGGCACCACCAGCACCGGGGCCTTGCCCTCGAACATCGCGGCCTCGACCACGGCTTCGGCCTCGCCCCCCTTGCCCTTGCCATAGGGCCGGCCCAGCACCACCAGATCGGCAAAGCGGGCGCGTTGCGCCACCACCTCGTTCAGCGTGCCAAGCTGTGTCACCGCCGCTTCCACCGACCAGCGGAGGTCTTCACCCTCCGCCGCCACGGCAGCTTTCACGGCCGAGGCGAGCGCCTTGGCATCGGCCTCCGCCCGTTCCAGAGAGACCTGCGAAAGCATCGGTTCCGCGCCGATATAGGCATAACCGAGCTGCACCCGGTCCACGCCGAGCACCAGAATATCCAGATGCGCGTCCTGCGCGCGCGCCACCGCCGAAGCGGCGGCAATGACCAGCGGCGCTTCGGCCGGGTCGGTCAGAACCGTCAGGATGGATTTATAGCCCGTCATGCTGGGTCCTCTCACTTTCCAGTTGTGCCGACAGGCTGGCACAGGGAAATTTACCTGGCTTTGACCTCGATCAAGGCCGGATCACGAAAGCGTTGACATGGATCAAGGTCGAGCCATGCCGCGCCTGCGACAACGTGGTCAGTCGAAAAGGTCCCGGCAGGGAAGAATCATGTATGACCGGACCGGGACAGGAAGACGAAGGGACGCAGAATGTTGGACTACATAAAACTGATCGTGCTGGGAGCGATCGCGGTTTTCGCCGCAATCGCTGCCAATTACGCGCATGATCTGCCCTATATGGTGAATGCGATCGTGGTGATGCTGGCGGCGGCCGGAACCTTTGTCTGGGTTCTGCGCCACGTCGGAGAACCCGCGCATCACCCGGCAGATGAATATATGGACGGCGTGGTGCGCGCCGGGGTGATTGCCACGACCTTCTGGGGTGTGGTCGGTTTCCTCGTCGGCGTCGTGATCGCCTTTCAGCTTGCCTTTCCGTCGCTGAACATTCCGGGGGTGCAGGGCATCCTCAACTTCGGGCGCCTGCGCCCGCTGCACACCTCGGCGGTGATCTTTGCCTTCGGGGGCAACGGGCTGATCATGACGGCCTTCTATGTCGTGCAGCGTACCTGCGGGACCCGGCTCTGGGGTGGCAATCTCGGCTGGTTCGTCTTCTGGGGCTGGCAGCTGATGATCGTGCTTGCCGCGACCTCCTATGTTCTGGGCGGCACGCAGGGCAAGGAATACGCCGAGACCGTCTGGTACATCGACTGGTGGATCGTCGTGGTCTGGGTCGCCTTCCTGCTCGTCTTCCTCGGCACGCTCTGGAACCGCAAGGAGCCGCATATCTATGTGGCGAACTGGTTCTACCTGTCCTTCATCGTGACAATCGCGCTTCTGCATGTGGTCAACAACCTCGCCATTCCGGTGTCGATGCTGTCCTCGCAATCGGTTCCGGTCTTTGCCGGGGTCCAGGATGCGATGACGCAATGGTGGTATGGCCACAATGCCGTGGGCTTCTTCCTGACCGCGGGCTTCCTCGGCATGATGTATTACTTCGTGCCGAAACAGGCCGAGCGGCCGGTCTTCAGCTACAAGCTGTCGATCATCCACTTCTGGGCGCTGATCTTCCTTTATATCTGGGCCGGTCCGCACCACCTGCACTACACGGCCCTGCCCGAATGGGCGGCGACGCTCGGCATGGTGTTCTCGGTGATCCTGTGGATGCCGTCCTGGGGCGGGATGATCAACGGGCTGATGACGCTCTCGGGCGCCTGGGACAAGCTCCGCACCGATCCGATCATCCGGATGATGGTGGTTTCCATCGGCTTTTACGGCATGTCGACCTTCGAAGGTCCGATGATGTCGATCAAGGCGGTGAACTCGCTGTCGCACTATACGGACTGGACCATCGGTCACGTCCATTCCGGCGCGCTTGGCTGGAACGGGATGATCACCTTCGGGGCGCTCTACTTCCTGACGCCGCGGCTGTGGAACCGCGAAAGCCTCTACTCGCTCAAACTCGTGAGCTGGCACTTCTGGCTCGCCACCATCGGCATCGTCCTCTACGCCTCGGCCATGTGGGTCACGGGCATCATGGAAGGCCTGATGTGGCGCGAAGTGGATGCGAACGGCTTCCTCGTGAACGCTTTCGCCGACACGGTGGCCGCCAAGTACCCGATGTATGTGGTCCGGGGTGTCGGGGGTCTGATGTATCTGACCGGGGGCATCATCATGGCCTATAACCTGTGGATGACGGTGCGCGCGCAGCCTGCAAAAGCTGCGGTCAACGCGAACAACGCCGTTCCTGCTGAATGATAAGGGGGCAGGACAATGGCTTTTCTTGACAAACACAAAGCAATCGAAACCCACGCGACGCTGCTTCTGGCGCTGAGTTTCGTGGTGGTGACCATCGGTGGTCTGGTGGAGATCGTCCCGCTCTTCTACATCCAGAACACCATCGAGAAGGTGGAAGGGGTTCGCCCCTACACCCCGCTCGAACTCGCCGGGCGCGACATCTACATCCGCGAGGGCTGCTACGTCTGCCACAGCCAGATGATCCGCCCGATGCGCGACGAGGTGGAGCGTTACGGCCATTACAGCCTCGCGGCGGAATCGATGTATGACCATCCGTTCCAATGGGGCTCCAAGCGCACCGGGCCGGATCTGGCACGGGTGGGCGGGCGCTATTCCGACGCCTGGCATGTGGATCACCTTGTGAACCCGCAGGCCGTGGTGCCGGAATCGGTGATGCCGCGCTATGACTTCCTGCTCAATACCGAGATCGACGGGAAGTATATCGCCGACATCATGAAGACCCATGCGCTGGTCGGCGTTCCCTACACCAGCGAGATGATCGAGGCGGCCCAGGCCGACTTCGCCGCACAGGCCGATCCGAACGCCGATGCCTCGGGTCTGGAGGAGCGCTACAAGAAGGTCACCGTCTCCAACTTCGACGGCCAGCCCGGACTGACCGAGATGGATGCGCTGATCGCCTATCTGCAAGTGCTTGGCACGATGGTCGATTTCTCGACCTTCACGCCCGATCCGACGCGGTAAGGAGGAAAGCCATGGATACCTACGGCCTTTTGCGCGAGCTGGCTGACAGTTGGGTGCTTCTGCTGATGACGCTGATCTTCCTGGGGATGTTCCTCTGGGCCTGGCGTCCCGGCAGCCGCAAGACCCATGACGACATCGCCAATTCGATCTTCCGCAACGAAAAGAAACCTGCCACCGGGCCGGGGATCCATTCCCCCTCCCGTCAGCCGACCAAGGAGGCGTGAGATCATGTGCGCCAAGCAAGTGAAGAAGACCAAGAACGAGGTCGGCACCACCGGCCATTCCTGGGACGGCATCGAGGAGCTGAACAACCCGATGCCGCGGTGGTGGGTCTGGACCTTCTACGCCACGATCATCTGGGGCATCGGCTATTCGCTGGCCTATCCGGCCTGGCCGATGCTGACCCAGGCGACGCGCGGCTTCATCGGCAGCGATACCCGGCAGGAGGTTGCCGCCGACATCAAGCGTTTCGACGACCAGCTCGCGCCGATCAAGGCAAAGCTCGTGGCCGCCGATCTCGCCTCCATCCCCGGCAACCCGGAACTGGCCGCCTATGCCATTCCGGCCGGCGCCTCGGTCTTCAAGAACAACTGCGCCCAGTGCCACGGCTCGGGTGCGGCGGGGGTTCAGGGCAAGGGCTATCCGAACCTTCTGGACAACGACTGGCTCTGGGGCGGGGATATCGACGCCATCCACACGACGATCATGCACGGCATCCGCAACACCACCGATGCAGATGCCCGCTATTCCGAAATGCCGAAGTTCGGTGCGGATGATCTGTTGGACAAGGCGCAGATCGGCGAAGTCGTGGAATATGTCCTGCAGATTTCCGGTCAGGACCATGATGCGGCTTTGGCCGCGCAGGGCGCCACGGTCTTTGCCGAGAATTGCGCGGCCTGTCACGGCGAGACCGGGCAGGGCGACCGGACGCAGGGCGCTCCGAACCTGACGGATGCGATCTGGCTCTATGGCGGGGACCGCGACACGTTGACCCACACCGTGACCTATGCCCGCTTCGGGGTGATGCCCGCCTGGACCACGCGCCTTTCGGAAGATGAGATCCGGGCCGTCGCCACCTATGTCCATTCGCTTGGCGGGGGGGAGTGAACTCCCGCCGGAAAGGCTGACGAAACAAGGCAAGAAACACTGCGGGGCAGCCAAAAGCCCCCCCGCAGCGGCACCGGCGCCCCACCTGTTCGCGCGTTTCCTGGGGGCGCCGGTGTTCTTTTCTGGCAGGGCCGGGGCATTGCATCCCGGCCCTGTTCTTTTGCGGCGCCCCCGCCCGCGCCGCAATGCCGCACGGGAAAGCTGCACTGGCGATGTTTATTTGATTCAGGTCAAGGCGGTCAGGTCCCCCCGGTCCGATACCACCTTTACCAAGCGGCGGGTTCTCCCGTCCGACAGATCGCGCCTTTGCCCAGGACCGCCAGAACCGGAGACCATCCGTGACCAGCCCAGATACCCAGCCGCCCAGCCTTTATGCCGCAAGGGAGCCGATTTTTCCGCGCCGTGTGAAGGGGAATTTCCGCACCCTGAAATGGTGGCTTCTCGCGCTGATGCTGGGCGTCTACTACATCACCCCCTGGATCAGATGGGACCGCGGCCCGAACCTGCCGGATCAGGCCGTGCTGATCGACATGGCGGGCCGGCGCTTCTTCTTCTTCATGATCGAGATCTGGCCGCATGAATTCTATTTCGTCGCGGGCCTCCTGATCATGGCGGGGCTGGGGCTGTTCCTCTTCACCTCGGCGGCGGGGCGGGTCTGGTGCGGCTATGCCTGTCCGCAGACGGTCTGGACCGACCTCTACATCCTTGTGGAGCGCTGGATCGAGGGCGACCGCAACGCCCGAATCCGTCTGCACCGGCAGGCCTGGAACGCCGAGAAGATCCGCAAGCGCGCGATCAAATGGACGGTCTGGCTGCTGATCGGCCTGGCGACGGGCGGGGCCTGGGTCTTCTACTTCACCGACGCGCCGACGCTGTTCTGGAACCTTCTCAACGGCTCCGCCCATCCGGTCGCCTATCTGACCATGGCGATCCTGACCGTGACCACCTTCTTCTTCGGCGGTTTCGCGCGGGAGCAGATCTGCATCTATGCCTGCCCCTGGCCGCGCATCCAGGCCGCGATGATGGACGAGGACACCATCACCGTCGCCTACCGCGACTGGCGGGGGGAGCCGCGCGGCAAGCAGACCGTGGCGGGCAACGGGGATTGCATCGACTGCATGGCCTGCGTGAACGTCTGCCCGATGGGCATCGACATCCGCGACGGCCAGCAGCTTGCCTGCATCACCTGCGGCCTCTGCATCGACGCCTGCAACGACACGATGGACCGGATCGGCAAGCCGCGCGGGCTGATCGACTATCTCGCCCTGACCGACGAGCCGCGCGAGCGGGCCGGCCAGCCGCCGAAGCCGGTCTGGAAGCATATCTTCCGTCCGCGGACCATCCTTTACACCACGCTTTGGGCGGGTATCGGCGTCGCGCTGATCGTGGCGCTGTTCCTGCGCTCCGACATCGACGTTTCGGTGACCCCGGTGCGGAACCCGCTTTATGTCACGCTCTCGGATGGCTCGATCCGCAACACCTATGACCTGCGCCTGCGGAACAAGCATGGCGAGGATCGCTGGTTCACCTTCTCCGCCACCTCCGAGGGAACTTTCGTGCTAGGCTTGGAAGGCGCGCAGGAGCTGAAGGTGCTGGTTCCCGCCAACCAGACCAAGACCCAGCGGCTCTATGTGACCGCGCCGGCCGATTCGCTGGCCGCCGATGCGAACCGTACCGATATCCGGCTCTGGATCCAGGATCTCGGCACCGAAGACAGCCCCGGCACGGACCGGGTTCACCACGACACCGTGTTCAACGGAAAGGGCAAGTAGATGGCCGACGCAGCAGGACGCAAGGGATGGGAGCTGAAGGGTTTCCATGTGCTCATCATCACCGTGACGTGCTTTGCCATCATCATCGCGGTGAATGTGCTGATGGCCTACAAGGCGATCTCGACCTTTCCGGGGCTGGAGGTGGAAAACTCCTATGTCGCCAGCCAGGATTTCGAGGTGGAGAAGGCCGCGCAGCAGGCGCTGGGCTGGACGCTGGCGCATGGCTATGACCTGTCCAGCAAGCAACTGCGGCTGAGCTTCACCGACCGGGACGGCAATCCTGTGACGGTGAAATCGCTCGATGTGCTGGTCGGTCGCACGACCGAGGCGCGCGACGACAGCCGCCCGCCCTTCGTCAAGGAAGGCGGCAGCTATGTCGCCACCCTGCCGCTGACCGAGGGCAAATGGATGATGCATGTGGAAGCCCATGCTGCGGATGGCACGCTCTTCCGCCAGCGCATCGACCTGATGGTGAGAGGCTGACGCCATGACCCTCACCGCGCCCATCGGCCCGGCGGACAGGAGCGAGCCGGAACATGCCGCGATGGTGGCCTGCCCTGCCTGCGTCGCTGCCCCTTCGGCGGAGCGGATCGCCGGCCTCGCGGCCCCGTCCTCGGCGCGGTTGATCCTGTCGCTGCCGACCGCCCATTGCGCCGCCTGCATCTCCACGGTGGAGACGGCCGTGCAGGCGATGCCCGGCATCCGGTCCGTTCGGCTGAACCTGACGCAGCGCCGCCTTTCGGTCGATGCCGATCCGGAGGTCACGGCGGACGATCTGATCCCGGTGCTGGCGGGGGTGGGCTATGAGGCGCATGAGCTCGACCCCGGCCTTCTGTCCACCACCGAAACGGAGCGGCAGACGCGCGATCTGCTGATGCGGCTCGGCGTGGCCTTCTTCTCGATGATGAATGTCATGCTTCTGTCGGTCGCCGTCTGGTCGGGGGCGGAGGGGGCGACACGCGATCTTTTCCACTGGATCTCCGGGGCCATCGCCATTCCGACGGTGATCTTCTCCGGCCAGCCCTTCTTCCGTTCCGCCCGGGCCTCGCTGCGGGTCGGGCGGCTCGGCATGGATGTGCCGATCTCGCTGGCGCTGATCCTCGCCACCACGATCTCGGTGTTCGAGACGATCAAATCCGGCCATCACGCCTATTTCGACGCGGCGGTGATGCTGTGCTTCTTCCTGCTGCTCGGCCGCTATCTGGATCACAAGACGCGCGCCATCGCGCGCTCTGCCGCCGAGGAGCTGGCCGCGCTCGAAGTGCAGCGCGCGCAGGTTCTGGTTGACGGGCAGGAGGTGGCGCGGGCGATCTCCGAGGTCGCGGCGGGCGATCTGGTGCGCGTGCGCCCCGGCGGGCGGATGCCGGTCGATGGCGTGGTGGAGGAGGGGCAATCCGAAGTGGACCGCTCGCTTCTGACCGGGGAAAGCCTACCGGTCTTCGCCGGGCCGGGAACCGTGGTTTCGGCGGGGGAGGTGAACCTGACCGGCCCGCTGGTGCTGCGGGTGACGGCGGCGGGGCGCGGATCGAGCCTGCATCAGATGGCCGATCTCGTCGCCGTCGCCGAGGCGGCCAAGACCCGCTACACCAGCCTCGCCGAGCGCGCCTCGCGGCTCTACTCGCCGCTGGTGCATCTGCTGTCCTTCTCCGCCTTCGGCTTCTGGATGTGGAAGACCGGCGGCGATCTGCGCTATGCGGTCAATATCTCGGCGGCGGTGCTGATCATCACCTGTCCCTGCGCGCTTGGCCTTGCCGTGCCGGCGGTGGTGACGGCAGCCTCGGGCCGGCTCTTCCGCAAGGGCCTGCTCATCAAGCACGGCACCGCGCTGGAGCGTCTGGCGGAGGTGGATACCGTGGTCTTCGACAAGACCGGCACGCTGACCATGGGCGCGCCGCAGCCCACCAATCTGGCCGCCCATCCCGCGCAGGCGGTGGAGGTCGCGGCGGCTCTGGCCGGCGCCTCCTCGCATCCGCTGGCGCTGGCGCTGGCGGAGGCGGCGCGGGCTGCCGGTCTCCGTCCTGCACGGGTGGAAGAGCTGCGCGAGGTGCCGGGCTATGGTGTCGAAGGACTGTGGCGCGGGCAGAAGGTTCGGCTTGGCCGTGCCGAATGGTGCGGGGCGGAGCCGCTGGACGTGACCGCGACCTATCTCGGCACGGGTGAGGGCAAGCCCCGCGCCTTCACCTTCGAGGATTCCTTGCGCCCCGGTGCCGAGGCGGCGATTGCCGCGCTGACCGCACAGGGCAAGGCCATCCGCCTGATCTCCGGCGATACGGAAGGGGCGGTGGCCGGTCTCGCGCGGCGGCTCGGCATCACGGATTGGGTGGCCGGCGCACTGCCGGCAGAGAAAGCGGCTTCGGTGCGCGCGCTGACCGACAGCGGCCACCGGGTGCTGATGGTCGGCGACGGGCTGAACGACACGGCGGCGCTCGCGGCGGCGCATGTGTCGATCTCGCCGGCTTCGGCGCTCGATGCGGCGCGGACGGCCTCGGATATCGTGCTTCTGGGGCAGGATATGAGCGCCATCGGCGATGCGACCCGGATCAGCCGTCAGGCGACCCGGCGGATGGTGGAGAATTTCGGCATCTCTGCCGCCTACAACGTGATCGCGGTGCCGCTGGCACTGGTGGGCTCCGCCACGCCGCTGGCGGCGGCGCTGGCGATGTCGCTGTCGTCGATCACGGTTTCGCTCAATGCCCTGCGGCTGAAGTAAGCACCATGGAAATCCTGACCATCCTCATCCCCGCCTCGCTGTTCCTCGGCGGCATCGGGCTTGTCGCCTTTCTCTGGGCGATGAAGACCAAGCAGTTCGACGATCCGGAGGGCGATGCCAACCGCATCCTGACCAAGGATTACGACGACAAGCCGAGGCCCTAAGCAGCAGTCGGGTGGAACAGGAAACGCATCGCGTTTTCCCACCCGCGCGGAAACCTCTCCACGGACCGCTGCTCTCGCAAAACGTCAAAGGCCGGTTCCCGCCCATCGGGGGGCGGGTGCTGGCCGGTGGCCTTTGGGGCCACCGGCGGGCAGCGAGAACTTGGTCGCATGGCAGAGGCGATGGCCTCTGCCAATTTGGCCTCACCTACGCCCGCCCCGCCGTCGCCGAAAGCGTCAGCGCGTCGATGCCCATGCCGCGCAGCACCGCCAGCCATTTGCCGCCGTCATTCTCGGCAAAGATCAGATCCGCCGGGGCTTCGGCGGTCAGCCAGTCGTTGCGGGCGATCTCCGCCTCCAACTGCCCCGGCCCCCAGCCCGAATAGCCGAGCGCCAGAAGCGCCTGCTCCGGCCCCGCGCCCTGCGCCAGGGCTTCCAGCACGTCGAGCGTCGCGGTCATGCCGTAATCCGCCGTCACCTCCATCGTCGCGGCCCCGCCCGCGTAGTCGCGGGAATGGAGAACGAAGCCCCGGCCCCGCTCCACCGGGCCGCCGAAATGAACGCGGATCTTGCGGCCCTCCGGCGCCTCGGGGATGCCGAGATGCTCCAGCAGCCCCGAAAGGGTCAGATCGTTCAACGGCTTGTTGATGATGAGCCCCATCGCCCCCTCGTCGCTATGCGCGCAGACGAGCACCACGCTTTTCTCGAAGCGCGGGTCGCCCATGCCGGGCATCGCCACCAAGAGCTTTCCGCAAAGATCCATGATTCGCCGCCCTCCCGACCCGTTCCTTCAAGATGGGTCGTGCGCGGCACGGTCTCAAGTCCCCGCGGGACAGGCCGTATCCCCGTCACGCCGCTCTCGCCGGAAGTTGATTTCACAAGGGCGGGGAATTGCCTATGGTCCGCTCATGCTGATGAAAGTCCTTCCCCTTTTCGCGCTCCTCGCCGCTCCCGCCCTTGCAGAGACGCAGGACGACATCCTTTCGGCGCAGATCCGCACCGGCTGGCAGACGAAATCCGGGGGCCATATGGCCGCGCTCGAAATGGAGCTGTCGCCGGGCTGGAAGACCTATTGGCGCGCGCCGGGCGATGCGGGCATCCCGCCGGTCTTCGACTGGTCGGGCTCGGAAAACCTGCGCTCCGTGCGGGTGCATTGGCCAAGCCCGGTGGTCTTTCACACCAACGGGATGCAGACGATCGGCTATCATGATGCGGTGGTTCTGCCGCTGGAGGTGGTGGCCAGGGACCCCTCGCGCCCGGTGAAGCTGCGGGCAGAGGTTTCGATGGGGGTCTGCAAGGACATCTGCATGCCCGCGAGCCTGAGCCTTTCGGCCACGCTCGACGGCAAGGGCGCGCCCGATCCCGCCATCACCCGCGCGCTCGATGCCCGGCCGCAGACGGCGGCGGAAGCGGGTCTGCGCGCCATTTCCTGCGATGTGGCACCGATTTCCGACGGGCTGCGGCTGACCGCGCGCATCGGCCTGCCAGAGCGTGGCGGGCAGGAGGTGGTGGTCGTGGAAACCACAGATCCTTCGGTCTGGGTGGCCGAGGCCGAAAGCGCCAGGCAGGGCAGGACGCTGACCGCGGTGACCGATCTGGTGCCGGGCGCGGGCGCCCCCTTCGCGCTCGACCGCGCCGGTCTGACGGTGACGGTCCTCGGCGACGGGGGCCGCGCGGTGGAGATCAAGGGCTGCCCCGCGCCCTGAGGCCCGAAAGCCTTCGGCGCCCTCCCCGTTTCATCTTGCCTGAAATATCCTGCGGGGCTTGCCACCGGCTCCGCCACCGGTTCAAGGAACAGGTGGCAGGGCGGAGGGGTGGCAAAATCCCTCAGGCGGCTGCAAAGGGCGCACCGCTCGCCAGATGCAGCGCTACCGCCCGCCCGCCTTGCCCCGCAACCGCGCCTGCAGGTTCAGCAGATCCGCCCATGCTTCCCGCTTTGCGACCGGGTTCCGCAGCAGATAGGCCGGATGGGTCATCGGCAGCATGGGCTTGCCGAGGACCTCCCGCCAGTTTCCCCGCGCCCTCAGGATGCCCGCGGCGCCGGTCAGCGCCTTCAGCGGCGTGTTGCCCATGACCACGATCACATCGGGATCGGCAAGCGCGATGTGGCGCTCCACGAAGGGGCGCATCATGGCGATCTCCTCTTCCGAGGGGTCGCGGTTGGCGGGGGGGCGCCAGGGCATGACATTGGTGATGTAGAGCGCGTGTTCCGGGTCCGGGCTTTGCCGGTCGAGCCCGATGGCCGCGAACATCCGGTCAAGCAACTGCCCCGCCCGCCCGACGAAGGGGCGGCCTTCCAGATCCTCGTCCCGGCCCGGCGCCTCGCCGAGGATCAGCACCCGCGCCGCGGGGTTGCCATCGGAAAAGACGGTGTTGCGCGCGCCTTTCTTCAGGTCGCAAAGCTCATAGGCGCCGATCGCCTCGCGCAGGGCGGCGAGGCTGACGGCCGCCTCCGCCGCCCGGCGCGCGGCCTGCACCGCCTGATCGGCAAGCACGGCGGGCGAGGGCGGTTCCGGCGGCGGTGTGGCGCCTCTGGCGGGAGGGGCCGCAGCGGCAGGTTTCGGGGGCGGCTCGGGCAGGGCGTAGCGGTCCACCGGCGCCTCGCCGATGGTCTCGACCGCGCCGAGATCCACCTGCCAGGCGAGCGCGGCAAGGGCCGCGTCCCAGTCGCCTTCCCATTCCGCGTCGATATCGGCCCTGATTCCCATGTCCGCAAGGTAGGCCCCCCACCAGGCCCCGGCAAGGCGGGCCGGCCAAGGCGGCCCGAAACCCTTGCCCCGCCCGGACCCGCTCCCTATAAGGCGGCAATCGACGCATGAGGTCCCCATGACGTTCCGCGCCCGCCATCTTCTCGGGATCGAGCCGCTCGCCCCGCAGGAAATCGTCACCGTCCTCGATCTTGCCGACCGCTATGTCGATCTGAACCGCCGTACGGTGAAGCAATCCGACGCGTTGGCCGGCATGACCCAGATCAACATGTTCTTCGAGAATTCGACCCGCACCCAGGCGAGCTTCGAGCTGGCGGGAAAGCGGCTCGGGGCCGATGTGATGAACATGTCCGTCGCGGCCTCTTCGGTGAAGAAGGGCGAGACGCTGATCGACACGGCGATGACGCTGAACGCCATGCACCCCGATCTTCTGGTGGTGCGGCACCCGTCCTCCGGCGCGGTCAACCTCCTGGCATCAAAGGTGAATTGCGCGGTTCTGAACGCGGGCGACGGGCGGCACGAGCATCCGACGCAGGCGCTGCTCGATGCGCTGACCATCCGCCGCGCCAAGGGCCGCATCCAGCGGCTGACCGTGGCGATCTGCGGCGACATCGCCCACAGCCGGGTGGCGCGCTCGAACCTCATCCTGCTCGGCAAGATGGAAAACCGCCTGCGCCTGATCGCCCCGCCGACGCTGATGCCGGCCGGGGTGCAGGAATTCGGCTGCGAGCTTTTCGACGACATGCGCGCCGGGCTGGAAGGCGCGGATGTGGTGATGATGCTGCGCCTCCAGAAGGAGCGGATGGATGGCGGCTTCATCCCTTCCGAGCGGGAGTATTACCACCGCTACGGGCTCGATGCCGAAAAGCTTGCCCATGCCAGACCCGATGCCATCGTCATGCACCCCGGCCCGATGAATCGCGGGGTGGAGATCGACGGCGAACTGGCCGATGACATCAACCGCTCCGTCATTCAGGATCAGGTGGAGATGGGCGTGGCGGTGCGGATGGCCTGCATGGACCTGCTGGCGCGCAACCTGCGGGCGGAGCGCGGAGCCAAGGCGGCGGCCACCTATGTCTGAGCGCGCGGCTTTGCAGAAACCGGCACCCTTGCCCCGACCCGAGGGAGCCATCCGGTGACGACAGAACTCCGCGAGCCTGTGCCTCCTCCCCCGCCGCCGCCTCCTCCGCCCGCCCCCGTCCCTGCGGGCTGGGAAGGCATCCTCGACACTGGCGAGGCGATCCTCTGGCAGGGGGCGCCGGACGGGCGCATCCGCTTTCACCTCCGGCAGATCCCGGCTGCCCTCTTCGGGCTGCTGTTCTCCGGTTTCGCGCTGTTCTGGATGGTGATGGCGGCGCAGGCGGGCGGTTTCTTCTGGATGTTCGGCCTGATCCATTTCGCCGCGGGCCTCGCGGTGATGGGGGGCGATCCGCTTGGCGGCGCTTATCGCCGCCGTCACACCCACTACACCCTGACCAGCCGCCGCGCCTTTATCGCCAGCCGCCTGCCGTGGCGCGGCCGGCAGCTTCAAAGCTATCCGATCACCGGGACCACGCCCCTGACCTTCGAGGAGGAGACGGACGGTCTCTCCACGATCTATTTCGCCACGGCGGACCGCTTGAACAGGAATGGCCGCGCACCAAAGCGCATCGGCTTCGAGCTGATCCCCGAAGGGCGCAGGATTCTGTCGCTGATGCGCGGCCTGCAACGAGGAGAGGGCGCATGAGCGATCCGCTGCACATCCCGCCTGGCGAGCGTCATATCCTGCGTGTGTTCGCCCTTTCTCTGCCCGATCCGGCACGGCTTGCGGGCGACGGCCCGGCCCTCGCGGCCCTTCTGGGCCTGCCGCAGATCGACCCTGCCGGGGTGGAGGTTTTCGAGACCGCCGACCTCTCCGGCGTTGGCCTTTCCACCTATCTGACCGAAGGCGATGGCGTTGCCGAAGAGGCGCTTGCCGCGGACCGCGACCGGCTCGATGCGCTGAAAGGCTGGGTCCTGATCCTGCGGTCGGAGGCCGTGACCGGACCCGTCACCCTCGCCCCCGCCGCCGCCCTGACCTTCCTCGGCCGCTATGGCGAAGACATCCCCCCTGTCCGCTTCGAACCCTTGCCCTCCGCCGCCGCCGAAGGCCTGCTCCCGCAGGGCAAGCCGCGCATGTCCGATGCCCGGATGAGCGGCATGGTCGCCACGGCGGTCCTGCTGCTGATGTTCCTGTTCGTCGCCGTCTTCGTCTGGATGGCCGGGAAATGACCCATGAGGCCAAGATGACCGTGATCCACCTGACCAATGCCCGCCTCATCGACCCGGAAGACCTGACCGAGGCCACCGGATCGCTGACGCTCGAAGGCGGGGTGATCGCCGCCCGCGACGGCATTGCACCCAAGGGGGCGGAGGTGATCGACTGCGGCGGCCATTGCCTTGCGCCGGGCATCGTCGACTGGGGGGTCAAGATCGGCGAGCCGGGGGAGCGGCACCGCGAAAGTTTCCGCTCCGCCGGTCTGGCGGCGGCGGCAGGGGGCGTGACCACGATCATCGCCCGCCCCGATACCTCGCCCGCCATCGACACGCCCGAAGTGCTGGAATTCGTCACCCGCCGCGCCGCCGAAAGCCCGGTCCGCATCCGGCACATGGCGGCGCTGACCAAGGGCCGCGCCGGGCATGAGATGACGGAGATCGGCTTTCTCCTCGACGCGGGCGCCATCGCCTTCACCGATGGCTTCGCGGTGGCCACCGACACCAAGGCCCTGTCGCGCGCCATGACCTACGTCCGCAGCCTCGGCGCGCTTGTCATCGGCCACCCGCAGGAGCCGGGCCTCTCCGCCGGGGCCGCCGCCACCTCCGGCAAGTTCGCCAGCCTGCGCGGCCTGCCCGCCGTCTCGCCCATGGCGGAGCGGATCGGGCTCGACCGCGACATCGGCCTCGTGGAGATGACCGGCGCGCGCTACCACGCCGACCAGATCACCTCCGCCCGCAGCCTGCCCGCGCTGGAGCGCGCCAAGCGCAACGGCTTCGATGTGACGGCGGGCGTGTCGATCCACCACCTGACGCTGAACGAGCTCGATGTCGGCGACTACCGCACCTTCTTCAAGCTGACCCCGCCCCTGCGGTCCGAGGAGGATCGCCTCGCCATGGTGGAGGCGGTGGCCGACGGGCTGATCGACGTGATCGCCTCCTTCCACACCCCGGCGGACGAGGAAAGCAAACGCCTGCCCTTCGAGGAAGCGGCCTCCGGTGCGGTCGGGCTGGAAACCTTCCTGCCCGCCGCCCTGCGCCTTCATCACGCGGGGATGCTGAGCCTGCCGCAGCTTTTCCGCGCCATGGCGCTGAACCCGGCCAACCGGCTCGGCCTGCCGCAGGGGCGGATCGCCGTGGGCGCGCCCGCCGATCTGGTGCTGTTCGATCCCGATGCGCCCTTCCTTCTCGACCGCTTCACCCTGCGCTCGAAATCCAAGAACACCCCGTTTGACGGGCAGCGGATGGAGGGTAAGGTGCTGGCAACCTTCGTCGCCGGCGCGCGGGTCTTCCAAGGATAAGCCATGCCCCATCTGACCTCCGCCCCCCTGCTGCTCGTGCTTGTCGCGGTGCTGGCCTATCTCCTCGGCTCGGTGCCGTTCGGCATCGTGATCACCCGCGCCCTCGGGCTGGGCGATCTGCGGAAGATCGGCTCCGGCAATATCGGGGCGACGAACGTGCTGCGGACGGGGAACAAGGGCGCGGCCCTTGCGACGCTGGTGCTCGATGCCGCCAAGGGCGGGATCGCGGTGCTGATCGCCCGTGCGGCGGTGGGCGAGGATGCGGCCCAGCTTGCGGGCCTCGCGGCCTTTCTCGGCCATCTCTTCCCGGTCTGGCTCGGCTTCAGGGGCGGCAAGGGGGTGGCGACCTTCCTCGGCACGCTCCTGGCGCTCGCCTGGCCGGTGGGCCTCGCCGCCTGCGCGACCTGGCTCGCCGTGGCGCTCGTGAGCCGGATCTCGTCGCTCTCGGCCCTCGTCGCGGCGGCAAGCGCCTCGCTGTGGCTGGTGGTCTTCAACCATGGCCAGATGCTGGTGCTGACGGCTTTGCTGACCCTGCTCGTCTACTACCGCCACTGGCCGAACCTGCAACGCATCAAGGCCGGAACCGAACCGAAGATCGGACAGAAGGGATGATCCGCGCCGCACTCCTCCTCCTTCTGGCCACCGCCGCGCCTGCCGCTGCCCAGACCGCCGAAGAGGTGCTGGCCGAAGCGAAAGCCGATTGCGCCTCCTTCGACAATGGCACCTTCACCGCCCCGGCGGAGGCCGTGACCGAACTGGAGCTGACCGGCGCCCCGCCTGCGGAAATCCTGATAGACACCGGCAAGTTCCAATGCTCCAGCATGGCCGATCTCTGGGGCGGCACCGGAGGCAGCATCCTGACCCTTCTCGCCGGCGGTCAGCGGAGCGACCATCTCGCGCTCGGCTGGAAGGTGGTCGACTGGGACAGGCCCGTCCTCCTCCTCTCCCTCCACGGCGGCGAATGTGGCGCCGCCGGCTCCGACCCCTGCATCGAGGCTCTGGTCTGGGGCGGCAATGGCTTCCTCTCGATCCGCCCGCCCGCCGCGCAGGAGGGCGCCGCCCCCGCAGAAGCCACCCCCCCGAAAGAGCCGGCCCCCGAAGGCAACTGACCACCCGCTTCCCCTTTCAGACTGGCGAAAATATCCCCGCCGGAGGCGCATGCCCGCCCAGGGCCGCAGCCGCCAAAGACCGCGCCCGGACCGCCCCTTCATCTTGCCTCAAATATCCCCGCCGGAGGCTCCGCGCTCAGGCCGGTGCGCGCGCTTACAGGCTTGCCGCCTCGTAGATGCGTCCCAGATCCCCCGCCCATTCGCCATGATAGGCCCGAAGCCAGCGATCCGCCTGCGTGGTCCCGGATTTGAGCGACTGCACCAGCGGCTTGAGGAAGACCTCCTCCCCCCGCCCGCGTGCCGCCAGCCCCGCATGGGACAGCCCGACCGCCGCCCGCGCCAGATCCAGAAGCTTCACCCCGTTCGCCTCGCCCTGCAACGCCTTGACCGAGGCCTGGACCCGCAGCCCCTCGCGCGTTTCCGCATCGAAGCCCTTGACCAGATCCCAGGCGGAATCGAGCGCGGTCTGGTCATACATAAGCCCGACCCAGAAGGCCGGCAGCGCGTCGATATGGGCCTGATCGCCGCAATCCGCCCCGCGCATCTCGATGTATTTCTTCACCCGCGCCTCGGGGAACACCGTCGTCATATGATCGGCCCAATCGGACAGGGTGGGCTTTTCTCCGGGCAGGGCGGGCAGCTTTCCGGCCAGAAAATCCCGGAAGGACTGGCCGAGCGCATTGATGTACTTCCCGTCGCGGTAGACGAAATACA
>JAPUEK010000012.1 GCA_027492585.1 Paracoccaceae bacterium | reverse complement strand
CCCCTTCCGCTCAGGCCACCATCTCATGCCGCAGGATCGCCGCTTCCGATCCGGAGATGTTGCGGCGCGCGTAATCGCCATAGCTGTGCGGATTCTCGGCAATCCCCGGCAGAAGCCCCAGCAATATCTCGCGCTGCACCGGGTCCACCGTGTCGAGCGCCGTGTTCGAGGGATGGAAGCTCTCCGTCTCCATCCCGTTCGCCCAGACGATATTGTGCCGCTCCAGCAGGATATGCACATAGGTCACTTCGCGCAGCGCGTGATCGACCATGATCGTCTGATCGTTCACCAGATGCTCGGCCGCGACCAGCACCTCCGGAGTGTTGAACAGCGCCTGCGCCGCCGCCCCTTTCACCAGCATCCGGTGCTGGGGGGAAACCAGAAGGTCCTCATCCGGACGCCCGATCCCCAAAGCGCCGGAGCGGAAGCGGATCGGCCGCAGATGCGGCATGGCATAAAGCCGTGCGCCGCTCATCCGGCGATGACCGGACCACAGCACCTCCTGCGGGCCGTTGTCTCGGGTCAGGATCTGGTCGCCGGTCCGCAGTTCGCGGATCGCGCGCAGCCCGTGCGGGGTGGCAAGCCGCGTCTCCGGCGTGAAGCAGATCACCCCGCCCGCCGACTGCGCCCCCGCCGCCTTGCGCTGATCAAGGTCGATGGCGGTGCGAACCACCCAGAGATCCTGATCCGAAGGCGGCAGATCGCCCACCACCATCAGAAGCCGCGCCCCGGTGTCGGGAACGGGAATGATGGTCACGGTAAAGCTCTGATGCCCGTCGGTGACGATGAAGCCCTGATCGGGAATGTCCCCGGTCTCTTCCGACGCGGCATCCCCTGCCCCGTCGCTGCCGACCGCCACCCCCACCAGACGGCGCACCATACGCGCCGCGCGTTTACGGATATCCGCCGCCCCTTCGGCCCCTTCCAGAAGCAGTACCCCTTGCGGCCCGTCCACGCGGACGGGAGCCCCGGTCCAGCGCCAGGTGGCGCCAACCGACAGAACATCCAAGGGTGCGGCCTTGAGGCCGTCTACTTCCGTTTGTGACCAGGAGATGACGAACGTGCCCGGAGAGCCCGTTTTCATGCCTGTTTGCCCGCTCGTGTTTTTTTCTTGTGCGGCAAGGTTAACAAGAAGTCGAATCAGCCGCTATGGCTAATCCGCAACAGCGGAATCTTTCTTCGGAGCTAAAACCGCAGGTTGACGTTGAGCGCGCCGACGGTCTGGCCGCCCTGCTGCTCATCGAACTCGGGCGAAAGGTAGCTTACGCCGTAAAAGACCGACGCCCGCTCGCCTTCCCATTGCAACCCGGCCCGCAGGCGGCTGCGCGTGTCGCTCATCGTCACATCGCCGCCCGCAGGCAGCAGGGCGGAGGAGAAGACCTGCGCGAAATCGGCGCCGACCGTCAGGCTCAGCCCGGTGCTGCGGTCGCCTTCCACGGCGCGATAGCGCAGCCCTGTCGCCGGATCGCGCAGCATCAGATCGCCGGGACCGTAACCGCCAAAGCTGAAATCGCCGCCGACCCGAACCAGGGTTTCCAAACCGGCCCGCACCTCGACAAAGGGGCGCGCCATGCCATTCGCCCCGACCGGGATCGAACGACCGAACTCGGCCACCAAGGTCGGATGGATGCCGTTGCCGATCTGATCGTCCAGCACCTGCGGTTCCGCGACGCCAAGCTGGTCATGGATCCAGCGCTGGAAGGAGCCGACACCGGTCATCGGGCCGGTCGCCACCAGATCACCGCCGAGGCTCACCTCGTTGCCGCGCCACTGGTAATGCGTATGCAGGCCAAGGCTCAGCATCCCGGCATAGCGGCGGTCGCCGTTTGACGGCTTCACCAGATCCGCCGGGGCCACGATCTCTCCGCGCAGACGCAGCTCCAGGATCTCGCCCGGACGTTCCGGCAAGCTGCCCCCCCAGGAAATGCCGCGCACGCGGCTGATCGAATAGGCGCCGGTGCGCCAGCGGTCGGACTGATCGCCCAAGGCATCATTGGTGAAAAGCCGCCCGAAGCCGAGCGTCACCCGCTCCTGCGCGCCGACACCGAGGGGCGCTGCCATGACAAAAACAAGAGCCGCGAGGAGCGCCTTGACCATTCCGAACATTCCCTATCAAGGCCCCCAGCCTGAGCCGCATGATAGCGAGCTTCAACTTCGCAAGCCAGTCCCCTGAACGCACGAGGGAATCCCGCCGCTCAACCTGTGGCATTGCGGCACTCTGCCCTTTCACGGCTTTGGAAAATCCCATGTCCGGCGGGCGGGGTGCCGCGGGTCGCAGCCTGCCATCGAGAGGATCGCTTTCGGCGGCCAAAGCTGGAACGCCGAACAGCGGAGCGGTTCAGAGACCAACCGCCCCCTCTCGGGCGGCAAAGCACGACACGACCGAGAGAAAGGAAACGCCCGCCGGTATGGCGGGCGTTTCCTTGTGAGCGAAAGCTTCCGGCGACGCGATGAAGCCGGGATTGGCAGGTTTCAGGCTCCCGCAATCCGTTGCCGTCAGTTGAACGGATTGCCCGGCTTCTTGATCGCCTTGCCACATTCGATCAGCGCATCCATCGAAGCGCGCGAGCCGGCCAGCGAATAGTTCTGCACATCCGCCCCGTCGGCAGAGCGCAGATACAACCGCGACCCCTGTGCGAGTTCCACCAGCAGACGCACCCCGGCATCGCTGTCGGGCAGGTTGAACAGCACCGAATTCTTGTAGAGATCCGCCGCCGTCAATGACCAGGGCGCGCGCCGGTCGATCTGGAGCTGCAGATCCGCCGTATCGCCGGTATCGCCGAAATCCCAGGCCGTCGAATAGAACTGGAGCCGCACCGAATTGTCCGGATAAGTCCAGATCGAGAAACTTTCATTGACCGCATCGACCTCGGCCAGACAGGCGATGGAGCCATCGTCGAAGCCGACGATCTCCACCTCCCAGTGCTTGTGCTTGAACAGCGTCTCCGATTGGGTTTCCGCCAAGACCGGAACCGCCAGCAGAGCCATCGCTCCTGCAAGAGCCCCCGAAATCCACGCCTTCATCCCGTTTCCCTTCCTCTTTTGTTTCGCGAAAGATTGCGCCGAAGGGCGATTCCCGCAAATGAAAAAGCCTGTCAGATTGCGTGGCTCAGACTTTCCTTTCCCAGGGATTTGCGAACTGGCCCAGCACGGCGCCGATATCGGCGTCGCTGGCCGCTCCGCTCACGGCGATGCGCGCCACGAGCCCGCGTTTCTTGTCCTCGACCACTTCGGCGACGCGGGCCTGCAAGCCGGCAGCGGACAGGGCCTCATCATAGATCCGGGTGATGGCGGCGCGGCGCAGATCGGGCTTGAAGACTTTTCCGATGGCGGTTTTCGGCAGTTCTGCAAGGATTTCAATATGTTTCGGCTGGGCGGCGCGTTCGGGGATATGGGTCTTGGCATAGGCCATCAGATCCTCCACCGTCGCCGTGGCCCCCTTCACCAGTTCCACATAGGCACAGGGCAATTCGCCCGAATGGGCGTCGGGCTGGCCGATGGCGCCGACGAAGGCCACCGCCTCATGGCCCATCAGCGCCTCTTCGATGGTCGCCGGGTCGATGTTGTGGCCGCCGCGGATGATCAGGTCCTTCGCCCGCCCGGTGATGAAGAGATAGCC
>JAPUEK010000011.1 GCA_027492585.1 Paracoccaceae bacterium | reverse complement strand
GGAAAGCCTTCCCCCTGGCCGGCGCCAAGGTCGCCGGCACACCCCCTTCTGCGGGAGATTCCCCCGCAACACCCCCTTTTAGAGTGAGAGTGCGGACGGGTTTTGTCGTGACGGGTTGAGGGCTGGGAGAGAGGCTTCCGGCGCCCGTCGCGGAGAACCGCGATGTCCAGACATGAACGCACCCCTCGGACCGGCACCGACCGAGCGAACCTCTATGACGAAATCACCGGCAAGATCATCGCCGAGCTGGAGGCCGGCCGCGTACCGTGGGTCCAGCCCTGGGGCACCTCGGCGGCTAAGGCGCCGCTCGGCCTGCCGCGCAACGCCACGACCTCCCGTTGCTATAGCGGCATCAATGTCCTGATCCTCTGGGGGGCCGTCATCGAGCACGGCTTTCCCGGCCAGGGCTGGCTCACCTTCCGCCAGGCGCTGTCGCTTGGCGGCCATGTTCGCAAGGGTGAGCGCGGCACCACCGTCGTCTATGCCGACCGCTTCACGCCGGAGGACGAGAAGCGCCGCGCCTTCGAGGCAGGCGAGGAAGCCCACGCGATCCCGTTCCTGAAGCGCTTCACGGTGTTCAACACGGCGCAATGCGACGGCCTGCCCGACGACATCGAGGCGGCTGCGCCCCCGCCGCCGCCCGGCATGATCGAGCCCCAGGTCGAGGCGCTCATCAAGGCGACCGGCATCGACTTCCGCATCGGCGGCAACCGGGCATTCTACGTCCCGTCGCTCGACTATGTTCAGGTGCCGCCGCCGGCCGCCTATTACGAGCCGATCAACTGGCACCGGACGGCGCTGCACGAACTCGGTCACGCCAGCGGCGCAGAGCACCGGCTGAACCGAAATCTTTCCGGCTCCTTCGGCTCGAAGCTCTATTCGGTCGAGGAAATCACGGCCGAGCTGATCTCGGCCTTCTGCTGCGCCTCGCTCGGCATCGTCCCGACCGTGCGCCATGCCGACTATATCGGTTCGTGGCTGGAGGTGCTGCGCGAGGACAACCGCGCAATCGTCCGGGCCGCCTCGCAAGCGAGCAAGGCGGCGGACTGGCTCCTGTCTTTCGCGCCGGGCGCCGAGCGCCTTCCCGACACCAACGATATGCGGAGGGCCGCGTGATGCGCTTCCGCCCTGGGCATCGCCCCGAACCATATCGGGACACGTCGCGCAAACGCGCGGCGTTCCACCGCAAGCAGCGCCTCGAACGCGAGGCCCTGCCGCTCTTCGCCGAGGACATCGCCGCCACCCAGCATGGCGTCGACGAGGAAATGGCTCGCCGCACCATCTGGTGGGACGAGTATGAACGCGATCGCCGCGATCAACGCGCGGCCTGGTGGCGCAAAGGCCGTGCCCGGCTCTTTGCGCTGCCCGATCCCTTGCGCGCCCGCGTCCGCGAAATCTGGCGGACCTGCCCATATCCCGCCGATCCGGCGAGCTTCGCCGATTTCCTGCATCAGATCGCCGTCGGCAAGCTCGATCCCGAACGGCCGCCATGGGTCTTCCATCAGGCGCGCTCGGCCCGCATCACCCGCAATCCGTCGAGCTTCCACGACGCCTTCCGCCAGATCGGCAAGCGAAAGGTCACAGGCGGCCCGAACAGAGCCGACAGCGACGAGCGGCTGTTCTGCGGCAATCTCGGGTCGGGCATCCTGTTTCTGAACGAACGGGTGCATCCCATTGATCGCTCGGCGGGTTTCTACGCCGTGTCCGACCATCGCCTGCGCGATTCCCATCTTCGCCATGCCGATCATCGCGTTGAGATCGAAGTGCGCGGCGAATGCTCGGATGCCGACGTCGCGCTGATCGAGCGGCTGGCGCAGGCCGGCGAGACGCGGCCCGTCACCGTCCAGCGGATCGTTCCTGTCACGATCGCCGGAGGTACCCGGCCATGAGGCGCGGGCGTGGCGCTCTCCCGCTCGGCGTCCCGCCAGCCGCACCGCCGATAGAGGGAGAGAGGGGATGAGATTTCATGACGGGTTAGGTTCGAGAGAGAGGCTCTCGGCGCCCGTCGTGGAGTAAAGACCATGGCCAAAGCTGCCCGCAAGAAGAACCCCGCCGTCGCGATGATCGAGTTTTCCCGCACGCGCGACATTCCGTTCAACCGCATCCGGCTGTCGGACAGCAATGTCCGCGAGATCGACGTCGAACAGGGCCTCGACGAGCTGACCCAGGACATCGACCGCCGCGAAGACCTCGTGATGGGCCTCAATGTCCGCGCCGTCCTCGACGATGCCGGCGCCGAGACCGGCGACTTCGAGACCCCGGCCGGCGGCCGGCGCTACCGCGCCATCGCCCGCCTGGTCGCGGCGGGCCGCTTCGCCGAAGACGGTCTCATTCCCTGCCTCGTGAAGAAGGCCAATGCGAAGACCTCGGCCGTCGACGATTCCTATGCCGAGAACGTCATCCGGCTGGCGCTGCATCCGCTCGACCAGTTCAAGGCGTTCAAGCGCATGGTCGATGGCGGCATGTCGAAGGAGGAAGTCGCCGACGCCTATCGCACCACGCCGCGCTATATCGCCCAGCGGCTGCGCCTTGCCCGCGTCGCGCAGCCCCTCATGGACGCCTATGCGCGCACCGAGATGACGCTGGCGATGCTGGAGGCGTTCACCGTCAATCCCGATCATGCCCGTCAGGAGCAGGTCTGGGAGGCGATCCAGCGTTCACACAACCGCCAGCCCTGGTATATCCGCGATCTCCTGACCGAGACGACGGTTCCGACCGACGACAAGCGCGCGCAGTTCGTCGGCGTCGAAACCTATGAACAGGCCGGCGGCGTGATGCTGCGCGATCTCTTCTCCGACGAAGACGAAGGCTGGCTGGAAAATCCCGAGATGCTCGACCGGCTGGTCTCCGACAAGCTGAAGGGCATCGCCGATGACGTCGCGGCCGAGGGCTGGAAGTGGATCGAGGTCGATACCGATCTGCCCTACGGCCACGATCGCGGCCTTCGCGTCCTCAACGCCACGTTCCCCGATCTGACCGAAGAGGAACGCGCTACCCGCGAGGCGCTGGGCGAGGAATATGAGCGGCTCGAGGCGGAACACGCCGACTATGACGAGCTGCCCGACGACATCGATGCGCGCCTCGGCGAGATCGAGGCCGCGCTGAGCGCCTTCGAGAATCGTCCGGCGATCTATGACGCCGATGAGATCGCGCGCGCGGGCGTCTTCATCAGCATCGACCGCGCCGGCCAGCTCGTCGTCGCTCGCGGCTATGTCCGTCCCGAGGACGAGGCGCCCGTCACCGTCGACGGTGAGGATGATGCCGGCGATGGCGAGCGTGATGCCGAAGGCGGTGCGGTCGCGACCCAGGCGAGCGTCCAGCGCGCCGTCATCACCATCGGCGGCGAGCCGGTGGACGCGGAGGACGACGAGGACGACGCGATCAAGCCGCTCCCCGAACGGCTGGTGATCGAGCTGACCGCCCATCGCACGCTGGCGCTCCACGATGCGCTCGCCAACAACCCGCATGTCGCGATGACGGCGCTCCTGCACCGCCTGGTCATGCAGCGCTATCACTACTCGGCGCCGACCGGCTGCTTGGAGGTCTCCGTGCGACAGCGGCATCTCGGCGTGCAGGGCAGCGATCTCGGCGACACGCCCTCGGCCAAGGCCATCGACGAACGCTTCGACGCCTGGAAGGCCGACGTTCCCTCGGACGAAGGCGCGCTCTGGGACTGGATCGCCGCGCTCGACGATACGAGCCGGATGGCGCTGCTCGCCCATTGCGTCAGCTACGGCGTCAACGCCCTCTACGAGCGGCCGAACCCCCACAGCGGTTCCGGCGTCTCGCAGTTCGGCCTTGATTGTCGCCTGTCGGGTGCTGATCGCATCGCCCGCGCCACCGGCTTCGACATGGTGATGGACGGCGGCTGGAGGCCGACGGTCGATAACTATCTCGGCCGCGTCACCAAGCCCCGCATCCTCGAAGCCGTTCGCGAAGGCGCTGGCGAGCGCGCCGCCCAGCTCATCAGCCATCTGAAGAAGGGCGACATGGCGAAGGAGGCCGAGCGCCTGCTGGCCGAAACCGGCTGGCTGCCCGAGCCGTTGCGCCTGGTCGAACTCGACGGTGACGTCGCGGACGCGGACGATGCCGGTGATGGCGATGCCCTGCCGGACTTCCTGGTAGGCGATGGCGACGACGACGAAGCCACCGAGACCGAAGACGAGCAAGTCGTTCTCGTCGCGGCCGAATGATCGAAACGGCGGGGAGCGGCGTCGGTCGCTTCCCGCCGCCATTCATGGAGATGACCATGCCTGACCCTCATCCTGCCCACGCCGGCCGGGTCGTTTTTCAGTATCTCGTTCCGGTCCACGTCGAGGTCGAAGACGGCCTCGTTACCTGCGTCACCATCATTGATGAGACGCCGGTGCGCGATCCCGCCATTGTCGAGGGCGATCCTGCCGATCTCGCCTCGGCCGTCGCGGCCTCTGATGACGGACAATCCTGGCCGTCCTGGCGGTTCGGCTACTGATCTCGCTTTCACATGCGCCCGATCATCCGGTGGGGCGCAATTTTCATGCGGGCCACGGCCGCTTTCCGAGAGTGAAGAGAGGCAGAGGCCGGTCGGCCTGGCCGTGACGGGTTACGAGGTGGAGGAGAGGCTTCCGCCGCCCGTCGCGGAGTTGATCCCATGACCCTTGCCCGCCAATCCCGCGTCGCCCCGATCGGCGCCATTCTCGCGCATCATGTCCTGCCGGCCCTCCAGCACGCGCAGAAATTCCCGCTGCGGATCTCCTGCATCGGCACCGCCAGCTACGACGGCATGGAAGCCCACGGTTTTGACCAGAACGTCACCGTCGGCGAATGCCCGTCACCCGAAGAGGCCATGTCCGTCGCCAGCGGCCGGATCGCCCGCGGCGACATCCGCGTCGGGACCGACGACATGCTGCGCTTCCGCCCGCGCATGATGGTCATTCAGGACTGCGATCAGGGCCTGGTTCTCGCCGGAACCGTCAGGGCCGGGATTATCCTCTGGCAGCAGCCCGTCGCATCAGATGCCGAGGCCCGCCAGATCGTGACCGAGGCGAGCAAGCTGCGCGGCGCGGCCTTCGCCGCGGCCGGTCGCGGCGAGCACGGCCCGGCCCGTGACTATCGCTATCGCGCCAGCCAGCTTGAGGCGCGGCTGGTCGATGCGTTCTGGCGCGAGACCGCCGCCGAGCTTCTGCGATTGCCGCTGGCCGCCTGATCTCCCGCCACCGCCTTTACCGCATCCCCTTCAATTCGCCCGGCCTCGCGCCGGGCTTTGTCGTTTCAGGAGCCAGTCATGGCCGACTATTTCACCCACTTCTCCTCCCTGCTCGATGTGGGCACGCCCGCCAACGCCGCTCGCGCGCTCGAACTCTACAACACGCTCGCCGCCGAGAACGCGGCCGAAGACCCGCCCTCGGAAGGCTTCCTCGTGTCGATCGAGCCGGCGCATGGCGGCACTGCTCTGGATGCGCGATGACACCACCGGCGATCCCGCCCATGTCATCCGGTTCGTCCTGCGGTGCGCGAGCGCGTTCGGTCTCACCGGCCGCTGGGGCCTCCAATATGCCAACACCTGTTCAAAGCCGCGCCTCGACGGCTTCGGCGGCGGCGCGCATGTCGTGGATCTCGCCACCGGCGAGACCATCGCCTGGACCTATACCGATGGCTGGCTTGCCGAGGTTCTCGCCGGAGACGATCCCGACGCTCGACCTCGGCCGGCGCCCGGCTGAACGGCCGGACGCTCGTATCCGCCATCGCCACGGCCCTTATCGCATCCCTTCAATTCGCCCGGCCTCGCGCCGGGCTTTGTCGTTTCAGGAGACCCTCATGGCTATCCCCGATCATGCCCGCACGAATTTCAACACCCTGCTGCGCGCGGCAGGCGACGGCAATCTGGCCCTCATGGAGTGCCTCGATGCCGCTTCCGGCGAACGGCGTTATGTCCTCTGCGCGGTCGGCCGCGACGGTGGCGATGTCATCATGACGCCATTCGGACATCTCGCCGACGGCAATCCCTATGACGCCTATCTCCCGCCGGACCCCGATGATCCGGCAGGCTTCCTCACAGCCGAACAATGCCGGGGCACGGCATGATGACCGTCGATGAGATATTCGCCGAGGACGGGCGCAATTCTCCCGCCGAACGCTCGCTTCCGTGGGAGGAAAGCCGCAACGGCACTGTCGTCGTCGTGGAGCCGAAGCCGCATTGGGCGTCCGACATGGTGGCGTTCCGACTGACCGATCGAGCTTGGTGCTACTATGCCGACTGGTGCGCGAACGGCTCCGGCGCGCGTTTCTTTGATCATCCCGAAACCCGCGGCGACGACGTGATGATGAAGGCGCGGGCCATGATCTCCCGCGAACTCGCGGACGGCCTATGGGCGGCTAGATAGTGGGCCGGGACGGGTCCGGGCAGTGAAGGGAGAGCCGGTCAGGTTTTCCCATTCCGCTCTCTGGAGACGTTTCCCATGTCCACCGATACCCTCGCAAAACCGGCCGCCAGCGGAACGACCTTCTATCTGGCATAACCCGAACTTTTAGCATATTACTTATATCAATGAGTCTTGAAGTATTGAGATGATAATGCACGAAAAGCAGGCCCTCGGCGCCTTCGCGGCGCTGTCGCAGGAAACAAGGCTGCGCATCGTTCGTCTTCTGGTGACGGCTGGACCCGAAGGCATGTCCGCCGGCGCGATTGGCGAAGCGATGGATAGCGCCTCGTCGTCGCGCATGTCTTTTCATCTGAGCCATCTCGAGCAGGCCGGGCTTGTCGAGTCCCGCCGCGAAGGGCGGTCGATCATCTACAGCGCTGTCCTTACGGCCCTTTCCGGCCTTGTCGAATTCCTCATGCGCGACTGCTGCCAAGGCCACCCCGAGGTGTGCCATCCGGCCATGGCCGCACTGTCCTCCTGCTGCGAACCCACGAAAGGCTCTATCCGTGGCTGACACCTTCATGGACGTCATCATCTATCACAACCCCGATTGCGGCACCTCGCGCAACACGCTGGCGCTGATCCGCAACGCCGGTGTCGAGCCGCATGTCGTCGAATATCTCAAGACGCCGCCGTCGCGCACGATGCTGACGCAGCTCGTCCAGCGCATGGGCATTTCCGTTCGCGCGCTGCTTCGTGAGAAAGGCACGCCCTATGCGGAACTCGGGCTTGGCGATCCCGCGTTGACCGACGGCCAGCTTCTCGACGCCATGATGGCGCACCCGGTCCTCATCAACCGGCCTATCGTCGTCAGCCCGAAGGGTGTTCGGCTCTGCCGCCCTTCGGAAGACGTTCTCGACCTGCTGCCACCGCAGCGAGGCGAGTTCATCAAGGAAGACGGCGAGCGTGTGGTGGACGAGCGCGGCCGCCGCGTAGCGACGGCGTGAGGAAAATCCATGTCCACCTTTGAACGCTATCTGACCATTTGGGTCGCACTCTGCATCGTTGCCGGCATTGCGCTCGGCCATGTCATGCCCGGCGTGTTTCAGGCCATCGGCGCGGCGGAAATCGCCAAGGTCAATCTGCCGGTGGCCGTGCTGATCTGGCTGATGGTCATTCCGATGCTCTTGAAGATCGATTTCGCCGCGCTCGGCGAGGTCGGCCGCCACTGGCGCGGCATCGGCGTGACGTTGTTCGTCAATTGGGCGGTGAAGCCATTTTCCATGGCGCTGCTCGGCTGGCTGTTCATCGGTTGGCTGTTCCGGCCGCTGCTGCCCGCCGAACAGATCGACTCCTATATCGCCGGCCTCATCATCCTAGCCGCCGCGCCTTGCACAGCGATGGTGTTCGTCTGGTCCAATCTGACCAAGGGCGAGCCGCATTTCACGTTGAGCCAGGTCGCGCTCAACGATGCGATCATGGTGGTGGCCTTCGCGCCGATCGTCGGCCTGTTGCTCGGCCTGTCGGCGATCACCGTGCCATGGGGCACGCTGCTCTTGTCGGTCGTGCTCTATATCGTGATTCCGGTGATCGTCGCGCAGATCGCGCGCCGCCGCCTGCTGGCGACCGGCGGGCAAGCCGCGCTCGACCGGCTGCTGGCGAAGCTCGGGCCGGTCTCACTCGTTTCGCTGCTGGCGACGTTGATGCTGCTGTTCGGCTTCCAGGGCGAACAGATCATCGCGCAGCCGATAGTCATCGCGCTGCTCGCTGTGCCGATCCTGATCCAGGTCTATTTCAACTCGGGGCTAGCCTATCTGCTCAATCGGGTCTCCGGCGAACAGCATTGCGTTGCCGGCCCCTCGGCGCTGATCGGCGCGTCCAACTTCTTCGAGCTGGCGGTTGCCGCCGCCATCAGCCTGTTCGGCTTCCATTCGGGCGCGGCGCTCGCCACCGTCGTCGGTGTGCTGATCGAAGTCCCGGTCATGCTTTCAGTCGTCTGGATCGTGAACCGCTCTAAGGGTTGGTACGAGAGCGGTAGCAAGACTGCTGCCATCGCAGAGGTGAATCGCTGATGACGATCCCATTTGGAGTTTGCGATGAGCGCGCACGATGAATCCGACCGGACCATTGCCCCTGCCGAAGGCTCCGTTCTCGAAGTCTTCTTCGCTTTCCTGAAGCTCGGCCTGACGTCCTTTGGCGGTCCGATTGCGCATCTCGGCTACTATCGGGACGAGTTGGTGGTCCGTCGCAAATGGATCGACGAGGCCGGCTATGCCGATCTGGTTGCGCTCTGCCAGTTTCTGCCGGGGCCGGCGTCGAGCCAGGTCGCGTTTTCGCTCGGCGTGCTGCGCGTCGATGGGCTGATCGGCGGTCTCGCCGCATCGCTTGCGTTCACGCTGCCGTCGGCGATCATCCTGTTCGCCTTCGCGCTTGGCGCGGCCGCGTTCACCGGACCTCTCGCGGAAGGCTTCCTCCATGGCCTGAAACTGGTTGCCGTCGCCGTCGTCGCACAGGCGATCTGGGGCATGGCAAAAAGCCTGACGCCGGACAAGCCACGTGCGGCGATCGCACTCGTCGCCATCGGCATCGCGGTCTTCGCCTCCGGGTCACTCGGGCAGATCGCCGCGATCGCGGGCGGCGCAATCCTCGGACTCTGGTTCTGTCGCGGCAACGGCGCGGCCGTCACCGGCCAGCTGAGCTTTCCGGTCTCGCGGAGAGGTGGCGCAATCTCTCTGGCCATTTTTGCTGCGCTGTTCGTGATCCCTCCGTTTCTTGCCAGCGCCTCTGGTCATCAGGCGATTGCGTTGTTCGATGCCTTCTATCGTTCCGGAGCGCTCGTGTTCGGTGGCGGCCATGTGGTCCTGCCGCTCCTGCAAGCGGAAGTCGTGACGCCTGGATGGGTGAGCAATGAATCCTTTCTCGCCGGGTACGGTTTGGCGCAAACGGTTCCGGGGCCTCTCTTCACCCTCGCCGCCTATCTCGGCGCGGTGATGGGACCGGAGCCGAATGGCCTCGCCGGAGCGGGCATCGCGCTCATCGGCATCTTTCTGCCGGGTCTGCTGCTAGTCTATGGGATGCTGCCATATTGGGACGCGCTGCGGCTGCGTCCGGCGGCTCAGGCGGCGATGCGTGGCGCGAACGCTGCCGTGGTCGGTATTCTTGGCGCGGCGCTCTACAATCCTGTCTGGACAAGCGCCGTGCTTTCCCCGCGCGATTTTGCTCTGGCGCTGGCTGGCTTTCTCCTCCTCACGGTCTGGAAGTCGCCGCCATGGATCGTGGTCGTGCTGCTCGCCGTCGCTGGTCTCGTTTTTGGCGGGGTGTTGAGATGAACCGTATCGGCATCGTTCTGGCTCTTCTGTCGGCCATCTTGTTCGGGGCCAGCACGCCATTTGCCAAGCTCATGCTTGGATCGGTCGATCCTTGGATGATGGCGGGTTTGCTCTATCTCTGCGCCGGTCTCGGCCTTGCCGTCATCCACGGATCGCGTACGGTCCTGCAACTGCCCGCCGTCGAAGCGCCGTTGCGGCGTGCCGACATGCCATGGCTCGCCTTGGTCATCCTGGCCGGAGGGCTGCTCGGGCCGCTGTTGCTGATGTTTGGATTGACCCGGACAGACGCGGCGACGGCCTCGCTCCTGCTTAATCTCGAAGGGCTCGCTACGATGGGCATCGCCTGGCTCGTGTTCAGCGAGAATGTCGATCGACGGCTGCTCCTGGGTGCTTTTGCCATTCTCATGGGCGCGGTCGTTCTGTCCTGGCAGGGACAGGCGTCATTGCAATGGGGTGCGATCCTGATCGCTGGCGCCTGCGTCTGCTGGGGGATCGACAACAATCTCACCCGCAAACTGTCCTCGGCCGATCCCGTGCAGATCGCCATGTTCAAGGGGCTGGTTGCCGGCACCATCAACCTCATCATAGCGACCCTCAACGGCAGCGCCCTTCCGCCGGCAGGCATCGTCGTGGCTGCCGGCGTGATCGGTCTGCTGGGCTATGGCGTCAGCCTCGCGCTGTTCATCCTCGCTCTCCGTCACCTCGGGACCGCGCGGACAGGCGCCTATTTCTCTCTGGCCCCATTTGTTGGTGCGGTGCTGGCTGTCCTGATTTTGGGAGAGCCGATTTCGGTGACGCTCCTCATCGCCGGAGGTCTGATGGGCTTCGGCCTATGGCTGCATCTGTCCGAGCGGCACGATCATGACCACGTTCATGAAGCGATGGAGCATGAACATCGGCACAGTCACGACGAGCATCATCAACATGAGCATGGTCCGGGCGATCCGGCCGGCGAACCGCATAGCCATTGGCATCGGCATGCCCCCCTGGTGCATCGCCATCCGCACTATCCCGATCTGCATCATCGCCACGATCACGGACATGCTCGCTCGTGAGACGGCCGAAGCAGATCCCCGATCCTTACGCTGAAAGGCGGATAAGTCGCTCTCGTCGCGGCCAAGTGACCGAAATGGCGCGGAGCGACCGCAAGCCGCCCTCCGCTGCGCTTTCATGGAGGTGATCGATACATGCGCCTCGCCATCTGGTGGAGCGCTTTTTTCGGGATGGCCACAGTCTTTACCCCAAGGCACTGAGAGATAGAGAGCGGCCGGGACGGGTTTGAGCCCGTCCGGTCCGAGAGAGAGCGCCGGCGGGCTTGCCCGTTTCCGCTCTCCCGAGGATTTCCCGATGAACGCTCTGCTTCCCCTTGCCGATACGCTGCCGGCGACGCCGCTCGCAGCGCCCGGCGATGCCGCCGTCGCCGTCCACGCGGCCGCTCTGTTGATCCTGCCACATCTCGAACGCGGCGCGCGTGTCGATGCCGTCGCCCTGCGCGGGGCGATGGAAACGGCGTTCGGCGGTTCGGACACCACCGGCCTCTGGGACTGGAAAACCGCCTATGAGGCGTGCGAGGTCGCCACCGTCCTGTTCCTGCGCAAATACGGAAAGGCGCTTTTCCGCAAAGCCGGTTCTCCGGTCGCAGCACTCCCGCTGCTCGGCAAGATCGTCGGGCTTCTGCCGACCCATACCCGCCGCTCGCAGGAGAGCCAGGCGCTCCAGCAATTCTCGACACCGATCCCGCTTGGCCTGGTCGCCACGACTGCCGCCGCGATCACGACCGCCGACCGCGTGCTGGAACCCTCGGCAGGGACCGGCCTGTTGGCGATCCTCGCGGAAATCGCCGGCGGCTCGCTCGTGCTGAACGAGCTGGCCGACACGCGCGCCGCGCTTCTTTCCTCTCTCTTTCCGACCATTCCCGTCACCCGCTTCGACGCGGCCCAGATCGACGATCATCTCGACGCCGCCACCGTTCCGTCTGTCGTGCTCATGAACCCGCCGTTCTCGGCCATGGTCCATGTCGAGGGCCGCGTGGCCGACGCCGCGTTCCGCCATGTCGCCTCCGCGCTCGCGCGCCTGGCTCCGGGCGGCCGCCTCGTTGCGATCACCGGCTCGAACTTCGGCCCGGAAGCTCCGGCCTGGACCGACGCCTTCGTCCGTCTGCAGGAGCGCGGCCGCGTCGTCTTCTCCGCCGGGATCGACGGCAGCGTTTACGCCAAGCATGGCACGACCTTCGCCACGCGGCTCACCGTCATCGACAAGCTGCCCGCCGATGATCCCACGGTCTTCCCGGTCTCGCCGGGCACCGCGCCGGATGCCGCGACCCTTATGGACTGGATCGGCGCATATCTTTCGCCGCGCCTGCCGGTCGATCCCTCCGTCATCGTTCCAACCGCGGCACCCGCCGCCGCGCGCAGCGTGCGCGGCTATCTCAACCGTGCCGCCAGGATCGCGCCCGCCGCTGTCGCGGCCGAGCCGGAAGGCGTCGCGCTCGCCTATGAGATCGTCGACACGCTGCCCGAAGCCGGAACCACCGACGATGGCCGTATCTCCGACGCCATCTATGAAGAATACGGATTGCAGGCGATCCGTATTTCCGGCTCTCAGGCTCACCCGACCAAGCTGGTGCAGTCGGCGGCGATGGCGTCCGTCGCGCCGCCGAAGCCGAGCTATTACCCGCATCTCCCCGCCAACATCCGCGATCTCCTGTCCGACGCCCAGCTCGAAACGCTGGTCTATGCGGGCGAAGCCCATTCGGACTATCTCGCCGGTTCGTGGACGGTGGACGAGACGTTCGATCTCGTCTCGGCCGCGCGCGACGATGCCGAGAAGGCCGTGCGCTTCCGGCGCGGCTTCTTCATCGGCGACGGCACCGGCGTCGGCAAGGGCCGCCAGTCCGCCGCGATCATCCTCGACAACTGGCTTCAGGGCCGGCGCAAGGCGGTCTGGATCTCCAAATCCGACAAGCTGCTGGAGGACGCCCAACGCGACTGGAGCGCGCTCGGCATGGAGCGCCTGCTTGTCACGCCACTGTCACGCTTCCCGCAAGGGCGGTCGATCACGCTGCCCGAAGGCGTCCTATTTACAACCTACGCCACGCTACGGGGCGACGACCGCGGCGAGCGGGTTTCCAGGGTCAAGCAGATCGTCGAATGGTTGGGCTCCGATTTCGATGGAGCCATCATTTTCGACGAGGCGCACGCGATGCAGAATGCCGCCGGAGGTAAGGGTGAACGCGGCGACGTCGCCGCCTCGCAGCAGGGCCGCGCCGGGCTTCGCCTCCAGCACGCGCTCCCGAACGCCCGCATCACCTACGTCTCGGCGACCGGCGCCACCTCCGTCCACAATCTCGCCTATGCCCAGCGGCTCGGCCTCTGGGGCGGCGAGGATTTCCCGTTCTCGACCAGGGCCGAGTTTGTCGAGGCGATCGAAGCCGGCGGCGTCGCGGCGATGGAGGTGCTGGCGCGCGACCTTCGGGCGCTCGGCCTCTATACCGCCCGCTCGCTCTCCTTCGACGGCGTGGAATACGAGCTGGTCGAGCACGCGCTGACGCCCGAGCAGACCCGCATCTACGACGCCTATGCCGGGGCCTTCGCCATCATCCATAACAATCTCGACGCGGCGATGGAGGCCGCCAACATCACCGGATCGTCCGGCACACTGAACAAGCAGGCGAAGTCCGCCGCCCGCTCGGCCTTCGAGTCCGCCAAGCAGCGCTTCTTCGGCCATCTGCTCACGTCGATGAAAACGCCGACCTTGATCCGGTCGATCACCGCCGATCTGGAAGCCGGTCATTCCGCCGTGATCCAGATCGTCTCGACCGGTGAGGCGCTGACGGAGCGGCGTCTGGCCGACATCCCGACAGAGGAATGGAACGATATTCGGGCGGACATCACGCCGCGCGAATATGTCCTGTCCTACCTCGAAACCAGCTTCCCGGTTCAGCTCTACGAGCCGTTCACCGACAGCGACGGCAAGGTCTCGTCGCGCCCGGTCATGCGTGACGGCCAGCCGGTCGAATGCCGCGAGGCCGTCGCCCGCCGCACCGCGCTGATCGAGAAGCTGGCGAGCCTGCCGGCCGTCCCCGGCGCGCTCGACCAGATCGTTCAGCACTTCGGCACCGACATAGTGGCCGAAGTGACGGGCCGCTCGCGCCGGATCGTCCGCAAGGGCCAGCGGCTCGTGGTAGAGAACCGTGCGGCTTCGGCCAACCTCGCCGAAACGCAGGCGTTCATGGACGACGACAAGCGCGTCCTGATCTTCTCCGACGCAGGCGGCACGGGACGCAGCTACCACGCCGAGCTGTCGGCGCGGAACACGCGCCTGCGTGTCCATTACCTCCTCGAACCCGGCTGGAAGGCCGACGCCGCCATCCAGGGCCTCGGCCGCACGCACCGCACCAACCAGGCGCAGCCGCCGCTCTTCCGACCGATCGCGACGGACGTGAAGGCCGAGAAGCGCTTCCTCTCGACCATCGCCCGCCGCCTCGACACGCTCGGCGCCATCACGCGGGGCCAGCGCCAGACGGGCGGGCAAGGTCTGTTCCGCCCCGAAGACAATCTGGAAAGCCCCTATGCGCGCGATGCGCTGCGCCAGCTCTACATGCTGCTGGTGCGCGGCAAGGTCGAGGGCTGCTCGCTCGACCGCTTCGAGTCAGCCACCGGCCTGAAGCTGATGGATTCGACCGGGATCAAGGACGATCTGCCGCCGATCACCACCTTCCTCAATCGGCTGCTGGCGCTCACTATCGAGCTTCAGGGCGTCCTCTTCACCGCCTTCGAGCAACTGCTGACGGCGCGCATCGAGGGCGCCATCACCAGCGGAACCTATGACGCCGGGCTGGAGACGCTGACCGCCGAGCGGTTCACCGTCACCGACCGCAAGACCATCTACGTCCATCCGGGCACCGGCGCCGAGACGCGGTTGCTCACCATCACGCAGCGCGAGCGCAATCGTCCGCTGACCCTGGACGCAGCACTCGGCCATCTCGATGACCGGCGCGCGAAGCTCCTCGTCAACGAGCGTTCCGGCCGGGCCGCCGTGCAGGTGCCGACCACCAGCATCATGCTCGATGATGGCGAGATCGAGCGCCGCGTGCGCCTGCTGCGCCCGATGGAGGGGCATAACATTCCCCTCAAGACCATGGCCGAAACGCACTGGATCGAGGCCGATCAGGATGCGTTCGCCGCCGCCTGGAGAGCCGAGATCGCCGAGGTGCCGGAGTTTGCCGACAGCACGATCCATGTCGTCACCGGCTTGCTGCTCCCCATCTGGAAACGCCTGCCGAATGAATCGACGCGCGTGTATCGCCTCCAGACCGATGACGGTGAGCGCATCATCGGCCGCAAGGTCTCTCCGGCCTGGGCCGCCAACGCGACCACGACCGGCACGATCGCGCTCACGCCCGATGACGCCTTCATGGCGCTGACGGACGGTCGCACGATCCTCGATCTCGCCGAGGGCCTTCAGCTTCGGCGCGCTCGCGTCATGGGCGCGAACCGCATCGAACTCTCCGGCTTCACCGACACCATGCGCGAGCGGCTCACCGTCTATGGCCTGTTCCACGAAATCATCTCGTGGAAGCTGCGCATGTTCGTGCCGGTCGACGCCAATGGGCCGATCGTGCTCGCAAAGCTGCTCGAACGCTGGCCTGTCGAGCGCATCGGTGAGCGGGAGGCGGCGTAAATGGCTCGCCTCGCAGCTTCCGAACTGGCGATCCGTCTCGGCCGACACGCCGAGGCGGTTTGCCGTCATTATCTGTCGTCCGGCCACCGAGCCGGACGATACTGGCAGGTCGGCGACGTCCGCAACACGCCGGGCCGGTCGATGTTCGTGCGGCTGGCCGGGCCGGAAACCGGCAAGGGCGCAGCCGGCAAATGGACGGATTCCGCAACTGGCGAGCATGGCGATCTTCTCGACGTCATCCGCGAAAGCTGCGGGCTGATCGACTTCAAGGACATTGCCGACGAGGCGCGGTCCTTCCTGGCCTTGCCGCATCCCGAACCCGAACACGGTGATCGTGGCTGGCGACCGGCATCGGTGCCGGCAGGATCGCCCGAAGCCTCGCGACGGCTCCTTGCCATGGCGAAGCCCATCGGCCGGACGCTCGTGGAAACGTATTTGCACAATCGCGCCATTACGGCTTTGCACGAAACCGGAGCCTTGCGCTTCCACCCCCGCTGCTACTATCGGGCCGACGAGAACGCGCCGACCGAGACCTGGCCGGCGATGATCGCTGCCGTCACCGACCCCGCCGGCGCCATTGCGGGCGCGCACCGCACCTGGCTCGATCCCGGCGGCTTCACCGAGGCGCGTCTTGGCCGTGCGCCGATCGAGACGCCCCGGCGTGCGATGGGTGATCTCCTGGGAAACGCCGTCCGCTTCGGCATGGGCAGCGAGGTGATGTCGGCCGGCGAAGGCATCGAAACGGTGCTGTCCGTCCGCACGGTTCTGCCCGCTATGCCGTCTCTGGCGGCGCTCTCGGCGGCCCATCTCAGCGCCATCCTGTTCCCGACGACGCTGCGGCGGCTTTACATCGCCCGCGACAACGATCCGGCCGGCGACGGTGCGATGGCGACCCTGACGGAGCGTGCGAGCGCGGTCGGGATCGAGGCGGTCGTGCTCACGCCACGGCTCGGTGACTTCAACGAAGATCTCAGGTTCCTCGGCCACGACGCACTGGCGGCACGGCTGCGGGACCAGATCGTCTCGCAGGACATAGCACGCTTCATGGTGCTGGCGGCCTGATCGGTCACGGTCAGGTGCAGCGGCAACGCGGTATCGTGGGGCCGGTTCAGCCATGGCGATCTGCCTCCGGCGCGGAGAGGCCACACCCACGGCCTTCTGAGAGGGCGATCGGGGCGTCAGGCGGGCCGGACAGGCAATGCCGGTTGCCAACGATTTTCCGCCGCGCCCCAAGGGGCGCTTTGCATCGCGAGGCAAAATCGCCGGCCCCCGTCATCCTCCTCTGCGTTCCGGCCTCCCGCTGCGCGTCCGGTGCAGGTCCGTCCCGCCCGCCGCCTTTCGTCGCCACGAAGGCCGCGATGGGCGCGGCCACGAGCCGAAGGCAGACCACCATGACCGAACACCACGATACCGACTACGAGCCGCACCACGAATCTTCCCCGACCGATCACGTCCTTCAGGAACTGGCGCTCTACGGCTACCGTCCCTTCGAGGACGAACCCGACCCGCGACCGCTCCCCGAGGGCAATGTCGTGGCCGGCAGCATCGCCGACATCTTCGACGCCCTCGTGGTGGCGCTCTCGGACACCCGCCTCGAACCCGACCTCGAAGAACTGCTCTGGGGCACGGTCAACCTCTTCCAGCGCGCGGGCGACCGGATCGCACGCGAGCTAGACGACAACGAAGTCGCGCAGCGCCGCCTTCAGAGGGAACAGGACGGCTCGGAGGTGAAGTCCGTAGAACTGGAGCGCCTGACGGCAGAGGGCCAGACCCTTCTCGAACGGCGCGACGCCTTCGAGTTGATGCGCGACCAGGCCGCCGAATACTTCGAGCGCCACACCCACTCCGTCTGGCGGCCGCGCACGGGTTCCATAGTCAACCATCGCAACCTGACCGCCGCAATGATCGACAGCCGCGACTTCCTCGCCGCGAAGAAGCAGGCCGAGAACGAGGTGCTCCTTCCGCCCGGCCCGAAAGTGGCCTTCACCGGCGGTCTCGACTACAACGACCATCGCCTGATCTGGGCCAAGCTCGATCAGGTTCACGCCAAGCACCCCGACATGGTGCTGCTGCACGGTGGAAGCCCGAAGGGCGCCGAACTCATCGCCGCGAAATGGGCCAGCAACCGCAAGGTCACGCAAATCCCCTTCAAGCCCGACTGGACCAAGCACGCCAAGGCAGCGCCGTTCAAGCGCAACGATGCGATGCTCGACACCATGCCGATCGGGGTCATCCACTTCCCCGGAACCGGGATTCAGGACAATCTCGCGGACAAGGCCCGCAAGCTCGGCATCCCGGTCATGAAGTTCGACGGCGGCGCGTAAGCGCCGCCGAAAGGCGGCTGCGACAGCCGCCAATACTTGACGACGCGGCAATGAGAAGGCTTTTATGATGTTTCCTTGCAGAACCGGCGACGCAGCATAGTCGCAGGCGGAGCGTATCTTCGGGCAGCCTGTCGTGATCCTCAACCATTCAAGTGGAGGTCTCCATGACGCTGATCCTTCTTGCCATCTCGCTCACCATCACCTTCTGCGTGATCGCCTGGCACCTCGCCATCTACGCGCTACCGGTGATGACGGGCATCACCGCGTTCCAATATGTCTATGCGACCGGCTCGGGCTTCTGGTTTTCCGCCCTTGCGGCCATCGGTGCGGCCATAGGCTCCGTCGTGCTGGTGATCGCCGTGCTTGGCTTTGCCAAAAACCCGGCCTTGCGCCTGATCGCACTCGCCGTCTTGGCCATTCCGGCCGTGATCGCCGGTTACGCGCTGGTTCATGGCGTGACCAAGCACGTAATCGACTCGGCCATCGCCATCAATATCCTCGGCGGGATCGGCGGTTTGGTCATCGGCATAGCGGCGGTGCTGAACCTCAATTCGGTCGGAACGGCTGCGCTTTCGCGTTGATCGTGTTGTTCTGATGATGCTCGCGGCATGGGCCAGGAAGGATGGGTGTCGCCCTTCGGGCCGCTCATTCGGCTGCGCCGGAACCACGCCTATGGCGCGTTTCCGCCATTCGGCTTCAATCGCTGACACGGAGCGGCAGCGATCCATCGCTCCCATGACCATCCCGGCAGCGTTCACGCCAAGCCCCCCGCCGTCCGGTCAGAACAAAATCTCATCGGGTTGCTGAATGCGCCATCGCCGTGTCGGTCGCGCCGTCCGGCCCGGTGCGTCGGCATCGGGCGAGATCTGCGAGCGCGGCGGTCGACGCGGTGCTGATCGGCCAGTGGGTTGCGCGACGAGCTGCGCTGCGAACCAGAACCTTCATGCCATCCGCAAGGCTCTGAAGCGAGCCTCGTGCCGTCAAAACGATGATCCGGCAATTGGTGCGGACACCCCGGCAGGCGTCTTGTTCTCGCGGAATCCCGGTTTGCCTCCGAAGCCGGGGCGCGGATCGACAGGCGAACGGGGCGTGGCCGGAGCGCCTCCGGGGCGGTGCGTCTGGCCCTGTCTCATCTGCGGCCAGCAAGGATGCTGTTCTGACCCGGTCTCCGTCGGGCTTACGGAAGCACCATTCCCTCCGACTGACTGATCCCCTAAGTCCGTTCTGTTTCCTTCCGGCAACCCCCGCGGTTTCCGGCCGTGTTGCCGCGCAAGCGCGGCTGCCCGCCCCACCCGGACCTTGGGGGTCAAGCCGCCGCCGAAGGCGGCGATGCAGGAGTATCCAGACGGCCTTGGCCGGGTCTCGTCGGAGGGAATGGTTCCTCCGAGAAGCAACGGAGACCTACAATGCAGAACATCGTCATCCTCGCTGGCAACATCGGCCAGGACCCGGAAACCCGCGCCACCCAGGGCGGCACCCGCATCACCCACTTCACCCTCGCAACCTCGCGCCCGCGCTACTCGGAAGGCAAGGTGGTCCGCGACGACAGGGGCTACCGGGTGCACGACACCGAATGGCACCGGATCACCGCCTTCAACGGCCTCGGCAAGACGATCGAGGAGCATTGCGAAAAGGGCATGAAGGTTCTGGTTCGCGGCCGCATCCACTACACCAAATGGACCGACCAGCAGGGCAACGACCGCTACGGCTGCGAGATCATCGCCGAGACCGTCGATTTCCTGAACCGGGCGAAGCAGACCGAGAACGACGACGGCAAGTTCATCGACGACGATGACATCCCGTTCTGATCGGACGGCCGAAGACCCGGCGGCGAAAGCCGCCGGGATTTCTCATGTTCGCCCAGGACCGACGCCGCCCTGTGTTGCGGCCCCTGAATGCTGCGTGCCGCTTTACGCAGAGGGATCAAACTGACCGGCGCACGCGAGGCGCATATTCGGCGGCGGGCATCACGCGGACCATAGACAACCGCGGACGATCGCGACCGTCAGGCAGCGAGCCAGGGCAGCGCCGGCAAGGGCAATGCAGGGCCAACCGGCTCCGGCAAGCGGAAACCACCCCGTTCTTGTGGCTTAACCTTGGTTCCGGTCCCAGCCTTCCAGGGTCAACCCTCATGGGGTCCGCTACGCAAGCGTGCGGTCGCTTCGTCTTCGCCTGCGCGATGACCCCGGCCGAGCCCAAAACACTTCGGGCGCCCGTCGAGCGGGGAATGGTCCCCGCCAAAATCGGGAGCCGGACAATGACCCTCGCAACTGCCAACGCCTACGCCGCCAGTCTCGCCTCCACCTTGATGGTCGCCATCGTCATCTTCCGCGCCGGCGACGGCACCATGAGCGTGATGCCCGCCACGGAATATGACGGCGACGATGACACCATCGTCTCCGAGATCGATCCCTTCGCGTGAAACGGGGCGGATCATCCGCCCCTCCACTTTTTGGACGCCGCCCGCACAACGCGGTCGTCGGCGCGCTGCGGGCCGAGACCGCCTTTCAGGCGCCCCGATACCGCGCAGCCCCGCGAATCACTGCACCGGAACCACGTCGCCGCAGATTTCATGCAGCGTCTTTAGACTGGCAAAATAGAGCAACGACGACTAAAATAGTCGTAGTTCTGGAATGCGCGTAGGTCCGAATGGGAGGTGATCATGCATGATCACCGCCCGACAATCACGGGCCGCACGCGCGTTGCTGGGTTGGACGCAGGAGACGCTCGCTGACAAGGCCCGCATAGCACTGACCGCACTCAAGCGCCTCGAATCCGAAAGCGGGCTCGAGGTGTATGAGGCAACACGCGATCAGACACGCAGGGCTCTTGAAGCCGCTGGCATCGTCTTCCTGTCGACCGACCGAGGGCAAGGAGTGCTATTGGTCGATGATCGCGGAAACAATCCCACTCGATCCAATCCCTCGCGCTGATCCGCGACCGGCAAGACTTGCTGGTGCACGCGGTCGATCCATTTCGGATCAATCTTGGTTAATAGACATACGTCGCATATCTACCGAGTCGGCATAATGATCGAGCCATTCGATGACCTCGCCCCGTCCGGACAAGATCTCACCGACTATGACAGGTCGCACGTCAAGCTCTACATGCGTCTGCTGGATGCGGTCGCCGACGGCGCCCATTGGGAGGAAGCCGTGCAGGTCTTGTTCGGCCTCGATCCTGCCCGCGAGCCAGAACGGTGCCGACGCATCCATGACAGCCATCTCGATCGTGCTCGCTGGATGACGCATACCGGTTATCGGCACCTTCTTCGACAGGCGCACGGCTGATCGGCCGGCAGGCGGCGTGATGCCCTTTCGACATCACCCGATGCTCTCCCCCAAGCTTCCAAATTACGCCCGGCCCGGCAAAAGTAATGCGCTCGACTTGCACGCACCATGCGGGGAGTTGATGCGATGAGGCCCGATACATCAGACTGGCGGAACGACCGCAGCTACGATTTCCTCGATGCTCTGCCGATCGAGGGCCTCGCCTGGGAATGCCTTCGCAGGCACCATCCTTATCAGGACCAGTACGCCACCCTGGTCCGCGCCCGCACCGAAACCTTGCCGCTGCCTCGCGAGCAGCAGCAGCGTTGGGGGTTGCGATTTCCCGGCAAGACCAGGTCTTTCCGCCGCGCAACAACAGGTGATCTGGTCGCCGTCGAGCGATCCAGCCGTGGTCTTGCTGTCGGAGCGGCCAAACTTCCTGCCCACCACCTCAAATGCTCTCGCCGACAGGTTCGTCGCGGAGCGTGACGGCCCCGAAGGGTCATATTCCAGTCTTACCGAACACGATCTACAGGTTCTGCTCCTTCCCGGTACGTCTCCGGGCGATCAACTCGCTGCCGTCATTCCACTTGATGATGACATCCTCGATCGCATCGATGCGCTAACACGCCTCGCGCGCACCTGGCTCGGGCGCCCGCCGCTGCCCGATACGCGCATGACGGTCGATCAACGCCGCCGCTTTCGTCTGAGGCTCCGCGCCGCAGACGGCCGCATGAACGGCGCCACCTATCGCGAGATCGCCATTGCGATCTATGGCGCGGCGCGCGTCGATACAGAGCCCTGGAAGACATCGCCACTCCGCGACGCCGCGATCGCCTTCGTCGAAGCCGGAATGGCGCTCATCGATGGAGGCTATCTGCGCCTGCTCCGGCATCGCCGTCGCGTCTAGCCTACTCCGCGGCAGGGGTGGGGATTTCAGCCACCCCAAGTTCCCCATCCCTCCCGCCGGCTTTCCTCCGCCACCGTGGTCGCTGTCAGCCGCTGATCGCCAGCGGTGCCCAGCAACCCCACGGAGGCCCGCCCCATGCGACCCGATATCACCGCGATCCCGCCACGCTACCTGCGGACCAAGGAAGCTGCCGAGTTTCTCAGCCTGTCCGCCCGCACGCTCGAAAAACACCGGACCTACGGCACCGGCCCGGCCTACCGCAAACTCGGCGGGCGCGTCGTCTATGCCGTCGACGATCTCGAAACCTGGGCCGAGCGCGGCGCCGTCACCTCGACCTCCGATCCGCGCGGCTCCGTGCTTCCCGCAAAGCGCCAGACGCTGCCGACCGGCCAGATCGCCGGCCGATACGCACGCTGATCGTGGCCGGTCCCTTTCATGGTGGTGCGGCGTCGTGACCCTTCGGAGCGTGGGCAGCTCGATCTGTTTCGCGCGCTCCCCGGCGACTTCGCGCCACGAGACGCGCAGGATCTCATGGCCTATCCTTTCTTCTCCCTCTCCAAATCCCATCGCGTCGCCCCGATCGACTTTTCGGCCGGCGACATCACGATCCGCGTCGAGGCCGTTCCCGATCACGGCATGGCCACGATCTGGGACGCCGACATCCTGATCTGGGCCGCCAGCCAGATCGTGGAAGCCCGCGACAACGGGCTGCGCACCTCCAGGCTGATGGCCGCGACGCCCTATGAAATCCTCACCTATGTCGGACGCGGCACCAGCTTGCGCGACTATCAACGCCTCAAGGCGGCGCTGGACCGGCTGCAATCGACCACGATCTCGACATCGATCCGCCAGCCGGTCGAGGGCCGTCGCCACCGCTTCTCGTGGATCAACGAATGGCAGGAGCGCACCGACCGCCACGGGCGGCCGGACGGCATCGAGCTGATCGTCCCCGACTGGTTCTACAAGGCCGTCCTCGACGACGCGCTCATCCTCACCATCGACCCGGCCTATTTCGATCTCACCGGCGGCCTCGACCGCTGGCTCTACCGCATCGTGCGCAAGCACGGCGGCCGCCAGCGCGACGGCTGGCGGTTCGACCTGCGCCACCTCCACGTCAAATCCGGCAGTCTGTCGCCGTTCAAACGCTTCGCGTTCGAGCTTCGCGATATCGTGCGGCGCCAGCCGCTGCCCGGCTATGTCCTGTCGCTGGAGATGGAGATCGGCGGGCGCACGCTGCTCGCCTTCGAGCCGCTCCCGTCCTGTGGAAAACCTGTGGACGGGCTCGTGCTATCGGGAACCCGGACTATCGTGCCATCGGGAACCCGAGGCTCGTGCTATCAGGAACCGAAACCGGCCTTAACGTCTGGAAATCGCAGGCGGATTCGCGCCCTTAACTTAGAGTCTAACCAAGAATCTAACTTTGAAGAGCGCGCGCGCGATGTGGAAAAGCTCATCCGCGGCGCCGCCAGAAGCCTCAACGTAGCCGCGAAAAAGAACTTTCCGACCGCGCAAGCCTGTCCCCGAAGGGCCTCCGGCGACATCCTCACGTCCGAGAGCGGCGATCCCGAAGCGCCCCGGCTCCCCCTCGATCCGCCGGGGGAACGCCGATGATCGTCGCGCTTCTCAATCAGAAAGGCGGCGTCGGGAAGACGACGCTCGCGCTCCATCTCGCCGGTGAACTCGCGGGACGCGGGCAGCGTGTCACGCTGATCGACGCGGACCCGCAGGGCTCGGCGCTCGACTGGTCGCAGCAGCGCAGCCGCGAGGGCCTGCCACGCGCGTTCGGCGTCGTCGGCCTGGCGCGCGATACGCTCCACCGCGAAGCGCCCGAGCTGGCGCGCGATGCCGATCACATCGTCATCGATGGCCCGCCGCGCGTCGCCGGCCTCATGCGCTCAGCGCTGCTCGCCGCCGACCTCGTGCTGATCCCGGTGCAGCCGTCGCCGCTCGATGGCTGGGCCTCGGCCGAAATGCTGTCGCTCCTCGCGGAAGCGCGCATCTACCGGCCGCAGCTCGTCGCCCGTTTCGTTCTCAATCGCTGCGCCGCGCGCACCGTCATCGCCCGCGAGACGGCCGAGACGCTTGCCGATCACGATCCGCCGGTCCTCGCCGCGACCATCGGCCAGCGCATCGTCTTCGCCGACGCCGCGCAGTCCGGGCGGCTCGCCTCGGAGATCGACAGCCGCTCGCCCGCCGCCCGCGAGATCGCTGCGCTCGCATCCGAGATCGGGCGGCTGCGTATCGGGAGGGACGGCTCATGATCGTCCTTACCGGCGACTGCCGCGAACTCATGCCGCCGCGTGGCCCCTTCGACATGATCCTCGCCGATCCGCCCTATGGCGACACCTCGCTTGCCTGGGATCGGCGCGTCGAGGGCTGGCTGGCGCTGGCGCGCGCCGCCCTCAAGCCCACCGGCTCGATCTGGGTCTTCGGCTCGCTGCGCAGCTTCATGGCGACCGCCGACAGTTTCTCGGACGCTGGATTGCGCATCGCGCAGGAGATCGTCTGGGAGAAGCAGAACGGCTCCAGCTTTCATGCCGATCGCTTCAAGCGCGTGCATGAGCTGGCCGTGCAGTTCTATCCGGCCGAGACGGCCTGGCGCGACATCTACAACGACGTCCAGACCACGCCCGATGCGACGGCACGCACAGTCCGCCGAAAGCAGCGTCCTCCCCATACCGGCCAGATCGACGCCGGTCACTATGTCAGCCAGGACGGCGGGCCGCGCATCATGCGTTCGGTCATCTACCTGCGCAATTGCCACGGCCACGCGATTCATCCGACCGAAAAGCCGTCGGTGCTGCTCGAAATCCTGATCCGCACGAGCTGCCCGGAAGGCGGGCTGCTCGGCGACTGGTTCGCAGGCTCCGGCGCGGCCGGCGAAGCCTGCCGGCTGTCCGCCCGCCGCTACATCGGCTGCGAGATCGATCCCGACATGGCCGAGCGCGCCCGTTCACGGCTGCCCTCCCTGCTGCCCTTCGGCAGCGGAGGCGCGTCATGACGGCCCGCACCGAAAAGCGCGGTTTCGCCACGCGCCCGGCCGATCCCGAACAGTGGATCAAGACGGCCGAGAGCCCGCCGCGCGCCGCCGAGGCGAGCGCCTACACGGCGCGGCTCACCATCGATGTGACGCCTGAGCTACGCGGCCGGATCAAGATCGCAGCCTTCGGGCGCGGCGTCACCGTCACCGACATGCTGCGCGAGCTGCTGTCGCGCGAATTTCTCCCGACACCAGGAGACCCCACATGAACGACACCGCGGCCCCCCGCGTGCGCGGCGGCCCGATGCCGTCCGCGCTCTCCCATGATCGCATGACCCGCGTCGAACTGACGTGGATCGAGAAGAAGATCGAATACTGGATCAGGTTTGGCCAGGCGGCGAACGAACAGATCGTCGACCGCCGCCAGCGCATTCTCTCTTTCCGGCCGAACACCGTCTTCGCCTTCGTCCGCTGGGCTTCCAACGACTTCGGCTCGATCATCTCGCGCATCGACATCGTGCGCGCGATCGAACCGGGCGAGGCTTACCAAACGCTGCCCTTCGTGCGGCCGGGCGGCGAAATCCTGCTGAAGATCGAGGGCTGGCCCAAGGTCGAGGACGTGCTGCGCCACGTCGATGCGATCGAGGCGATCGGCATCGAGGCGGACTCGGTCTCGCCGGACCACTGGCGGCACGTCCACAACCGGATGGCCGCCGCTCAACGCCCACGCGCCTATACGCTCGAACAGCATCGCGCCTTCCTCCTGCGCAGGAAGGTCCAGCCATGACGCGTGCCAGCCTCATCGCCGTCATGGCGCTCGCCACGCTGGGCATCGGCTATCCGACGCTCACGCCGACGCCGATCAAGCTCCTGTGGAACGCCTCGGCCAGCGCGCCCATCGGCCTCTATACGATCGACTACGACGGGCCGTTCGACGTCACCGATCTTGTCGCGGTCGACGCGCCCGAACCGCTCGCCGCCTTCATGGCCGAGCGCGGCTATCTGCCCAAGGGCGTGCCGCTCATCAAGCGCGTGCTCGGCGTGTCCGGACAGACCGTTTGCCGAACCGGCCGCGCGATCACCGTGGACGGGATCGCCATGGGCGCGGCGCTGGAGCGCGACCGCATCGGCCGGGAACTGCCGGTCTGGCAGGGCTGCCGCCGCATCCAGACCGGCGAAGTCTTCCTCATGAACTGGCAGGTCCGCGACAGCCTCGACGGTCGCTACTTCGGCCTGACCTCCACCGACCGGATCATCGGCCACGCGGTCCCGCTGTGGACCGATGAAGGCGGCAACGGCCGCTTCGAGTGGCGCGCGCCGACGCGCTGACGCGGCGCCCGGCCTTCGCATTCCCCCAACCATCCAGCCCACCAACCAGAAGGAGACTGCAATGCCCAACCATCTCTTTGAACCGACCGCCAACGGCTATGCCGGCCGCGTCCGGCTGTTCGGCATCGACGAGGCGATCGTGCTCGTCGGCATCGATCCAAGCGACGCCGAAAACGCGCCGGCCTATCGCATCCACCTCGATGACGAGGACGGCGCCGAGATCGGCGCGGCGTGGAAACGTGTTGGCGAACGCGCCGGTGACTACATCGCCCTGGAGATCGACAGCCCGCTCTTTCTGACCGTGTTTCGTCCGGCGCTGTTCCAGGCCGATGACGACGGCCGCACCTTCCGGCTCGCCTGGAAGCGGCCCCGGCAGCGCGAAGACCGGAGCTGACCGATGCCGGCTCCGATCCTCTCCATGCTCGCGGCCCGGCGTGTTGGCCGGGCCGGATCGGCACGTCGCCGCGCCGTTCTCGCCGCCCTCGGCGTGCTCGCCTTCTGCGCGGGGCCGACTGGGGCGACGGCGCAGACCGCGCCGGTCGCCCGTCCATCCGCCGCCGATCCCTATGCCGCCCACATCACCGAGGCGGCGCAGCGGTTCGGCATTCCCGAACGCTGGATTCGCGCCGTGCTGCGCGCCGAGAGCGCGGGCGACGTGCGCGCGATCTCCTCGGCGGGCGCATTGGGACTGATGCAGGTCATGCCCGACACATGGGCAGGCTTGCGCGTCCGCTACCGTCTCGGCCGCGATCCCTATGACCCGCACGACAACATCATCGCGGGCGCGGCCTATCTGCGCGAAATGTGGGACCGCTACGGCAATGTCCCTGCGATGCTCGCGGCCTACAACGCCGGTCCCGGCCGCTATGACGATCATCGTGCGACGGGCCGCGCCTTGCCTGCCGAAACGCGGGCCTATGTCGCCGCGCTCGTGCCGGTTCTCGGCGGCGCGGTCGCACCCGAAACGTCCGTCCGGCGAGCCGATCCGCCACCCGACTGGCGCGAGGCGGCGATCTTCGTCGTGCGTTCCGCCGACGCTCGCCCCGCCGGTTCGCGGTCGGACAAAGCGCGTTCGGACGACAGCCGATCCTCCGTCACGGCGCGGTCATCCGATCCGGCCGCGACATCGGATTCGCCCCTTGTCGTCGCACGCTCCAGCCCCGGAGAGCGCCCATGAGCGTGCGGGCCGTCCTTCGCATCCCCTCGCATTCCGGCGCGTCATGGAGGGGACAAGGGGCAGAGGCAGGCAGAACAACCGGACGATGGCGAGATAAAAAGGCGCACGGTGCGCTTTGGTCAGTCGGTTGTTTTTGTTCAGGTTTTCGGCGCGTTCCGCACCGTGCCGCGCTTTCGCGCACCGTGCGCTGCGCGCCCATCTTCCTGATTTTACTGTTCCTTTCGCACCGTGCAGGGCTGCGCCATGGCCGATGACAGCGAATTTCGCATCCGGCCTGGGCGCATCCGCTCGACCCGCGCGCAGCAGGCCCGGCCTTTCATTTCGCAGGCGCTCGCCGCCGCGCAGAAGGCCGGGGGCCGCGTCTCCCGTTCCGGCAAGATCACGACGGGCAACCACTCGCGCTTCGGGCGCGGCCAGCGCGCCAGCATCCAGGCCAATCGGCTGCTCACCGGCCGCTCGCGCATCGTCGTCATCAAGACCCGCGTGGTGCGCCATAGCGCACGCGCCGCACCGCTGGCGGCACACCTGTCCTATCTACGCCGCGACGGCGTGACCCGAGACGGGGAGAAGGCGCGGCTGTTCGGGCCGGAAGGCGACAATGTGGACGCCCGCGACTTCGCGGCGCGCTGCGAGGACGACCGGCACCATTTCCGCTTCATCGTCTCGCCCGAGGACGCCGTGGATATGGCCGACCTCAAGACCCACGCCCGCGAGCTGATGGGGCAGATGGAAAAGGATCTCGGCACGAAGCTCGATTGGGTCGGCGTCGATCACTGGAACACCGATAACCCCCACATCCATATCATCGTGCGCGGCCGCACCGACGACGGCCAGGACCTCCTGATCTCCCGCGACTACATCAAGGAGGGAATGCGCGCCCGCGCGCAGGATCTCGTGACGCAGGAGCTCGGCCAGCGCACCGATCTAGAGATCAACCGCAATCTGGAGCGGCAGGTCGAGGCTGAACGCTGGACGCAGCTCGACCGGCAGCTTGTCCGCGACGCCGGCAAGTCCGGCATCATCGACCTCGCGCCGCAGCCCGGCCAGCAGCCGGACGAGTTTCATGCGCTGAAGGTCGGCCGGCTGCGCACCCTCGAAATCCGGGGGCTCGCCGGACAGGTCGGCCACCAGCAATGGTTCATCAAGCCCGAGGCGGAATCCACGCTGCGCGAACTCGGCGAGCGCGGCGACATCATCAAGCGGATGCACCGGGCGCTGACGGAACGCGGCATCGAGCGTGGCTCGGCCAGCTATGTGCTGGCCGGCGAGAGCCTCGACGTTCCCGTCATCGGCCGCCTGGTCGAACGCGGCCTTGACGACGAGCTGAAGGGAACGGCCTACGCCGTGGTCGATGGCGTGGACGGCCGCACCCATCACATCCGTCTGCCGCATCTCGACGCCACCGGCGACAGCCCGCCGGGATCGATCGTCGAGTTGCGCGCCTACGAGGATGCGAAGGGCGATCGTCGTGTTGCGCTCGCCGTCCGCTCCGATCTCGATCTCCAGCATCAGGTGAGCGCCACCGGCGCGACCTGGCTCGACCGGCAATCCATCGCCCGCGAACCCGTCGCCATGTCGGACGGCGGTTTCGGCGCCGAGGTGCGGGACGCGATGCGGCAACGCGCGGAGCGTCTGGTCGGCGAAGGTCTCGCCGAGCAGCAGGGCCGCCGCGTCATCTTCAGCCGCAACCTGATCGACACGCTCCGCCGCCGCGAGGTCGATGCGGTGGCCGGCAGGTTGGCGAAGGAGACCGGCCAGCCGTTCAAGCAGGCCGGGAATGGCGAATACGTCGCCGGCACCTATCGCCAGCGCCTGACGCTCGCCTCCGGCCGCTTCGCCATGATCGACGACGGCCTCGGCTTCCAGCTCGTGCCCTGGTCGCCATCCCTCGACAAGCAGCTCGGCCGCCATGTCTTCGGCGTCGCCCGCGACGGCAGCGGCGTCGACTGGGATTTCGGGCGCAAGCGCGGGCTCGGCCTCTAGCTTCAACAGAGAAGGAACATCGCAATGTCCGCGACCAAAATCCTATGGGGACAGATTCTGATCGTCTTCCTCATCGTCCTCTCCACCACCTGGGGCGCGACCGAATATGTCGCCTGGAGCCTGGGGTTTCAGGCGCAGCTCGGGCCGCCCTGGTTCGTCCTGTTCGGCTGGCCGTTCTACCATCCGCCCGCCTTCTTCTGGTGGTGGTTCTCCTATGATGCCTATGCGCCGGAGATCTTCACCCAGGGCGCGTTCATCGCCGCGTCCGGCGGCTTCATCGCCATCGCCGTCGCCATCGGCATGTCGGTCTGGCGGGCGCGCGAAGCCAAGGACGTCGCTACCTATGGCTCGGCGCGCTGGGCCGAGAAGGAAGAGGTGAAGGCCGCAGGGCTGCTCGATCCCGATGGCGTGGTGCTCGGCCGCTACGAACGCGAGTATCTACGCCATGACGGACCGGAGCATGTGCTGTGCTTCGCGCCGACGCGATCGGGCAAGGGTGTCGGCCTTGTCGTGCCGTCATTGCTGACCTGGCCGGGCTCCGCGATCGTTCATGACATCAAGGGCGAGAACTGGACGCTGACGGCGGGCTTTCGCGCCCACCACGGCCGCGTGCTGCTCTTCGATCCGACCAATCCGAAGTCCTCGGCCTACAATCCCTTGCTCGAGGTGCGCCGCGGCGAGTGGGAAGTGCGCGATGTGCAGAACATCGCCGACATCCTGGTCGATCCCGAAGGATCGTTGGACAAGCGCAACCATTGGGAAAAAACCAGCCACTCGCTTCTGGTCGGCGCGATCCTGCATGTCCTCTATGCCGGCGACGACAAGACGCTCGCCGGGGTCGCCGCCTTCCTCTCCGATCCGAAACGCCCGATCGAGTCGACACTCGCGGCGATGATGACGACCAGCCATCTCGGTGAAGCGGGGCCGCATCCCGTCATCGCCAGCGCCGCGCGCGAGCTGCTCAACAAATCCGACAACGAACGCTCCGGCGTGCTTTCCACCGCCATGTCGTTTCTCGGATTGTACCGCGATCCCGTCGTGGCCGAGGTGACACGGCGCTGCGACTGGCGGATCGCCGACATGGTGGGCGACAAGCTCCCGACCACGCTCTACCTCGTCGTGCCGCCCTCCGACATCAATCGCACCAAGCCGCTCATCCGCCTCATCCTCAATCAGATCGGCCGCCGCCTGACCGAAGACCTGCAGGCGAAGGGCGACCGTCATCGCTTGCTCCTGATGCTCGACGAGTTTCCGGCGCTGGGGCGGCTCGACTTCTTCGAGAGCGCGCTGGCCTTCATGGCGGGCTACGGCCTCAAAGCCTTCCTGATCGCGCAGTCACTGAACCAGATCGAAAAGGCTTACGGCCCGAACAACTCGATCCTCGATAACTGCCATGTGCGCGTGTCCTTCGCCACGAACGACGAGCGCACCGCCAAGCGCGTGTCCGATGCGCTCGGCACCGCGACCGAGATGAAGGCGATGAAGAACTATGCCGGGCACCGGCTGTCGCCCTGGCTCGGTCATCTGATGGTCTCGCGCTCGGAGACCGCCCGCCAGTTGCTCACCCCCGGCGAGATCATGCAGCTCCCGCCGAGCGACGAGATCGTCATGGTCGCCGGCACGCCGCCGATCCGGGCGAAGAAAGCGCGCTACTATGAGGATGCCCGTTTCCGCGAGCGCCTGCTGTCGCCGCCCGACCTGAAACGCCCCGACAAGCCGCGCCCCGACGACTGGAGCAGCCTGCCGATCCCGACGCGGCCCAAGGCCGGCGATGCCCAACCGGCCGATCCATCCGACGATGAGGACACCACGGACTCCGAACGCCGGCTGCAACCCGAACTCAGCCGCGCCAAGCCGACGGAAAAGAAGGAACCCATCGCCAACGAGTTCGAGATCGAGCTTCCCGACGAAAGCGACGAGGACGCCACGCGCAACCGCCGCCTGATCCAGCAGGTCCAGGGCGTTGCGCGGCAAGTGTCGCTCGATCCCAATGACGGCATGGAGCTGTGAGCGCCATGACCGGCCATCGGAAGAAATCGAAGTTCACGGTCTATCTCGACCCCGACGTGACGCAGGCGCTGGCGGATTTCGCCGCGCGACGGGACCAGTCGCAATCCATGATCGCGGAAGCCGCCATCGCATCCTTCCTGTCGCCCGACGATGCCGAGCGGCGCGAGGCCGTCGTCGCCAAGCGCCTCGACCAGATCGACCGCCGCATGACCCGCCTGGAGCGCGACGTCGGCATCGCCGTCGAGACGCTGGCTGTGTTCATCCGCTTCTGGATCACGACCACGCCGGCCTTGCCGGAGCCCGCCGCGCAGGCGGCGCGCGCCAAGTCGGCCGAGCGGTATGAGGCGTTCATCACCGCGCTCGGCCGGCGGCTCGTCAAGGGTCCGAAGCTGCGACAGGAGATCCCGGAGGATATCGATTCAGTAAAGGCCGATCAAGGAGGGCAGGATTAGCCGTCTTGTGTGGGGAGACCTAAAGGCGTATATACATCCCCGTATTCACGGGAGGTTCCCATGCCCCATATCGCCAAGGTCTTCCAGTCGGGCAATTCCCAAGCCGTTCGGCTGCCGAAGGATTTTCGCTTTGCAGTCGATGAAGTCGAGGTTTTGCGTGAGGGCGACTCCGTAATCCTGCGACCGAGGCCGGACGCCTCCAAGCGCTGGACGTCGCTGCGCGCGGCTATCGAGCGCGGCTTCAGTGCAGACTTCATGGCCGAAGGCAGGGAGCAGCCTGAAGAGCAGAACCGTCCCGATCTCGATCGGGCGTTTCAATGACGAAATGGCTTCTCGACACCAACGCCGTCATCGCGTTGGTCACACGTCGTTCGGAGCCTCTCCTGCGCCGGGTCGAAGCCGCCGAACCCGGCGCGCTCGCGGTCTGTTCCATCGTCGCCCATGAACTCTATTTCGGCGCCTATCGCAGCCAGAAGGTGGAGTTCAATCTGGAGACGCTTCGCCTTCTCTTTCCCGATCTCGAAATCCTCGATCTTGATCGCGAGGACGCGCGAGCCGCCGGAGAAATCCGGGCGGCGCTTGCACGGCGCGGCACACCGATCGGTCCCTATGATCTCCTGATCGCCGGCCAGGCGCTGGCGCGCGGCCTGCCGCTCGTCACCAACAATACCGCAGAATTCGAGCGCGTTGCCGGATTGCGACTGGAAGACTGGACCAGGGATTGACGCTCGCGGCAATAACGCCGCTCACTCACCAGCAGAGCAAATTCCAGTAAGCGTAGGTCGCTGACGCGCACTCCCAACAGGGGCCGAAGCCGCGACAGGAGATCCCCAAAGACGTCTCCGACTCGGAGCCGTGACGATCGCGCGCGTCATCTGGTGAGGATCACGACGACAACAAGATCATGGCCTCACCGCCGTTCTCCTGTATTTTCACGCCACACTACTACTACGACCGATACTTGTTGAACCGGCCCGATTTCGGGCTCTTTTAATCGACCCCATTCCGGGGACTGTCTGTGGCGCCTCGTGAGGAAACGGGGCCGACATGACCACTTCTCATCAGAAACCGGAGGCGATCCAGCGCGGCGCGCGGATGCTGCGCACCGCGCTCGGTCCCGCCATTTCGCGGTTCCTCGAAGACGTAAGCATCGTCGAAGTGATGTTGAACCCGGATGGCCGCATCTGGGTGGATCGGCTTTCCGAAGGTCTGGCCGATACGGGCGAGCGGCTGTCGGCCGCTGACGGCGAACGCATCGTGCGTCTGGTCGCCCACCATGTCGGCGCGGAGGTTCACGCCCGGTCCCCGCGTGTCTCGGCCGAGCTGCCCGAAACGGGAGAACGGTTCGAGGGGCTTCTTCCGCCCGTCGTCGCCGCACCGGCCTTCGCCATCCGCAAGCCCGCCGTCGCTGTCTTCACGCTCGACGATTACGTCAATGTCGGGATCATGACCGCCGACCAGGCCGCGACCCTGCGCGCGGCCGTCGCATCGCGCGCCAACATCCTCGTCGCGGGCGGCACTTCGACCGGCAAGACCACGCTGACCAATGCGCTGCTCGCCGAAGTGGCGAAGACGCAGGATCGCGTCGTCATCATCGAGGACACGCGCGAGCTGCAATGCGCCGCGCCCAATCTGGTGTCGATGCGCACCAAGGAAGGCGTCGCCACGCTTTCCGATCTCGTCCGCTCCTCGCTCCGTCTGCGCCCCGACCGCATCCCCATCGGCGAGGTGCGCGGCTCCGAAGCGCTCGACCTCCTCAAAGCCTGGGGCACCGGACATCCGGGCGGCGTCGGCACCATCCACGCCGGGACCGGCATCGGCGCGCTGCGCCGCCTCGAACAGCTCATCCAGGAAGCCGTCGTCACCGTCCCGCGCGCCCTGATCGCCGAGACGATCGACCTCGTGGCCGTCCTATCCGGGCGCGGCTCCGCGCGCCGGCTCGCCGAACTCGCCCGTGTCGAAGGGCTCGGCCCGGACGGGGACTACCGCATCAGCCCCGCAACCCTTGACCAACCTGGAGAACCTTCATGATCCGCATCCCCATGCGCGTCCGTCGCACCGTCGCGACCGCCGCCGCCGTCGCTTACGTCAATCTCGTCCTGGCGCCCGCCGCCCACGCCTCCGGCTCCTCGATGCCGTGGGAAGCGCCGCTCCAGAAAATCCTCCAGTCGATCGAAGGCCCCGTGGCCAAGATCGTCGCGGTCATCATCATCATCGCGACAGGCCTGGCGCTCGCCTTCGGCGACACGTCGGGCGGCTTTCGCAAGCTGATCCAGATCGTGTTCGGCCTGTCGATCGCCTTCGCCGCCAGCTCGTTCTTCCTGAGCTTCTTCAGCTTCGGCGGCGGGGCGCTGGTCTGATGGCCGTCGCCTTTGAGCAACTGGATGTGCCGGGGTTCACCGTCCCGGTTCACCGCGCACTGACCGAGCACATCCTGCTCGGCGGTGCGCCCCGTTCCATCGCGATCCTCAACGGGACGCTGGCCGGAGCCGTGGGCCTCGGACTGCGCCTCTGGCTGGTCGGCCTCGCGATCTGGGCCATCGGCCATGTCGCGGCGGTCTGGGCGGCCAAGCGCGATCCGCAATTCGTGGAAGTCGGCCGACGCCATCTGCGCGTCCCGGCCTTTCTCGCGGTCTGAGGGAGGCGACGCCCATGATGAATCTCAGAGAATATCGCCGCGCCGCAGCCCGCCTTGCCGACTTCCTGCCCTGGGCCGCGCTCGTCGGCCCCGGCGTCATCGTGAACAAGGACGGCTCGTTCCAGCGCACGGCGCGCTTCCGTGGCCCCGATCTCGATAGCGCCGTCGCCGCCGAGCTGGTCGCGGTCGCCGGCCGCATCAACAACGCCTTCCGCCGGCTCGGCTCCGGCTGGAGCATTTTCGTCGAGGCGCAGCGCAGCGAGGCCGCGACTTATCCCGACAGCCCGTTCCCCGATGCTGCGTCCGGCCTGGTGGAAGAGGAACGCAAGGCCGATTTCGAGGAAGCCGGCATCCATTTCGTGTCGGACTATTTCCTGACCATCCTCTATCTGCCGCCCGCCGAGGACGCCGCCCGGGCCGAGACATGGCTATACGAGGGCCGCGAGCAAACCGGCGTCGATCCCCATGAGGTGATGCGCGGCTTCATCGACCGCACCGACCGCGTGCTGGCGCTGCTCGACGGCTTCATGCCCGAATGCGGCTGGCTCGACGATACCGAGACGCTGACCTATCTCCATTCGACGGTTTCCACGAAACGCCACCGCGTCCGCGTGCCGGAAACGCCGGTCTATCTCGATGCGCTGCTCGCCGATCAGCCGCTGACCGGCGGGCTCGAACCGCGCCTTGGCAGCGAGCATCTGCGGGTCCTCACCATCATCGGCTTTCCGACCGCGACGACGCCCGGCCTGCTCGACGATCTCAACCGGCTCGCTTTCCCCTACCGCTGGTCGACCCGCGCGATCCTGCTCGACAAGACCGACGCGACCAAGCTGCTGACCAAAATCCGCCGCCAATGGTTCGCCAAGCGCAAGTCGATCGCCGCGATCCTCAAGGAAGTCCTGACGAACGAGGCGTCGGCGCTGGTCGATACCGATGCGTCCAACAAGGCGGCCGACGCCGATATGGCCTTGCAGGAGCTGGGCGCCGATGTCGCCGGCATGGCCTATGTCACCGCGACGATCGTGGTGTGGGACGCCGATCCGCGTCTTGCCGACGAAAAACTGCGCCTTGTCGAGAAGGTCATCCAGGGCCGCGACTTCACGGCCATGGTCGAGACCGTCAACGCGGTGGACGCATGGCTCGGCTCTTTGCCCGGCCACGCCTACGCCAACGTGCGCCAGCCCCCGATCAGCACTTTGAATCTCGCCCACATGATCCCGCTTTCGGCGGTGTGGGCTGGGCCGGAACGGGACGAGCATTTAGGTAGCCCCCCCTTGCTTTACGGCAAGACCGAAGGCTCGACGCCGTTCCGGTTGAGCCTCCATGTCGGAGACGTTGGCCACACGCTCGTCGTCGGGCCGACAGGCGCGGGCAAGTCCGTGCTGCTCGCCCTCATGGCCTTGCAGTTCCGGCGCTATGCCAACTCTCAGGTCTTCGCCTTCGATTTCGGGGGCAGCATCCGCGCCGCCGCGCTCGCCATGGGCGGTGACTGGCACGATCTCGGCGGCGGGCTGACCGAGGGTGACGACTTCTCCGTCTCGCTTCAGCCGCTCGCGCGCATCGACAATACCTATGAGCGCGCCTGGGCCGCCGACTGGATCGTCGCCATCCTGACGCGCGAAGCGATCCAGATCACGCCCGAGGTGAAGGAGCACATCTGGACCGCGCTGACCTCGCTGGCCTCCGCGCCGATCGGGGAACGCACCATCACCGGCCTGTCGGTGCTGCTTCAGTCCAACGATCTGAAGCAGGCACTCCGTCCGTTCTGCGTCGGCGGGGCCTATGGCCGGCTGCTCGACGCCGAAGCCGAACATCTCGGCTCGGCCGCTGTGCAGGCGTTCGAGATCGAGGGCCTGGTCGGCACGGGGGCAGCGCCCGCGGTGCTTTCCTATCTCTTCCACCGCATCGGCGACCGACTCGACGGGCGACCGACCTTGCTCATCATCGACGAGGGCTGGCTGGCGCTGGACGATGAAGGGTTCGCGGGCCAGCTCCGCGAATGGCTGAAGACGCTGCGCAAGAAGAACGCATCGGTCATCTTCGCCACGCAGTCGCTCAGCGACATCGACAATTCCAGCATCGCGCCGGCCATCATCGAAAGCTGCCCGACGCGGCTCTTGCTCCCGAACGAGCGTGCGATCGAGCCGCAGATCACGGCCATCTATCGGCGCTTCGGCCTCAACGACCGGCAGATCGAAATCCTCGCGCGCGCCGTCCCTAAGCGCGACTATTACTGCCAGTCGCGGCGCGGCAACCGCCTGTTCGAGCTGGGCCTGTCCGAAGTCGGCCTCGCGCTCTGCGCCGCATCCTCCAAGTCCGACCAGACCCTGATCGCCAACCTCGTCGCCGAGCACGGCCGCGACGGCTTCCTCGCCGCGTGGCTGCGCGCCCGCGACGTCGGCTGGGCCGCCGATCTCATCCCGACGTTCTCGTTCCCCCAAGCAGCAAAGGAGTCCTGACTATGCTTACCCTTCGTATCCGCTCGCGCGCCATGGCGCTCGCCGCGACCATGCTGGCGGCAACCCCGGTCGCGCTCTCCCCGATGGTGGCGACGCCCGCCCACGCGATCATCGTCTTCGATCCGAGCAATTACGCCCAGAACGTGCTGACGGCCGCGCGCACGCTGGAGCAGATCACCAACCAGATCACCTCGCTCCAGAATGAAGCGCAGATGCTCATCAACCAGGCGAAGAACCTGGCGAGCCTGCCTTACTCGGCGCTCCAGACCTTGCAGCAGAACGTGCAGCGCACCCAGCAGCTTCTCAGCCAAGCCCAGGGCATCGCGTTCAACGTCCAGCAGATCGACCAGATGTTCACCCAGAAATACGGCAACGTCTCGATGTCGACGACCGACAAGCAGATGGTCGCCGACGCCCGTTCGCGCTGGCAGAACACCGTTGGCGGGCTTCAGGACGCGATGCGGGTACAGGCCGGCGTCGTCTCCAACATCGACACCAACCGCACGCAGATGTCGGCGCTGGTCAGCCAGAGCCAGGGTGCGACCGGCGCGCTTCAGGCGACGCAGGCCGGCAATCAGATCCTCGCCCTGCAATCGCAGCAGCTCTCCGATCTCGTGGCGCTGCTCGCCTCCAACGGCCGGGCCAGCGCGCTCACCGAGGCCGAACGCACCGCGGCGGCCGAACAGGGCCGCGAGCAGCGTCGCCGCTTCCTGACGCCGAGCTCGGGCTACCAGCCCGGCAACGCCCAGATGTTCAACAGCGGCAAATAAGGCCGGAAAGGAGGAAGCTCATGGACGGCAAGATGCTGGCCCGGCTGGGCGCTATCGTATTCGTCGCGGTCGCCGTCACGGCAACCGCGATCGAAATGACCCGCAAGCAGGACGCGCTGGCATCGCCGTCGGCGCGTCAGCAACAGCGCGAAGGTGATCCGCTGCGCGAGAGCCAGCGCCGGTGCCAGCAACTTGGTCAACAGGCAGCAAGCGATCCCGAATGCCTGCGCGTCTGGGCCGAAACCCGCGACCGCTTTCTCGGCCACGCGCCGGCGCCGGTCGCACCGGCGGCGTCCGCCAGCACGGAAGGGCAGTGAGCCATGGGCGGCGCAGGCGTCATCGACAATTTCCTCGGCGTATTCACCAAATACATCGACAGCGGCTTCGGCCTTCTCTCCGGCGAAGTGGCGTTCATCGCGACCACGCTGATCGTGATCGACGTGACGCTCGCCGCGCTCTTCTGGAGCTGGGCTGGCGATGACGACATCATCGCGCGCCTGGTCAAGAAGACGCTGTTCGTTGGCGTCTTCGCCTATCTGATCGGTAACTGGAACAACCTCGCCAAGATCGTCTTTGACAGCTTCGCTGGCCTCGGTCTCAAAGCATCGGGCACGGGCTTTTCGACCGCCGACCTGATGCGCCCCGGCAAGGTCGCACAGACCGGCCTCGATGCCGCCCGGCCGCTCTTGGAGGCGATCTCGCCGCTGATGGGCTGGATCTCGGTGTTCGAGAACCTGATCCAGATCGTGTGCCTGCTGTTTGCCTGGGCGCTCGTGATCCTCGCCTTCTTCATCCTGGCGATCCAGCTCTTCGTCACCCTGATCGAGTTCAAGCTGTCGACGCTCGCCGGTTTCGTCCTCATTCCCTTCGGTCTCTTCGGCAAGACCGCCTTCATGGCCGAGCGCGTGCTGGGCAACGTCATTTCCAGCGGCATCAAGGTTCTGGTGCTCGCCGTCATCATCGGCATCGGCTCGACGCTCTTCGGCGAGTTCACCAAGGGCTTCGGCGGCACGACGCCGACCGTCGACGACGCCATGGCGATCGTGCTCGCCGCTCTCTCGTTGCTCGGCCTCGGCATCTTCGGCCCCGGCATCGCCAACGGCCTCGTCTCCGGCGGTCCCCAGCTCGGCGCGGGCGCAGCCATCGGCACCGGCCTTGCCGTGGGCGGCGCAGCCCTTGCGGCAGGCGGTGCCGCGGGTCTCGCCCTCAAAGGCGGATCGGCGGCGTTCTCCGGCGGCGCTGCCGTGGCACGCGGCGGCGCCACCGCGGCAGGCGGGGCATCGGCCGCCTATTCGCTCGGCTCCCTGGGGCAGTCCGGTGCGGCAGGCGTTGCCTCCGGCATGGGCGGCGTTGCCCGTGCCGCAGGCTCGGCCGCCGTCTCGCCGCTGAAGCGCGCCGTGGCCCGCGCCTCCGAGAGCATGAAATCCAGCTTCTCCGATGGCGCCAAGGCCGGGCTCAGTGCGACCGGCGGCTCCTCGACCATGGGAACGGTCGGCGGTGAAGCCGCCGAGGCCGCATCCACGCCGATAGCCATGGCGGGCGGCGCTCCCGATTGGGCCAAGCGCATGAAGCGCAGCCAGCACCTTTCTCACGGCGTCAGCGCCGCCGCCCATGCCGTCAAGTCCGGCGACAGCCACGGCTCCGGCTCTTCCATCAACCTTTCCGAAAGCGACCGCTCATGAACATCTTCAAAAGGCCCGCCGTGCATTACGGCAAGACGCCCGAACCCGAGACGCCATACCAGAAGGCCGCGCAGGTCTGGGACGACCGTATCGGCTCGGCCCGCGTGCAGGCGAAGAACTGGCGCTACATGGCCTTCGGCGCGCTGATCCTCTCGGCAGGCTTCGCCGGCGCGCTCGTGATCCAGTCGGCGCGCGGGACCGTCGTGCCGTGGGTGGTCCAGGTCGACAAGCTCGGCCAGGCGCAGAGCATTGCGCCGGCCAGCGCCGACTATCGCCCGACCGATCCGCAGATCGCATGGCATCTCGCCCGCTTCATCGAGCAGGTACGCTCGATCCCGGCCGATCCGATCATCGTCCGCCAGAACTGGCTTCGCGCCTATGAATGGACGACGGATCGCGGCGCGGGCGCGCTCAACGACTATGCCCGCACCAACGACCCCTTCACCAAGGTCGGCAAGCAGCAGATCGCCGTCGACGTCTCCAGCGTCATCCGCGCTTCACCGGACAGCTTCCGCGTCGCCTGGACCGAACGGCAATTCGAGAACGGCGTGCTCGCCTCGACCCAGCGCTGGACCGCGATCCTGACGATCGCGCTTCAGCCGCCGCGCGACGCCGAGCGGCTGAAGGCCAATCCGCTCGGCATCTACGTCAACGCCATCAACTGGTCGCGGGAGATGGGCCAATGAAGCCGGCAATCCGTATCGCCGTCCTTCCGGCTTTCCGTAGATCCGTGAGCGTTGCGCTGATGCTGTCCGCGACGGCGCTCGCGGGCTGCGCCAGCATGACCAAGCCTCCGGCGATCAGCTACGACGCCAGCGTGCCGCCTTTGCCGGCCATTCCCGCCGCCGTCATCGACGAGCGGCCGAAGCCGGTGCTGATCCCGCCGGCCTGGACGGTCGCACGCGGCGGCGAGACCGCGGGCACCCCGACCGGCCGCGTCGAGAACGCCAATGCCGCCGCCCGCGTGCAGCCGCGCCGCGAGGGCTATTACAACGCCATCCAGATCTACCCGTGGTCGGAAGGCGCGCTCTATCAGGTCTATGCCGTTCCCGGCCAGATCACCGACATCGCGCTGGAGCCGGGCGAAAGCCTCACCGGCGCGGGACCGATCGCGGCCGGCGACACGGCGCGCTGGATCATCGGCGATACCGAGAGCGGGTCCGGCGTCACGCGCCGCGTCCATATCCTCGTCAAGCCGAGCCGGCCCGACATCACCACCAACCTGATCGTGACGACCGACAGGCGGACCTACATGATCGAGCTGCGCTCCGGCGAGAAGCCCTACATGCCGTCGGTCGCCTGGGCCTATCCGCAGCCGCCGGCCAGCCAGCGCCAGAGCGTTCCGGCCACGCCGGTCATTCCGGCCGTGGCCGCCCGCAATTATCGCTACGCTCAGACCGACTCCGGCAATCCGCCGTGGAAGCCGATCGCCGTCTATGACGATGGCCGTCACGTCTATGTCGAATTCCCGCGTGGCATCGTCCAGGGCGAGATGCCGCCGCTCGTCGTCATCGGCCCGCAAGGCGAAGCCCAGATCGCCAACAACCGCATCTATCAACACATCCTGATCGTCGATCGCCTGTTCGGCGCGGCCGAGCTGCGCCTTGGCGCGGGCGACAAGCAGCAGACCGTCAGGATCGTCCGCACCGACGGGAGGCCATCCTAATGACCGATACCACCAGCACCGAGACCAGCACCCCCGTCGCGCCGATGCGGCTTCGCGCCGAACCGCCGCGCGTCACACGCCTCTCGCGCAAAATGCTCGCGAGCGTCGCGGCCGTCGCTCTGGTCGGCATTGGCGGATCGCTGATCTACGCGCTCCAGACGCGCGGGCCGGACGACGGCGGCGCCGAGCTATATTCCACCAACGGCCGCCAGACCGCCGATGGCCTGGCCGGCTTGCCCAAGGACTATACCGGCCCGGTTCTCGGCCCGGCGCTGCCCGGCGATCTCGGCGGTCCCATCTTGAGCGCGCAGAACAACGGTCAGCCGATTGCAGCACCCGTCACCCCGACGCCCGGCGTCAGCGAGGCCGAGCAGCGCCGCCGCGCCGAGGAAGAGGCCGCGCGCCTCAGCGCCGTCTTCTTCCAGTCGCGGCAGGGATCGACGGCCTCCAGCACGGCGGGCGCGATGCCCGGTCTCGCCGGGCTCGATCTCTCCGGCGCCGGCGCGGGCGGACAGGCCGCCACGGGACAGGACAAGCAGCTCGCCTTCCTCAACGCGGCGGCCGACCGGCGCACGGTCACGCCCGATCGCGTGACGCCGCCGGCGTCGCCCTTCGTGCTTCAGGCCGGCGCGGTGATCTCGGCCGCGCTCATCACCGGCATCCGCTCCGATCTTCCTGGCCAGATCATCGCCCAGGTCACGGAGCCGATCTATGACAGCCCCACCGGACGCATTCTGCTCGTGCCACAGGGCACGCGGATCATCGGCCAGTACGACAACAACGTCCAATATGGTCAGCGCCGCGTGCTGCTCGTCTGGAACCGGCTCATCATGCCGAACGGCCGCTCGATCGTCCTCGAACGCCAGCCTGGGACCGACACGCAGGGCTATGCCGGTCTTGAAGATGGTGTGGACTATCATTGGTGGGATTTGGCGAAGGCCGCCGGGCTCTCGACGCTGCTTTCGGTCGGGGCGGAGCTTGCCGTCGACGATCAGGACCGGCTGCTCCGCGCCATCCGCAACGGCGGCCAGGACACGATCAACGACGCCGGACAGCAGATCGTCCGCCGCCAGCTCAACGTCGCACCGACGCTGACCATCCGGCCGGGCTTCCCGGTCAGGATCGTCGTGACGCGCGATCTCGTCCTCGAACCCTATGGAGGCTGACATGATGAAGCTGAAACTCGGTCCCCTCGCGGACGACAAGCCCGTGAAAGTCGCGGTAGAGCTGCCGGCGTCGCTCCACCGCGACCTGACCGAATATGGCCGTCTTCTGGCCGGGGCCGCCGCTCCGATCGAACCGGCAAAACTCATCGTGCCCATGCTGGAGCGGTTCATTGCGACAGATCGCGGGTTCGCAAAGGCGCGGCGCCCCATGCAGAAGCCCGAGTGAATCCGGCAAGGTAGGCCGCGCCGCACGGCCTGAAGAGGAACCCCAACCACGGCTGACGTTCAACCTGGAGGTGGCTCGTGGTCAGGCCCGGTGGACGCCGGATAGATGACTCTTCCCTGCGCGTCCTTCTGCACGCCCAGCGTCGGCGTGGCGTGCTCGCTATGCCCCGGCGCCATCAGATGATCGACGGCGTGGCCAGTCAGTAGCAGATGGTCGGTGATGATGCGGCGATGGCATCGCCACCAGACCGCTTCGGAACACATCAGGGCCAGGCGGTGATCGCGGCCGAGGCTCACCAGATCATGAAACGCGCCGACGAACGCCTCGCCGAGCGCATAGTCAGCATAGTTGTGGAAGCTTTGCACCCGCCATAGCGCATTGAGGCTTTCGTTCACACCGGTCTGCTTTGGCCGCCTGCCGCCCAGGTCCGGCATATGTCGGTAACCGATCTGTGCCCGCGCCAGGTCTTCCGGCAGACCGTCGATATTGAAGGCAGGATTGCTACGCGACCGGGGAAAGGCGCGCACGTCGATCACCATCTCGACCCGGGCGGCGCCCAGCATGTCGAGAAATTCGCCGAGGCTGCGATTGGAATGGCCGATGGTGACGAATTGCGCGGCCATCAATCGATCTTCGTCAGCGCAGCTTCCTTGTGAGCGGCGACATGGTCCGTCTTGTCACTCTTGATCTCGTACTGCGGATCGTCCTTCGACGCCCGGTGTCGATGGCCCTTGTAGTCGAAATCCGCATGATGAACCCGGATGATCTTGCCTGTCACATGACCGGCTTCGGAGTTCCAGCTCACATGGTCGCCAATGGAATATTTGGTCATGGTCGCAGCCTCTCTTCGCAGCCGGCGGATCAGTCGCGCAGCAGTTGTTGGCTTCGGTCGCCCGGCACCGTTGCAGCAATCATCTCCATGAGTGTGTCGATGACCTCGCGTGTCGCATCCCATTTCGCGGCATCGTCCAACGCCCGATTCTGGAAACCGAGGCACACCGCGCCATGCACCGCCGACCAGAACATGAAGGCATATCGATTGAGGTCCATTCCCGGCAAAAACCCCTGGGCCTGGCAGCCGCGAAGACCCGTGAGCAACAGCTCGAATATTCGGCGGCCAGGATCGCCTGACAGGGGATCATCACCAATCCCGAGGCTGGGCGGAGGTGCGAACATCAGCCGGTACAGGGTCGGATTGTCGAGTGCGAAGCGGGCATAGGCGTAGCTCCCTTCACGCAGGTAGCCAAAGGGGTCTGCGTGCATCCGCTCCGAGAGCGTCAGTTTCTCATTATATAGCCGGTTGAAGCCCTCTTCCCGCACCGCCCGCAACAGAGCGCCCTTGTTGCGAAAATAGCCGTAAAGCGCAGGCGGCGTGCAGCCGACCGCCTGTGCCACCGCCACCAACGGAACATCGAAATCGTCACGCGCCGCCAGCAGGCGAACCATTTCCGCGACCGCTCGCGGCGCGATGTCGAGTGTGTCTTCTTTTCTTGGACGCGCCATCAGCCCCGAAACCCACTTTTTACGCCCGATCTTCCGCTAGGCTTCGACCCTCAGCGGCCGTTGCATCAATCACAGCACACCGGAGCGCCATGTATACCATACGTTAACTTAACGTCGTTCATTTATCATTGACGCCGTGCGGTGTGCGACTCATCATGCCGCATACTGAATGTCGTTAAGTTCTTTGAGGGCGGCATGATGCAACGACACGATCATAACGACAACGCCATCTGCGCTTTCGCGAACGCGGTAGCCAACAGCCTTGAAACGGGCTGGAGACCCTGATGGCGAGCGCCGATCACGACGGCAGAAGCTTTTCTGACGGCGCCAAGATCGGCTCCCTTTCCGATCTTGCGTTCGGGGCTGAGCGACATAGCCGGATCAAACTGCACCATCTGCGTTATTTCGTGACCGCTGCCGAATATGGAAGCTTTCGACAGGCAGGTCGCGCCCTCGGCATCCAGGAATCGACGATCAGTCGCCGTATCCGTGACCTCGAGGATCAGCTCGGCGCATCGCTCTTTCATCGCCACGCCAGCGGCGTCAGCCTTACGGTTGCCGGGCAGAAATATTTGCCAGGGGCTCGGACCGCCCTCCGACATATTCATGCTAGCGCGGTCGATGTCGCAGCCGTAGGCCGAACCGAAGAAGGGCACATCAAGATCGGCGTCCTCTCATCCATCGCTTCCGGCTTCCTGTTCGATCTGCTGCGCACCTTCGGTAAGCGATACAAACGTGTTCATGTCGATCTCATCGACGGCAATCAGCCCGAACATATCGCCGCGGTGCGGCAACTCCAATTGGACGTGGCGTTTGTAACAGGCTCCTCACTGCGGGACGGTTGCGAAGTCGAGCAGCTCTGGTCTGAAGAGGTGTTCGCCGTCCTCCCGTCAGATCACCCGCTTGCAGATCAAACAGAACTTGCATGGCGCGATCTGGCGGGCGAGCGCTTTATCGTCAGCGAAGCGCCGCCCGGCCAGGAGATCCACGACTATCTGGTCGGGCGCCTCGGGGACCTCGGTCATCATCCCGATATCCATTGCCAATATGTCGGCCGGGACAATATGCTCTCCTTGGTCGCTGTCGGCCGCGGTCTCACGCTCACCAGCGAAGCCATGACCGTCGCGCAGTTTCCAGGGATCGCCTACCGGCGCATGGCCGGTGAAATACTGCCGTTCAGCGCCGTGTGGTCGGCGCGCAACGATAATCCTGCATGCCGCCGGCTGCTGAGCCTCGCCCGCTCCATCGCGCGATCGGCAAGACGGTAAGAACCGCTCACGTTGTGCGCCACCGAAACCGAAAAGAATGAGACGCCGGCGTGCGATCGCGCGGATCACCGGCCGCAACATCTGAACCAGACGTCGCGGTCGGCGGCGTTTTCGACCAACGTCCGAACCTTGGAACGTTCAAGGCCCTCCGGCACTTCTGTATCAATCTCGAGCCGGATCTTCACCCGACTGCCCGGAAGCGCCGTGAGTTGCTCGATGATCGCCTCGACAATCTGATGAATGTCCCGCGCAGGCCGCTCCGGTGAGACTATCACGGCGCTGGTGAAGCGCGTCGGCTTCCTCTCTGTCGGCGGTGTCGCCGACCCACCACCCGCATCGAGCCCGCTGGGCGTCGGTGTGCCGCCATCAGGGCTTCCAGGTGCGCGCCCAAGGGCCAGGTTGCACCGGTGCGGGACAGTGCGCTTCGACCCCATTCGGTTTGATGGTGCTGTCGCTGTCGATGACCAGGGACGTGTTACTCGCACGTTCGATCGCAAGCCCCAGGTAGATGCCCGTCTTCTCACCCCACCGCTCGGCATAGGCGAAAGGACCGAGCAGCATGCCGCTGATCGTCGCCTGCACGCCTTCACCAGTACGTCCTACTCTTTCAGGTGCGGCAGGTAGATGTAGCGATTGAGATATTCCCGCAGATTCTTGAGCGACAACTGTGGCTTGAGCTGCACGCCGGTGCTAGTGAGCGTCACCATGATCATGGGAAGGGTCGAATATCAATCCAACCGTTTTGGACTGAAGTGTGCTTTCGGCACCACGCGATAAAAATAGTGCATTCAGACGCTCGCGCTCGGCAAGCTGCGTTCCAGCTTTCGGGCCGAGGACCATCAGAGCCGTAGCCCAAGCATCGGCTTCTGCGCAGGTTCGCGCGATGACGGTGACGGAGGCCGGCGGTTCAGGCAGGGGCGCTCCGCGGCGCGGGTTCATCGTGTGCGACAATCGTCGGCCTCCGGCCATGAGCCAATGCCGGTAGTCGCCGGAGGTTGCGACTGCTGCGTCCTGTAAGGCAAGGATCGAATGCGGAGCGCGGCGGTCGGGATCGGGCGCCTCGACAGCGATCACCCACGGCTCACCGGCGGGATGCAGGCCGAACGCGCGCATCTCGCCATCAATCCCGACCAGACCTGAAGCGATGCCGAAGCCGTGCAGCACCTCGGCCAGCCTGTCCACGCCGTACCCCTTGGCGATACCATTGAGGTCGAGGTCCACAGGCGCCAATCTTCGCGCCCTTCCACCGTCGACATCCAGCTCCACGATCTCATGGGCGGGCGGATGCGGCATTTCGAGCGCCTTTCGAATTCGGGCCTCGTCGACCGCTTCCGGACCGAATCCCCATGCACGCACAGCCGCACCGACGCCGACATCAAACGCACCGCCCGAGGCGCGGCCGATATCGAAGGCGAGCCGCAGCACTTCCACCAGGCAGGGCGGAACGCTTATCCACGCACCGGGACGGCCAGCATTCAAGCGCATGAGATCGCTGTTCGGATTCCAGGTCGACATTTGCGTGTCGACTTCATTCACGGCGGCTTGCAACGCCTGCCGGACCGCTTCCGAGTCAAGTCCATCCGGCGCATAGAACGACGCCGACCAGCGTGTACCCATCGTCGGTCCGTTCATTGAGAGCCGGTTCTGTTCAGTAGATGTCTTCAACATAGCGTCCCTGCGCCTTCAGCAAGCTCGGCGTCAGCCCCATCGGGGCAAGAATGTCGCCGAGCGCTGTGGAAACACCAGTCGCCATATCCCGGCCGCCGCAGACCATGATCCGAGCGCCTTCGCGCACGAGACGCACGATCTCTGTCGCCTCATGGCGCAGACCATCCTGGACGTAACGAGGGTTTCGCCCGCGCGAGCAGGCCGGCACGACTAGCCGGAGGCGCCCTTCTGCCTGCCAGTTCGCAAAATCCTCGCGATAGAGAAAATCGCTGTCGGGATGGCGCATGCCGAAAAATAGATAAACCGGCCGGCATCGCGTATTGGCGCGCACGAAGCCCGCAAGAGGACCGATCCCCGTTCCGGCTCCGATCAGGATCAGCGGCCTGCGCGTGGTTCCGGCATGGAAGCCGGGATTGCGCCGAACGAAGCCCCTGATCCGATCGCCGGGCCTCAGTTCGTAGAGTTGACCCGAGCACAAGCCGGCCGGATGCTTCTTCACGACGATCTCGACGAAGCCGTCGCGGCGGCCCGAAGCCAGCGAATAGAACCTGGGAACGGCCGAACCTTCGGGCAGGATGCCAAGCAGATCGCCGGCGGCAAAATTGCCGGGCGCGCGGGCGACAAGCCGCCGCCAGAGCGCAGCCTGTGGCAAGGCAAATCGCAGGATGACCGTGGGAGCTTGCACCTTGGCGCCATAGTCGCGGCGCGAGACGAGCGTCAGATCGATGGAGGCGGGTTGTACCGGCTGATGGACGAGATCGAGGTCGAGACCTGTCGCCGCGCCCAATGAGCGGCCCCAACGGGCGAAATCCTGTGGTGACTGCCGGTCCACCGTGTCGAAGGGGATGAGCGTCTCCCAGCCTTTACGCTCCGCGGTTTCGGTAACGGCTCGCGCATAGGCGCAATAGCCGGGAAAGCTGCGGTCGCCGAAGCCAAGCACAGCCATGGGGATCGCCGGAGCGGCGGCAAGAGCGTTCATGCGTTCGAGGAACCCTTTAGCAGAGGCAGGCGTGTCACCATCGCCATAGGTGGCAGCAAGGATAAGGATACGCCTGGCCCGCCCGTAGCGCGCGGGATCGAAGGCGGACATCGGGGCAGCGTGGACAGTCTGGCCTGCCCTGGAGAGCACCGCATGAAGCGTTGCCGCAAATCCCCAAGTGGTGCCGCTCTCGCTGCCGACCAGCAGGATCGTCTCGGCACGGCTGGCAGGAACATTGCCGCGAATGCAAGAGCGCCCGCGCCACCCGGCAAGCCACAGGATGAAGCCCGTCGCAGCCATGACCGGAACGCCGAGCGCCATCAGTCCGAGAACCAGCCCCAATGTGGCCGCTCCTTGTCCGGTGTGCAGCATGTAGATCGTTTCTGAGACTCGCTGCCATCCGGTAAGACCGGTCCAGGCCAGGAGCTTGCCATCGCCCTGATCGATGTAGCCGGTTCCTTGGTCGGTTTTCAGCGTAAAGACATCGCTCGCATCATCTGGCGTGGGAAACGACAAGCTGCGCAGTTCGGCGATGGGTATGGCCCGAAGGGCGGCCATGTCTGCGACAGTCATGCCCGTTCGACCGCTCGCATCCGTCTGCGCAATCGGGGATGCAGCTTCATCCGGCAAAAGATCGAAGGTCGAGGCCGTCATCCACAGGGCTGTGGCTGAGGACAGCAACAATCCAGCGACCGCCAGCCGTGCGATCTCGACATGCAGCCTTCCGGAAAGCGGGCCGCGCATCGGCGAGAACCAAAGCTGCCAGCCTCCGGCCCGGCGCGCGACAAGCACCACTCCGGAAATCGCCAGCACCATCATTGCGGCCGCGCCTGCGGCTGTCACTATGCGGCCGCCATCTCCAAGAAACAGCGACCGATGCAGGTTCGTCAGCCAACGTTCGACCGGTTTCGGATCGGCAGATGCGATGCTTTGCCCTGTCACCGGATCGATCATCGCCGCCTGTGCGGCGCCGTTCTCGAACCAATAGGCAATGATCCGGCCCGACGGCGCTCGCCGTATCTGTTCCAGTTCGGGATGGGCGGCCTGGATGCGCCCCGCCACATCGGCGACGGACACCGCCGCCGTGGCCTGCGGCGAAGACAGGCGCTCGACGGCCGGGAAAATCGAAAGCGCCGCACCGCTAAGGCTGAGCACCAGAAGCAGGAGCCCGGCGATGAGCCCCGGCCAGCGGTGAATGAGACGAGACATACCGTTCACCGCCTAGCGGGAATAGGCGAGCGAGGCGACATAGAGCCGGCCACGCGCGGGCGTCCCTGCGCCGTCACTCGTCAGCGGGATCGCTACGTCGTTCGGGCTGTCGCGCATGTCTTCCACGGCGGCATCGACATGCAGCGTATAGCCCGCGTCGAATAGCGCATCGGCCAAGTCGAGCGAGATTTCCAGCGTGCGCCCAGCACCAACGCTGGCGCCGGTGATGCCATCAATCCCGGAGGGATTACCGCCCGTCGCACGATACCAAGCCGACAGGTGCCCGTAATATTTCGACTTGCCCCCGGCGACCCAGACCGTACCTGCGTACTTCCCCTGTGGATCGATGACATAGAAGGCGAGATAGGCCCCGTCTCCGCCATACCGGTTCAATGTGGTCGTCACCGTGATGGGACGGGCCATCGCGAGGCCAGGAAGGGTCAGCGCCGTCGTCAGCGCCAGTGCCGCAAAAATGGATTTCATGCCGATCTGCCTTTTCCAGAGAAGCGGATCGCGGATAACCAATTGGTTCGAGATCCGACGCCCCACTCTGGCAAGGCCACCTGAGCATCACCTGACAGCAAAAATATTTTTGCTTCAGTGTTTCGTCAGGAAGCGATGAAATACCAAACGCCTAGAAAGAACAAAACCGCAGATCGGTGGTCAGGTCAGCGGTCGTGTTCCTAGCGAACGCCATGCTCGGTGTTTGTCGCGGACGCGAAATCTGAAGTTGCGCTGGTATTGGTCTAGTCGTGGGCAAGCGGAATAAGGCCAAGTGCCGTTTCCTCAAGTGCCGGAGTTCCATCCGAGAAGGCGTCCGTAATCCTGATCAAGCCAAAGGGGACGGTCCTGGCTTGCCAGTGGAATTCGCATTGGCTTAGCCGGATTGTTTGCCTGGCGGAGAACGGCCGGAATGCCTGATGGGCTCCGAACCGCATCGAGCCCGTTTGCGTCAGCCGAACCGTTTCGTCCACAAACTCTTCTCGAGCGCCCAGGCGCTTGGCAATATCCCCGACACCGTAGGCAATGGCGGCGGGGACCCTGGCAGCTTGTTTATCGCAGGCTTCAATCGGAAACACTCAACGCAGGGACATGCGCCGCAGCGTGCCATCGCGCAGGACGAACTGGTGCCAGATGGCCATCAGGGCGTGCAGTCCGGCGAGGATGAGGATGATGGTTCCGGCATTCTCATGCAATTCGGCGATCAGGCCGGGTCGCCCCTGAACGGGCTCGGTGAGCGCAGGAAGCTGCAAGCCGAAGAACGATACTGAGACACCCATGCGTGAAGCCGTGTACCAGCCAGTGATCGGCAGCGCGATCAAGAACAGGTAGAGCACCGCGTGCCCGGCCTTCGCGGCAGCCGCGAGCCAACCTTGCGTATCGGCTTCGGGCGTGCGGCCGGCCACCCGCAGAACTAGCCGGGGCAACATCAGGGCGAGCACCGCAAGCCCGAGCGAAAAGTGCAGCAGGGGCGGGTTCTCGGCGACCTTGCGACCGCCCTCGGCCGTGAACCAGGCGCCGAGCACCAGAAGGGCGGTTAGCCAGTGGATAACGATCATGCTCGCCGAATAGCGATGCGACTTGTCGGGCATATTGAGGTCTCCTTGAGATGCGCCGGAGCGAAAGTGCGGCGGCTTATTTCACGACAGCCTTTGGCCGCGTATTCGTCCCGAGCAGGCCGTTCGCAGATGCCCCGTCGGCAGCTTCCCGCCCGATGTTCTGCGTCCGTTGGCGTTCGGCTCCGTGATGGTCGTCATCCCGATCCTTGTAGCGGAGCTTAACGATTTCGAGCGTCGCAGGGTCGATCTTGGCTTTGAAGGGGCGACCTCCTTCATCGGTTCCGCGGATTTCGTAGCAGCCGTCGTCGATCTTGATCCGGGTGACGGTCCAGCCCCGCCCAGCCGCCATCGTCTGCACCGCCTCGCGCGGCTGCCACTGCTCCATCGGAACATGGCAATCGTCGTCCGCCCTTGCGGTCCCTAACCCGGCGAACGTCAGAACGAGGATTGCCGCCGCCATCTGCTTCATCATCTGATTGTTCCCGATCAACGCGATATAGTCACAACCATGGCAGGTTATCCTGACGAATCGCTGAAGCAGCGACTGATACCCCTTCAGCAAACCGACAGGTTCAAACCGTAGAAAAGCAGCAGAAGGGGGAACCGATCCCAGGATGAGAGTCTTGCTCGTTGAAGACGATGCGATCCTCGGCAAGGCCGTTCGCGATCACATCGCCGCCAGCCATTCCGTCGATTGGGTGAACCGGCTCGACGCCGCGCGCGAGCATCTCGATAGCGCGGCCTACGACCTCATCCTGCTGGACCTGATGCTTCCCGACGGGCTGGGTGTCGGCTTCCTGCGAAAACTGCGTGCCGCAGGAAGTGTGACGCCGGTCATCATCCTGACGGCGCTGGACCAGATTTCCGACCGCATCGAGGGCCTCGACGCCGGCGCGGACGACTACATGATCAAGCCCTTCGATCTTTCGGAGCTGTCGTCGCGTTTGAACGCGGTCGCGCGGCGCTACAGCGGCAATCCCAATCCCCTCATCGAGATCGGCGACCTGTGCGTCGATCTTGCCGCCAAAACCGTGAAGCGCGGCGGACGCTCCGTCGAACTGACCGGACGGGAATGGGCGCTGTTCGAGACCTTCCTGCAACGGCCGGGCGTCGCGCTGACCAAGGCCCAGCTCGAGGACCGGCTCTATGCGTTCGGTGCCGAAGTGGAGAGCAACACGATCGAGGTCCATGTCAGTCGGCTGCGCAAAAAGCTGGGGCATGCTGTCATCGATACGGTTCGCGGCATCGGTTATCGTCTCGGAAGCGCGCGATGAAACGCCCGAAAAGCCTGCAATGGCGGCTTTCGCTATGGCTCGGCCTCGGCATGACGGTGCTTTGGGCAGTCGCCGCCGTGGTTACGGTTTACAGGCTGCACAACGAGATGAACGAAGTCTTCGACAGCGCGCTGGAGGAGACTGCGCAACGGATTCTGCCGCTTGCGGCGCTCGAAATCCTCGGGCGCGATACCGACGATTCGGAGCAGCGCGTGGCGACGCTGCGTCAGCATGACGAATACTTCACCTATGTCGTACGTGACGAAGCGGGCAAGGTTCTACTCAGCTCGCACAATGCGGATCTGGCGGTTTTTCCGCCATTCTCGGGAATGGGCTTCACCGATACGCAAACCCATCGGCTCTATTCCGACGCCGCGCTGCAAGGCAGCCTGACGATCACCGTCGCCGAACCGCTTTCGCATCGGCGAATGGCGGCAGAACACGCCTCACTGGATCTCGCCCTGCCACTCGGCATTATCGTTCCCCTCAGCCTCCTCGGTGTCTGGCTCATCGTTCGGCTGTCGATGACTCCCGTCCGAGCTTTCCGATCACAGATCGAGGCGCGCGGCGGCGGCGATCTTGCTCCGGTCAAAGCCGACAACCTGCCTTCCGAGGTGGAACCAGTCGCTCATTCGGTGAACCGGCTTCTTGAACGCCTGAAACGGACATTGCAGGCGGAGCGCACGCTGGCGGCGAAATCCGCCCATGAACTACGAACGCCGGTCGCGGCTGCACTGGCACAAGCGCAAAGGATGATCATCGAGGCTACCGATGACACGACCCGCGAACACGCGCGCGACATGGAAACTGCCCTGCGGCGTCTTTCCCGGCTGACCGAAAAGCTGATGCAGCTTGCAAGGGCCGAGGGCGGCCGCCTGCTGGCGGAGAAGCCTGTCGACATCGCAGTCATCCTGCGCATGGTCGTCAGCGAGTTCGGCGAACACACCCCTGGCGCCGGTCGGGTCGAGCTGATGCTTCCCGACAATCCGGTATCCGCCAATATCGATCCGGACGCCTTCGCCGTTCTGGCGCGCAACCTCATTGAAAACGCCCTGAAGCATGGCGACCCGAAGGAGCCTATCAGCGTCGCGCTATCGGCTGAGGGCACCCTGCAAGTCACGAATGCCGGTCCGGCCGTGCCGGCGGAGACGCTTGCCCGACTGTCCGAGCCTTTCGAGCGGGGCCAGTCAGATGCGGACGGCGCGGGTCTCGGCTTGGCCATCGCCAAAACGATCGCCGCTGGCACGGGCGGCAGGCTTGATCTGATCTCGCCGATAGAGGGGCGGCGGGACGGTTTCGCGGCCGTATTTTTCTCCGGCAAGCAATAGCGCAACCAGCAGCCTGCTCCCGTTAGCCCAGATACGGCGAAGGCACGCACGCCTCGGAATGAATGCCTTTGCCGACCGTCCGGACGCGTCTCGACTACGCGTGGCCCTATTTCTCCTTCCGTGGCGCACCCCCATCGTCACCGAAGCGTTTGACCTTTCCATCAACAACCTCCAGTGTCGCCGGGTCGACTTTGACCTTGAGGATGTTGCCGCTGGCATCGGTCACCCGAAGCTCGTAACAGCCGTCGTCGATCTTCATCCTGTCAATGGTCCATTCGAAGTCGCTTGCAAGCTTCGCCAGCGCTTCGAACGATTGCCTCTTTTCGGGCGATACATCGCACGCCTCGCCAGCAAGGGCGGCGCCAGCCGGCAGCATCACCAGCAATGCAAGCATCGTGAAAGACTTTTTCATGGTTCCAACTCCTCAGTTGCCCTCATCTACGCGTGCAATCATGCAACGCCTTGCTGATGGGCTCCTGAAGAACGATGATAATTCCTGTCAGCTTCCAGTCAGCGAGGCCGCGTGGCAGTCGATACCGACAATGGGCTCAGCCCACCAAGTGACCTGAAGGATGGCTTTGGGGATAATCCTCTGTCGACGGGTAATGCAACACCGGCGATGCGGCGGAAACGCGGGCACCTCGAACCTCGACAAGAACTGGGCCGGCCTTTCGGGCATCATTGTAAATCGCTGTTCGTTGCCCGATAGATACACTGGTTCCTTTCGAAGCGTCATGGGCTCCCGAATGGTACCACCAGATGAAATCGGTCTTTCGCGGGAGTGTGCCAGCAAATCATGGACGGGGACGCCCTTCTCAGCCGCCTGGCGGTTTCGCTATCGATCGGCTTGCTGATCGGTCTCGAGCGCGGCTGGCGCACCAGAAATGAGGAAGACCATCAACGCGCGGCGGGATTGCGCACCTTCGCGCTTTCGGGGCTGATCGGCGGCGTCGCCGGCGCGCTGGCGCAGCAATTCGACTCAGCCGCCATCATCGGCTTGGCTTTCCTGGGGTTCGCAGGGGCTTTCGCCGCGTTTCACTGGCTGGAGGCGCAGGCCGAGCGGAACTACAGCGCGACCTCCGTGATCGCCGGCATGTCGACCTTCCTGCTTGGCGTCCTCGCCGTCGTGGGCGATGTGGCAGCCGCCGTCGCCGGCGCCGTCGCGACGGCCGTGCTGCTGGCGCTGCGCGATCAGTTGCACCGTTGGGTCGCATCGTTGAGCTGGAGCGAAATCCGCTCGGGCTTGACGCTTCTGGCGATGACGTTTCTGCTGTTGCCGGTCCTGCCAAATCGGCCGATCGATCCGTGGAACGCGATCAATCCGTATGAAATCTGGCTGCTTACGATCCTGATCGCGGCCGTGTCCTTTGCCGGATACGTCGCCGTTCGCGTATTCGGGGACCGGCTGGGCGTGCTCACGGCGGCGGTCGCAGGGGGGCTCGCATCTTCAACGGCCACGACCGCGACACTGGCGGCCCTGGCCCGGCGCCGCAGCGAAGCCGCCGCTCTGCTTTCTGGCGGAGTGCTCCTTGCAGGGGTGGTCATGATCGCGCGCGTTGCGATCATCGCGACCGCACTCAGTCCGTCCCTGCTGCCGCACCTCCAATGGCCGCTCCTCATTGGCGGCGGCGTCCTTGTTCTCGGGGCCGGGCTTCTGCTTCTCCAAGACAGCGGCGCCACGGAACAGCCGGAACTGAAGATCACCAATCCGCTCGAACTGGCGCCGGCCATCAAGATGGGCGCGCTCATCACCGCCGTCATGTTGATCTCGCAATTGCTTCAACAATCGTTCGGAAACGCGGGCATCTTCGCGACGGCCGCGATCTCGGGGATGGCAGATGTCGATGCGATCTCGATCTCCATGGCGCGAATGTCGCTACAGACGATCGAGCCGAAGCTTGCGGCCCAGGCCATCCTGATCGCGGTCGGTGTGAATTCGCTCGCCAAGGCCGTCCTGGCCGCATGGCTCGGCGGCTACAGACTCGGGGTTCGCGTGGGAGCCGTCAGCGCGCTCGGGGTTGCCGCGGGCATGGCAGCGTCGCTGAAACTCGCTTGATTTCCCGGGCTGTCGGGCCGCAGTTTCCCATAGGATGCCCTAGACTGCTCTTTCGTCCACCACTTTTGGAACAGACGCCGAAACGTTTCGTTCCTCCGGTGTGCGGCGCGTAGGCGTTGCCTCGTCCGCGTTCCGCCGGATACGGTCCGAGAGCAGGCGCAAGCCGTTCAGGACGACCAGCACGGTCCCGCCTTCATGCCCGACCACCGCCAGCGGCAGCGGCAGATCGAAGAACAGCCCGCCTGTGACGAGCACCAGCATGGCGCCGATCGCGACGGTGAGGTTCTGCCGGATGACAGAGGCGGTGCGCCGCGCCAACCGGTGCGCATCTGCCAGTTTCTTCATGTCTTCCGACAGCAGGGCCACATCGGCCGCCTGAAGGGCGACATCCGAACCGGCCGCACCCATGGCGATGCCGACATCGGCGCGGGCAAGGGCCGCCGCATCGTTCACGCCGTCGCCCACGAAGGCGACCCTGCCGCGTTCCGCCAGCTCACCGATTTGGCGCACCTTGTCCTGCGGCAGCATTTCGGCGTGGATCTCGTCCGGGCCGAGGCCAAGTTCCTCACCGATGCGCAGGGCCACCGGGCGACGGTCGCCGGTCATCATGAAGATGCGGCGCACGCCGCCGGCGCGCAGGGCCGCAAGCGCCGGGGCGGAACTCGCCCTCGCCTCGTCCGCGACGCTGACGGCGCCCAGAATGGTCGATCCTCGCCCGAGATAGACGACGGTTTGCGCGTTCTCCTCCAGCTCGCGGAATTCGGCGCGATCAGTGGACGCATCCATTTCCCTGGCGAGATAAGAGTTTCCAGCCCAGACCGGGCCAGTCTCATCCCGCCCGACGATTCCGGCACTGGGACGGGAACTGACATCCATGACTTGCGCCGGTTCGATCCCGTGTATGACCGCCTCACGGCGGATCGCTGCGGCGATATGATGCTCGGAATGCGCTTCCAGCCCCGCCAGCAGGGACAGGAAGCGCCGATCCTCACCGTCCAGCGTAATGATCCGCGTCACCTGCGCACGGCCGTTGGTCAGCGTGCCTGTCTTGTCGAAGGCGAAGGTATCGACGGCCGCCAGCATTTCGAGCGCGCCGCCGCCCTTGAACAGAACGCCGCCCCGCGCCGCCGCCGAGAGCGCCGACAGGATCGCCGCCGGCACCGATATGACGATCGCACAGGGGCTGGCCGCGACCAGCAGCGTCGCGGCCTTGTAGAGCGCCTGCTCCCAATCGCGGCCGAGCCAGTAAAAGACGGCGAAGGCGAGAACCGCGCCGATGAGGACCGCGACGGTATAACGCTGGCCAAACCAGGCGCTGAACCGTTCGGACGGCGCTTTCGCCTCCTGGGCCTCGGTGACCAGGCGGATCATGCGCGCGATCGTACTGTCGCCGACCGTTCTCGCTATCGTCACTTCCAGGATGCCGTCGAGATTGACGGTGGCTTCGAACACCTGCTGGCCCGGCTCCTTGGAGACGGGCATGGATTCGCCGGTGATGTTGGCCTCGTCGATGCCACCGCGCCCTTGCAGGATGACGCCGTCGGCAGGCACCCGGGCGCCCGGCCGCAGGATCACCACGTCGCCGACGGCAAGCTCCGCGGCGGGAACCTCCGTGACCGCACCGTCGGCGGCGTTCTTGCGGAACGCCGTCTCGGGGCGCAGCGCCATCAGGGCTTCGACCGCGCGGCGCGCGCGCCCGAGCGCCTGGTGTTCGAGCGTCGTCGACACGCTGAACAGCGTCAGCAGCACGGCACCTTCGAACGGCGCGCCGACGATCGCTGCGGCGATCGCGGCGACCACCATCAGGAGGTCGATGTCGAGGATATGCTGCCGCCACAGCGCTGACAGGGCCGTCCACGCGGCGGGAAGCCCGCCGGCGGCATAGACGAGCGCCAGTCCCGGCCACCGCAGGACACCAAGTGCCTCGGCTGGCGGCCAGGTCCCGACCGTCGCCAGGATCATGCCCAGCACTGTCAGGAGCGACATCAGCATCGGGATATCGAACGACAGGCGTCTCATAATCAGACCGCCCGGCCGATAAGGGCGCCGATGGCCGCTGTCGACGCCATGGCCACCGCGCCCCAGAAGACGACCCGAACAGTCGGTTTCCAGATGCCGGCGCCGCCCGCGCTCGCACCAACCGCCCCGAGCGCGGCAAGCCCGACGAGACAGGCGATGGACACTGCCCATACGACCGCTCCCGCCGGCGCGAGCAGCGCCACGACCAGCGGCAGCGCCGCGCCCACGGAAAAGGTCGCCGCGGATGTGAAGGCCGCCTGGACGGGCCGCGCCATCACATGGCTCGACAGTCCGAGTTCGTCGCGCGCATGCGCCTCGAATGCGTCCTTCGCCATCATTTGCTTAGCCACCTCAAGGGCGAGATCCGGCGCGACGCCGCGCTGCTCGTAGATCGCAGCGAGTTCGGCTAGTTCCGCCTCCGGCTGCGTGGCGAGTTCGCGGCGCTCGCGCGCCATGTCGGCTTCTTCCGTGTCGGCCTGTGAGCTGACCGAGACATATTCGCCGGCCGCCATTGACATGGCTCCGGCCACCAGCCCGGCAACGCCCGCCACAAGGACCTCGTGAGGGCCGGCGGTCGCCGCCGCCACGCCGACGATAAGGCTCGACGTCGAGATCAACCCGTCATTGGCCCCAAGCACCGCCGCCCGAAGCCAACCGATACGTTCGATAAGATGATTCTCTTTGTGTAAAGTGCGCATAGAATTTGTTCCAGTGTGCGATCGGTCGGCCCCGAGGCACCGCCCATTCTACGGACGCTCGTGAAAGCGTCGCCGATCGATTGTTCGACGTTCATATTAGAATTATTCTAAATATTTGACATGGGCATTGAGATTGGTCAATAAGTTATAATTATTCTAATCTGGGAGACATCATCCATAGAGCGTGCTGGCGTTCAAAACGCCCGATCGTCATATCGACGGGCGCCAATCCCGGAAGATCTGGCACGCCGAGGCCGTTATAGGGGGGAGCCACCTGCCGGCTGCGGTCACCGCGAGGCCGAGAACAGTGATGACTGAGCGGACCCGCGACGGGTCGATCGGCAAAACGCGTCATTTCAGGTTCCTGGCTGGCACGGTCACGGCCTCGGCCGCCGGCGCTGGCTGGGCAGGGGAATCGTCAGGCGGCTTTTTTGCACCGTAACGCGAGGATTGCGATGGCAATCCAGATGCCGGTGCGCAAGATCATCGCGCCCATGGTGCGTATCTCCCATGCGCCGCCGGAGCCGACATGCCACAGGAAGGCGGCGAAGACGGCCGCCGTCGCCGCGGCGATGCCGAGCGACAGCATCGGCGCCCAGTTCGTGCCGCGCCACAGGCCGATCCCGGTGAGGACATAGGCAAATCCCGCTACGAAGTTGAACCACAGCACGAAGGGCACCACAGCGCCCATGTCGACGCCGCCGAACAGCGCCCTGGCGCCCGAAACGATGGTCAGCAGGCCGAAGATCACCGCGACGGCGGCGGCGATGGTAAGGGCGCGGGATCGTCTTGCGGGCATGGAGCGGCTCCGGGTCAGGCGTCGGCGAGGCGGCCGTCGCGCAGGTGGATCAGGCGGTCGAAACGGTCGAAGATCTTTTCGTCGTGGGTGACGGTGACGATGCAGGCTTCCTGCTCGACGGCGAGCTTGCGCATCAGGTCCATCACCAGCCCGGCCCGCGCGCCGTCGAGCGCGGCGGTGGGCTCGTCGGCGAGGATGATGCGGGGACGGTTGGCGAGCGCGCGAGCGATCGCTACGCGCTGCGCCTCGCCGCCGGAAAGGAGTGCAGGTTTAACCTTTGCGCGGTGGCCGACTTCCAGATAGTCCAGCAATTCGCGCGCCCGCACCCGGCCTTCCTCAGCGTGTAGGCCGGCAAGGTCGAGCACGACCGCGACGTTCTCCTCGGCAGTCAGGAACGGCAGCAGGTTGTGCGCCTGGAAGATGAAGCCGATCTTGTCGAGCCTGAGACGTCTCAAGTCGCGGCGCAGCCATCTGCCATCGAACACTGGCTCGCCGTCGAGCACCACCCGTCCCGCCGAGGGGGCGAGGATGCAGCCGATGATGTTGAGCAGCGTCGTCTTGCCCGAGCCCGAAGGTCCGAGCAGCGCGATCACCTCGCCGGCGCGCACGGCAAGATCGACCGCGCGTAAGGCGTCGACGCGGGTCTCGCCCTCGCCGAAATGCTTGGCCACGTTCGAGACTTCTATGAGGATGTCGCCGAGCGCCATGTCGGTCAGCTCCCGAGCGCTGTGGCCGGGTCGACCTTCATCGCCGCCCGCACGCCGAGCGCCGAGGACAGCAGGCAGACGGCGGCGATGATGCCGGCAAGGACCATGACGTTGAACGGCTCCAGCACCACGCGGCGGGGAAAGTAGTCCTTCACGCTAAGGATCAGCATCAGGCCGATCGCCCAGCCCGAGGCGCCGAGGATCAACGCCTGCTGCACGATCAGCGCGACGATGGTGCGGTCGGGGGCGCCGATCAACTTCAGCGTGGCGATCTGCTTCAGCTTCTCCATCGTCATCGTGTAGATGATGAGCGCGATCACCACGGCGCTGACGGAGAGTAGGATGCCGAGGAACAGCCCGATCTGGCGGCGCGCCTTGTCCACCACGGAAACGAGCAGCAATTCCTCCTGTTCGGCCTGGGTCATGGCGGCGAGGTGCTTCCACTGGCGCACTGTGGCGGTCAATAGATCGACATCGGCGCCGGGCGCCATGCGGGCGATGACGGCCGCCACCGATGCGGACTTGACGGAAACCGCCCCGCGCGCCGCCTGCACCCGCTGGGCGGCCGGGTCGAGTTCGGTCTGGAGCGCCATCGCGTCGGCGAGCGTCACGTAGACCGCCGGGTCACCGCCGGAATTCATCGCGCCCTCGACAAGCCCGACGACGGTGAAGCGCTTACGCCCGAACCGGATCGTCTCGCCGGGTAGAAGGCCGGTCTTGCGGTCGGCGACCAGCTCGAAATGGCTGGCGCCGATGCCGCGCCCCTCGGCGATCGCTTGCGGCCCACCGGGCCGACCGGGCTCGTAGCCGACGACGTAGATCCTGAGCGTACGCCCGGCATGGAAAGCCTCGACGTTCTGGTAGTTGACCGCGCCGGCTTCGGCGACACCGGGCATCCTCGCCACCGCATCGCGCGTATCGGCAGGGATGCTGGACGCTTCCGCAAACGGACCCTTGGTTCCAGCCTCGACCACCCAGACATCGGCCACCGGCGCCTTCACCACCGCCAGCGCGTCCGAAACGAGGCCGTTGTAGATGCCGATCATCGCCAGCACGACCGTCATCAGCAGCCCCAGCCCGAAGCAGGTCAAGACGAAGCGAAACAGACCGTGGCGGATGTCCTTGAGCGCAAGGTTCATGGCGCATCCTCGGGGCGGGCACGTCTGCCCCCAGCCACACCCTTCGGCGGTCTGGCGACGATCGCCGCCCCTTCGGGCAGGCCGCCCGCAACTTCGACGCGGCCGCGATCGTCGCGGGCACCGAAGGTCAAGTGCGCTCGCGCGAGACGGCCGTTCTGCACCGTCCACACCGTGCCGCGATGGCCGTCGAAACCGGTGATCGCCACCTCGGGAACCATCAGCGCGCTTTCCCGGCTGCCGGTGGTGATACGCACCTCGGCCTGCTCGCCGAGAAACATCTCGGCGGGACAGTCAGCGCAGGCCAGCCAGACGCGGCGTTCCTCGTTCACTCGGTCACTTTCGATACCGATGCGGACGATTGTGCCGTGGAACTCGGCCGACGGCTGCGACCGCAGCCGGATTGTACCTTGCTGGCCAGGGACAAGCTGGCCGGCGCGCTCTTCGTCGACATAGGCTTGGATCCAGACGGTGGCTGGGTCGATCAGCGTGAAGATCGGATCGCCCGCCTTCACCACCGTGCCCGGCTCCGCGTGGCGAGCGACGACCAGCGCATCGTAGGGTGCGACCAGCCGGTGATGGGCGAGAATGGCTTCCTCCTGTCGCAGGGCTGCCGCCGCGTCCAGGCCCTGCGCCCGGATCACTGCCAGATCGGCCTCCGCTACCGCCAGATCGGCTCGCGCCACGTCCTCATCGCGTTGGGCTTCCTCGGCGCGCTGGGCCGAGGCGACTTCGCGCTGCACCAGCCCCTGCTGACGACGGTTCGCCGTCTCGCGCTCGGCGAGCACCGCGCGGGCGCGCACGACTGCGGCATTGGCCTTGGCGAGATTGGCCTTGTTGGTCGCCACTGTCGCATGGGCGCGCGCCACCCGCGCCTCCTGCTCGGCGGAGTGAAGGATGGCCAGTTCCTGTCCCCGGATCACGCTGTCCCCGGCATCGGCGGCAAGAGAGGTCAGCGCGGCACCCACCTCGAAGCCGATACGGCTGAGAACCCGCGCCTCGACGGTGCCGAGTCCGTAAATGCGAAGGGCGACATCGCGTTCAGGTTGAACGACCGTCACCACCAGCGGCCGTTCGGTGAAGAACAGAAAGCCTGCTCCGACAGCCAAGGCCAGAAGAATGCCCGAAAGCCCGATTCGTCGCATCGCCTATTCTCCCCTTGCAGCCAGAAGGCGGCATTGCACGTCGAACAGCCGCAATCCCTCTTCGCGCAGGTCGAACTCGCGCTCACCGAGCGCCCAGCGGATCGCCACCCCCTGCACGAGCGACGTCAGCAGCACCGCCACATCGTCCGGCATGACATCGCCTCGCATAGCCCTTGCTTCCTGTCCCGCACTGACCTCGCGCGCGAGCAGGCGGTGAAAAGCCTTGAGCGTGCTGTTGAACGTGGCGCGCAGCTCCGCATTGGTGACATTCAGCTCGCGCGAGAACAGCAGCATGGGAAGTGCGGGGGTGGTAGCGATCTGCGCGAACTGCGCGGCAATCAAAGCACGCAACCTGGCGATAGGCTCATCGCATCGGCTCAATGCGTCGTCCCACGCCTCCTCCAGACCTTCGGCCACATGCTCGGCCACAGTCTGCCAAAGCGTGTCCTTGGTCGGGAAATGCCTGAACAGCGCCGCCTGGGTGATGCCGATCGACGACGCCACCGCTCCGGTCGTCACACGGTCCGGCCCGATGCTGTCAGCCAATCCCAGGAGGGCGGCGACGATCTCGGCCTTGCGAAGCTCCGCCCGCTTGCGCATAGATTTCCCTATTGTTAGTTATCAGACACTAACTAATATGATAGACCCTTACGCTATGTCAATCGCAAGCGACCATGGATGAATCACTAGCCAAGAGGTCCATATTCGCTGCTCGCTATGACGTAGATGGCGAAGGAAACAGCGAGGTATGTGGCAAGGTCATCCGCCTTGTGCTGTCGGCGAGCACTCCTTCGCCATCGAGACAAGCATGGTCCGGACCTACACCGCAGCCGGTTTTGTCCAACGCAATATGTTGATTGGAACGCACGACGTCCTCGATCCAGCGTATTTTTCGCCGCTTCTGTTCAACAAGCCGGACGCAGCGGAGAGAGCAGGTTCGGGAAAACTGGACAGGTTGGATAAGTGGAGTTTCTGCCGGAAGGCGGCATGATGGCCGCGATAGGAGAGAGACCATGGCGAAACGACTGCGGCGGAACCACACGCCGGCTTTCAAGGCGAAGGTGGCCCTTGCAGCCGTCAGGGGCGAGAAAACGATCGTCGAGCTGAGGCAGCAGTTCGACGTGCACCCGAACCAGATCAGTATGCGCAATTTTTAACTCAGGATCGCCGAGCCCGGTCGCTCGACCGGCCTATATCTAACCCTGACTATCCGTGCTCCCTACGCGGACCAAATCAGGCTTCCCCGATTTCCCTCAGCGCTGCATGGTCGTTCGCGCAACAGCGTGAGCGACCAATGACAGGCAAGCCCAACGGTGACTTCGGGTGACATTGCACTCAGGGAACTAGCCTCGCGCTCGATGTCCATCAAATGAGCGACACCACGTTGTCGACCGTCGACCGAAGGAGGCTAACATTGGACAACAAATTTCTTACCCCTGAGGAGGTCTCGGAACGCTATCGAGGCGGCGTCTCGGTTGGAACGCTTCGGAACTGGCGGGCGATGAAGATCGGCCCGTCGTTCGTTAAGATTGGCAAAGCCGTCCTCTATCCGATCGACGAGCTTGAAGCGTGGGATGAAAGGAATACAGTGAGTTGCCGTGCATCAAGGCGACTCACTGAACTCACTGGTGATCAGCCGTGATGATCACGATTGGTCATTGGGGACATGCCCCATTCCCCGGCACCAACTTCACCGAATTCCAGAAAAATATCTGCAATATCAATACGATATGGATTTTCGTGGAATGATGCACAACCACCCTTCCGGCGACCCGACCCCCTCGCAGGCCGATATCTCCATGACCCTTCAGGTGCAGGAGGCAGGGCAGGTGCTGGGCATCACGCTCCATGACCACCTGATCATCGGCAAAAGCCGGGAGGTGAGCTTTCGCGCAGACGGCTATTTGTGATCCGCACCGAAGGCGGGCTTCATCCACAGCTCCACCCGTCGGTTCAGCCGGCGCCCCGCAGCCGTCTCGTCACAGGCCATCGGCATGGCCTCGCCAAAGGCGACCACCTGCGGCAGCTGCACCTCCGTCAACCCCGGCGCGGCATCGGTCAGCGCGGCCCGCACGCGCGCCGCCCGGTTCAGCGACAGATCGAAATTCGCTTGCGCCGCCCCTGAGCCGTCGGAGAATCCAGCGAGGATCAAGGCCTTGTCGCGGAACTCCCCCGCCTCCAGCAGCTTCGCCAAATCGGCGAGATTGTCCTGCGAGGTGCGGTCGAGCGTGCTCGACCCGTCCTCGAAGCGGAAGGTGAAGGAAAGACGATCCGCGCCGTTCATCATCCCCGCCAGCCGTTTCAGATCGGCCAGCGTCGTCTCCTCGCCGGCGCCCTGAATGGCATTGATCAGACGCAGCCCGTCGGCAGTCATCGGCTGGGCTTCGGGCAGGCGGTCGATATAACCGGCCTTCGCCACGGCGGCCTGGGCGCCGGGGGTCGGCAGGAATTCCAGAAACTCGCGCGCGACCAGCGGCAAGCGGCGGCGCGGGGTCAGGAAGAAGACCGGCAGCGACAGGGGATAATCCTCCGCTTTCACCGCAAGCGGCGTCGGCAGCAATGGAAAGCCGCAACTGTCCGACAGGGGCAGCCCGCGCGCCGCACCGCGCACCGCCCGCCCCGTCACCGCGAGCGCGAAGGGGTCCTTCGCCACCGCCGCCGCCAGAGCGGCCAGATCTGGATGCGTCACCGCCGCCGCGATCTGCCGGCCGAGCCGGGCCGAAAGCGCCTGTTGCAGATCGCTCCCCGTTTCCAGCCCGTGCAGGACCAGCGGCATATCCGGCCCGCCGATCTCCGCCCAGTTCTTGACCTCTCCCGACAGGGCCTTGGCGAGGCTCGGGGTGGAGATGCCGGGGGTCGGATTGTCCGTCGCCATGATCGGCAGCAGCGCGTCAAGCGCGACCGCCCGCGAGCCGAACTCCGGCAGGGTGGAGGCCGCCATCATCAGTTCCGCCCGCCCGGCCTTGAGCGCCGCCCGCGCTTCTTCGGGAAGAAGCGGCTGGAAGGTGAACTCCGCAAGGGTCTTGCCACTGACGGGATCGGTCAGGATGGTCGCCCCGCCCGCAGCTTCCGGCAGGGACAGCGACAGGCCGCGCGCCGCCGCGAAAGCGGCAACGAGCGGCGGGATCAGGGCCGCCCCCGCATCAGCAGCTCCGACAATGCGGATCACGGCGCGGGGCGCGATCAGGTCCGGGCAGGCCGGGCCATCGCAGATCACCCCTTCGGCATCGACCGTCAGCGGGCCATAGGCGGTCTCGACCCGGTAGAACTCCCCGTCAAACCCTTGCAGCGCCCCGGAAATCGTCAGCGCGCCATCACGGGCGGTCAGGGTCACATCCTGCGCGACCGCCGGGGTCCCGATAAAAAGAAGCGCGGCGAAACCCGCCGCGCACCGTGAAAAGGCTCTCATGAACCGACCGCCACCCCTTAGTCTGCGGTGGCGATATTCATGTCCGAAGCAAGATTCTTCAACACCAGATAATCGCCGATCGCATCACATTCGGGCATGGAGAGGGTCAGGTCGCTGGACCGCACCACACCGCCATTGCTTTCCAGCGTCTCGCCCAGAAGCTCCCGGCCGCAGGTCTTCTCAGTGACGGCAGCTTCGACAACCACCTGAACCCTGGCCGCGCGATCCGCCGGGAAGGTGTAGATTTCGGCCAGCAGGGGATTGGCGCTCGCCGGATCGCCGAGAAGGGTCAGGAAACCACCCTTGCGCGCCGCATCCGCCATCGGACGGCCGGGGTTCACGGCGTTGATATCACCGGGCTGGCCATAATTCGCCCCGCCCTCGAAACCATGGATCTGGAAGGCATCATCGCCCTGCCACTGCACACCGAAGCGCCGATAGCCGGCCAAGTCCGGCACCACGACCGTTGCCTCGACCTCCGCTCCATCGGCAAAGGTGACCTGCACCTTGCCGGCACTGTCGAGCGCCGGCAGGCCGCTAAAGAGCGCGCCGCCCGCCGTGGTCTGGCCGGTCACGACCAGCCCGGCATGGCGGAGCGTCACCCGTTCATCCGGATGGCAGGGGGCAAGCAGCGTAACCCCGATCATCGCCGACGCCTCGGGCATCAGGTCGAGGGTGATATCGCAACTGGTGGCCGTCTTTTCGGCGGCGGGTTCTTGCGGCAGCGCGGGCGCCTCCGCAACCGGCGGCAGGGGCGCAGGCGTGGCAGGGGCCTCGGGCGCAGGCTCGGCAGGCGCCAAGGCTGCAACCTCGGGCTTCGGCGGGGTCACGACCGGATCGGTCCTGACCGCCTCCGGCCCCGCGGCCAGTGGTACGACATTCTTCGGCTTCTCCATCGGCGCGGTCGAAGCCTGCTGGTCCTTCGGCACGGCGGGCTTGCTGGCCATGGTCTGCACCAGATGACCCGCGCCAAGTGCAACCGCGAGAACCGCGATCCCCCGTGCTGCGCTGCGTTTCACATCCATATCCGCCCCCTCAGAGCATTGTGCAGAAGGGTTATCGCTCCGAAACCGGGCGTTTCAGTGGCAGGATCAAGGAATGTTTCCCGCACGCGGTCAGTCGCGGCGGCGGGACCGGCCCGCCGCGCTTTCGGTCTCAGACCAGCTTGCCGTGGCAATGCTTGAATTTCTCACCCGAGCCGCAGGGGCAGGGATCGTTCCGCGACGGGTTGCCCCAGGTGGTCGGATCCGCCGCATCGAAGCCGGCAAGGGCCACCGGAGCCTCAGGCTCCGGCTGGGGCTGGGGCGCGAGAGCCGCAGCCTGTTGGGCCTGCTGCGCCTGGATCTGTGCCAGCATCGCCGCCTGTTCTTCCTGCGAGATAGGCCGGATCATCGACAGTTTCTGTGTCACATCCTGCCGCAGCGAGTTCAGCATGTGCTCGAACATGGTGAAGGCTTCAGTCTTGTATTCGTTCAGCGGATCGCGCTGCGCGTAGCCACGGAAACCGACCACCGAGCGCAGATGGTCCAGACGCAGAAGATGCTCGCGCCATTTGGCGTCGATGGTCTGGAGCAGAAGCTGCTTTTCGATGTTCCGCATGGTTTCCGGCCCGAAAGCGTCGAGCTTGCTCGCCATCAGCTTGTCGGAAGCATCCAGAATCCGCTCGCGGATCCCGTCCTGATCGACACCCTCCTCCGCCGCCCAGTCGGCAATCGGCAGATCGAGGTTCAGCTTCTCGATGACCGCGGCGTGGAGTTCCTCCACATGCCATTGATCGGCATAGGATTTCGGCGGCAGATAGCTGTCGACGAGATCGTCGATCACATGATGGCGCATGTCCTGAGCGATTTCGCCCAGATCCTCGGCCTCCATGATCTCCATCCGCTGGCTGAAGATCGCCTTGCGCTGATCGTTCATCACGTCATCGAACTTCAGCAGTTGTTTGCGGGTGTCGAAGTTGCGCCCCTCGACCTTGGCCTGCGCGCGTTCGAGGGACTTGTTGACCCAGGGGTGAACGATCGACTCGCCTTCCTTCATGCCCAGCCCCGACAGCACCTTGTCGAGCCGTTCGGAACCGAAGATCCGCATCAGGTCGTCTTCCAGCGACAGGAAGAAGGCCGAGCGGCCGGGGTCGCCCTGACGGCCGGAGCGGCCGCGGAGCTGGTTGTCGATCCGGCGGCTCTCGTGGCGCTCGGTACCAAGCACGAACAGCCCGCCCGCTTCCAGAACCCGCGCCTTTTCTTCGGCATGTTCGGCTTCGATCCGGGCGCGGACCTCATCGGGGTGCAGGTGGGGGTCGGCGGCGATCGCCTCCATCACCTTCATCTCGACATTGCCGCCAAGCTGGATGTCGGTGCCGCGGCCCGCCATGTTGGTCGCAATGGTCACGGCGCCGAACTTGCCGGCATCGGCGACGATCTGGGCTTCCTGCTCATGCTGGCGGGCATTCAGCACATTGTGCGGCACGCCGGCGGCTTTCAAGAGATCGGAAAGGAATTCGGATTTCTCGATGGAGGTGGTGCCGACCAGGGTAGGCTGGCCCTTGGCGTGGGCCTCCTTGATCGAAGCGACCACGCCTTCATATTTTTCCCGCGCGGTGCGGTAGACGGCATCATGTTCGTCCTTGCGCTGCACGGTGCGATTCGTCGGAACCTCCACCACGCCGAGCTTGTAGATTTCCATGAACTCGTCGGCCTCGGTGGCCGCCGTCCCGGTCATGCCGCCCAGCTTTTCGTAAAGCCGGAAGTAGTTCTGGAAGGTCACGGAGGCGAGCGTCACGTTCTCCGGCTGGATCGCCACATGCTCCTTGGCCTCGATGGCCTGATGGAGCCCGTCCGACAGCCGCCGGCCGCGCATCATCCGCCCGGTGAATTCGTCGATCAGCATGACCTCGCCGTCGCGGACGATATATTGCTGGTCGCGGGTGAAAAGCTTGTGGGCGCGCAGGGCCTGCGTGACGTGATGGACAAGCGTGGAGCTTTCCGGGTCGTAAAGGCTCTGGCCCTCGGGCAGCAGACCCGCTTCGCGCAGAAGCTGCTCGATCACCTCGTTGCCGTCTTCGGTATAGGTGACGTTGCGGGTCTTTTCGTCCAGCTTGTAATGCTCTTCGGACAGGGACGGGATCAGGTCATCGACCTTCTGGTAAAGATCGCTGCGGTCCTGCGAAGGGCCGGAGATGATCAGCGGGGTGCGCGCCTCATCGACGAGAATGGAATCCACCTCGTCCACGATGGCGAAGTAATGCCCGCGCTGCGCCATGTCCTCGATGGAGCCCTTCATGTTGTCGCGCAGATAGTCGAAGCCCAGCTCATTGTTGGTCGCATAGGTGATGTCGCAGCGGTAGGCGGCCTTCTTTTCCGCGTCCGACTGGAAGGGATAGACGACGCCCGTGGTCAGGCCGAGCTGGCTGTAGACCTTGCTCATCCACTCCGCGTCCCGCTTGGCGAGATAGTCGTTCACCGTGACCACATGCACGCCCTTGCCGGTCAGCGCGTTCAGATAGGCCGGGAAGGTCGCCACGAGGGTCTTGCCCTCCCCCGTCCGCATCTCGGCGATATTGCCCTGATGCATGAAGATGCCGCCCATGAGCTGCACATCGAAAGCCCGCAGGCCAAGCGCGCGTTTGGCGGCTTCCCGGCAGTTGGCAAAGGCTTCGGGCAGAAGCGCGTCGATATCCTCACCCTTTTCCTGCAGGCGCATCTGGAACTCGGCCGTCTTGGCCTTGATGCCTTCGTCGGTCAGCGCGGCGAACTCCGGCTCCAAGGCATTCACCTTGGCCACCAGCGGACGAACCGACTTCACCTTGCGATCATTCGGCGTGCCGAAAACCTTCCGCGCAAGCGACCCAATACCCAGCATGTTCTCTCCGACTGGCCGTTCCTGACAGGATCGTGTGAGGCTCTGGTCTTGCCCGCTCCTTCAGCCTTCCCTAGAAGGGCGCAAAGGCCGGAAATCCCCGTCGCACGCGACCTGTGCGATGTAAGGGGAAGCCCCGCCATAGTCAACGCCGCGCAAGGACGCGGCCTGTTCAGGAGAGTGTGAGATGGCAAATGCGATGCGTTTTCTGGGCGGAGCGGCGCTTGCGCTCTGTCTCGCCCTGCCGCTGCGGGCAGAAGATGCGCCGACCGCGGATACGGTTGTGGCCACGGTGAACGGCACGGCGATCACGCTCGGCAACATGATCGTGGCGCGCGAGGCCCTGCCCGAGCAATACAAGAGCCTGCCCGCCGATGTGCTCTTCAAGGGCATCCTCGACCAGCTCATCCAGCAGACCACGCTGGCCCAGTCCGTCGAAGGCAAGCTGACCAAGCATGACAACCTGCGGCTGGAAAATGACCGTCGCGGCTATATCTCCGGCGTGGCGCTGCAAAGCGTGGTGACCGGGGCCGTGACCGATGCCGCCCTTCAGGCCGCCTATGACGCCAAGTTCAAGGATGCCGCCCCCGCCACCGAATACCACGCCGCCCACATCCTCGTGGACAGCGAGGAAAAGGCCAAGGAGCTGAAATCCCAACTCGACGGCGGCGCCGATTTCGCCGAACTGGCCAAGGCCAATTCCACCGACACCGGCTCGGGCGCCAATGGTGGCGATCTCGGCTGGTTCGGCGTGGGCATGATGGTGAAGCCCTTCGAGGATGCGATCATCGCGGCCAAGCCCGGCGTGGTCGAAGGCCCGATCAAGACCGATTTCGGCTGGCACCTGATCCTCGTGAAGGAAACCCGCCTTGCCGCCAAGCCGACCCTTGACGATGTGCGCGACGAGCTTGCGGGCGAGATCGAGCAGAAAGCCGTCGAGGCCCATGTCGCCGAGCTGACTGCCGCCGCCAAGATCGAAAAACCCGGCGAAGGGATTGACCCGGCGCTTCTGAGCGACACTACTCTGCTCGACAAGTAACCCCGACCCGGAGAGACGGCCATGGCCAAGAAGGACTGGAAGGCGAAAGCCAAGGCTCTCAGAAAAGAGCTCAAATCCCTCGCCGGTGAGGCGGTGTCGATGGCGGAGGATGCGGTCGGTGCCGCAGTCGAAGCCGTCGGGGCGGTCGCCGCCGCCGTACCGCTGAAAAAGGCCAAGCCGGTCTCTCCGCTCGCCCCGGCGAGCTTCCCCGCCCTGCCGAAGATCGCAGGCGTGGAATTCGCCGCCGCCGAGGCCGGGGTGAAATATGCCAGCCGCAAGGATGTGATGCTGGTGCGCCTCGCCCCCGGCACCGCCATGGCCGGGGCTTTCACCCGCTCCTCCACCCGCTCGGGCTGCGTGCGCGACTGTCAGGCGAAGCTCGCCCTGCGCGTTCCGGCCGATACGGGTGCCGCCATCGTGGTGAACTCCGGCAATTCCAATGCCTTCACCGGCAAGGTCGGGGACGAGGCCGTCGCCGCCGTCACCGGTGCCGTGGCCGAGGCGCTGAACCTGCCGGCGAGCCGGGTCTTTTCCTCCTCCACCGGGGTCATCGGCGAGCCGCTCCCGCATGAGAAGATCACCGCCAGGGTTCCCGAGCTTGCCGCCGCCCTGCGCGAGGACGCCATCGAGATGGCAGCCCATGCGATGATGACCACCGACACCTTCCCGAAAGGCGCCTCCGCCACGGTGAAGGGCGAGGGCGGCGACATCCTGATCGCCGGGATCGCCAAGGGCTCGGGCATGATCGCGCCGGATATGGCGACGATGCTCGTCTATATCTTCACCGATGCGAAGATCTCCGCCGCCGCGCTGCAAAAGCTGGTCTCGCGCAACGTCGATGCGACCTTCAACTCCATCACCGTGGACAGCGACACCTCGACCTCCGACACGCTTCTGGTCGCCGCAACCGGCCAGAGCGCCGCCGCCGAGGTGAAAGGCCCGGTCGCCAAAGCTTTCGAGACGGCGCTGAAGGGCGTGATGATGGACCTTGCCCATCAGGTGATCCGCGACGGCGAAGGGGCGACGAAATTCGTCGAGATCCGGGTGACCGGGGCCGCCTCCGATGCCGACGCCCAGAAGGTCGCCCTCTCCATCGCCAATTCGCCGCTGGTGAAGACCGCCATTGCCGGGCAGGATCCGAACTGGGGCCGCATCGTCGCCGCCATCGGCAAATCCGGCGCCGAAGCCGACCGCGACCGGCTGACGATCAAGTTCGGCGACATTCTCGTCGCCGAAAAAGGCTGGCGCAATCCGGCCTACAAGGAAGAAGAGGGCGCGGCCTACATGCGCCAGCCCGAACTCGTCATCGCCGTGGACATGGGGCTCGGCCGCGCGAAACGCTCGGTCTGGACCTGCGACCTGACCAACCGCTACATCGAGATCAACGCCGACTACCGCTCCTGATCTTCATCTTGCCTCAAATATCCTGGGGGTCCGGGGGCAAGCCCCCGGCCCGCCACAGCCCGGAAGCGCCCCGTTGAAAACCCTGCTCGTCTCCGCCGTGGCCCTGATCGACGCCGAGGGCCGCATCCTTCTGGCTCAAAGACCCGAGGGCAAATCCCTTGCTGGTCTGTGGGAATTCCCCGGCGGCAAGGTGGAGCCGGGCGAAACCCCGGAGGCCGCGCTCATCCGCGAGCTGAAGGAAGAGCTGGGCATAGACACCTGGAAAAGCTGCCTCGCGCCGCTGACCTTCGCCAGCCACAGCTACGAGCAGTTCCACCTGCTGATGCCGCTCTTCGCCTGCCGCCGCTGGGAGGGCATCCCCCAGGCCCAGGAAGGACAGACCCTCGCCTGGGTCCGCCCGGAGAGGCTGCGCGACTACCCGATGCCACCCGCCGACCTGCCGCTGATCCCGATTCTCCGCGACTGGCTCTGACGAAAAGGACATTATTTTCCCCCTGTGCGGGAGAATGTGGCGAAATTGTGGTGCTTTTTCCGCGAATCGCCTCTACAAAGAAATTGCTGCGCTAGTTGGGGGATTGGCACATGCTTCGCACGATTGCTGTCGGAAGCTGCGTTTCTATTCAAGGTCTTGTTGTCGCTCATCTGGCCGATGGCAAGGTGGTCGTGAAGGTCGATGAAAAGACCTTCGTGGGCTATCCTGTCACGCCGGTCCGGGCGGCCTGAAGGCCTGACACCGCCCTTACGGGAAACGGAACGGAAAAAGGCCGGGGTTTGCGCCCCGGCCCTTTCTTTTGTCGGTTGCCCCGGTCGATCCGGGCGGGATCAGGCCAGCTTGCGCTGAACCTCTTCCCGCTCGAAGATCTCGATCACGTCGCCCTGGCGGATGTCGTCATAGCGCTCGAAGGCCATGCCACATTCCTGACCGGAGATGACTTCCTTCACCTCGTCCTTGAAGCGCTTCAGCGTCTTCAGCGTGCCTTCGTGGATCACCACGTTGTCGCGCAGCAGGCGCACGCCAGCCGAGCGGCGGGCAACGCCTTCGGTGACGATACAGCCGGCGACCTGACCGATGCCCGTGACCTTGAAGACCTCCTTGATCTGCGCGTAACCGATGAAGGTTTCGCGGATCTCGGCTTTCAGCAGGCCCGAAGCGGCGGCTTTGATGTCGTCCACAAGATCATAGATGATCGAATAGTAGCGGATCTCCACGCCTTTCTGATGCGCGGAATTCCGGGCGGAGGCATTTGCACGGACGTTGAAGCCGATGATCGGGGCGTTCGACGCCTCGGCCAGACCCACATCCGTATCGGTGATCGCGCCGACGCCGTAGGACAGCACCCGCACCCGCACCTCTTCGTTGCCGACCTTTTCCAGAGCCTGCACGATGGCCTCGGCAGAGCCCTGCACGTCGGCCTTCACCAGCACCGGCAGTTCGGCCACGTCGGCATCGGCCTTGGCTTTCGCCATGAGCTGTTCCAGCGTGGTCGCAGCCCCCGCGGCAGCCCGTTTGTCCTTGGCGGTCTTGATCCGGTAATCCGCGATCTCGCGCGCCTGCGCCTCGGTCTCCACGACGTTGAGCGTATCGCCCGCCGAGGGAGTGCCGGACAGGCCCAGAACCTCGACCGGAACCGAAGGACCGGCTTCGTCGATGCGCTCGCCCTTGTCGTTCACAAGAGCACGAACCTTGCCCCACTGCTCGCCGACGACGAAGATGTCGCCCTTCCGCAGCGTGCCGTTCTGCACCAGAACCGTCGCCACCGGACCCCGGCCCACGTCGAGCTTCGCTTCGATCACCGCGCCGGACGCCGCCCGGTTCGGGTTGGCGCGCAGCTCCAGGATCTCCGCCTGAAGGGCGATCGCCTCCAGCAGCTCATCAAGCCCCTGCCCGGTCTTGGCCGAAACCTCGACATCCTGCACATCACCGGACATCTGTTCCACCACGACTTCGTGTTGCAGAAGATCGGTCCGCACCTTGGTCGGGTCGGCGCCGTATTTGTCGATCTTGTTGATCGCCACGATCATCGGCACCTTGGCGGCCTTCGCATGGGCGATGGCTTCCACGGTCTGCGGCATCACGGCGTCATCGGCCGCAACCACCAGCACGACGATATCCGTCACCTGAGCCCCGCGCGACCGCATGGAGGTGAAGGCGGCGTGGCCGGGCGTGTCGAGGAAGGTCAGGACCTGACCGCTTTCGGTCGTAACCTGATAGGCGCCGATGTGCTGGGTGATGCCGCCGGCTTCGCCCGAGACCACATTGGCCTTGCGGATCGCATCGAGAAGCGAGGTCTTGCCGTGGTCGACGTGGCCCATGATCGTCACGATCGGCGGGCGCGGCTGCTGATCCTCGGCCTTGTCCACGACCGAATCGATCACCTGTTCCACATCCGCATCCGAGACGCGGACGGCGCGGTGGCCGAATTCCTCGATCACCAGCTCCGCCGTATCGGCGTCGATGGCCTGGTTCATCGTGACCATCATGCCCATTTTCATGAGCGATTTGACCACATCGGCTGCCCGTTCCGCCATCCGGTTGGCCAGTTCGCTGACCACGATGGTTTCGGGAAGCTGCACATCGCGGACCTGCTTTTCGGCCTTGGCGCCGAAGCCCATGGCCTTGTTACGGGCCTTTTCCTGCTTGCGCTTCATCGCGGCGAGGCTGCGCGTGCGCCCGCCTTCGCCGGACAGGGCGTCATTCAGGGTCAGCTTGCCGGCGCGGCGGCCTTCGTCGCCCTTGGCCTTGGCATTGCGCTCACGCTCTTCGCGCTCGCGGTCGGTCTTGCGCGGGGTCGGCAGGCCGGGCTTGGCGCTTGCCGGACCACGCTCGTCGGTCGCCGGAGCCGCCGCACCGGGGCGCGGACGGGCTTGCGAAGCGGGTTTATCGGCGGCAGGGGCCGCCGCCGGAGCCTCGGGGGCCGCGGGCTGGCGACGCTGCGTGCCAAGCACATCGGCCTTGCGGGCCTGCGCCTTCGCGGCAGCCTCGGCCGCAGCTTCGACGCGCTGACGCTCTTCCTCTTCGGCCTTGGCGCGCAGGGCGGCCTCGCGGGCGCGCTCCTCGCGTTCCTTGGCCTCGATTTCCTCGCGGCGGCGCTGACGCTCTTCCTCGCGCTGACGCTCATCCTCCGCCCGCTTGGCCGCATCTTCCTGCTCGCGGGCCTTCGCGGTCCGCAGAGCCGTCAGACGGCGTTCCATCTCGGCATCGGAAATGCCGGCAGGGCGCTTGGACGGATCGCCAAGGCGCGGCGCAGAGGCACCGCCCGCCGAAGCAGAGGCGGCTGCCGCCGGTTTGTTCGGCACCACCGTCAGCTTGCGCTTGACCTCGACCACAACGCTTTTCGTGCGGCCATGGGAGAAGCTCTGCTTCACCTGACCGGAACGAGGTGCGCCACCCAGGCCGAGGGGTTTCTTGCCGTCTGTATCGCTCATGCGTCCTACGTATCCTTCATGGCGGTCTCGCCGCCGTCCTGCTTGTCCGCCTGCATCATCCGCAGGCCGGAAAGCCTTGCCGCTTCCTCTACAACACGCGGTGTGAGTCCACCAGCCGCAAGCGCGGCGTGTATGGCACGTTCGCGTCCAAAGGACAAACCCAATTCCCCTGCGGAAAGGCAGGTAATCAGGCTGTTCTCTGCTTCCGGGGCGCGGAGTTTGGTCTTGCCCCGTTCGGAGCCGTCCGAGGCCTGAATCAGCACCCTTGCCTGACCCTTGGTCAGCAGCTCCTTCACCTTCTCGTAGCCCGTCACCGCCTCCCCCGCCTTGCGGGAAAGCGAGAGCAGATCCTGCACCCGGCGGAGCAGAAGCGCCTCCACCAGATCGGCCAGCCCCCCCGGCACCTTGACCGGCTGGCGGGCGGCGCGGGCGAAAAGCCCCTTCGCCGCCGCCCTGGTGATCTCCGCCCGCCCGGCCGTCACATAGATGCCCCGGCCCGGCAGACGGCCCGGAATATCCGGCACGATCTGCCCGTCAGGCCCGAGGCAAAACCGGACGAGCCCCGCTTTCGGCTGGCTCTCGCCCGTGACGATGCACTTGCGTTCGGGATCGCCCCGCTCGTCTTTATGGCCGCCGCGCGTCACGGTCGCACCTTCCGAGGCCTGAAATCAGGCCTCGGCCTCCTCGTCTTCGACGGCCTCGTCAGCGACGGCCATCTCGGTCGGGTCCACCCAGCCCAGCATGACGCGGGCGGTCATCACCAGATGCTGCGCCTCTTCCAGAGACACGTCAAACTTTTCGAGAACCCCTTCGTCCTTCTTGCGCTGCCCGTTTTCGGTGGTCCAGCCGCCGGCCAGTTCCCAGTCCGCGCAGGTGGCGAAGTCTTCCAGCGTCTTGATCCCGTCCTTGGCGAGCGCTTCCAGCATCTGCGGGGTCAGGCCCTCGAATTCCACGAGGCTGTCTTCCACCCCCAGGGCGCGGGCATTTTCCATCGCCTTGGCATTGGCGGCTTCCAGATAGTCGCGGGCGCGGGCCTGCAATTCCCCGGCGGTGCCTTCGTCGAACCCGTCGATGGACAGAAGCTCGTCCACCTCGACATAGGCGACTTCCTCAAGATTGGTGAAGCCTTCGGAAACCAGAAGCTGGGCCATCATCTCATCGACATCGAGCGTGTCCATGAAGAGCTTGGTGCGCTCGGCGAATTCGGCCTGACGGCGCTGCGATTCTTCCGCCTCGGTCATGATGTCGATGTCGAGACCCGTGAGCTGCGAGGCCAGACGCACGTTCTGGCCACGGCGGCCGATGGCGAGCGACAGTTGCTCATCGGGGACCACGACTTCGATCTTGCCGGCTTCCTCGTCGATCACGACCTTGGAAACCTCGGCCGGTTGCAGCGCGTTCACGAGGAAGGTCGCCTGATCCTGATTCCACGGAATGATGTCGATCTTCTCGCCCTGAAGCTCGTTCACGACGGCCTGCACGCGGCTGCCGCGCATCCCGACGCAGGCGCCCACCGGGTCGATGGAATTGTCATAGGAGATCACGGCGATCTTGGCGCGCGAGCCCGGATCGCGGGCGACGGCCTTGATCTCGATGATGCCGTCATAGATCTCCGGCACTTCCATCTTGAAGAGCTCGGCCATGAATTGCGGGTCGGTGCGGCTCAGGAAGACCTGCGGGCCGCGGGCCTCGCGCCGGACATCCTTGATATAGCAGCGGATGCGGTCGTTCGGGCGATAGGCTTCGCGGCCGATCTTCTCGTTCCGGCGCAGGATGGCTTCGCCGCGGCCGATGTCCACGATGATGTTGCCGTATTCCTCGCGCTTGACCTGACCGTTGATGATCGAGCCCTTGCGGTCCTTGAATTCCTCATACTGGCGGTCGCGCTCGGCCTCGCGGACCTTTTGCAGGATCACCTGCTTGGCCGATTGCGCGGCGATGCGGCCCAGATCGACCGGCGGAACCTCGTCGATGACCTCATCGCCGATCTGCGGGTCGGAGAGGTAGGATTTCGCCTGTTTCACCGTCAGTTGGGCGTGGTGGTTTTCGACCAGATCATCCTCGACCACGGTGCGGATGCGGGCAAAGGTGGCGCGGCCGGTCTTGCGGTCGATCTTCACCCGGATGTCCATCTCGGCGCCGTAACGCGACTTCGCGGCACGGGCGAGGCTGTCTTCCATGGCCTGGATCACCAGATCAGGGTCGATCATCTTTTCCCGTGCCACCGCCTCGGCGGTCTGGAGAAGTTCAAGCTGGTTGGCCGAAGTAATCGCCATTGGTCGCTCCCGGTCGTTCTGTCGCGCTATTGCGGCTCAGTGTTTCGCTACAGTCTGTTTCGCTTCAGTGTTTCGTCGCCTCGGGGAGGTCATCCTCGTCCTCCTCCTCGGCGTCTTCGATCTCGTCGAACTTCGATTCGTCGATCACGCCAGAGGCCTTCTTCTGGCGCAGCATCTCGGTGATCAGCTCATCCGTCAGGATCAGCTTGGCATCCGAAAGCCAGTCGAACTTGAGCCCGATGGTCAGCGTCTCGCCGCCCTCCTCGATCTCGATCAGCACCTCGTCCGCCTCGACCCCGGCAAGCGCGCCCTTGAAGCGGCGGCGCCCGTCGATGAGCTCGGTCGTCTCCACCCGCGCCTCCCAGCCCGACCACATCTCGAAGTCCTTGAGCCGGGTCAGCGGGCGGTCGATGCCGGGGGAGGAGACCTCCAGCACATAGTTGTCCTCGATCGGGTCTTCCACATCCAGGACGGCGGAAATCGCGGTGGAAATCTCCCCGCAATCGTCCACGTCGATGCCGCCCTCGGGCTTGTCGGCCATGACCTGAAGGATGCGCGTCTTGCCGCCCATCAGCCGCACGCGGACAAGCTCGAACCCCATGCCTTCGATGACGGGGGTGATGATGTCGGCAAGGCGGCGGTCGATGGCGGTTTTGGCGATCAGATCGGACATGGGGGTTCCGCTTGCGAGGTTCCAGAGGAAGGGGGCAGAAAACAAAAAACGGGCCAACAGGCCCGCCGCGACGTTCGGTAGCTTCGGGTGTGGACCCCGAAACCGCTGTTGAATTTCATATAGGCCCCGCATCCCGCAGATGCAAGGGCAAAGCGGGGGATGGCTCAAACCGGCAGGAAACCGCCGCGCGCCGGATCATATTGCTCAAGCTCCCCCTCGCCGGTGTTGGTCCAGAGCCCGTGCAGCGTCAGCCGGTCATCTTCGACCGCCGAGCGGACAAAGGGGAAGGTGGCAAGATTTTCAAGGCTGACCAGCACCGCCTGCTTTTCAAGCGCGGTCAGGATCTCTGTCTGCGGAAGGGCCGAGACCCGCTCGAAACCGGGGCGCAGGATGTCCATCCAGCGACCGACGAAGCTGGTCTTTTCCTCCAGCTGCGGAGCATGGCCGGTACACATGTCATGGCAGCCCTTGACCCCGCCGCAATTGGAATGGCCGAGCACAACGATATGGGCAACGCCGAGCGAGGTGACGGCATATTCCACGGCGGCAGAGGTGCCGTGCCGCTCGCCATCCGGATTGTAGGGCGGCACGAGGCCCGCGATGTTGCGGTGAATGAAGAATTCCCCCTCATCCGCGCCGAAGATCGAGGTGACATGCACCCGGCTGTCGCAGCAGGAGATCACCATGGCGCGCGGATGCTGGCCCGATTCCGCCAGACGCCGATACCAGGCCTTGTTGTCCTGATAGGTGGTGGCGCGCCAGCCCTGGAACCGGCTGACCAGATAGGACGGAAGGGGGCGTACATAGTTCATGAGCGGCTTCCCGGTATCGTGGCAGCCCCGGTCTAGGATGCAATCGCAGAAAATTCGAGAGGTTTCTTTTGGCGCTGGCAACCTTTTCTTCAGCACGAGAGCGCAGGCTGATCTCGGGTGTGAGATGTCAGGCGGTGTGTGATGGGAACGGAGAATGTGGTGGCCCTGCGGCCAAAGGAACGGGTCCGGCAGGATGCCGAGCCGATTGCGACGATCTATCGGAACCTCGGCACCAGTTCGGCCGAGCAGGTGGTCACGCGCGCTCTGGCGGAGCTGGCGCTGACCATGGCGGGGCTGGCGCAGCAGGTGCGGGCGCATGACATGGGCGATCTGATGCGCCAGTTGCGGCGGTTGCAGCGGATGGCGGAAAACCTCGGGATGGTCAGCCTCGGCCTCGTCGCCTGCGATCTGCGTGACTGCCTTGACCGGGGCGAGGTGACGGCCTTTTCCGCCGTCTGGGCGCGGCTTCTGCGGATCGCGGAGCGGTCGCTGTCCTCGGACAAGGAATTGCTCGACCAGACCTTCAGTTGACCGCCGGTCCGATGGCTGCGTCATAGGTGACCCTTTGCGGTCACCTGTGCCGCAGCCCGACCTCTCCGGCGATTGCCGCAGCACGTCTTCCAGCCGACCGGCCCGATGATGCGCCTGCAAGCCCGGCCCCTGTTCCGTCCAGCCCCGGTATTCCGTCCCGGCGGCATGATCCATCCGCTCGGAAAGCCGGGCGGAGGTGGCCTGGCCGGAACAGCGTCCTGACCGGAAGGCGGAGTTGGGCGGCTGCCTGCGAAAGCCGTTCAGCCTGATCCGAACGGGTCACGCCGCGAATCGCGCCGGCATGACGCAAGGGCAGTCTGTTTGCGCCCAGGACTGGTCAGATGCCGCAGTACGTGCATGTGCATATTATTCAGACAAAACCGGCAGGTTTTGCCGCTGCCTGCCCCGTGGCATCGGGAAGACCCGAAGGCAGGGCCGCTCTGCGCGATTGACGGGCGGGGTGAAAAGCGACGAAGCTGACCTTCCTGCGGCAGCCGGCGAAGACCGGAATCCGAGGGTCATGGGAGGAAATACATGCAACCGTTGCTTGCCTTGTCACGGGGCATCGACCGGCTGAGCGCTGTGTTCGGCAAGATTGGGGAATATCTGGTCCTGCTCTGCTGTCTCGTCAGCGCCGGCAATGCGATGATCCGCTATACATTCAACTACAGTTCGAACGGCTGGCTGGAAATCCAGTGGTACATGTTCGGCTTCATCGTGATGATGGGGGCCGCCCATACCCTCCGCAACAACGAGCATGTGCGGGTCGATCTGATCTACGGCTCGGTCAGCGACCGGGCGCGGCTCTGGATCGACACGTTCGGCATCCTGTTCTTTCTGCTGCCTTTTGCGATCTTTGCCGCCTATCTGTCCTGGCCGATCTTCTGGCTTTCGTTCCAGCAGCAGGAGATGTCCTCGAACGCGGGCGGGCTGATCCGCTGGCCGATCAAGCTCATCATTTCGGCGGGCTTCGGGCTGCTGGCCTTGCAGGGGATCTCCGAGCTGATCAAGCGCGTCGCCGCGCTGACCGGAACCATCAGCATCGAAACCTCCTACGAAAAACCGTTGCAGTAAGGGATCGCGCAGATGTTTGCATTCGGGATTTTCCCCCCGCTGATGTTCGCCTGCATGATCTTTTTCATGCTCTACGGTTTTCCTGTCGCCTTTTCCCTGGGGGCTGTGGGGCTGTTCTTCGGGGCATTGGGCATCCTCACCGGCCATTTCCACGAGGCGTTTCTGGGCGCCCTGCCGCATCGGTTCTTCGGGATCGTGTCGAACGACCTGCTGCTGGCCATCCCGTTCTTCACCTTCATGGGCGCGATCCTGGAACGCTGCGGGCTGGCGGAGGACCTTCTCGAAGGCACGGGCAAGCTCTTCGGGCGGGTTCCCGGCGGTCTGGCCTATGCGGTGATCCTTGTCGGCGCCGTTCTGGGCGCGATCACCGGCACGGTGGCGGCATCGGTCATCACCATGGGGGTGATCTCGCTGCCGATCATGCTGCGCTATGGCTATAACGAGCGGCTGGCGACCGGCGTGATCGCCGCCTCCGGCACGATCACCCAGCTGATCCCGCCATCGCTCGTGCTGGTCGTTCTGGCCGACCAGCTCGGCAAGTCGGTGGGCGACATGTATCTGGGCGCCATGGGGCCGTCGATCGCGCAGGTGCTGATCTTCCTCGCCTATATCGTGGTGCTGTCGATCCTCAAGCCGCACATGATGCCACCCTTGCCCAAGGAGGTGCGGGGGGACCTGAATCTGGCACTGGTGATGAAGGTGCTGATGGGGATCGTCCCCTCCATCGTGCTGATCTTCCTCGTCCTCGGCACGATCTTCATGGGTCTTGCCACGCCGACCGAAGCCGGAGCGCTTGGTGTCGTCGGGGCATTGGTTCTCGCGGCGATGCACGGGCGGCTGACCTGGCCGCTGGTGCGGCAGGCCATGACCTCGACCGCGCATCTGACGGCCATGGTGGTCTTCATCCTGATCGGCTCCACCGTGTTCAGCCTCGTCTTTCAGGGCATGGATGGCGGCCGCTGGATCGAGCATCTGCTGTCGCATCTGCCGGGCGGGCCGATCGGCTTCCTGATCTTCGTCAACATCTTCATCTTCTTCCTGGCCTTCTTCCTCGACTTCTTCGAGATCGCCTTCATCGTCGTGCCGATGCTGGCGCCGGTGGCGCAATCGCTGGGGATCGACCTGATCTGGTTCGGGGTGCTGCTCTGCATCAACATGCAGACCAGCTTCATGCACCCGCCTTTCGGCTTTGCGCTGTTCTACCTGCGCTCCATCGCCCCGAAGGAGGTCAAGACCAAGCAGATCTATATGGGGGCGATCCCCTGGCTGGCGATGCAGTTGCTCTTGGTGGTGATCGTGATCTTCTGGCCGGGCATGGTGACCGGCTGGCTGGATCATGGTCCGGCAGTCGATCTCTCGACCGTCAAGATTCAGGTGGACGGTATCGGCGGCGCCCTGGGCGGGGGATTGGGCCAGGGTGGAGCCCTCGGACAGCCCGGCGCTCTTGGCGGCGGCCTCGGAGGCGGGCTCGCCCCTGCCCCCGGCGGGCTCGTGCCGCCAACAGCGCCGTGACCGGGCAAAAGCGGCGGGGACGACATTCGGCGAGTGCCGGGCCGTCGCGCCCTTCGTCGGGCGCCGGAGGGGGTTTGCCCCCTCCAGACCCCTCCGCAGGATATTCATCGACAGAAAATGAGCAGGGAGGAGGCCCGCGAGGGGGCCTTGCCGGGTCTGGAGGACGATCAGCCCTCGGGCGTGGCCCGGAGAAGGCTCCTCCTCCTGGCCAGATCGCGGAGGCGGCCGGGGATGCACGGTGCTCCCTGAGACTTGCCAAATGAAAACCCCGGCACCTTGCGGCGCCGGGGCTCTGGTCTCGAAGAACGGGCGGAAGCTTAGAGCTTGCCCGCGTTCTGCTGGAGCATCATGAAGGTGTCGTAGTTGTATTCCGCCACCTGAGACCAGGTATAGTGCTCGGTGCGGAACGCCTTGATCGATTCCCAGATCTTCTTGAAGCCGGGATTGGTCGCTTCCATCTCGGCATAGGTGGCATTTGCCGCCTCGAAGCAGGCCGACAGGATTTCCTGGCTGAAGGGACGAAGCTGCGTTCCCTGCGCGACCAGCGACTTGATCGCCGTCGGGTTCTTGTAGTCATACTTCTGCAGCATGTCGGCATCGGCGGCATGGCAGGCGGTGCGGATCAGCGACTGATACGCCGGCGGCAGCCCCTCATAGGCGGCCTTGTTGAAGTAGAAGTGGACCGTCGGGCCGCCCTCCCACCAGCCGGGGTAGTAGTAGTAGGGCGCGACCTTGTAGAAGCCGAGCTTTTCGTCGTCATAGGGGCCGACCCATTCTGCGGCGTCGATGGTGCCTTTTTCGAGCGCGGGATAGATGTCGCCGCCGGCGATCTGCTGCGGCACGACGCCGAGACGCTCCATGACCTTGCCGGCAAAGCCGCCGACCCGCATCTTGAGGCCCTTCATGTCCTCGACAGTGTTGATTTCCTTGCGGAACCAGCCGCCCATCTGCACGCCGGTATTGCCGCCGGGCAGGCCAAAGATGTTATGCTGGGCCAGGAACTCGTTATAGAGGTCGATCCCGCCGCCATGGTAATGCCAGGCGTTGATCCCGCGCGCCGAAAGCGAGAATGGCACCGCCGCCGCAAGGGCAAAGGTCGGATCCTTGCCGAAGTAGTAATAGCCGACGGTGTGGCAGGCTTCGACCGTGGCCGAGGACACGGCATCCGCGGCCTGAAGGCCGGGGACAATTTCGCCCGCCGCGAAAACCTGGATCTCGAAGTTGCCGTCGGTTGCCTCGGAGAGGTATTTCGACAACACCTCAGCGCCGCCATAGATCGTATCCAGCGACTTCGGGAACGATGACGTCAGGCGCCATGTCACCTTGGGCGAGCCTTGGGCAATGGCTGGTGCCGCGAGCGCTGCCGCCCCGGCCGCCCCCAAGCCCGCTTTCGTCAGAAATGAGCGTCTGTCCATAAAATTCCTCCCAGAAGGTTGCCATCCCGCGCGGTATTTGCTCCGCGGCTGAGCGAAGCCTTGCATGAGTTCTCAAGTCTGTCCAGAATGTTGCAGGCTATCGGCCGGGGTCTTGTCGGCGCTTGCCGCCGCGTCATTTTCGCAGCGCGGAGGGTCGCTGCCATTTTCGGCAACCGCCCATTTTGCAAGCAGGGTTTTTCGCGGCACCTGACGCCGGTTGGCGGTATGGCAACCGGCAGGAACGGCCCTGTTCGCCGATCGGCTGGCCATCCGCAGCCGCCATGGGCGCGTTCTTGTTTCAGGCTCGGGGCGGGGGATGCGATGCGCCGGTGTTCGATATGCGGGTTTGCCGCCCGGCATCCTCGCGGTCAGCGTCCTGATCCGGCGTGTGCTCCCCGCCGAAACTGGGTTTCTCTTTTGCCGCGCGGCGAAGGCTCTCCGAGAGAGGGCCGAGGGCGAGCGACCCTGCCGAGAGGAAACCACTGACAGAAATGGATCTCGCCACCCTTGATCGCGGCTTCGGGCTGCAAAGCGGGATTTGATCCGTTCCTGCGGCGCTCTGATCCGGTCGCGGCAGGCCCCCTTCCCCGGCGGGACGGGGTTGCGGGTCGCCGGGAATGGGCTAGGCTCCGCGCCAGAGACAACAGCCGAGTGCGCCATGCCCCCCGTTTTCGCCGATCCCGCCGCCGCATCCCGTCCGCTCCACCTCCTGCGGGCCGAGGGGGTTGCGGATTTCCTTGCCAGTCTGCCGCAGGCGCAACGGGACTGGCTCACGGCCAGCGGCTTCGACGGAGCCGCGGGGGATCTGCGACTTTTGCCGGGAGAGGGCGGGGTTGCGGCGGCAGTCCTCGGGTTGGGCGGCGCGGCGGCGCGGCGGCGCGGGCGGTTCGGCGTGGCGAAGGCGGCGGCGGCGCTGCCTGCGGGGGCCTGGCATCTGACGGGCGACCTGACCGGCGCGGAGCGGGAGGAGGCGGCGCTTGCCTGGCTTCTCTCCGCCTATCGGTTCGACCGTTATCGGCCCGGTCGCGCCACGTCCGAAGCGGCGCTGCTCAAGGCGCCGGAGGGCGTGGACGGCGCCCGCCTTCTCGCCATGGCGGAGGGGGAGTTCCTGACCCGCGATCTCATCAACACACCCGCGCAGGACATGGGGCCGGCGGAGCTGGAGGCGGCGTTTCTTGCCCTTGCCGAAACGTTCGGCGCCCGGACGGAGGTGATCCGGGGGGAGGAGCTTCTGGCGCGCAACTTCCCGATGATCCATGCCGTCGGCCGCGCCTCGACCCGCGCGCCGCGGCTTCTGGACCTGCATTGGGGCGATGCCGGCCCGCGACTGACCCTGGTCGGCAAGGGGGTCTGCTTCGACACCGGGGGGCTGAACATCAAGCCCTCGAACGGGATGCTCCTGATGAAGAAGGACATGGGCGGGGCGGCGACGGTCATGGGGCTGGCCCATATGATCATGCGGCTCGGCCTGCCGATCCGGCTGCGGGTGCTGGTGCCTGCGGTGGAAAACGTGATTTCCGGCAATGCCTTGCGGCCGAAGGACATCCTGACCTCCCGCAAGGGGCTGACGGTGGAGGTGAATGACACCGACGCCGAGGGGCGGCTGGTGCTGGCCGACGCGCTCGCTCTTGCCTGCGAGGAAGAGACGGAGGCGGTCATCTCCATGGCGACGCTGACCGGGGCGGCGCGGATCGCGGTCGGGCCGGATCTGGCCCCCTATTACACCGATGACGAGCCGATGGCGCAGGCTCTGGAGGCGGGGGCGCAAGCCGGGTTCGATCCGGTCTGGCGGATGCCGTTCTGGACCCCCTATGAGCATATCATCGAGCCGGGGATCGCCGATCTCGACAATGCGCCGGGCTGGGGTTTTGCCGGATCGGTGACGGCGGCCCTGTTCCTGCGCCGCTTCGTCGAGGGGCCGCGCTATATGCATTTCGACATCTACGGCCATACGCCCGCCGATCTGCCGGCCCGTCCGAAAGGCGGGGTGGGTCAGGGCGCGCGGGCCATTCTGGGCGCGCTGCCCGCCGTTCTGGGGTTCTGACATGGACCGCCGCCTGACCCCGGCCACGGCGCGCGTGGCCCATGTCTCGCTTCGCGGCCGGGTCGCGGCACCGGAGTTCACCGAAGGGCGGTTCCTGCGGGTGGCGATGCCGCTCGTGGACCTTCTGCGCGCACCGGGCGGGGCGCGCGACCGGCAGGTGCTGCTGGGCGAGGGTTTTACCGTGATCGACCGCGATCAGGGCATGGCCTTCGGCTTTGCCGCCAGGGACGGCTATTGCGGCTGGCTGCCGGAAGCGGCGCTGTCGGAGGCCCCTGCCCCGACGCATTGGGTGGCGAGCCCCGGCACCCATCTTTACCCCGAGCCGCGCGTGCAGGCCCCGGAGATCGCGGCCCTGTCGCTCGGCGCGCGGCTGTCGGTGACGGCCCTTGCAGGCAAATGGGCGGAGACGTCGCAGGGTTTCGTGCCGGCCGGCCATCTGCGGCCCCTTGGCGCGTGGCTCGACGATCCGGTCGCCGTGGCCGAGGGGTTTCTGGGGGTTCCCTACCTTTGGGGCGGCAATTCGCGGGCGGGGATCGACTGTTCCGGCGTGGCGCAGGGCGCGCTTCTGGCCTGCGGCATCCCGGCGCCGGGAGACAGCGATCTTCAGGAAAGCCTCGGGGAGGAGCTGGCGGCGGATGCGCCGCTGCGCCGCAACGACCTGATCTTCTGGAAGGGTCATGTTGCGCTGATCGTCGATGAGGCGCGGCTGATCCATGCCAATGGCCACAGCATGTCGGTGGCCTATGAGGGTATCGCCGCCTGCATCGCCCGGATCGAGGCGCAGGAGGGTCGCGGCGTCACCCATCGGCGGCGGGTGCTGTAGGGCCGCCCGACATTCGGCAGACCTTGAACCCGCTGCGGCCCCGGAGGGGTTTTGCACCCCTCCGGACCTCCCCGCAGGATACTTATGCACAGTGGATGAAGGCGGAAGGCGCCAGTTCCGCCTAGAGCGTCGATGGCGCCGAGGGCAGTTCAGTCTACGGGTCGGATCTGCGTCTTTTCCAGCACCCGCAGCACCGCCTCAAGGTCATGGCCGCGCCGCAGCACCTGCCCTTCGGCCCCGACAACCGCATAGATACCCTGACGCGCCCGCAGTTTCGGGCGCTTCTCGATCCGGTAAAGCGGGAATTCCGCCGTGCGCCGGAAGACCGCGAAGACGGCGAGATCGCGCAGCGCCGAAATCCCGTAATCGCGCCACTCGCCGGCGGCGACCATCCGGCCATAGAGCCGCAGGATCACCCCAAGCTCGCGGCGGTCGAAATGGACCTGCTCCGGCAGGCGGTCGGAAAGGGGGAACGGGGTCGGGGTCTGGACCGTCATCCCCGAATCTTACCCTCTTTGCCAATCAAATCAAGCGGTCCCCCGATGAGCTCCCCTGCGGCCGTCCTGTGGATGGCCCCAAAGCCGCCGCGAAATGGCCCCGCAAAGACCGGAGCAAGAGCCAAACCCTGCCGCGATTGCCCGGCATAAAGACCGAAGTAGCAAGTCAAGACGCCGGCAGGGCGGGTCTTCAGCCCCCACCCAGCCCGCCCTGCCGGTCCTTGCTGCGAAAAGGGGGCTCCTGCCAGAAGGCAGGGGCCTCTTTCCTGTTGCGCCTCAGCCGCCGAAACCGGGGGCGAGCCGCAATTCCCCGGTCCGCAGCCCACGCCAGTTGACCTGCGGGGCGGGCAGGCGCTTTTGCGCCATCGGGTGATCGGGGTCGAGCACCCCGAGCCGCGCCAGGATGGAAACCAGAGCCGCCTCGGAGGCGCGCGAATTGCCGTCCTCGATCTTGAGCGCGATGCCGAGCTTCTTTTCCGGGAGAATGGCGACGAACACCGCCTCGGCCCCGGTCTTGATCGCCACCCGCCCGCCCATGGCACGCATCAGTTCGGTGCAGGCCCGTCCCTCTCCGGCGACGAGTTCAGGAAAGGTCGCCATGGCGCGCGTCAGCCGGTGCATGGCCCGTTCGCGGGTCGAGCCGCCCTCTTCCGCCGCGGCAAAGCGCGCCATGCCGCGGGCAAGCGCGCCGATGCTGCCGGCAAAGTTCGGCGCCGAACAGCCGTCGATCCCGTAGCCGGCGGCGGTTTCGCCGGTCACCTCCTCGAAGGCCGATCTGACGGCGCGTTGCAGGGGGTGGTCGATCTCCACATATTCCGGCCCGGCCTTCACATGGCGGGTGTAGGTCAGGAAGCCGGAATGTTTGCCCGAGCAGTTGTTGTGGAGCTGGCAGGGCTTTTCATGCGCGCAGATCAGCCGGTCGCGCTCCTCGTCGTCCAGAGGCTCATGCGCGCCGCAGCGCAGATCGGCCTCCCCGAGCCCCAGATCCGCCAGCCAGCGGCTTGCCATGTCCACATGCAGCGCGGCCCCTTGGTGGCTCGCGCAGGAGAGCGCCAGATGCGCGGGCGTCAGACCCACGGCATCGGCCGCCCCGCTTTCCACCAGCGGCAGCGCCTGGATCATCTTGCAGGAGGAGCGCGAGAAGATCACCCGCCCCGGATCGCCCCAGCTTTCGACGATCCCGCCGGAGGCATCGCAGACAACCGCATGGCCCTGATGCGTGCTTTCCAGCAAGCCGCCGCGCCACAGTTCCACCATCGGAATAGCCTTGCCCATCATCCCCTCCCGTAACGGATGCGCGATTTTCTGCCCAAGGGGCTTTCGCGGATTGGTCATTTTCGCTATTGCATGGGATATCGAGCGATTGAAACCCGCGCCATAGGAAAAGCCGCGCGAAGCGGATATGGACGGGACCGAGGCAACGGCAGCTTGGAGGCTGTAACGACATGACAAGCTGGATGACACGCGCGCTTTCCGTGGCAGTTATCTCTGTAGCGGGGATCTCTGTAGCAGGACAGGCCGCCGTCGCGCAGGAATCGACCAACCGCGTGGCGACTATGACCGACTGGAGCGTTTTCCAGGAAGGCAGCCCCAAGGAATGCTGGGGGGTGTCGAGCCCGAAGGAAACCGTGAACTCCCGCGATGGCCAGCCGGTTTCGGTGCGGCGCGGCGATATCCTCTTGTTCGTGACCTTCCGTCCCGGCACCGGCAAGGGCGAGATTTCCTTCACCGGCGGCTATCCTTTCGCCAATGGCTCTTCGGTCGGGCTGAACATCGACGGCACGGATTACCAGCTCATCAGCCAGGGCGAATGGGCCTGGCCGGGTTCGCCCGCGGATGATGCCACGATCCTCGCCGCGCTGAAGAAGGGCTCTTCGGCGGTGCTGAGCGCCAAATCCGGCAAGGGAACGCAGACGAAGGATACCTTCTCGCTCCGCGGTTTCACCGCCGCGATGACCGAGGCGGAAAAACGCTGCGCGAGCTGATCTGTCGCGCGGTGTGACGGATGGCCCCGGTTCCGCCGGGGCCTTTGCATTTCTGGCAGTTCCGTTTTCGCCGCGAATCCCCTATATCAGCACCTTCCAGCCCGAGGACTGCCGCTCATGACTGCCCCGATCCCCGTTTTGCCGACCGCTGCTTCCGCGCCGATCACGCAGGATGTGCTGACCCTTCCGCGCAAGGCGCCCGAAGGCGGCAAGGCCAACCTCGTGGGCATGACCCGCGACCAGATGCGCGCGGCGCTGATCGAGGCGGGAACGCCGGAGAAGCAGGCGAAGATGCGGGTCGGGCAGGTCTGGCAATGGGTCTACCATTGGGGGGTGCGCGACTTCGAGGCGATGTCGAACCTCGCCAAGGACTATCGCGCGCTTCTGGCCGCACATTTCGTGCTGGAAGTGCCGGAGGTGGTGACGCGGCAGGTCTCCTCCGACGGGACGCGCAAATATCTGGTGCGGATCGCCGGCGGCCATGAGGTCGAGGTGGTCTATATCCCCGAGGCCGATCGCGGCACGCTGTGCATCTCCAGCCAGGTCGGCTGCACGCTCACCTGCTCCTTCTGCCATACCGGCACGCAGCGGCTGGTGCGGAACCTGACGGCGGCGGAAATCGTCGGGCAGGTCATGCTCGCCCGCGACGATCTGGGCGAATGGCCGGTGCCGGGAGCGCCCAAGGACGAGACGCGGCTGGTCTCGAACATCGTGCTGATGGGCATGGGCGAGCCTCTTTATAATTTCGAGAATGTCCGCGATGCGATGAAGGTGGTGATGGACAATGAGGGCATCGCCCTCGGCCGCCGCCGGATCACGCTCTCGACCTCCGGCGTCGTGCCGGAAATCGCGCGGACGGCGACGGAGATCGGCTGCCTGCTGGCGGTGTCCTTCCATGCCACCACGGATGCCGTGCGCGATGTGCTGGTGCCGATCAACAAGAAGTGGAACATCGAGACGCTGCTTGCCGCGCTGAAGGACTATCCGAACCTGTCGAATTCCGAACGGATCACCTTTGAATATGTGATGCTCGACGGGGTGAACGACAGCAAGGAGGACGCGCACAGGCTGGTGGAGCTGCTGAAGGGCATTCCGGCCAAGGTGAACCTCATCCCCTTCAACGAATGGCCGGGGGCGCCCTACAAGCGGTCTTCGGGCAACCGCATCCATGCCTTTGCCGACATCATCTACAAGGCCGGCTACGCCAGCCCGATCCGCACCCCGCGCGGCGAGGATATCATGGCAGCCTGCGGGCAGTTGAAATCCGCCACCGAAAAGCAGCGCAAATCGGCGCGGACCGCCCCCGCGGCCGCCCCGGCTGCCGAAGGCCCGGCTGCGTCAGTTTGACCCGGCCCCGCGGCCGAAGTAAATTGTATCGTCACAAGCCCTGACATGCCAAAAGGCATGAGCGGGCGCATCTGCGATGTGCCGCCAACACTCCTGCCCTCATATCCGGAAGGGCGGCAACGACAACAGGCATCAGGGACGGCCCATGACAGAGCAAACCACCGCAGAGGTGCAGGAGCGCGCACGCTCCGCCAAGGAATGGGTGCAGGTGCTGGCGAAATACCGCGCGCCCTCGACCCGGCGGAGCCTGCTGGAGCTGGCGGCGACGCTTGTGCCGTTCGCGGCCCTCTGGGCGCTCGCCTGGCTGTCGCTTTCGGTGAGCAACTGGCTGGCCTTCGCCATTGCGGTGCTGAACGGCGGTTTCCTCGTGCGGATCTTCATCATCCAGCATGATTGCGGCCATGCCTCCTATTTCAACAACCGCAGCCTGTCGGACTGGGTGGGCCGTGCGCTCGGCGTGCTGACGCTGACACCCTATGACGTGTGGCGGCGGACCCATTCGATCCACCATTCCCATCAGGGCAATCTCGATCAGCGCGGCATCGGCGACGTGCTGACCCTGACGGTGGAGGAATACCGCGCCCGCAGCCCGATGGGCCGGTTCCTTTACCGGCTTTACCGCAATCCGCTGGTGCTGTTCGTGCTGGGGCCGAGCTATCTTTTCATCCTGCAGAACCGCCTGCCCTTCGGGCTGATGAATTCCGGCTGGCGCTACTGGACCTCGGCCATGGGGACCAATGCGATCATCGCCATCGCCCTTGGCCTGATGATCTGGCTGGGCGGCTTCCTGCCGGTGCTGCTGATCTTCCTGCCGACCTCGGTGATCGCGGGGACCATCGGCGTCTGGCTCTTCTACGTCCAGCACCAGTTCGAGGAGACCCATTGGGCCAAGGAACCGGACTGGCAATTGCACGATGCGGCGCTGTCGGGCAGTTCGCATTACGTCCTGCCCCAGCCCCTGCGGTGGCTGAGCGGCAATATCGGCATCCACCATGTCCACCACCTTTACAGCCGCATCCCCTTCTACCGGCTGACCGAGGTGCTGCGGGATCACCGCGCCCTCGCCGAGGCGCAGCGGCTGACGATCCGCGACAGCATCGCGCAGGCGCGGCTGCACCTCTGGGACGAAAAGCTGCAACGGCTCCTGTCCTTCGGCGAGGCGCGGCGGATTTACGGGCCGATCTGAGGCTCAGGCCTGCCCACCGGCCGCAGCCTCTGCGGGTTCTGCCGGAACCGCCGCGTCGACAGGCGGCGGAGCCGCCGTCTTCGCGGCAATCCGCCGGTCAACCAGATGGAAGATCAACGGGTTGAGCAGGATGGAGACAAGCGCCCCCGCCACCACCAGGTCCTTCGCCTCCCGCGGCAGGATATGGAGCGAGATGCCCATCACCACGAGGATGAAGGAAAACTCGCCGATCTGGGCAAGGCTCGCCGAGATGGTCAGCGCCTCGCCCTCCCCATGACCGAAGGCGCGCATGATCCCGTAGGCGGCGGCCGATTTCACGAACAGCACGATGGCGATCGTGGCCAGCAGCGCCAGCGGCTTGTTCACGATCGCCATCGGGTCGAACATCATCCCGACCGAGACGAAGAACAGCACCGCGAAGGCATCGCGCAGCGGCAAGGTCTCCTTCATCGCCTGGGTGGCGAGGGTGGAGCTGGCCATCACCATGCCCGCAAAGAAGGCGCCAAGCGCAAAGGACACGCCGAAGAACAGCGCCGAGGCATAGGCCACCCCAAGCGCAATCGACAGGACGGAAAGGCGGAACAGCTCCCTCTGGCCGGTATGGGCGACGTAATGCAGCGCCCCGGGGATGACCTTGCGCGCGACGACCAGCATCAGCGCCACGAAGCTCGCCACCTTGACGGCGGTGATCAGCAGGCTCGCGGCGACCGGCCCGAGGCCGATGCGGCCGACCTCTGCCACGCCCTCTTCCAGCGGCACCACCTTGCCGCCCATCAGACCGGAGAGCGGCGGGATCAGGACGAGGGCGACGACCGTCGCCAGATCCTCGACGATCAGCCAGCCGACTGCGATGCGGCCCTGCTCGGTGCGGACCAGATTGCGCTCCTGCATGGCGCGCAGGAGAACGACGGTCGAAGCCACCGAAAGCGCCAGCCCGAAGACGACCGAAGCCCCCATGTCCCATCCCATCAGCAGACCGAGGCAAAAGCCCGCCGCCGTCGCCACAGCCATCTGGGCAAGCGCGCCGGGAATGGCGATGGCCTTGACCGACAGCAGATCGCGCGGCGAGAAATGCAGGCCGACGCCGAACATCAAGAGGATCACCCCGATCTCTGCCAATTGGGCCGCAAGGTCCTGATCTGCCACATATCCCGGCGTGAAGGGACCGATGATCACCCCCGCCAGCAGGTAGCCCGCGATCATCGGCAGGCGCAGACGATGCGCGATGAGCGCCAGAATGAACGCCAGGGACAGGCCCACGACCAGAGTTGCGATCAGGGGCGTATCATGGGGCATCGCAGCTCATTTCGGGAAAAATGCGGGTTTTCAGGGTGAAGCCAGCCTAATCCCCGCATCCGCCGCCGCAAGGGCGGAGACCGTGGCAGGGTGTCACAAATTTCGTGCCAATATGTCAGTCTGTTACCAAACCACGGCCCGGCAACGGAGGGCGGCCCCCGAACACGAACATTACGGGAACAATTGACTGGGGCGGGCAAGCTGCTACTCCTGTGGCATGACCGTTCCCGTGCTCAAGAACCCGCTCGCCCGCCGGCTGTTCCTTCACCGCCATGCGCTTGCCGAAGCCCCGACCGGCCCGGCCAAAGGCCGCGATCTGGCGGCGCTTATCGGGCGCATCGGCTTCGTGCAGGTCGATACGATAAACACGGTGGAGCGCGCCCACCACATGATCCTGTGGTCGCGCCGCCAGAGCTACCGGCCCGAGGCGCTGAAGCCGCTCCTTGAACGCGACCGGCAGCTTTTCGAACATTGGACCCATGATGCCTCTATCCTGCCGATGGCGCTCTTTCCGCTGTGGAAGCACAGGTTCGAGCGCGACCGGGAGCGGCTCCATGCCAATTGGCGCCGCTGGTTCCGCGACGGTTACGAGGCGCAGTTCGACACGATCCTGACCCGCGTGGCCGATCATGGCCCGGTCACCTCCTCCGATGTCGGAGAGGGGGAGGCGCGCGGCAAGGGGGGGTGGTGGGACTGGCATCCCTCCAAAACCGCGCTCGAATGGCTGTGGCGGACGGGGCAGCTTTCGGTCACCCGCCGCGACGGATTCCAGAAGGTTTATGATCTGACGGAACGGGTTATCCCTACCGCGCATCTCGATCACACCCATGATCCGGTGCAGCTTGTGGATTGGGCCTGCGGTTCCGCGCTCGACCATCTCGGCTTCGCCACGCCGGGAGAGATGCAGGCCTACTGGAACGCGCTGAGCCCCGAGCAGGCGAAGCTCTGGGCCAAGGCCGCGCTTGCCCGCGGGGAGGTGATCGAGGTCGATGTCGAAGGCCACGACGGCTCCTTGCGCCGCAGCCTCGCCCGGCCCGATATGCTGCAAAGCGCCGCCGCGGCCCCCGAGCCGCCGGGCCGGCTCCGCATCCTGTCGCCCTTCGATCCGGCGCTGCGCGACCGCGACCGGGCGGAGCGGCTCTTCGGCTTCTTCTACCGGATCGAGATCTTCGTCCCCGAACCGAAACGCCAGTTCGGCTATTACGTCTTCCCGGTGCTCGAAGGCGACCGCCTGATCGGCCGGATCGACGTGAAAGCCTTCCGTGAGGCGGGGGTGCTGCGGGTCAAGGCCTTCTGGCCGGAGGCGGGCGTGAAACCCGGCGCCCTGCGCCTGCAGCGGCTGGAGGCCGAACTGGAGCGGCTGGCGGGGTTCTCGGGATGTGCGCGGGTGGACTTTCTCGACGGCTGGCTGCGGGAGCCGTTGCGGGCGGCCAAGCTCTTGAGTTCCGGCGCTTAATTCGCCGCTTTGACAAAATCCGCCGTATTTTCCGCGTCGGCTTTCCGTCTTCGGCCCGTATGCGGGTTGTATTTACATCGTCCCTACGTTTTGCGGCGCGGGCGGTGTTAACCCGTTCGGGCGGCCATGGAGCGGACGCCCGTCCGGCGGAGAAGACGGCAGGCTCCGGGACGCTCCGCGGGGGATATTTTGGAAGAGAAGAAAGCCCCTTCTTCTCTTTTCAAATATCCCCGCCGGAGGCATCCCCGGCCTCAGGCGGGCGGCCAGGCGTCAATGGCGGCGAGCGCCTCTTCGGAGGTTTCGACGAGCTTGAAGAGCAAGAGATCCTCCGGCGAGATCACCCCCGCCTCGGCCAGAAGCTCCCAGTCGATCACCCTCTCCCACCAGTCGCGGCCGAAGAGCAGGAAGGGAACGCGCTTCATCCGCCCGGTCTGGATCAGGGTCAGGCTTTCGAACATCTCGTCCAGCGTGCCGAAGCCGCCGGGGAAGACGCAGATCGCCGCGGCGCGCATCAGGAAGTGCATCTTGCGGATGGCGAAGTAGTGGAAGTTGAAGGAGAGGTCCGGCGTCACATAGCGGTTCGGCGCCTGCTCATGCGGCAGCACGATGTTGAGCCCGATGGAACAGCCGCCTGCCTCGTCTGCGCCGCGGTTGCCGGCCTCCATCACGCCCGGTCCGCCGCCGGTGACGATGACATTCTCCTTGCCGCCGGTCGCAAGGCTCCGCAGCGTCATCGCATGGGCGAAGCGGCGGGCCTCGTCGTAATAGCGGGTCAGCTCGCCCAGAAGCGGGGTGCGGGCGCTGTCGCGCTGCGCGGGTTCGGGGATGCGGGCGCCGCCGAAGAGAACCACGGTGGAGCGGATGCCCTGTTCGTCGAGCAGGAGTTGCGGCTTGAGCAGCTCCAGTTGCAGCCGCACCGGGCGCAGGTCCTCGCGCGTCAGGAAATCCTGATCGGCGAAGGCCAGCCGGTAGGCGGGCGCGCGGGTCTGGGGCGTATCCGGAATCCGGTTGGTCGCCGCGACATCCTGGACGGAATCGCGGAACGGGTGCGGGCGGGCTTCGTCTTTCATTCTGTCCTGCGCGATTGCATGGCTCGGACCTTAGCTCTATAGGCTCGGGCCTGCCGTGACCAACCGAAAAAGGGGATGCCCGATGTCTGACGCCACCAATGCCGCTTTGGAAACCGCCATCGAAGCCGCCTGGGAGGGCCGCGACGGGATCAGCCCGGCGACGAAGGGCGAGGCGCGCGAGGCCATCGAGGCGACGCTGACCGCCCTTGACAGCGGCACGCTGCGGGTGGCCGAAAAGCGCGGTTCGGACTGGCATGTGAACCAATGGGCGAAGAAGGCGGTGCTGCTGTCCTTCCGGCTCAGCGACATGGCGGAGATTTCGGGCGGCAACGGCGGCTCGATGTGGTGGGACAAGGTGGCTTCCAAGTTCCAGGGCTGGAGCGAGGCCGACTGGCGCGCCGCCGGGTTCCGGGCGGTGCCGGGCTCCATCGTCCGCCGCTCGGCCTTCATCGGCAAGGGCGTGGTGCTGATGCCGTCTTTCGTCAACATCGGCGCCTATGTTGATGAGGGCTCGATGGTCGATGGCTGGGCCACGGTCGGCTCCTGCGCGCAGATCGGCAAGCATGTCCACCTTTCGGGTGGGGTCGGGATCGGCGGGGTGCTGGAGCCGATGCAGGCCGGGCCGACGATCATTGAGGACAATTGCTTCATCGGGGCGCGGTCGGAGGTAGTCGAGGGCTGCATCATCCGCGAGGGTTCCGTGCTGGGCATGGGGGTCTTCATCGGCAAATCGACGAAGATCGTGGACCGGGAAACCGGCGAAGTCATGTATGGCGAGGTGCCGGCGGGATCTGTGGTCGTCGCGGGCTCGATGCCGTCGAAGGGCGGGGTCAACCTTTACTGCGCGGTGATCGTGAAGAAGGTCGACGCGCAGACGCGCTCCAAGACCTCGATCAACGATTTGCTGCGGGACTGAACGGTGCGGGGGGTGGGCAATATTGCCCATCCCGCGGCGGGAATGGAGGCGGTCATGGATCAGGGCGACGAGAAACCGGCGAAGATGAAGCGGCCGCAGCAGGTCTATACGCTGGTCGTGGAGGTCGGGCGCAAGGCGGGCGACGGGCTGCCGGACAAGGCCACCGGCGCGGCGCTGATGATCTATGCCAGCGGCGTCGACGAGGCGGAGGCGGTGCGCGAGACGGTGGCGATCCTGAAGGAGGCCGATCTGGCGCCGCTGGATGTCAGCGGCTATGGCACGCTCGACGAGCGGCTGAAGGCCGGGGATGAGATCGACGCCGAGGAGCGCGGGCTGATGGACCGCGCGCTTGCCGAAAACTCGGTGATCGTGGCGCAGATGACGCCGTTCTTCGACTGAGCTTCGGGCGGGCGGTATTCGGCGGAGCTTGCGCCCCGTTGCGGGCGCGGAAGGGTTTTGCGCCCCTCCGTCCTGCCGCCGGTCCCTCGGACCGCAGGCGGAACCGATGGCAAACCCGCAGGATAATTTCCGGCAGAAAATGGGGGGTGCTTGGGGCTCGCCCCGTCCGGTCCGAAGGTCGATCGGGCCTCAGGCGACGCGGCGGTGGCCGGAGCGGCCCATGAGCGACATGAGGGTCAGCACTTCATAGGGTTCGAGCTTGCGGCGCGGGGCGGGGTCCTGCGGGGCGCTTGCCAGCAGGATGCAGCCGTCTGCGGCGATCAGGGCGGGCTGGTCGAAAAGCAGCGCCACCGAGCCGGTCACCGCCCGGCGCTGTTCCGACAGGGCGGTGCGGCCATCCACCAGCACCCCGGCCGGGATCAGCACCTCATCCTCGCCGAAGAGATATTCGACCTCCGCCCCCGAGAGCGCGAGATGCTGGTCGGAGGACATCAGCAGATCCTGCCCGGTTCCGAAGAAGGGCGAGCGCAGGAGAACCGGCGCGAAGGAGCCGCAGGCGGGCAGCTCGAACCGCTGGAGGGCGCGCAGGGGCTGGTAGCCGTCATCGGCGGTCCAGACCAGATCGCCGGGGGCGAGATGGCCTGCCGCGACCGGGCCGCGCGCGGTTTCCACCGGGGTCCGCTGGCCGATCCAGGGGGCGCGGGCGGGCAGGCGCGCGCTGCGGGTCAGGCCGAACCACAGCACCGCGGGATGCTGGCGCAGGCGATGCGGCGCCTCGGAGAGGGCGCGGATATCGGCGGGGCGCAGCGGCAGCGGGTTCTCGCCGCTGGCGATGAGCGCGCCCTCCCCCTCGGCTCCCAGCAGTTCGAAGCGCATCTCCCAGGCCCTGGCCGGAGCGTCGAAGCGGAAGCAGAGCCGCCCGGTGCCGAGCACCTGCGGCAGGCGACCCGGCAGGACATGGCGCTGTACGGAACGACCCTGGCGGTGCAGGAGGACGAAGCCGGTGTCCGGCTCGTGGAACAGGGCGAGGGTGCGGGGCCAGGGGGTGCTGTCCTGATGGTCGAGAAGCACGGCCATCCCGTCGAGCGGCAGGGCGATTTCCACGACGAAGAGACCGGCTTCGAGCAGGTCGGGCAGCGCGGCCGCATCGCTGCGGTCCGAAAGGGCGAGCCAGTCGTCGATCACCGATGCCCCCTCTCCGGCAGAGGCGGAGCGGTGAGGGGCGGGACGGAACGGGCGGCCTGCTCTGCCATGACTAGTCCTTGAACCGGGTGGGCTGGACCCCACCAGCGGTTGTGTCGTCTTTGGCAAGACCATAGGCACCGGCAGCGGGTTTGTCTTGTCTTTCCCGGTGTTTGCCCTGCCCTTCGGCCCTTGCGGTGGCGGGAGGGCCACAGATCGCCGGCGGTTGCAGCCTCCTGGCGGGCGCGCTAACCCTTTGCAGACGTGAAACGGAGCCAGATATGACCGCCGAAAACACCTTCGCCCCTGTTGATCCGGTGGCCCTGACCGCCGACCTGATCCGCTGCCCCTCTGTCACCCCGGCGGAGGGGGGGGCTCTGGTGCTGCTGGAGCGGCTGCTGAGCGGCGCGGGTTTCGCCTGCACGCGGGTCGATCGCGGCGGGATCGCCAATCTTTACGCCCGTTGGGGGGCGAAGGGGGCCAACAGGAGCTTCGGCTTCAACGGCCATACCGATGTGGTGCCGGTGGGCGACCGCGCGGCCTGGACGCGGGACCCGTTCGGCGCGGAGGTGGTGGAGGGCTGGATGTACGGGCGCGGCGCGACCGACATGAAATCGGGCGTCGCGGCCTTTGCGGCGGCGGCGGTGGATTTCGTGCGCGACACCCCGCCGGACGGGGCGGTGATCCTCGCCATCACCGGGGACGAGGAGGCCGATGCCGTCGATGGCACGGTGGCGCTTCTCGACTGGATGGCGGCGGAGGGCGAGCGCATGACCCATTGCCTCGTCGGCGAGCCGACCTGCCCGGAGGTCATGGGCGAGATGATGAAGATCGGGCGGCGCGGTTCGATGACCTGCTGGTTCACCGCTTTGGGGGTGCAGGGCCATTCCGCCTATCCGCATCGGGCGAAGAACCCGATGAGCGCGCTCGTCCGGCTGCTAGCCCGGCTGGAGGAGGCGCCGCTGGATGAAGGGACGGCGCATTTCGATGCCTCCACCCTCGCCATCACCACCATCGACTGCGGCAATCCGGCGACCAATGTGATCCCGGCGAAGGGGTCGGCCACGGTCAACATCCGCTTCAACGACGCCCATAGCGGCGCGAGCCTGAGCGACTGGCTGCGCGGCCATGCGGCGGCGGTCGAGGCGGAGACGGGGGTGCAGATCACCTGCCGCTTCCAGATCTCCGGCGAGAGCTTCCTGACGCCGCCGGGGGAATTTTCCGCCTTGGTGGCCAAAGCGGTGCAGGCGGAGACGGGGGTGGTGCCGCAGCCCTCGACCTCGGGCGGGACTTCGGATGCGCGGTTTGTGAAGGCGCATTGCCCGGTGGTGGAATTCGGGCTGGTCGGCAAGACCATGCATCAGGTCGATGAGCGGGTGGAGGTGGCGCAGATCGGGCAGCTGAAGGCGATCTACGGGCGCATCCTGCGGGAGTATTTCGCATGATAGAGATTGCCGAGACCCGCGACATCGCGGCCTGCCGCGCCCTGCGGCGGGTGGTGTTCATCGAGGAGCAGGGGGTCAGCGAGGCCGATGAGGTCGATGATCTCGACGATGTGGCGCTGCACCTGCTGGCGCGGGAGGAGGGGCGGCCGGTGGGTTCGGCCCGTCTCCTGATCAAGGGGCGGACCGGCAAGATCGGCCGGGTCTGTGTGCTGCGCGAGGCGCGGGGGACCGGCCTTGGTGCGGCGCTGATGCGGGCGGCGGTGGCGCGGCTGCGGGCCGAGCCGGGGGTGGAAGAGGCGCGGCTCGGCGCGCAGACCCATGCGCTCGGCTTTTACGGGGCGCTCGGCTTTGTCGCCGAGGGGCCGGTTTTCGACGATGCGGGAATTCCGCACCGGGAGATGGTGCTGGTTCTGTAGCCGGGCCGTTGCCGGGGCGGGGGAGCCTCCGGCGGGGATATTTATGCCAGTATGAAATACGCCGGGCCGGGGTGGCAGGCGGGCCTCCGGCGGGGGTACTCGGGCAAAGATGAAAGGACGGCGCCGTTCTTCAGCGGCCCGCACCCCAGCTTGCGGAGGCGTGGCGGGCGGTGAAGCGTTCGCCCATCAGGCCGATGACGAACAGCACCGCCGTCACCACGACCGGATAGGTGACCGAGCTGTAATGCGGGTTGTAGTTCAGGAACATGAAGCCGCGCGTCTGGTCGATGGTGTGGAACAGCGGGTTCCACATGAACAGCACGAGGATATGCATCGGGGTATTGTTGGCCAGCAGCATCTTGCCGGAAAACACCATGTTGACCCGTGAATAGGTCGTCGTGGCGATCTTGAAGAAATCCGGCGCCCAGGGGGTGACGGCCTTGAAGATGATGCCGATGGCGACGCCCGAGAGCCAGGAGAGCAGGAACATGGCCAGCACGCCCAGAGGCTCGTCGATATAGACCGGCGTCCAGAGCACATGGTAGCCGAAGAGGATCACCGCCGCCGAAAGGGTCTGAAGGTAGAGTGCCGAAAGGGCTGCGGAGGAGATCGAGACGATGGTGTTCATCGGCGAATGTTTCATCATCGCCGAGGTCGGCCCGTCGGCCCCGGCCACCGCGCCGATGGCCTTGGTATGGGTCATGAAGCTGAAGATGCCCGACATGATGTAGAGGATGAAATCGCCGCGCACCGCCGAGCCGCGCCCGCCGATCAGGTTGATCATCAGGATCATCACCCCGATGCCGATCAGCGACTGCACGATGCTGGTGAGCAGCCCGATCACCGCATTGCCATGGGATTTGCGGATATGGCGGACCGAGGCGTGGAAGATCAGTTCCATCATCGCCAGGGCGCTGCGGACCGGGGTGCGTCGCGTGTCGGGCCGGAACATCTGCACTACCTCATCCAAGGGCCATGCCCTATTACGTCAGGAAATCTTGCTGTTCCCTTATTCCGCCATAATAAAGGCATTTCAGGGTCCAATCAACGTCAGGGCCTTCACGACACCGAATAGAGGCCCGGTACAGGAGCGCATATGGACTTCCAACGACTGATCCCCGTCATCCGCAGGCTGGCTCTGGAGGCCGGGGACCGAATCATGGAGGTCTATGACGGCCCCGATTTCGCGGTGAAGACGAAATCCGATGCGAGCCCGGTGACGGAGGCCGACGAGGCGGCGGATGCGCTGATCTCGGCGGGGCTCAGGGCGGCCTTTCCCGATGTGGTGCTGATCACCGAGGAGCAGGCGGCGAGCCATGCCCTGAGCGCGCAGACCTTCCTGATCGTGGACCCTTTGGACGGGACCAAGGAATTCGTCCAGCGGCGCGGCGATTTCACCGTGAACATCGCCTATGTCGAGAACGGCGTGCCGGTGCGCGGCGTGGTCTATGCCCCCGCACAGGGCCGGCTGTTCTACACCGAGGCCGACGGACGGGCGGTGGAGGAAAGCGGCGCGCTTGCCAAGGAGGCGCCGGGGCCGGTCAAGCCGCTGCGGGTTTCCGCCCCCGACAATGGCGCGCTGATGGTCGTGGCCTCCAAATCGCACCGGGATCAGGCGACGGATGACTACATCGGCAAATATTCGGTGAAGGATTCGCGCAGCGCGGGGTCGAGCCTGAAGTTCTGCCTCGTGGCGACGGGGGAGGCGGATCTTTATCCGCGGCTCGGGCGGACGATGGAATGGGATACGGCGGCGGGGGATGCCGTTCTGCGTGGCGCGGGGGGGCATGTGGTGCGTTTCGACGACCACCAGCCGCTCGCCTATGGCAAGCCGGGCTCGGACAACCCGTTCTTCATCGCCTATGCGCCGGGGGTGCAGTTGAAGAAATGAGCGTTCTCCTCGCCCTTCCCGCGCGCTTCGACAGCAGCCGCTATCCGGGCAAGCCGCTTGCCGTGCTGAAGGGGCCGGACGGGGAGAAAAGCCTCATCCGCCGGTCCTGGGAGGCGGCGATGGCGGTGCGCGGGGTGGACCGGGTGGTGGTGGCGACGGATGACGGGCGCATCCGCGACCATGCCGAGGGGTTCGGGGCGGAGGTGGTGATGACCTCCTCCACCTGCCGCAACGGGACGGAGCGTTGTGCCGAGGCGGCGGCGGCGCTGCCGGGGCAGGAGATCGTGGTGAACCTTCAGGGCGACGCGCCGCTGACCCCGCCGTGGTTCGTGGAGGCGCTGATCGCCGGGCTGCGGGCCGATCCGGGCGCCGATATCGCCACGCCGGTCCTGCGCTGCGACGGGCGGATGCTGGCCAGCCTGCGCGCCGACCGGCGGGCGGGGCGGGTCGGCGGAACCACGGCGGTCTTCGGCGCGGGGGGGCGGGGGCTCTACTTCTCCAAGGAGGTGATCCCGTTCACCGGGCAGGACCATGGCCCCGCGGAGCCGACCCCGGTGTTCCACCATGTCGGCGTCTATGCCTACCGGCCCGCCGCGCTTGCCGCCTATCCCGGCTGGCCCGTGGGGCCGCTGGAGACGCTGGAGGGGCTGGAGCAGTTGCGGTTTCTGGAGAACGGGCGGCAGGTGCTCTGCGTCGGGGTGGAGGCGCGGGGGCGGCAGTTCTGGGAGTTGAACAATCCCTCCGACGTGGCGGTGATCGAGGCGATGATGGCGGAGATGGGGTGAGCATCACCACAGCCAGCGTGATCGTGGTCAGCCGCCACCGGACGGCGGCCCTGCTGCGCTGCCTTGCAAGCCTCTGTCAGCAGGACCATCCGGCGATGGAGGTCATCGTCGTTGCCGATCCCGAGGCGCTTGCGGCGGTGCAGGCGGCGGCCCTGCCGATCAGGCTCGTTGCCTTTGACGAGGCCAATATCTCCGCCGCGCGCAATGCCGGGATCGCGGTGGCGGGGGGCGAGGTTCTGGCCTTTCTCGACGATGATGCGGTGGCCGAACCGACGTGGCTCTCGCGGCTGACCGCTCCCTTTGCGGCGGCGGAGGTGGTGGCGGCAACGGGCTTCGTGCGGGGGCGCAACGGGATTTCCTGGCAATGGCGGGCGGGGGAGGTCGATTGCTTTGCCCAGGACCATCCCCTGCCCGATCAGGCGGCGGTCTACCGCGGCAGCGAGGCGCGCGCAGTCAAGACCCAAGGCACGAATTGCGCCTTTCGTGCCAAGGTCTTGCGGCGGGTCGGGGGCTTCGATCCGGCCTATCGATTCTTCCTCGACGAGGCCGATCTGAACCTGCGGCTGGCCAGCGAGGGGGCGACGGCGGTGGTGCCGGAGGCGGAGGTGCTGCACGGCTTTGCCGCTTCGGCGCGGCGGCGGGCGGACCGGGTGCCGCTCTCGCTGCACGAGATCGCGGCGAGTACGGCGGTCTTCCTGCGCCGCCATGCCGGTCCGGCACATCTGGAGCGGGGCTGGCTGCGGCTCCATGCCGAACACGCGGCGCGGGTCGCTGCCCTTGGGCGCGCGGGGCGGATCACGGCGGCGGAGCAGGTGGCGCTGATGGACAGCCTCGCGGCGGGCTGGGCGGCGGGGCTGGCCCGCCCGCTGCCGAACCTCCTGCCCCTGGCGGAGACGGCGGATTTCACCCCCCTGCCCCACGGCGGCCCGCGACCGGGCAAGGTCTTTGCCGGCCGGATCTGGCAGAAGACGCGGCTGATCGCCGAAGCCCGCGCCCATGCCGAGGCGGGCGGCATCGCCACGGTGATCTGCCTCTCGCCCACGGCGCGGCCGCATCGGGTGGCGTTTCTGGAGAGCGGCATCTGGTTGCAGACCGGCGGGATCTTCGGGCAGAGCCTGCGCGAAGGCCCGCGCCTGCGCCTTGTCCGGTTTTCGACCCGCATCCGCGAGGAGGTGGCGCGGATCGCCGCCTGCCGCCCGGTTTCCGGCTGATCCGCAGGATGCAACCGAAGGGGGAACCTCCCGGCCTTTTCCCCGCCTGAATACAACCAAACTGTGATAATTTACCCGCTGAGAACATGGGCCGGTCAAAATCTGGTCAGATTGTTCTGTTAATTGTTTCCGTGTGGTGTGTAACGTGGCCCAAAAAGTATAATTGGGCAGTGCAGGAGTGGGGCAATGAAAAAGCAGAAAGTCACCAAAGCGGTGTTCCCGGTTGCAGGTCTGGGGACGCGGTTCCTTCCGGCGACCAAATCCATCCCGAAAGAAATCATGACGCTGGTGGACCGTCCGTTGATCCAATACGCGATCGACGAGGCGCGGGCGGCGGGGATCAAGGAATTCATCTTCGTGACCTCGCGCGGGAAATCCGCGCTTGAGGACTATTTCGATCATTCGCCCGAGCTGGAAAGCACGCTCAAACGCGCCGGCAAGACCGAACTGCTCGACGTGCTGCGCGACACCAACATGGACAGCGGCGCCATCGCCTATGTGCGCCAGAACCGCCCGCAGGGGCTGGGCCATGCGGTCTGGTGCGCGCGCCGGCTGATCGGGAACGAGCCCTTCGCCGTGCTGCTGCCCGATGACGTGATCGCGGCGGAAAAGCCCTGTCTGCAACAGATGGTCGAGGCCTATGAGCAGACCGGCGGCAATATGGTCGCCGCGATGGAAGTGCCGCCGGCCAAGGCTTCGAGCTATGGCGTGCTCGACATCGGCGAGGACATGGGCGCCATCGTCCGCGCCAAGGGCATGGTGGAAAAACCGAAAGCCGATGAGGCGCCGTCGAACCTCGCGGTGATCGGGCGCTATATCCTGTCGCCGAAGGTGCTGACCAACCTCAACCAGCTGAAGCAGGGCGCGGGCGGGGAAATCCAGCTCACCGATGCCATTGCCGAGGAAGCGGCAAGCGGCAAGGTCTTCGGCTTCCGCTTCCGCGGGCAGCGCTATGATTGCGGCTCCAAGGCCGGGTTCCTGCAGGCGACGGTGGCCTTCGGGCTGGCGCGGCCGGACCTGAACGTCGAATTCGGCGCCTATCTCAACGACATGATCGCGCTGCAAAGGGCGGCGCAGTAAGCGGTGGGCCGCGCACGGCTTCTGGACCTGACGCGGCTGATGTCGCGTCTGGGCCGGGGGCCGCCGACCGGGATCGACCGGGTGGAAGCGGCCTGGCTGCGCCATCTTCTCACGCTGAATGACCCCTGCTTCGGCCTGCTGCGGACGGCGGCGGGCTATCTGCTGCTGGACCGGGCGGGAATGGCGGAGTTTCAGGCGCTGCTTTCGCGGCCTTTGCCGCGCCGCGCCGATCTCCTGTCCCGCCTGACCAACCGCGATGCCCTGCGCGCGCGCGCCGAAACGGCGGTGCGGCCGCTGGCCGTGGCGCGTTGCCTGCACCGGCGGCTGGCCCGGATGATCGCGTCTTTGGGCATGGAGACTTACCTGAACCTCGGCCATGCCGATCTGGCCGCCCTGCCCCTGCTTGCCAAGGTGCCGGGGCTGCGGCGGGTGGTGCTTCTGCATGACACGATCCCGCTCGACCATCCCGAGTTCGCGCGCCCCGATACGGTGGAACCGTTCCGGGCAAAGCTGCGGCTGATCGCGGAAGGGGCGGATCTGGTGATCCATTCGACCGCGGATGCGCGGCAGCGGTCGGAGGCGCAGATGGCGCGGATGGGCCGGGTGCCGCCGGGAGTGGTGGCCAACCTCGGGGTGGAATTGCCGGCGCCGGGGAACGCCCCCGCAGGGCTGGCGGAGGGGTGCTATTTCCTCACCCTCGGCACCATCGAGCCGCGCAAGAATCATGCCCTGCTGCTCGATGTCTGGGCGCGGCTGGCGGCCCGCGGCGGGGAGGTGCCGAAGCTCCTGATCCTCGGGCGCAGGGGCTGGTCCAATGCGGCGGTCTTTGCCCGGCTTGACGCCCTGCCGGCGGATGGCCCGGTGCGGGAGGTGGCGGGGCTGGGCGATGCGGAGGTGACGGCGCTGCTGCAAGGGGCGGCGGGTTTTCTCTTCCCGAGCTTTGCCGAAGGCTTCGGCCTGCCGCCGCTGGAGGCTGCGAGCCTCGGCTGCCCGGTCGTTGCCAGCGATCTTGCCGTCACGAAAGAACTGCTTGGCGACTACGCGGTTTACCTTGACCCCACAGACAGTTATTCTTGGGCGGAAACAATAGGAAGGCTGGCGCAAGACCGGACGGGCAGGCAGGACAGACGGATCACGCCCCCGAGTTGGGAGGCTCATTTCAAGACCGTCTTAAACCTTGCGTGACAGGCTGAACGGGACGCGGCGTCAACAGGTCTGGAAGTCGGGGTTTGGGGATCTTTTCACGGTATATGCTGCGACTTGCCCGCAAACGGTGGCGCATCCGCGCTTTCCGCAAGCGTCGGGAATTGCGGCCCGTGGTGGACCGCACGAATGTCATCGGCAATGACCATATCCTCGTCTTTTCCACCCTGCGGAACGAGCGCATCCGCCTGCCCTATTTCCTGCGCTACTACCGGGATCTCGGCGTCAATCATTTCCTGATCGTGGACAATGACAGCGATGACGGCTCCCGCGAGTATCTGGCGGAGCAGCCGGATGTCTCGCTCTGGACCACGCCGGCCAGCTACAAGCGGTCGCGCTTCGGGGTGGACTGGCTCAACTGGCTCCAGATGAAATACGGCCATGGCCACTGGTGCCTCGTCGTCGATCCGGACGAATTCTTCGTCTATCCCTTCTGCGATACCCGTCCGCTGCGGGCGCTGACCGACTGGCTCGACGCCTCGTCGATCAAGTCCTTTTCGGCGATGCTGCTGGATATGTATCCCAAGGGGCCGTTCGACGCGCAGCCCTACGCCGAGGGGCAGGACCCGTTCGAGGTGGCGCCCTGGTTCGACAGCGGCAATTACACGATCCAGCGGAACAAGAAATTCGGCAACCTGTGGATTCAGGGCGGGCCGCGGGCGCGGATGTTCTTCACCGACCTGCCGGAGCGGGCGCCGGCACTGAACAAGATCCCGCTGGTCAAATGGGACCGCGATTATGCCTATGTCAGCTCCACCCACATGCTTCTGCCGCGCGGCCTGAACCAGACCTATGACGAATGGGGCGGGGAGAAGGCCTCGGGCGTGCTCCTGCACGCGAAGTTCCTCGACACTTTCGCGCGCAAGGCCGAAGAGGAGATGGAGCGCAGGCAGCATTATGCCAACAGCCATGAATACCGCGCCTACCGGATGGCCATGGCCAAGGAGCCGGATCTCTGGTGCAAGTGGAGCGAGAAATACATCAACTGGCGGCAGTTGGAGATTCTGGGGCTGATGTCGAAGGGCAACTGGGCATGAAGGGGGGCGGCGGGTGACGGTCGGCTTCGTGATGCTCTGCCATACCGCGCTCGACCGGGCCGCGCAGGTGGCGCGGCACTGGGCCGTACGCGGCTGCCCGGTGGTCATCCATGTCGACAGGCGCGTGAAGCGGCGGGCCTATGAAGGGCTGGTCAAAGCCCTGGCCGATCTGAAGAATATCCGCTTCTCCGGCCGCCATTCCTGCGAATGGGGAACATGGGGGATCGTCGCCGCCACCCAGGAGGCGGCCACGATCATGCTGCGCGATTTCCCGACGGTGCGGCATGTCTACCTCGCCTCCGGCTCCTGCCTGCCGCTGCGCCCGGTGGAGGAGCTGATCCGCTATCTCGACGAACGCCCGCGGGTGGATTTCATCGAAAGCGTGACCACCGAGGATGTCGGCTGGACGGTCGGCGGCCTCGATGTGGAACGCTTCACCCTGCGCTTCCCCTTCAGCTGGCGCAAGAACCGGCGGCTTTTCGACGGCTATGTGCGGCTGCAACGCCGTCTGCGCTACAAGCGGCGGGTGCCGATCGGGCTCGTGCCGCATCTGGGCAGCCAATGGTGGTGCCTGACCCGCCAGACGCTTTCGGCGATCCTGGAGAACCCGGAGCGGGAGGAGATCGACCGTTATTTCCGCCGCGTCTGGATCCCGGACGAAAGCTACTTCCAGACGCTGGTGCGCCAGGTCTCCGCCCAGGTGGAAAGCCGGTCGCTGACGCTTTCCAAGTTCGATTTCCAGGGCAAGCCGCATATCTTCTATGACGACCACCTGCAGATCCTGCGGCGGTCGGATTGCTTCGTGGCGCGCAAGATCTGGCCCCATGCCAACCGGCTCTACAAGACCTTCCTCAGCGACGATGCCGGCGGGCAGGCGGCGGCGGAGCCGAACCCCGGCAAGATCGACCGGCTCTTTGCCCGTGCCGTCGAACGGCGGACCAAGGGGCGCCCCGGCCTTTACATGCAAAGCCGCCATCCGAACGAACATTGGGAAAACGGCCGCACCGCCGCCCCCTATTCGGTCTTCGAGGGCTTCTGCGATGTCTTCGAGAATTTCGAGCTGTGGTTCGGCAAGGCCACCGGCACCCGCGTTCACGGCCATCTCTTCGCGCCGGAGCGGGTGGAGTTCGCCGGCGGGGAAACGGTTTACAACGGCGCCCTCTCCGACAGCGCCATGATGCGCGACTACAGCCCGAAGAGCTTCCTCACCAACCTCGTCTGGAACACGCGGGGGGAGCGGCAATGCTTCCAGTTCGGCCCGAACGACGTGCAGACGCTGATCTGGTTCATGGCGGCGGACCCGAACGCGCAGATTTCGGTAATCTCCGGGGCCTGGGCCATTCCGCTCTTCCGGTCCAATGCGAATTTTTCCGATATCCGGCGCGAGGCGGCCCGGCTCCAGAAGATCGAGGCGGAGTTTCTGAACGTGCTGCGCTCGCCCTGGGTGAAGGCACGGGTGCGGTCCTGGTCTCTGGCGGAATTCGTGGAAAACCCGATGGAACCCTTGCAGACCATCGTGGACGAGATCTCTCCCCGCTCCATCCGCAGGCTGACGGAGGCGCCACGGCTGGCCGATCTGACGGGCTTCGGCCAGTTCCTGCAGAATCTGCGGAATCAGGGGATGCAGCCGACGCTGATGGGCGATTTCCCGGTGACCGGCGATCTTCAGCCCCCGAATTCGCGGCGCGGCCGCCCTTATCTGGTGAAATGATCCATGGCCAAACCGCAGTTCCACAGCTTTGTCGTTTTTGCCGAGATGCGGACCGGCTCGAATTTTCTCGAAGCGAACCTCAATGCGATCGAGGGGGTGAAATGCCATGGCGAGGCGTTCAACCCCTACTTCATCGGCGGCGAGAACAAGCAGGAGATGCTGGGCGTCGATATCGAGACGCGCAATGCCGATCCGGCCAGGCTTTTGCGCGCCATGCGGAGCCAGACGGAGGGAATGTCGGGCTTCCGCTATTTCCACGACCACGATCCGCGGGTTTTCGACCTGGTGGTCGATGACCCGCAGGTCGCCAAGGTGATCCTGACCCGCAACCATCTGGAAAGCTACATAAGCTGGAAGATCGCCATGGAGAGCGACCAATGGTGGCTGGCCAACACGAAGCATCTGAAAACCGTGCGCCCCCGCTACGATCAGGCGGAATTCGAGGCGCGGCTGGAAGCTTTGCAGGGGTTTCAGCGCCGCCTGCTGCATCGGCTTCAGGTGACCGGGCAGACGGCTTATTATATTGATTACGATGACATTCTCGACCTCGACGTGCTGAACGGGCTGGCGGGCTTCCTCGGGGTTCCCGCACGGCTGAAGGCGCTCGACTTCAAGTTCAAGAAGCAGAACCCGGAGCCGATTGCCGAAAAGGTCTCGAACCCGGCCGAGATGTCGGCGGGGCTCGCGGGGATGGATTTTTTCAACATCACCCATTCCCCGAATTTCGAGCCGCGCCGGTCGGGCGCCGTGCCGCAATATCTGGCGAGCGAGGCGGCACCGCTGCTGTTCCTGCCGGTGAAATCCGGGCCGGAGGCGCGGATGCGGAAGTGGATGAACTCGATGGGGCCGGTGACGACAGGCATGGACCGCCCCACCTTGCGGAAATGGCGGGAGGCCAACCCCGGTCAGCGCAGCTTTACCGTGCTGCGCCACCCGCTTGCCCGCGCCCATGCCGCCTATGCCGATTTCCTCGACAAGGAATGGATGCCGGAGCTGCGCCCCTATCTGAAGCGCGTCCACAAGTTCCACCTGCCGCCGAAGGGCAAGGTCTTCGAGACGGCAGAGGAATTCCGCGCCGGGCTGGCGGTCTTTCTGGAACTGATCCGCCACATCCTCGCCGGACGGACGGAACTGCGCCTGCCGCCGCAATTCGCCACCCAGAACGCGATCCTGCAAGGCTTTTCGCAGTTGCAGGGGCCGGATCTGGTGCTGCGCGAGGACCGGCTGGAGGCGGGGCTGGCGTTTCTGGCGCAGGAGATCGGGCAGGAGCTGCCGCCCCTGCCCCCGGCTCAGGAAAAGCACACCTTTCCGCTGGCCGATCTTTACGGCCCGGATCTGGAGGAAGCCGCCCGCGCAACCTATTGGCGCGACTATACGGCCTTTGGCTTCGCGGATTGGGCGGGCTGAAAACCCGCCCCTCCATCCACTGTGCATAAATATCCTGCGGGGAGGTCCGGAGGGGTGCAAAACCCCTCCGGGGCCGCAGCTTAGCGCCACGCCCCCCTATCAGGCCCGAACGCTCAGGCCGCGGCTTGCGGGGTGCGGGCCTCGGTCAGGATCGCGTAGAGCTTGGCCGGATCGGTATTGGCGCGCAGCTTGGCGCAGACCGCCGCATCGCGCATGGTGCGGCTGACGAGGGCCAGCGCCTTGAGGTGATCCACTCCCGAATCCTTCGGCGCGAGCAGGCAGAAGGCGAGATCGACCGGCTGGCGGTCAACAGAATCATATTCCAGCGGCTTTTCCAGCCGCAGGAATATGCCGGTGATCTTGTGCAGGCCGACCAGCCGCGCATGGGGCAGGGCAATGCCATTGCCCACCCCGGTCGGCCCGAGGCTTTCCCGCTCCTGCAGGCCGTCAATGGCGGTTGCCGCGCTCAGCCCGTAGGCCTGCGCGGCAATCTCCCCCAGTTCCTGAAAAAGCCGCTTCTTGCTGGTCATCTGTCCGACGACGCGCACCGCCGCGGGTGTCAGTAGGCTGGATAGGTCCATTTGCGGTTCCCGTTCAAGCTAGCCCCTCGCGGGACCGCATCATTTGCTGTTGCGCGGGTCGATCCAGCCGATGTTCCCGTCGTCCCGACGGTACACCACATTCACGCCGCTGTGTCCTTCATTGCGGAACACCAGAAAATGCTGGCCGCCCAGTTCCAGCTGCATGACCGCCTCCCCGACGGTGATCGAAGGAATCTTCGTCTCCATCTCGGCAATCACGATCGGCTGGAGGGCGCCCGTATCCTCATCTTCCGGCTCCTCAGTTGGCGCGAGGATATAGGCGGAGCCTGCGGCGAATTCAACGGGTTCCGCACGGTCGCGGTGATGGTTCCGCAACCGGCGCTTGTAGCGGCGCAACTGCTTGTCCATCTTTTCGCGGCAGGATTCGAAAGCGGCATAGATTTCAGCGGCATGTCCCCTGGCCTGGGCGGTCAGCCCGGTGGCCAGATGGATGGTCGTCTCGCAGACATGCTCATGGGCGACCCGCGAAAACACGATGACGGCCTCGGTCGGGCGTTGGGCGTATTTCTCCACCACCTCGCCGAGTTCGGCTTTCACATGGGTTTGCAGAGCCTCCCCGATGTCGATTTGTTTCCCGCTGATCTGGTAGCGCATGATGCCTCCTTCGCGCAAAAGGTCAGGACCTTCCGCAGGCTGCGGAAGGGTAGATTCGTTTTGGTCCAGAAAGGGTTAGCAAGACCAATCGCCACACGCCGCGAGGCCGTGGGACGGCCGCTTCGGACGGAAGGCTCTGGGCGTGGGTCGCTCGCATCCTTCTCATTTGGGGATGCGGAGGGGCGCTTGTCAACAACCCTGTGGAGGCTTGGCTAAATGATGCGGAAGTTCTCGCCGAGATAGACGCGGCGCACCATTTCGTCACGCACGACCTCATCCGTGGTCCCGGATTTGAGAACCACCCCGTCATGCAGGATATAGGCGCGATCCACGATCTCCAGCGTCTCGCGGACGTTGTGATCGGTGATCAGCACCCCGATTCCCCGGCTTTTGAGATCGTGGACGAGGTGACGGATCTCGCCCACGGCAATCGGGTCCACACCGGCGAAAGGCTCGTCGAGCAGCAGGTATTTCGGATCGGCGGCAAGGCAGCGCGCGATCTCCGCCCGACGACGCTCCCCCCCGGAAAGGGCAAGGGCGGGGGCGCGGCGCAGATGGGTGATCGAAAACTCGCCCAGCAGTTCTTCGAGCCGCTCACGGCGCTTGTGCCGGTCCGGGACGCGGATTTCCAGCACGGCGAGGATGTTGTCCTCCACCGTGAGGCCGCGGAAGATCGAGACTTCCTGCGGCAGATAGCCGATGCCGAGCCGGGCGCGGCGATACATCGGCAGGGCGGTCACATCGCGCCCGTCGATCAGCACCTGCCCGCCTTCGGGCGTCACGAGACCGGCAATGGAATAGAAGCAGGTAGTCTTGCCGCAGCCGTTCGGGCCAAGCAGCGCCACGACCTCGCCCCGGCTCAGATGGATCGAGACATCGCGGATCACCACCCGGCGCTTGTAGCTTTTCCGCAGGTTGCGGACGGAAAGACCCGCATCGCCCTCGGTCACTTTCAGCTCAGGCGAGGGCATCAGTTGCCCCCCGGCACGAAGGTCGTCGTCACCCCGCCGACCATCCGCCCGGTGCCGGATTTGAGGTCGATGACCAGCTTCTGGCCCCGGATCGCCGCCTGTCCCTGGGTCAGCAGCACATCGCCGGTCATCACCACTTCGCCGCTGTCGGGGGTATAGACGGCCTCCGCAGCCTCCGCCGCATCAGTCTGGTTGACGATCGTGACCTTGCCGGAGGCGTGGAGCTTGGCGATCTTCTTGCGGTCCTTGGAATATTCCACCCGGATCTTCGCCGCCGAAAGCGTCATCGCCCCCTGCGTCACCAGCACATTGCCCTCGAAATTGGCCTCGCCCGTGGCCTGATCGACGGCGAGACTGTCGGCCTTCACCTCCACCGGCAGGGTGGTGTCGGCCTTCAGCCCGCCGAAGGCGACGCTGGTGCCTTCGGCAAGGGCCGGCCCGGACAGGCCGAGCACGAAGAGGAACAGAAGCGGTTTCAACCTATCGAACATGGAAATTCCTTCACTTCTCCGGCTGGTATAGCAGCCGCACACCGCCGTTGAAAACCAGAAGATAGGGGCTGCCGGCCGCTCCCTGCCGCTCGATCCGCAACGAATTGGCCGAAATCTGCCCGCCCGGCCCGCTGCCGGCCACCGGGCCGGTGCTTTGCAGCGAGGTGCGGTCGAGGGCGATGTCGAAGCCGTCAGCCCCGAGCAGCCAGCCGGTGGAGGAGGTGATCTCCACCCCGCCGGTCAGATGCATCAGCTTCGCCGCGCTGTCGAGCCGGGCGGTGAAGGCGGCAATGTCCGTGCGCGCGCCGTCCGGGGTTTCGAGCCGCCCATGCAGCTCGCGCGCCGTGCCGCCGCTGGCATCCGGCGCGGCCTCCGCCGCCGTCAGCGTCAGGGCGGAGCCATCCACCGTCACGCCGGAATAACCCGCGCCGGTCATGCGCGGCTCTCGCAGCCGGTCGGCAATATCGACATCGGCGTAAGGAATGGCATCCTCCGGGTCGATGGTCCGCGAGAAGAGGAACAGCGTCGAGAGGATCGCAAGCGCCACCAGCGGCAGCGTGACCTTGAGGATCGCCACCAGCCGGGAATGGAGGTTGTCGCGGGCGGTCCGGGCCATGTCAGGCCACCCCCGCACGCAGACAATCGTGGATATGCAGGATGCCCTGCGGCGCGGCCTCTCCCGGTGCCATCACGAAAAGGCAGGTGATCTTGCGGTCGTTCATCAGTGCAAGCGCCTGGCCCGCCAGGGCGTCCGGCGCGATGGTCCGGGGGGAGCGGGTCATCACCTGCCCCGCCGTCAGGGACAGGAGCCCCTCCATATGCCGGCGCAGGTCGCCGTCGGTGATGATGCCCGCAAGCGCCCCCGTGGCCCCGGTCACGCCCACCACCCCGAAACCGGAGCGGCTGATCTGGAGCAGCGCCTCGCTCATCGGGCGGCTCTCGGCGATCAGCGGCAGGTCGGCGTGCATCAGGTCGCGCACCTTGAGCAGCTTCGCGCCGAGTTTGCCGCCGGGGTGGAAGAGGCGGAAATGATCGGGGGTGAAGGCGCGATGCTCCATCAGCGCGATGGCGAGCGCATCGCCGAGCGCCAGCATCATCGTGGTGGAGGTGGTCGGCACGATCCCCGTCTCGCAGGCTTCGGGCGCGGGTGGCAGCAGCAGCGCCACCTCCGCCTGCCGCAGCAGGGTGGAGCCTGCCTGCGAGGCCACCCCGATCAGCGGAATCGAAAAGCGGCGGGTATGGGCGATGATGTCGGCCAGTTCCGTCGTCTCGCCGGAATTCGACAGGACGAGCGCCACATCCCCCTGCATGACCATGCCGAGATCGCCATGGCTCGCCTCGGCGGGATGGACGAAATGCGCGGGCGTGCCGGTGGAGGCGAGGGTGCCTGCGACCTTGCGCGCCACATGGCCGGATTTGCCCATGCCCGAAACGATCACCCGGCCCCTGGCGGCGAGGATCAGCTCCACCGCTGCGGCGAAACCGCCGTCGAGCGCGGCGCCAAGCAGGCTCAGCGCCTCCGCCTCGCGTTGGAGGACGCGGCGGCCGGTGGCAAGCAGGGCTTCGCGGTCAGTGGTGGAAGAGGTCATTCGGTTCCTCCCAGCCGAGGAGGTCAAGCTCGGCCCGCGTCGGCAGGAAGTCAAAGCACCGCTGCGCGAGGTCCATCCGGCCTTCGCGGTGCAGGATCGCTTCGAGCGCGTCCTTCAGCCTGTGCAGGTAAAGCACGTCCGAGGCGGCATATTCGCGCTGCGCGTCGGTCAGTTGCGCCGAACCCCAGTCGGAGGTCTGCTGCGCCTTCGACACATCGACACCGACATATTCGGCCAGAAGGTATTTCAGCCCGTGGCGGTCGGTATAGGTGCGGATCAGCTTCGAGGCGATCTTGGTACACCAGACCGGAGCGGTCAGCACGCCGAAGGCCCGCTTCAGCGCCGCCACGTCGAAGCGCCCGAAGTGGAAGAGCTTCAGCACCGCCGGATCGGTCAGGAGCCGTTCCAGATTGGGGGCCGAGGTCTGCCCCCTGGCGATCTGCACCAGATGCGCGTCGCCCCTGCCATCCGAAAGCTGCACGACGCAAAGCCGGTCCCGCCGCGGATCAAGGCCCATGGTCTCCGTGTCGATGGCGACGACGGGGCCAAGGGTCAGCCCGTCGGGCAGGTCGTTCTGGTGCAGGTGGATGGTCACGGGACAGGGCTTTCGGCAAGGGGATCTGCGCTTCGATACAGGGGGCGGGGGGGAAGGGTCAACCTTCGCCGCCTGCGATGGGCAGAAGGAGGGCGGCGCTCCGGCGGGAAAGGTCCTGATCCGCGCACGGGAGGAACGAAAACCGCCCCTCCCCGCGACAAGCCCGCGGCAAGGAGGTGCAAGCGGCTTTACCCCCGCGCGTTGTCGCCGCTTCCTGCTCTTCCGCCCGCAGAGAAGGCGCAGAACGGGATCAGGCTGGCAAAGGCCACATCACCTCTGCCATGCGGCGCCATCTGCCCCCTTCCGGCCGGAGGCCAAAGCCTCCGGCCAGCACCCGCCCCGTCATCTGCGGCGGCTCCGGCCGCCGGGGCAGGCACTGGTCTTGCCGGTTGATCGGGATGAACGGCTCGGATGAGCCGTTCCCGCGCGGGCAGGAAAACGCGGATCGCATTTCTTCATCCGCCCGAAGGGGTGTGTTTCTGGTCCGCCGGAGGTTCCGGCGGCACATCCCACCCGCGAGAACGGTCGCCCGATCTGGCAGGGACCACCGCCTCTGTCATGCGGCAGGCTCCCGCCATCCGCCTGTGGCCCCAAAGGCTGCCGGCCAGCACCCTCCCCGGCTTGGCCTCCCCGGTCGGGGGAGCGAGCGGTCCGTGGCCCCGTTCCCAAGCGGGCAGAAAACGCGGGTCGCGTTTTCTGATCCGCCCGATGTTGCGGTGGCACATCCGGCCAGCGAGAAACGGGGAACGCTGATCTGGCAAAGGTCCTTGCGCCCTTCCGATCCCTCCCTTTCCTGGGGGGATCGGCGGAACGGGAGGGCGCACGGCAGATCATGCAAGGCCCCCCCCGTTGGGCGAGGGCAAGGAAGGCGGAAAGGCAACGGCCCCGCCAGCCCCCTACAACAGCCCCTCGATCATCATCCGCGTCGCCGTCAGCGGCACCTGGTTCACCGTCTTACCGGTCATGGCGAACTTGCGGAGCTTCGTGTCCTGCAGGCTGACGGCAAAGGTCTCATCCACATCCGCGCTGTTCCAGCGGATCTGCAGGCCGAACATGCCCTTTATCGTCACATTGCCGACGGTGCCGGGCTGGATCGGCGGCGCGGTCAGAGAGCGCGGCGCGTTCGGGGTGTAGTAGACCTTGTTCGGCGAGGCGAAGTAGTAATACCAGACCTCGTAGGGGCCTTCCTCGACCTGCCACCAGCCGCCGAGCCAATAGGGCAGCCGGTCGCCCGCGCCGAGGAGCGCGGACATGTTCACCCAGCCCTGCAGGCTGTCGGGCTTCCAGTCGCGGGTCTTGCGCTCGATCGCGTCATAGCCGGTGCTCGGCCCCGCCTGACCTGATTCGACCGTATACCAGCTTTTGCCCTCGATCCCGAGCGAGACGCCCATATGGTTCAGCGGGACGCCGTTGTGGTCGGGGCTGGGCGCGAAGAGGCGGAAGATGTCGCCATATTCCGGCTGCGCGCCGCTGCGCGCCGGAACCCAGCAATGGCCCTTGCCATAGCGCGTCAGATAGTCGGCGATGTCGAAGCGGCCCACCCCGTCATTCCTGTCGGCGGCGACATAGCCCATGGCATTGGCGCATTTGGAGCAGAACTCGTTGCAGGTGGTGGTGCGGTTGGCGGGATCGGCCCATTTCTTCAGCAGGGCCTGCTGGCTGTAGCCGGTGTATTTCTCGAAGGCCGGGTTGCTCTTGATCGCCTTGTTGGCGTCGATGTCGGCGGCCTTGTAGGGCGGCTTGATGATCGGGGAATCCGCCGTCATCGACATGACCTGCCCGGTTTCGGGAATCTGGTTCAGAAAGGTGGACAGAAGACCCTGATAGCCTTCCGTCATGCGGAATGACGGCATCTGCAAGCCTCATGAAAAGACAGATCGAAATAGGTCTCCACGATGCGGCAGGCCGCCCCACCGATCAAGACCTTTCGGAAACGTCCGGCTCAGAAGGCCAGCGTGGCCGCCACCGCCTTTTTCCAGCGGGCGTATTTGTGGTCGCGGGCCGCGGGCGCCATCGCCGGGGTGAAGCGCCGGTTCAGCGCCCAGCTCTGCGCGAATTCCGCCGGGGGCGGGCAAAGCCCGACGCGCAGACCGGCCAGATAGGCCGCGCCAAGCGCCGTCGTCTCCGTCACCACCGGGCGATCCACCGGGGCGCCGAGAATGTCGGCCAGAAACTGCATGGTCCAGTCGCTGGCGACCATCCCCCCATCGACGCGCAGCACGCCTTCGGCCGCCGCCCCCCAGTCGGCCCGCATCGCCTCCAAGAGGTCGCGGGTCTGGTAGCCGACGCTTTCGAGCGCCGCCCGCGCCATCTCCGCCGGGCCGGAATTGCGGGTCAGCCCGTAGACCGCCCCCCGGCACTCCGGCCGCCAATAGGGCGCGCCGAGGCCGGTGAAGGCGGGGACCAGCACCAGCTCCTGCGCGGGATCGGCCGCTTCGGCGAGGCCCTGCGTCTCGGCGGCGGAGCCGATGATCTTCAGCCCGTCGCGCAGCCATTGCACCACGGCGCCTGCGATGAAGATCGACCCTTCGAGCGCATAGGTCGGCTTGCCGTCAAGCTGATAGGCGATGGTGGTGAGCAGCCGGTTGGTGGACGGCACCCGGTCAGCCCCGGTGTTCAGAAGCGCGAAGCAGCCGGTGCCATAGGTCGATTTCATCATGCCGGGCCGAAAGCAGGCCTGACCCACGGTCGCCGCCTGCTGGTCCCCCGCCACCCCGGCAATCGGGATGGCCCGCCCGAAAAGCGCGGGATCGGTCGTGCCGAAATCGGCGGCGCAATCCTTCACCTCCGGCAGAAGCGCCATGGGGATGGAGAGAAGCGCGCAGATCTCCGCATCCCAACCCCCGGTCCCGATGTTGTAAAGCATGGTGCGCGCGGCATTGGTGGCATCGGTGGCATGGACCTTGCCGCCCGTCAGCTTCCAGATGAGGAAACTGTCCACCGTGCCGAAGGCCAGTTCCCCCGCCTCGGCCCGCGTGCGCGCATCCGGTACATGGTCCAGCAGCCAGCGCAGCTTGGTCGCCGAGAAATAGGGATCGAGCAGCAGGCCGGTGCGCGCCGTGATCATCGGCTCATGGCCGGCGGCCTTCAGCGTCTCGCAGAGATCGGCGGTGCGGCGGTCCTGCCAGACGATCGCGCGATGCAGCGGCTCCCCCGTGGCGCGGTCCCAGAGGAGGGTCGTTTCCCGCTGATTGGTGATGCCGATGGCCGAAACCGCCCCGGCCCCCGCGCCTTCGATCACCGCCCGCGCGGTGCGGACGACAGTGGCCCAGAGATCGGCCGGCTCATGCTCCACCCAGCCGGGGGCGGGATAGTGCTGGGCAAACTCCTCCTGCGCGGCGGCCACGACCCGCAGGGAGGCATCGAACAGGATCGCCCGGCTGGAGGTCGTTCCCTGATCAATGGCAAGAATATGGGTCATCGCAAGCTTCCCTCCCCGAAAGCGGTGTTCTGCCGCCCGGCGGCTCAGGCGGTCATGAACGCATCCAGAGCCGCGATCTCCTCCGCCGTCATCCTGAGGCCAAGCTTGCTGCGCCGCCAGACCACATCCGCCGCGCGGGTGGCGAATTCATGGGTCATGAGCCAGCGGACCTCCGCTTCGGTCAGGGTGCCGCCGAAGTCGCGGCCGAGAGCTTCAAGACGTGTCGCGCCGTCAAGGACCGTTCCGGCCTCCGACCCATAGGCGCGGACGAGGCGCGTCGCCCAGCCGTCGGACAGGAACGGATAGCGGGTCTTCAGCCCCGCGATCAGCGCCGCCACGCCGTCCTGCGGGAAATCCCCGCCGGGAAGCGGCACCCGCGCCGTCCAATTGCCTTTTGCCTGCGGGAAATAGGGTGCGAGTTTGGACAAGGCGTTTTCCGCCAGCCGCCGGTAGGTGGTGATCTTGCCGCCGAAGACATTGAGCAGCGGCGCCCCCTCCCCCGCATCGAGGCTCAGCACATATTCCCGCGTCGCCGCCGTGGCCGAACTGGCCCCGTCATTGTAAAGCGGGCGGACTCCGGAATAGGACCAGACCACATCCGCCGCCGTCACCGGCCTGGCGAAATAGCCGGAAGCGAAGGCGCAGAGGTAATCCCGTTCCGCCTCGGTGCAGCGGGCGTCTTCGGGGGCGCCCTGATGGTCGGCATCGGTGGTGCCGATCAGGGTGAAATCCTGCTCATAGGGGATGGCGAAGATGATGCGCCCGTCGGTCCCCTGAAAGAAATAGCAGCGGTCGTGGTCGTAAAGCCTGCGGGTAACGATATGGCTGCCGCGCACCAGCCGCACCCCTTCGCGCGACGTGGAATGGGCGACGTTGCGAAGCACATCCTCCACCCACGGGCCGCCGGCATTGACGAGCGCGCGGGCGTGGTGGGTGCTGGCGCCCTGCGGCCCCGTCACCTCGATCCGCCACAGGTCGCCTTCGCGCGTGGCGGAGGTCACGCGGCTCTGCACCAGCACCTGCGCGCCGCGGATCGCCGCATCGCGGGCATTGAGCGCCACGAGCCGCGAATCCTGCACCCAGCAGTCGGAATATTCATAGGCCTTGCGGAATTTCGGCTGCAACGCCCGCCCCGCCGGGTCCGTCGCCAGATCGAGACTGCGGGTCGCGGGCAGGATCTTGCGCCCGCCCAGCGTGTCGTAAAGGAAAAGGCCGAGCCGGATCAGCCAGGCCGGGCGCCGCCCCTTCATCCAGGGCAGGACGAAGGACAGGAGCCGCCCGGTCGGCGTATCGCCCTCGAACCGCATGTCCGGATGATAGGGCAGCACGAAGCGCATGGGCCAGGAGATGTGGGGCATGGCGACGAGCAGCGTTTCCCGCTCCTCCAGAGCCTCGCGGACGAGGTGGAACTCGAAATATTCCAGATAGCGCAGCCCGCCGTGGAAGAGCTTGGTCGACGCGGAAGAGGTGCCTTGCGCCAGATCGCCCTTTTCGGCCAGCGTGACGCTGAGGCCCCGCCCGACCGCATCGCGCGCGATCCCGCAGCCATTGATCCCGCCGCCGATGATGAAAAGATCCACCACCCCCGCCGTCATCCCCGATTGCCCGGCATCCGTCATCACGGCCTCCTCATCTGCGGGATGTTTGCGGGCAAACGCGGATTCGGTCAAATGGAATTTTCGTTTTTATTCGTTTTTGCAGTATTAGAACATGAATCGCGCATCTATTTCCGATGCGTCCATCGGCATCCGGCGCGCGTTGCGCCCTTCGCCACACGGGGGGGGGGGGGGGGGGGGGGGGGCGGGCCCCCCCCCCCGCCCCGGGGGCTGGTGGATGGGGGGGGGGGGGGGGCGGGGGGGGGGGGGGGGTGGGGGGGGGGTGGTGTGGGGGGGGG